>JBKCXU010000103.1:0-86104 GCA_046316025.1 Betaproteobacteria bacterium | reverse complement strand
ACGGCAACCTGCGCGCCGCCGCGCGCGATCGCGCCGCGCCCCTGGCCGCCGAGGGCGGCACCGGCAACCAGGCGCTGCGCGCGCGGGCGCGCGACCTGGCGGTGTCGCCGGCTGCGCTGTACCGCCACTTTGCCGACAAGGACGCGCTGCTCGCCGCGCTCGCCGAGCGGGCGCTGGCGGCGCTGCACGCCGCGCTGCACGGCGCGCTGGCCGCGGCGCCCGTGGCCGATGCGCCGGCGCGGCTCGTCGCGCTCGGCCGTGGTTACCTCGCGTTTGCGCGCGCGCATCCGGACGCCTTCCGCATCGTGTTCGAACTGCGGCACGGCGCGCCGGCGCAGCGCTCGGACGGGCATCGCGGCGAACAACCCGCGGGCGGGCCATTTGCGCTGCTGCGCGATGTCGTCGGTGCGCTCGCCCCGCCGCGCGCGCCGGCGGCCCGCATCGAGCGGGCGGCGCTGTCGGCCTGGGCCTTCGTGCATGGCCTGGCTGCGCTCGAGCGGCAACGCGCGTGGCGCGGCGACCTCGCCACCGTGGCCGACGACCTGCTGCGCGACTACGCGCGCGCGCTGGCGGCGAGCTATCCGCGCTGAGCGGCGTGCGCAGGCCGCAGGGCTAGACTGGCCGCCTGGACCGGAAAGGGCGAGCGATGAGCGCGTTAGGCGTGGTCGGTGGGATCGTGACCTTGGTGCTGCTGATCGGCCTGGGCATCTACGCCTACCCGATGCTGCTCAAGCGCCGCTGGGGCTGGCCGGCAATCGCTGTGCTGACGATCGCGCTGGCAGCGCTGTTCTTCGGGTTCGACCGCGCCGGCGGCACGGCGGCGGCGTGGTGGCTGTCGGCGCTGCTGGCGCTGCTGTGGTCGCTGGCGCCATTGATCGCCGCGCTGATCGTGCGGCGCGTGGACCCAAAGACCCGTTATCCCTGATCGACAGCCCACTGCGGCGGCAGCGGCGCATCGAGCGCCGCGCAGACCGTGCGCAGGCAACTGGCGGCTTGCCAGTTCGTGCGGCCATCGACGAAGGCGACTGCGGCGCAGGCCTTGATGAACGCCGGTTTGGCGAGCGGCGCCAGTTCGGCGAGCCGCGCCAGCGCCTCGCTCACGGCGTCGAGCGACATCGTCGGCGGCATGGCGAGTTTTAGTTCGGGCAGCAGCGCGGCGCCGGCGGCAAAGGCACTTTCCGCCCGCTCGCGGCGGCGCACCTGCGCGAGCAGGGCCAGCACCTGCGCCGCCTCGGCTGCCAGCGGCGCCAAGGTCGCGTAGCGCACCGGCGCCGCGCGCTGTGCGGCGCTGCCGACGCGGCGCTTGAGCACGGTGAAGAGCAGAAACTCCGGCAGCGTCACCTTGCCGTCGGCGGCGATCAGCGTGTGCGCAAGCAGCAGCAACCGCTCGCCGCTGGACGCCGGCAGCTTGCGCAGCGCGGGCGCGGCGCGGTCGAGCAGCGGCAGCCGCAGGCCCGGCTCGAGGTTCTGCACGGCCGCGTGCAGCAACTCGACCTCGGCCACCGCCAACGCGCCGAGCGCTTCCGCTATCGCTTGCTGCTGCTGTGCGCCGACGGAGCCGCTCTTTTCGATCAGCAGCGCCAGCACGAGCAGCGGGGCGCGCGTGCTGTCCAACACGGCCTCGGCCAGCGGCGGCACGTCCAGGCGGTTCGCCAGCGCACGCCCGGCCTGCGCGTCGGCGGCGGCAGCGCCGACCGCGGCGGCCACCATGGTCACCGCCGGCGCTGCGGCCACCAGGCCCGCCACCGGGCTTGCCCCTGAAGTGGCCGAATACTCCAGCGGCGGCAACTCGCGCGGTGCAGACGACTCCAGCGCACGCGCCACCGGCTGCTCGGGCGCCGGCAGCCAGTCCATCGCGCGCCCGTAAATGCGCCGCACGCGTTCGGTCAGCGGCGGATGGGTGGCCAAGAGACCGGCTTCGACCGCCGCCGCGGCCGGCGCGATGAACATGTGGCCGAAAGTTTCGGCGGTGGAGCGGCGCAGGTGCTCGTCGGCACCGTTGTTGGTGCGAATGCCAGCCAGTTGCGCGGCAACTTCGCCGGCGTCGGCCTGCACCTTGGGGCCGATGCCACCGGCACCACCCAGTCCGCCGATCTTGCGCAGCGCGCCACCGAGTCCTTCCGGGTTGCGGGTGACCTGCACCGCGCTGGCGTCGGCCAGGTACTCGCGGTCGCGCGAGACACCCGCCTTGATCGCGCGCCCGCACAGCACGCCCAGCCAGCCCAGCGCGATGAGCACGCCGCCCACGAGCAACAGGCCGATGCTGGCCCGTGCGTCGGACGAGGCGGGGCCATGCTCGATCAGCTTCTGCCCGGCCAGCGCCACCACCAGCAGGCCGAAAGTCACCCCCACCAGCCGCAGGTTCAACCGCATGTCGCCGTTGACGATGTGCGCAAACTCGTGCGCGATCACGCCCTGCAACTCGTCGCGCGACAAACGCGTCAACGCGCCGCGGGTGACGATAACCGCCGCGTTGTCGAGCGTGTGGCCGGCGGCACAGGCGTTGATGAAGCGCTGATGCTCCAGCAGGTAGCAGCGCGGCACGGCGATGCCGGAGGCGAGCGCCATTTCTTCGACGATGTTGGCGAGCCGCCGCTCCAGCAGATCGCCGGTGGATGGATCGACCGCGCGCGCTCCGAGCAGCGCCGCCACCGCCTCGCCGCCGCCGGCCAGTTGCCGGATCTGCCACCAGGTGCCGCCGAGGATGACGAGCAGAACCAGGGCGGTGACCGTGGCGTGGAAGCCGCCCGTCACCCGAATGCCGGCGATTCCGACCGCGAGCGCCAGCACCAAGTCGATCGCCACAACGATCGCCAGCACCGACGCCGCGAACAGCCACACCATCCGCCGGCTCGCGCGGCGGGCGGCGTCCTGATGCTCGAAGAAGTTCAAGGGACGTTGTCGGTTGTCGGTTGTCCGTTGTTGGCCGACGGTAAACGGTCAACAAAAGACAGACAACCGCCCTTCAGAACTGCACCTTCGGCACGCGCCGCTCCTCGACGTTTTCGGTGGCGGTGAGTTGCTCGGCCTCCTTGAAGGCGAAGGCCCCGGCGATCAGGTTCGACGGAAACTGGCCGACCGCGTTGTTGTAGTCCATCACTGCGTCGTTGAACGCCTGGCGGGCAAAGGCGATCTTGTTTTCGGTGGTGGTCAGCTCTTCGGTCAACTGCATCATGTTCTGGTTGGCCTTCAGATCCGGATAGGCCTCGGCCAGCGCAAACAGGCGCGACAGCGCGCCGCTCAGCGCTCCCTCGGCCGCGGCCAGCTCGCTCACAACGCCGGCAGCGCCCGGATTGGCTGCCGCCGCGGCGCCGGCCGCCGCGGCCACGTTGCGCGCGCGGATTACCGCCTCCAGCGTCTCGCGCTCGTGCTTCATGTAGGCACGCGCGGTTTCGACCAGATTCGGGATCAGGTCGTAGCGGCGCTTCAACTGCACGTCGATCTGGGCAAAGCCGTTGCGGAAACGGTTGCGCAACTGCACCAGCCGGTTGTAGGCGCCGACCGCCCAAAACAACACCAGCGCCACTATGGCGAGAAAGACGATCAACCCCATGGCCTGCTCCTCTCGAAAGAACTGCCGTTACTTCTTGGCCGGCTCGGCGGTCGGCGCTGCGGCCACGATTTCGAACACCTTGACCACCCGCTGCACGCCGTTGACGCGGCTGGCCGCACGCGCCGCCGTCTCACCCTCGGCGGGCGTCACCAAGCCCATCAGGTAAACCACGTTGCGCTCGGTCACGACCTTGATCGTGCCGCTGGGCACGCCCTCGGTCGTCGTCAGCGTCGTGCGCACCAGCGCGGTGATGCCGGCGTCGTTGGCGAGCGACGCGTTGCCGGCGATCAGGCCAACGGTCAGCTCGTTGACCACCGCGCGCACGTTTTGCGTTTCGCGCGCGATGCGCTCGGCCTCGACCCGGGCCGTCTCGGTCGGCACCTGGCCCACCAGCAGGACGCGGAAGTTGTAGCTGACCGCGGTGATGTTGACGCTGCCCTGCGGGAACTGCCGCGCCAGTGCCGCACCGATGCGGCGCTCGATCGCCTCGTCCTCGACCTGCACGCCGGTGGAGCGGCGGTCGGCGGCAACCAGCGCGGTGCCGGCCGCCGCCCCGCCCACCACCACGGCAGCGCAGCCGCCGAGCGCCATCAGGGCCGCAGTGAGTCCCAGTGCAGCGACAAATCTTGCTCCTTGCATCGCGTTCTCCTCGTGAGGTTCAGTCGCCTTCGCCAAAGGCATCGCGCAGCCAGTCGAGCGCCGCGCCGTTGCCCGCCACCACATCGAAGCGGCACGGTGGCCAGCGCCGCGCGCTGTCGCCAAAGTGCTCGGCCAGATAGTGCCGCGCCGCGCGCGTCAGCCGCCTGCGCTTGAAGGCGTCCACGCTCGCCGCCGCGCCGCCGAAGCGGCCCGCATCGCGCCGCAGCCGCACCTCGACGAAGACGAGTGTCGCGCCATCCCAGGCGACGATGTCCAGCTCGCCTTCGCGGTAGCGAATGTTACGCGCGACGATGCGGCAACCGGCCTGTTGCAGCAGCGCGCAGGCGGTGGCCTCGGCGGCGTCGCCGGCGCGCTGTTTGGGCGTGCGCACCGCGCCGCGGTTTGCCGCCGCGGCGGCGCTGCCGGACAATGCCTGCGGGCGCTTGACCATGAACGAACGGGACCCCTTGCTCGAAGCCAGCGGCGTGACGGCACAAGACCTGCCGGCCGGCGCATTGTATGTAGTGGCCACGCCGATCGGAAACGCCGCCGACATCACGCTGCGCGCGCTGTGGGTGCTGGCGCAGGTCGATGCGATTGCCGCCGAAGACACACGCGCCACACGGCCGCTGCTGGCGCGCTACGGCATCGAGCGGCCGTTGGTCGCCGCACATGAGCACAACGAGAACGAGGTGGCCGACAGAATCGTCGCGCGGCTCGCCGCGGGCGAACGGATCGCGCTCGTCACCGACGCCGGCACGCCTGCGGTGAGCGACCCCGGCGCGCGCCTCGTGCGCACGGTGCGCGCGGCGGGGCTGCGGGTCGTGCCGATACCAGGGGCGAGCAGCGTGCTGGCCGCACTCGCGGCGGCAGGCTTGAGTGCAGACGCCTTCGCCTTTCTCGGCTTTCCGCCGCACGCCGCCGGCGCGCGCCGCACCTGGCTCGCCGCCGCCGCGGCGCGAGCCGACGCCTTCGTGCTGCTCGAAGCACCGCATCGCCTGCGCGCCACCGTCGCGCAGCTGGCCGAGCTGCTCGACCCGGGCCGCCGCGTCGTCGTCGCGCGCGAGCTGACCAAGAAATTCGAGACCATCGCGGAGACGAATGCCGCCGCGCTGCCCGCGCTCATCGCCGCCGCCGAGCCGCGCGGCGAGTACGTGCTGCTGGTCGATGCCGCACCTGCCGCGGCGGCGCCGAGCGAGATCGACGCCGCCACCGCGCGTTGGCTGGCGGCGCTCGCCGAAGAACTGCCGCCCGCGCGGGCGGCGGCGGTGGCGACGCGGGCGACCGGCTTGCCGCGCGAAGTGCTTTACGCGGCGCTCGGCGCGCGACGCCGTTAACCCGGCACGCTGGCGACGATCGCCGCCACCGCCTGGGTCAGTTTCTTGACCATTGGGATGTGCAGGAACTCGTTGGGGCCGTGCGCGTTGGACTTGGGGCCGAGCACGCCGGTGACGAGGAACTGCGCATCGGGGAAGTAGTTGCCCAGCATGTTCATGAAGGGGATCGTGCCGCCTTCGCCGATCCAGGCCGCGTCTTTGCCCCAGGCGGCGCGCGAGGCGGCGTCGGCCGCCTGCACGAGCCACGGCGCGGTGGCCGGCGCGTTCCAGCCGCTGGCGGCGTGGTCGCCGGTAAAGGTCACGCGCGCGTTGTAGGGCGGCTGGGTGGTGAGCAGCTCGTTGAGTGCGTGCTGTGCGCGCTCGCCGTCCACCGTGGGCGGCAGCCGCAGGCTGAGTTTGAACGTGGTCTTGGGCCGCAGCACGTTGCCGGCGTTGTCCACGCTCGGGAAGCCCGCCGCGCCGGTGACCGACAGCGCCGGCCGCCAGGTGCGGGCGAGGATGCCTTCGACCGGATCGGTGGTGGTGGGCAGCGCATGCGCCTGCGCGTCGCCGCCGTGATTGCAGCCGAGCCAGGGGAACTGCTTCCACACGGCGTCGCCCAGGATGCCGCCGGCACGCTGCGCCTGCTCGAGGCGCTCGGCGGGGATCGCGGCGTGGAACACCTCGTCGAGCACGCGGCCGGTGGCGGGGTCGTCGATGCGGTTCAACAACTGGCGCGCGATGCGCATCGAGCTGGGCACCAGGCCGCTGGCCGCGCCGGAGTGCACGCCTTCTTCGAGCACTTCGACCGTCAGCACACCGCCTGCCAGCCCGCGCAGCGAGGTGGTGACCCACAGCCGCTCGTAGTCGCCGCAGCCGGAGTCCAGCCCCGCGACCAGCGCCACGTCGCCAAAGCGCGGCGTGAGCAACTCCAGGTACGCCGGCAGGTCGGGCGAGCCGGATTCTTCGCAGGTTTCGATCAGGCCCACGCAGCGCGGGCGCGGTGTGCCTTGCGCATCGAGCGCGGCGACGAGCGTCAGCGCGGCATAGATCGCGTAGCCGTCGTCGGCGGCGCCGCGGCCGTAGAGCAGGTCGCCCTCGATCTTCGGCGTCCAGGGGCCGAGGTCGTCGCGCCAACCGGTCATTTCCGGCTGCTTGTCCAGGTGCCCGTAGAAGAGCACCGTGCGCGCGCTGCCGAAGCCGCCGGTGGCCGGCGCATCGAACACGATGCAGGGCGTGCGGCCTTCGATGGCGACGATCTCGATCTTCAGGCCGGCGATCTTCTGCGCCGCGCCCCAGGCGTGCGCGTCGCGCACGACGGACTCCAGCGGGCCGTGCGCGGCCCAGCTGGCGTCGAAGGCGGGCGACTTGGCCGGCACGCGCACGTAGTCCACGAGACGCGGCAGCAGGTCTTCGTCCCACTTGCGGTCGGTGATGGCTTTGAGGTCGGCGAGGTTCATGCGGGCAGGCTCCGGTGGCGGGTCATTGCGGGCGACGATACAGCGCAACGTCGCGCGCCAACAGGGATTCGAGCCGCGCGGCGAGCGCGGCGGCGGCGGTGCGGTCGGCGGCATCGCCGACCAGCACACGATAGACGCTGCCATCGTGTTCGATGCGCGGCGCAAGCTCCTGGCCGGCGCGCTGCAGCGCCGTGGCCAGGCTGTCGCGCAGCGACTCGGCATTGGCAGCCTGGGCGAAGGCGCCCAACTGCACGGCCCAGCCGCCGGCTGCGGCGGCCGGTGCCGCGGCGGGCGCTCGCGGCGGCGGGGTTGGTTCAGCGCCAGCCGGCAGTGAAGGCAGCGGCGCCGGCGCTGCGACGGACGACGGCGCGACAGCGGCCGCCGTGGCGACCGCCGCCACCGGCGCGACCGGAACCGGGACGGCCGCTGCGGGCGGGGTCGCGGTCGGCAACGGCGCCTTTGCCAGATCCGTGCCGCGCCGCCACTGGCCGGAGGCGATCTGCTCGTTCGTCAGGCGTTCGACCTCGACCATCGCCGTGGCGCTGATGCCGAGCTTTTGCGCCGCGACGTAAGACAAGTCGATGATCCGCCCCTCGTGAAACGGCCCGCGGTCGTTGACGCGGACGATCACGCTGGCGCCGGTGCCGATGCGCGTCACCCGCGCGTAGCTCGGCAGCGGCATGGTCGGGTGCGCGGCGGTCATCGCGAACATGTCGTAGATCTCGCCGGTGGCCGTGCGCGCACCGTGAAACTGCCGCCCGTACCACGACGCCAGCCCCCGCTCGCGCAGCGGCGCGTCGGTCGTCGTCGGCGTGTAGGGCTTGCCCAACGCCGTGTACGGCCGCAGCGTCGCGGGGCGGAACGGCTCCACCCGCGGCACCGCATCGGGCGTGTCGAGCAGGCCGGCCGGCACCTCCTTCGGCGGCCCGTCGTTCTGATAGAACTTGCCGCCCGAGGCGGCGGGTTTTGTCGTCGAGCCACACCCTGCCAGAGCAAAAAGCCCACAAAGCGCCAAAGAAGAGCAAACCCGTGACCGCAAAAAAATAGGGGTCAGAACCCTATTTCCGTAAATAGGGGTCTGACCCCTATTTTTTCTATTTCTTGGGTGCGGCGCGTTGGTCATGTCTGCATCAGGCGGCGGTTGCGCTGGATGCTCATCAGCATGCCGATGGCCAGGCCGAGCGTGACCAGCGCGGTGCCGCCGTAGCTGACGAAGGGCAGCGGCACGCCGACCACGGGCAGGATGCCGCTGACCATGCCCATGTTGACGAAGGCATAGGTGAAGAGGATCAATCCGATCGCACCGGCAAGCAGGCGCTCGAAGAGCGTGGCCGCATTGGCGCCGATCGCCAGCGCGCGCAGGATCAGCACGAGGAACAACGCCAGCAGCAGCAGGTTGCCGACCAGGCCGAACTCCTCCGCGTAGACCGCGAAGATGAAATCGCTGGTGCGCTCGGGGATGAACTCCAGGTGTGTCTGCGTGCCCTGCAACCAGCCCTTGCCCAAGGCACCGCCGCTGCCGATGGCGATGCTCGCTTGCAGCGTGTGGAAGCCCTTGCCGAGCGGGTCCTGCGACGGGTCGATCAGCGTCAGCACGCGCTGGCGCTGGTAGTCGTGCATCAGGTTCCACACCACCGGCAGCGCGGCCACCGCCCCCACCGCCAGCACGACGAGCCACTTCCAGGGCAGCCCGGCAAAGAAGATGACGTAGGCGCCGGCCGCCAGCACCAGCAGCGCCGTGCCCAGATCGGGCTGATGCACGATCAGCGTCACCGGCACGGCCACCAGCACCACCGCGAACAGAAAGTCCACCGTGCCGATCCGCCCTTCGCGCTTGTGGAAGTACCAGGCAAGCATCAGCGGCAGCGCCAGCCGCATGATCTCGGAGGGCTGGATGCGCGCCACGCCGAGGTCGAGCCAGCGGGTGGCGCCCTTGACGGTGACGCCGGCCACCTCCACCCCGACGAGAAGGGCCACGCCGGCGAGGTACGCGGGCACGGCCACCCGCATCAGCCACAGCGTGGGCACGTTGGCCACCACCAGCATCACCGCGGCGGCGATGGCGAGGTTGCGCAACTGGTCGGTGAAACGCCAGGGGAAATCCGCGCCCGCCGAGTACAGCGTCAGCATGCCCAGCGTGGCCAATGCTGCCACCGTGGCGAGCAGCGTCGGGTCGAAGGCGGCCAGCCCTCGCCGCAGGAAGTCGGCGCCGCGCCGCGCCAGCAGGCCGTCGTTCATGGCGTGGCGCGCCCGGCGGCCGGCGGCGCCTCGGCGGTGGCCACAACGTGCGGCGCCTCGGCCGGCAGCTTGCCGAGCAGGTAGTAGTCGAGCGCGGCGCGGGCGATGGGGGCGGCCGCCTCAGAGCCGAAGCCGCCGTTTTCCACCAGCAGCGCCAGCGCGATCTTCGGCGCCTCGGCCGGGGCGAAGGCGATGAACAGCGAGTGGTCGCGCAGCCGCTCGTCGATCTTGCGCGCGTCGTACTTCTCGTTCTGCTTGACGGTGAACACCTGCGCGGTGCCGGTCTTGCCGGCCACCTTGTACGGCGCACCGGCAAAGGCGCGGCGGCCGGTACCGCCGACGTTGACGTCGACCATCGCATCGATCACCGCCTGCAAGTACTCGGACTTCAAGTCGATGCGGTAGCTCTCGGCGGGCACGGTCGGGCGGCGCTCGCCGGTGGCGGGGTCTTCAACGGACTTGACCACGTGCGGGCGCATCACCACGCCGCGGTTGGCGAGCACGCTGGTGGCCTGCGCCAGCTGCAGCAGGGTGAAGGCGTTGTAGCCCTGGCCGATGCCGATCGAGATCGTCTCGCCGGCGTGCCACTTCTGCTTGAAGCGGCTCTGCTTCCAAGCGGTCGAGGGCAGGATGCCGGTTTGCTCGCCGTCGAGGTCGATGCCCGTCGACTGGCCGAAGCCGAACGGCTTCATGAAGTCGTGGATCGCATCGACGCCGAGCTCGTGGGCGAGCGTGTAGTAGTACACATCGCTGGAGACGACGATCGAGCGGTGCAGGTTCACCGGCCCGAGCGGCACCTTGGCGCTGTCGCGGAACTTGTGATCGCCGAGCATGAAGAAGCCGGGGTCGTTGACGATGGTCTCCGGCTTGCGCTTGCCCAGGTGCAGTCCGGCCAGCGCCATGAACGGCTTGTAGGTCGAGCCGATCGGGTAGGTGCCGCGCAGCGCGCGGTTCAGCAGCGGCTTGTCGGGGTCGTTGTTCAACTCGTCCCAGGCCTTGGGGTCGATGCCGTCGACGAAGAGGTTGGGATCGAAAGTCGGCATCGAGACGAAGGCGAGGATGTCGCCGGTGGTCGGTTCGATGGCGATCAGCGCGCCGCGGCGGTCGCCAAAGGCCTGCTCGACCACCTGCTGCAAGCCGATGTCGATGGCCAGCGTCAGGTTGGCCCCCGGCTGCGCCGGCACCGAGCGCAGCGTGCGCACCGCGCGGCCGCCGGCGGTGATCTCCACCTGCGCGCTGCCGGAGGTGCCGTGCAGGTCTTCTTCGTAGCTGTACTCGACGCCGATCTTGCCGATGTACTCGGTGCCGAGGTAGTCGGCCGGCTCCTTGAATTTTTCGATCCGCTCCTGGTCGCGCGCGCTGACGCGTCCGATGTAGCCCAGCAGGTGCGCCGCGGTCGGGCCGAGCGGATAGTCGCGAAACAGGCGCGCCTTGATCTCCACCTGCGGGAAGCGGTAGCGATGGGCGGCAAAGCGCGCCACCTCGGCCTCGGTCAGGCGGGTGCGGATGGGGATCGAGTCGGCCGCCTTCAGCTCCTCGCGCAGCTTTTGAAAGCGGCGGCGGTCGCGCGGCTGGATGTCGATCACCGTGGCCAGATCGTCGATCAGCGCCGGCAGGTTGGCCACTTCGCGTGGGTTGATCTCCAGCGTGTAGGCCGAGTAATTGCGGGCGACGATGGTGCCGTTGCGGTCCTTGATCAGCCCGCGGTTGGCGGCCACCGGCACCTGCGTCGTGCGGTTGGCCTCGGCGCGGGCATGCAGCTCTTCGTGCTTGACCACCTGCAACCAGACAAAGCGCGCCAGCAGCAGGCCGAAGCAGACCAGCACGAACCCCGCCGCCACGACCAGGCGGATGCGCAGCTGCGCCAGCGCCTGCCCGGTGTCGCGCAGCGCGCCGATGCGCGGGCCGAACGAGAGCATCGACTCGTCGAGCGAGCTGCGGCGGCGTTTGCGGCGGCGGGACAACCAGGCCATGGCTAGGGCGCGACGATGGCAACTCCTCCCCCTTCAAGGGGGAGGTGGGGAGGGGGATGGGTTTCGCCGCAGCGTGGCAGAACCCATCCCCACCCCGCCCTCCCCTTGAAGGGGAGGGAGAAACAAGCGTTGACGCGCAGGGGGATCGTCATGGCTTTCGTTAGAGCGGTCGCGTCTCGTCGCGTTCCAAGGGTCGTCGCTGCGGCGCCAGCAGCAGGCGGGTGAGCAGCGGCCACAGCAGCGTGCCGACGACGGCCGACAAGAAGTAACTCCAGCCGGGAAACTCCCCTCCCACCCACAGCCGCACCAGCAGCACCACGCCCTGAGCCAGCAGCAGCAACGGCAGCACGATCAGCATCTGGCCGCCGAGCGGAAACCACTGCACGCGCCGGTGCAGCGCGATGGCGCCGTAAGTGAGCAGCGTGTAGGCGAGCGCGTGCTCGCCGAGCAGCGCGCCGGCATGCACGTCCAGCAGCAGGCCGAGCACGAAGGCCGCCGCCATGCCGACCCGCCGCGGCTGGTGTACGTTCCAGAACACGAGCGCCAGGGCGACCCAGTCGGGCACCCAGGGGCTGGCGCCGAAGGGCAGCAACGCCAAAAGCAACGCCACGACGATCGAGCCCCAGACGAACAGCGGGTTGGCCGGCCGCAGCAGGATGGTCGCGCGCCCGGTGGAGACGATGCCGCCAGTCGGCAGCTGGATCGGTGCCAGCGTGCTCGGGTGCGGCGGCGCGAAGCTCGCGCGAAATCGGCTCCACCAGCGGCTCACGATCGCCCGTCCCTGCGTCGCCTGCGCTTACGGCCGCCGGCGCGCATCGCGCCCGCGGGCGGGCTCGGCCGCCGGCGGCGGCGCCACTGCCGCCGGCTCGACCTGCAACACCAGCAAGTGCGTGTGCGCGTCGACGCCGGCGGCCGGCCGCATCACCACTCGCGCAAACTGCTCGCCGCCGACGCGCTCGACCCGCTCGACGCGCGCCACCGCCAGCCCGGCCGGGTAGACGCCGTCCAGCCCGGAGGTGAGCGCCTCATCGCCCGCCACGAGATCGGCATTGGTGGCCATGAAGCGCAGCTCCAGCGTGCCCGGCTCGGCTCCGCCGAAGGCCACCCCGCGCAGCCCGTTGCGCACGATCTGCACCGGGATGCTCTGCTCCTTGTCGGTCAGCAGCGTGACCTCGGCGGTGAGAGGAAAGCTGCGCGTGACCTGGCCCACCACGCCACGGTCGTCGATCACCGGCTGGCCGGGCCGTACGCCCTGGGTGGCGCCGCGATCGACCACCAGCTTGCGGCTGAAGCGGTCGGGCGACTCGTAGACGACCTGCGCGAGCATGCCCGGCACGGCCGCCCGCTCGCTCGCGGCAAGCAGCGCGCGCAGGCGGTCGTTCTCGGCCTGCAACTGGCGCGCCTGCTGCACGGCCTGCGCCTGTTCGGCCAGGCTGCGGCGCAACTGTTCGTTTTCGCGCCCCAGCGCGGTGGCCGAAGCGAAGTAGTCGCCCACCGCCTCGGCCGCCCGCACCGGCAGCAGCACCGCCTGTTGCAGCGGGTAGAGCAGCACGCCCACGCCGAGGCGCATCGTGTCCAGCGCGCGCACCCGGGCATCGACGATCATCAGCGCCACCGCCAGCAAGGCGAAAAACGCCAGCCGCGCGCGGGCGGGCACACCCTGGGTGAAGAGGGGTGGGGGGGCGTGGTCCATACCTCAGCAGGTGAAAATGACGGTGGCTGCGCCGCCTGTGACGCCCGCTTGCGCGGGCTGTGACTCGTCTTCACAGGCGCGTAGCGCCGTCATCTTCATCTTCACTGCCGTCATCAACCATTGGCAAAAATCGACCCCAGCTTGTCCATCCGCTCCAGCGCCACGCCGCAGCCGCGCACGACACAGGTCAGCGGGTCTTCGGCCACCACCACCGGCAGGCCGGTTTCTTCCATCAGCAGACGGTCGAGGTCGCGCAGCAGCGCGCCGCCGCCGGTCAGCACCATGCCGCGCTCGGCGATGTCGGCGCCGAGCTCGGGCGGCGTTTGCTCCAGCGCGATTTTCACCGCGCTGACGATCTGGTTCAGCGGGTCGGTCAGCGCCTCCAGGATCTCGTTGCTGGAGATGGTGAAGGCGCGCGGGATGCCCTCGGACAGGTTGCGGCCCTTGACCTCCATCTCGCGCACCTCGGACCCTGGGAAGGCCGAGCCGATCGTCTTCTTGATGTTCTCCGCGGTCGGCTCGCCGATCAGCATGCCGTAGTTGCGGCGAATGTAGTTGATGATCGCGTCGTCGAACTTGTCGCCACCGACGCGCACGCTGCCCTTGTAGACCATGCCGCCCAGCGAGATCACGCCGACCTCGGTGGTGCCGCCGCCGATATCGACCACCATCGAGCCGGAGGCCTCCGACACCGGCAGCCCGGCGCCGATGGCCGCGGCCATCGGCTCTTCGATCAGGAACACCTGCGAGGCGCCGGCGGCTTCGGCCGACTCCTTGATCGCGCGCCGCTCGACCTGGGTCGAGCCGCAGGGCACGCAGATGATGATGCGCGGGCTCGGCGCCAGCAGCGACGAGGGGTGCACCATCTTGATGAACTGCTTCAACATCTGCTCGGTCACGTCGAAGTCGGCGATCACACCGTCCTTCATCGGCCGGATCGCCTCGATGTTGCCGGGCACCTTGCCGAGCATCTGCTTGGCCTCGCGGCCGACGGCGCGGATCATCCGCTTGGAGTTGGGGCCGCCCTCCTGGGCAATGGCCACCACCGACGGCTCGTCGAGCACAACCCCTTTACCGCGCACGTAAATGAGCGTGTTGGCGGTGCCGAGGTCGATGGCGAGGTCGCTGGAAAAATAACCGCGAAGAGATCCGAACATCGGAGCGTTGAAACCTTGTCAGTGGAGGTTGCGGGTGCGCTGTCGCGCGGACGCGGCGGGCGTCCGGCACGACCTCGACCGGGGAGCGACTTGTATTATTGCATTCCCCTCTGGAATGGCTCCTCTACGGGACTCCCGTCCCCATGTCACTTTCCCTCGACGACGTGCAGCGGATCGCCCACCTGGCGCGTATCCAAATCGACGATGCGCAGGCGCAGGCCACGCTTGCACAACTGAACGACATCTTCGCGATGATCGAAAAGATGCGCGCGGTGGACACCGCCGGCGTGGAGCCGATGGCGCATCCGCTGGGCGGCACGCAGCGCCTGCGCGACGACGCGGTGACCGAGGCCGACGATCGCGCCGCCAACCTGCGCAACGCGCCCGAGCAGCAGGATGGGCTGTTCCTCGTGCCGAAGGTGATCGAATGAGCACGGAGCTGGCGCATGCGTCGGTGGCGGAACTCGGCCGGCTGCTCGATGCGGGCAAAGTGTCGGCAGTCGAGTTAGCGAGTATCGCGCTGGCGCGGATCGAGGCGCACCGCGACCTCAATGCCTTTCTCGATGTGCGGCCCGAGGTCACGCTGGCGCAGGCGCGCGCCGCCGATGCGCGGCGCGCACGCGGCGAACGCGGCGCGCTGCTCGGCGTGCCGCTCGCGCACAAGGACATCTTCGTCACGCGCGACTGGGCGAGCACCGCGTCGTCGAAGATGTTGCAGGGCTACATGAGCCCGTTCGACGCGACGGTGGTCGCCAACCTGGCGCAGGCCGGCATGGTCTGCCTGGGCAAATTGAATTGCGACGAGTTCGCGATGGGCTCGTCCAACGAGAACAGCGCTTTCGGCAACGTGCTCAACCCCTGGGACAAGGGCGCGGTGCCGGGCGGCTCCTCGGGCGGCTCGGCCGCGGCAGTGGCGGCGCGCATCGCGCCGGTGGCGAGCGCCACCGACACAGGCGGCTCGATCCGCGAGCCGGCGGCCTTTGCCGGCATCACCGGCACCAAGCCCACCTATGGCCGGCCGTCGCGCTACGGGATGATCGCTTTCGCCTCCTCGCTCGACACCGCGGGGCTGATGACCTATTCGGCCGAGGACTGCGCGCTCGTGTTCAACGCGATGCTCGGCTTCGACCCCAAGGACTCGACCAGCATCGACCGCCCGCGCGAGGACTACACGCGCAGCCTCAACGACGGCGTGCGCGGCCTGAAGATCGGCGTGCCGAAGGAGTTCTTCGGCGCCGGCCTGGCACCCGATGTGGAAGCCGGCGTGCGCGCCGCGCTCGCCGAATACGAAAAGCTTGGCGCCCGGCTCGTGGAGATCAGCCTGCCCAACGCCGAACTCGGCATCCCCGTCTACTACGTGGTCGCACCGGCCGAGGCAAGCAGCAATTTGTCGCGCTTCGACGGCGTGCGCTACGGCCACCGTGCCGCGCAGTACGACGACTTGATCGACATGATCAAGAAGAGCCGCTCCGAAGGCTTCGGTGCGGAACCCAAGCGGCGCATCCTGATCGGCACTTACGTGCTCTCGCACGGCTACTACGACGCTTACTTCATCAAGGCGATGCAGGTGCGCCGGCTGATCGCGCAGGACTTCGCGCGAGCCTTTACGCAGTGCGACGTGATCGCCGGCCCGGTGACGACCAGTGTCGCCTTCGGCTTCGGTGAGAAGGCCGACGATCCGGTGGCGATGTACCTGGCCGATCTGTACACCGTGCCGGGATCGCTCGCAGGCATCCCCAGCATGAGCATCCCCTGCGGCTTCGGTGCAGATCCGGTCAACAGCGGCCGTCCGGTCGGCCTGCAACTGATGGCCAACTACTTCGAGGAAGCGAAGATGCTCGGTGTGGCGCACGCCTACCAGCAGGCGACCGATTGGCATCGGCGGGTGCCGGCGGGGTATTGAGGGCGTTGCGACTGATATGGCGGCTGCGACGATCAAGCTCTTCTTACCGCACGGAGACGCGAAGCGCCTCCGCGTAGCCGAGATATCCAACTGGAGCGGCAAAGCCGTCGCTGCACCCAGGACCGAGTTCGAAGAACTCCATCGAAGGCCCGAGTCGCTACAGAGTGGCGTGTACGTGCTGTCCGGCACAAACCCGGAGACAGGGATGCCTCGCACCTACATTGGAGAGGCGGAGGTTCTGCGTGAGCGCCTCAAGATTCACAAGTCCAAGGACTTCTGGGTTTCGGCAATGATCTTTGTTAGCAAAGACGACAACCTGACCAAGGCGCACGTACGCTACTTGGAGGGCCGTCTTATCGCCGAGGCTGAGCGCGTCGGCCGCTTTGAGCTGGAAAACACGGTTGGGAGTGGAGCGAAGTTGCCGGAGTCCGACCGCGAGGACATGGAGGTTTTCCTCGGCCGCATCCAGCAACTCCTTCCGGTGCTAGGGTCTGACCTCTTTGTGCCCCTGACCCCAGCACGAGAGTCGCCCGACCGTCCGGCACTGCCGCTCGTTTGTAGGGTGAAGGGTGCGATAGCGCGCGGTGATCGCACACCGAACGGCTTTGTGGTTTACAAGGGATCGACGGCTGTTCTTCATGAGCGCCCTGCGGCCCTGCGTCGGCAGCCCACTCTTGTTGCGATGAGGTCGGAGATGGTGCAGAGCGGCGCATTGGTTGAGAAAGACGGACTTCTGCTCTTCACCCGTGACGTGGAGTTTTCGAGCCCTAGCGCGGCTGCGTCCGTGATTCATGGCGGAGGCGCCAACGGACTAATCGAGTGGCGTACCGAGCCATCGGCCAGTGCTCAATCGAGGCCAGGGAAATGAACTGGGAAATCGTCATCGGCCTAGAAACGCACGCGCAGTTGTCCACGGCGAGCAAGATCTTTTCGGGGGCGAGCACGGCGTTCGGCGCCGCGCCCAACACCCAGGCCTGCGCGGTCGATCTGGCGCTGCCGGGCACGCTGCCGGTGCTCAATCGCGGCGCGGTCGAGCGGGCGGTCCGCTTCGGACTGGCGATCGGCGCCACCATTGCCGAGCGCAGCGTCTTCGCACGCAAAAACTACTTCTACCCGGATCTGCCGAAGGGCTACCAGATCAGCCAGTACGAGATGCCGGTCGTGCAGGGCGGCACGCTCAGCTTCGTCGTCACGCCCAGGAACGGCGAGCCCTACGCCAAGACCGTCCGGCTTACACGCGCGCATCTGGAAGAAGACGCCGGCAAGTCGCTGCACGAGGATTTTCACGGGCAAAGCGGTATCGACCTGAACCGCGCCGGCACACCTCTGCTGGAGATCGTCACCGAGCCGGAACTGCGCTCGGCTGCCGAAGCGGTGGCCTACGCCAAGGCGCTGCATTCGCTGGTGGTGTGGCTCGGCATCTGCGACGGCAACATGCAGGAAGGGTCGTTCCGCTGCGACGCCAACGTCTCGGTGCGGCCGGCGGGCTCGGACAAGCTCGGCACCCGCTGCGAGATCAAGAACCTGAACAGCTTCCGCTTTCTGGAGCGGGCGATCGAGTTCGAGGCGCGCCGGCAGATCGAGCTGATCGAAGACGGCGGCACGGTGGTGCAGGAAACGCGCCTGTACGACCCGGCGCGCGACGAAACCCGCAGCATGCGCAGCAAGGAAGACGCGATGGACTATCGCTACTTCCCCGACCCCGACCTGCTGCCGCTGGCCATCAGCGCCGAGTGGATCGACCAGGTGGGCGCCGGCCTGCCAGAGTTGCCCGCCGCGCGGCGCGAGCGCTTTGTGCGCGACTATGGGCTGACCGCCACCGACGCGCAGACGCTCACCGACACACGCGCCACCGCGGACTACTTCGAGGCCGTGGCTGCGCTGGTGGCGGACAAGAAGGCCGCCGCCAACTGGGTGATGGGCGAACTCGCCGCGGCGCTGAACGACTCCGGCCTGGCCATCGAGTCGGCACCCGTGAACCCGCAGCAACTGGCCGGGCTGATCGCCCGCGTGGCCGACGGCACGATCAACAACAAGACCGCCAAGGACGTGTTTGCCGCGCTGTGGGCGCGCGAGGGCGAGTCCGCCGACGCGATCATCGACAGACGTGGCTTGCGGCAAATCTCGGATACCAGCGCGCTGGAAGCGGTGATCGACGAAGTGCTCGCCGCCAACGCCAAGTCGGTCGAAGAGTTCCGCGCCGGCAAGGAAAAAGCGTTCAATGCGCTGGTCGGTCAGTGCATGCGCGCCACCCGCGGCAAAGCCAATCCGCAGCAGGTCAACGATATCTTGCGGCGGCGGTTGGCGGGTTGACTGTCGGCAGCACAGCCATCGCTCCGCGGCCGCCCAGCGCCGTACCCCACGCCCAACTGGAGCGAGCGGCCGCTGACCCGAACTCATGGATCGGGCAGAAGATGCCGAGAAAGCGTAGCGAGCGGCCGCAGGTCGGCGCGAGAAGCGCAGCCGTACACATGTACGGCGAGCATCGCAGCGGCGAAATGCGGCCGCGCAGTAGCTTTATCGGCGTCTTCTGGTGCCGGCTATCCGAATCGAACGGATGACCTACCGCTTACAAGGCGGTTGCTCTACCAACTGAGCTAAGCCGGCCGGGGACTTTTCGCCGGCAGTCTACGCGGCGGGCTACTTGACGCGGGTCAGGCGCGGACGCTCTCCGCCCTTGGGCGGCGGCGCGGGCTCACCGGGCGCGGCACCTTCGACCGGCACCAGCGCCGGCCGCTCGGATGGCCCTTCCACCGCGCGCGGCACCGCGACCTCCGCGGCCGGCTCCTGTACCGCAGCGGCCAGCGCCTGCGGCGGCTCGAAGGCCATGCCCTGGCCGTTTTCGCGCGCGTAGATCGCTACCACCCGCTCGATCGGCACGTAGACGTCGCGCGCCACGCCGCCAAAGCGGGCGTGGAAGCTGATCGCGCTGTTGTCCATCACCAGCCGGCTGGTGGCGAGCGCCGAGACGTTGAGCACGATCTCGCCGTTCTTGACGAACTCGGCCGGCACCCGCACGCTGCCGTCCACACTGACCGCGACGTGCGGCGTCAAACCCGCGTCGGTACACCATTCGTAAATGGCGCGGATCAGATAGGGCTTGGTCGAGACTTCGGCCATCGCCACGGCGCCGGTCAGCGGCGCATCACCTTCTCGGACGGGGTCAGCGCCTCGATGTACGCGGGACGCGAAAAGATGCGCTCGGCGTACTTCAACAGCGGCGCCGCGCTCTTGGGCAGATCGATGCCGTAGTGGTCCAGCCGCCACAGCAGCGGGGCGATGGCCACATCGAGCATCGAGAAGTCGTCGCCCAGCATGAACTTGTACTTGAGCAGGATCGGCGCCAGTTGCGTCAGCCGCTCGCGCACCATGCCCTTGGCCTTGTCGATCGCCGGCTGCTTGCTGCTGTTCTCGATCGTCTGCACGTGCACGAACAGCTCGCGCTCGAAGTTGAACAGGAACAGCCGCGCGCGTGCGCGCATCACCGGGTCGGCCGGCATCAACTGCGGGTGCGGGAAGCGCTCGTCGATGTATTCGTTGATGATGTTCGATTCGTACAGCACGAGGTCGCGCTCGACCAGGATCGGCACCTGGCCGTAGGGGTTCATCACCGCGATGTCGGCCGGCTTGTTGAACAGATCGACATCCTTGATCTCGAAGTCCATGCCCTTCTCGAACAGCACGAAGCGGCAGCGCTGCGAGAACGGGCAGGTCGTTCCGGAGTAGAGCACCATCATGGAATCTCAGGCCTGGGGGTCAGTCGGAGTCGGTCGGGGCCACGCCGCCCCTATCGTACGTTGCGCCAGTAGGCCCGGTTGAGCAGCCACAGCACGGTGCCAAGCGCGAGCAGGAACAGCATCACCCACGGCCCGTAGGCCGCGCGCTTGGCCGCACTCGGGTCGGTCATGAAGGTCAGAAAGGCGACCAGGTCCGCCACCTCGGAGTCGAACTTGCGCGCCTGCGCCTCGTCCACCGCCTTGAAGGAGAACTGCAAGGCGCTCGACCGATGCCCGGCCACCGGCGTGCGCTCGACCTTGACGTGGCCGTCGACGTCGAAGGTGGACACCTGGCGGAACGACTGCGCCGCGCCGGTCTTGGGGTCGGTCTCGTGCACCACCTGCTCCAGCGTGGCGGTGCGCGGCCCCTGCAACTCCCAGAAGATGTGCGGCATGGCGATGTTGGCCAGCACCACGTTGTTCCAGCCGGTGGGCGAGCCGGCGTCGCGGTAGTAGCCGCGCAGAAGGGTGTAGAGGTAGTCGGTGCCCTTGTAGTCGAACGAGGTGCGGGCGCGGGTGATCACGGACAGGTCGGGCGGCGTCTTGCCGAACCAGTTGCGGCCGTCGCGCGCGCTCATCGCGGCGGTCATCATGTCGCCAACCTTCTGGTCGCCCGGGATCAGGAATTCCCTGATCTGCTCGTCGGTCAGGCCGATGTTGCGCAAGCGGTTCCAGCGCATCAGGCTGGCGCTATGGCAGCCCATGCAGTAGTTGACGTACAACCGCGCGCCGTTTTGCAGCGCGGCGGTGTCGCGCAGTCGCTGCTGCGGGAAGGTGTCCATCGTGATGTTGGCGCCGGCGGCCAGCGCACCGCCGGCGGCGGTGGCGAGCAGCAGGGCGGCAAGGAGCTTCTTCATGATCGGCATCCGGGCGAGGATCAGTGCGGCTTGAACGTCAGGCGGTCCGGCACCGGCTTGAAAGTGCCCCGCGGCGTCCACCACGGCATCAGCAGGAAAAACGCGAAATACAGCAGCGTGCCGGTCATCGAGAACCACTGGCCCACTTCAGACGGCGCCTGCGTGCCGAAGTAGCCAAGCACCAGGAACACGACGACGAAGCCGAGCAGCAGCCAGAAGTGCCAGCGCGGCCGGTAGCGCATCGACTTGACCGGCGAGCGATCCAGCCAAGGCAAGCCCATGAAGATCAGCACCGAAGCACCCATCAGGATCACGCCCCAGAGCTTGGGCTCGAGCGCCAGCGGACCGCCGACCATCAGGACGGCCACCACCAGCGCCACGCCGAGCGCAGTCGCCTTGGCGCGCCCGCTGCGCACCGACAGGAACACGAGCGCGCCGTAGAGCAGCGTGCCGATGGCCAGCGCCCACATGAACTGCGCGGTGGTGGCGCGCAGGATCGAATAAAACGGCGTGAAGTACCACACCGGCGCAATGTGCGGCGGCGTGACCAGCGGGTCGGCCGGGATGAAGTTGTTCCACTCGAGGAAATAGCCGCCCATCTCCGGCGCGAAAAAGAGAATGCCGAAGAAGATCAGCAGGAACACCGACAGGCCGATGCCGTCGTGCACGGTGAAGTACGGATGGAACGGGATGCCGTCGACCGGCTTGCCGGTGGCGGGGTTGATGTTGTCCTTGATTTCGATGCCGTCGGGGTTGAGCGACCCCACGTCGTGCAGCGCCAGGATGTGCAGCACCACCAGCACCAGCAGGATCAGCGGAAAGGCGATCACGTGCATGGCGAAGAAGCGGTTCAGCGTCGCGTCCGACACCACGTAATCGCCGCGCACGTACAGCGACAGCGTTTCGCCGATCCAGGGGATCGCCGAGAACAGGTTGACGATCACCTGCGCGCCCCAGTAGCTCATCTGGCCCCACGGCAGCAGGTAGCCGAAGAAGGCCTCGCCCATCAGCACCAGGAAGATGGCGCAGCCGATGAGCCAGACGATCTCGCGCGGGGTGCGGTAGCTGCCGTAGAGCAGCCCGCGGAACATGTGCAGGTAGACGACGATAAAGAAGGCCGACGCACCGGTTGAGTGCATGTAGCGGATGAACCAACCGCCCGGCACCTCGCGCATGATGTACTCGACCGAGGCGAAGGCGAGGTTCGCGTCGGGCTTGTAGTGCATCGTCAGGAAAATGCCGGTGACGATCTGGATCACCAGCACCACCAGCGACAGCGAGCCAAAGAAGTACCAGACGTTGAAATTCTTGGCCACCCAATAGTCGGCCATGTGCTTCTTGTACTCGTTCATCAACGTGGGCATGCGCGAGTCGATCCAACCCGCCAGCCCCGTGTACTGCGTCTTGTGCAAACCCATGGTGAAGTCGCTCCGCCCGGATGAGGATTGTGGCGTCTTACGCTTTGGAGTCGTCGCCCACCAGCACGCTGGTGTCGGACAGGAACTTGTACGGCGGCACCGGCAGGTTGTCCGGCGCCGGCTTGTTCTTGAACACGCGCCCGGCCAGATCGAAGGTCGAGCCGTGGCAGGGGCAGAGGAAGCCCGGCACGTTGCCCAGCGTCGCGTCGGTGCCGGCGGCCAGCGGGCCGACCGGCGAGCAGCCCAAATGCGTGCAGATGCCCACCGCCACGAGGTACTCCGGCTTGATCGAGCGCCACTCGTTTTGCGCGTAGGCCGGTGTCGGGTAGGCGGTGCGCTGGGAGTTGGGGTCGGCCACCAGCGGGGTGGTCTGCTTCAGCGACTCGAGCATCTCCGGCGTGCGGCGCAGCACCCAGACGGGGTTGCCGCGCCACTCGACGCGCCGCATTTCGCCGGGGGCCATGCCGGCGATATCGACCTGCACCGGCGCGCCGGCGGCGCGCGCGCGCTCGGACGGGCCGAATGAGGCGACGAACGGAACCGCCAAGGCGGCCGCCCCGGCGCCACCGACCACGCCGGTGGCAATCAGCATGTTGCGACGCTCGGCGTCATTGGGGGTCGCCGGCGTTGCGGGAACGGAGGAGGACATGACAAGGGCTCCAGGGACGGTGTCGCGGCGACTCTGCCGAGACTCGTCGAAGGGACAGGCGCTGCGGGAGAAAGCGCGGCATTTTACTGCATGGCCCCGATCCCGCCCGGCTCGGCGCGGGCGGTTGCGCCGACTGAAGCAGACCGGTGTCTGCGATGCGACAATCGCGCGCCGCCGCGGTTCCGTGGCGCCAATCATGGAGAACCCGCGCATGAGTTTCGTTCAGGAGTTCCGCGAATTCGCGGTCAAGGGCAATGTGGTCGATCTGGCGGTCGGCGTGATCATCGGCGGCGCCTTCGGCAAGATCGTCGATTCGGTCGTCGGCGACTTGGTCATGCCGATCATCAACGCGATCCTCGGCGGGCGGGCCAACTACGAAAATCTTTATTGGGTGCTGGCCGGCAATGTCCCCGCGGGTGCCTCGCTGGCCGAGGCCAAGAAGGCCGGGGTCGTGCTGGCCTGGGGCAACTTCGTCACCGTGTCGCTCAACTTCCTGATCCTCGCCCTCGTGATCTTCTGGATGGTCAAGGCGATCAACCGGTTGCGCCGCGCCGAAGCGGCGGCCCCGGCCGAGCCGCCCCCGCCGGCGGAAGACGTGGTGTTGCTGCGCGAGATTCGCGACGCGCTGAAGAAGTAAACCCCGCCCGCGCCCCGCCGATGCTGCGCCGCCTCTGGCTGCTCTTTGCCCAGGCCGTGACCGTCGGCTTGGCGGGGCTGTTCATCGTCGCCACGCTCAAGCCCGAGTGGCTGCGGCAGGCGCCGCTGGCGTTATCGCGGCCGGCAGCGCCCGATCCGGCAGTGGCGGTGGCGCCGGCCGCGCCCAGCGTGGACGGTGCGCCGACCTACGCCGAAGCGGCACAGCGCGCGCTGCCGGCGGTGGTCAGCGTGTTCACCACCAAGGAGGTCCGGCGCCGCGCGGGCGACCCGCTGTTCGAGCATTTCTTCGGCGGCCGGCCCGGCGACAAGGTCTCGGGGCTGGGTTCCGGCGTGATGGCCACCGCCGTCGGTTACGTACTCACCAACAACCATGTGATCGAGGGCGCCGACGAAATCCTGGTCGCGCTGTCCGACGGGCGCCGGGTGGAGGCGGAGCTCGTCGGCACCGACCCGGAGTCCGACGTCGCGGTGCTGAAGATCGATGCACCCAGCCTGCCGGCCATCGCCTTCGGACGCGCCGAAGACCTCAAGGTGGGCGACGTGGTGCTGGCCATCGGCAACCCGTTCGGCGTCGGCCAGACGGTGACCGCCGGCATCGTCTCGGCGCTCGGGCGCAACAACCTCGGCATCAACCGCTACGAGAACTTCATCCAGACCGACGCGGCGATCAACCAGGGCAACTCCGGCGGCGCGCTGGTCGACGCGCGCGGGCGGCTGATCGGCATCAACACGGCGATTTATTCGCGCACCGGCGGCTCGATCGGCATCGGCTTCGCGATTCCCGCCACGCTGGTGGCCGACGTGATGGGCCAGTTGATCCGCACCGGCAAGGTGGTGCGCGGCTACTTCGGCATCGAGCCGGTGGACGTGACCCCGGAACTCGTCGAAGCGCTCAAGCTCAACCGCAACGAAGGCGTGCTGGTGCGCGGCGTACAACGCAGCGCGCCGGCCGGCAAGGCCGGCATGGAGCCGGGCGACATCGTGCTGACGATCAACGGCAGCGCGGTGCGCGATACGCCCGACCTGCTGGCGCAGATCGCCAAGCTGGCCCCCGGTTCGACCGCGCAGGTCAAAGTGCTGCGTCGGGACAAGGAAGTCGACCTGGCGGTCGAAGTCGCAGAGCGACCCGCCGCGCAGCGGTAGGCGCTCAACCGCCGCGCAGCCTTTTGAGAATCTCCGCCGCCTTGAGACCGGCGGCGGGATCGCCGTAGTCGGCCGCCTGCGAGTACCAGTAGAGCGCACTGCCCAGGTCCATCGTCACGCCGTCGCCGTGCTCGTACATGCTGGCGACGATGTAGCAGGCGCCGACGTCGCCTTGTTCGGCCGCGCGCTCGTACCAGCGGGCGGCCTCCGCCCAGTCTTTCGGTGCGCCGCGACCGAGAAAGTACTGTGTGGCCAGCGCCACCTGCGCGTCGCGCCAACCCCGCTCGGCGGCCTTGCGGAACCACCGCGTCGCCTCGGCGGTCGATTTGGGCAGATACAGCCCGCGGTCGTACATCGTCGCCAGCGAGTGCTGCGCGCGCGCCATGCCGCCGTCGGCGGCGCGGCGCAGCCAAACGAGGCCCTGCGGCACGTCGCGCGGCGTGCCCTCGCCTTCGATCAGCATCACGGCAAGGTTGAATTGCCCGACGGCCACGCCGCGCGCGGCCGCCTTGCGGAAGGCCACCAGCGCGGTCTTGGCATCGCCCGCCTGATGGGCGGCAAAGCCGCGCGCCACGTCCGGGTCGTCGGCCACCACCGGCTGCGCGCCCGCCGCCGCGGCCAGCGCCAGGCACAGCGCCGCGAGGCCGCAGCGGAGGGCGGCAACACGCATCAGGAGGTCGAAGCCGTGGTCTCGGGCTCGGCCGCGGCCTCAGCGGTGCGACGCGGGGCGATCCGGTCGAGCAGGATCGAGGCCCAGATGCCCAACTGGTACAGGATCACCAGCGGCACCGCGAGCATCAGCTGCGAGGTCACGTCCGGCGGTGTGACGATGGCGGCGACGATGAAGGCGCCGACGATGAAGTACGGCCGGATCGACTTGAGTTTTTCCACCGACACCATGCCCAGCCGCGTCAACACCACGATCACCACCGGCGTCTCGAAGGTCAGGCCGAAGGCGACGAACATCGTCAGCACGAAGCCGAAGTAGGCCTCGATGTCGGGCGACACGTTGATCGAGGCCGGCGCGAAGCCGACGATGATCGGAAACAGAAGCCGAAATACCACGAAGTAGCAGAAGGCGATGCCGAGCAGGAACATCGCAAAGCTGGAGACGACGATCGGCAGCGCCAGCCGCTTTTCGTGCTTGTACAACCCCGGCGCGACGAAGGCCCAGATCTGGTAGAGCACATAGGGCAGCGCCACGATGAAGGCAACCAGCAGCGTCACCTTCAGCGGCACCAGAAAGGGCGTGATGACGTTGGTGGCGATCATCTTCGAGCCCTGCGGCAACGCGGCCAGCATGGGCGCTGCGAGCAGGTCGTAGATCTCCTTCATCCACGGCGTCAACGCCAGCAGCACCACGATCACCGCCAGCGCCGCGCGCACGAGGCGCTGGCGCAGCTCGATCAGGTGCGACAGGAAGCCTTCTTCCTTGTCACTTTCGGGGGTGTCGGGCTTGGCGTCGGCCATCGGTCAACGGCGGATGCGCGGCCGGCTCACACGGGCGCGCGGGGCGAACTTGCGGCGGTGGCCGACCGCCGTCTCCGGCATCGCCAACTGGCGCTTCAGGCGGGCGATTTCCTCGGCCAGCTCATCCACCGACGGGCCGGGCTTGTAGCGGCGATCGAAGGTATGGCGCTTCCAGGACTCGCCGGCGCCTTCCCAGGCGTAGTCGGTGCCGCTCGTGGCTGCCGTGGCAGCGGCGTCGCCCGCGGTGGTCGCGTTCAGGTCGGCCGCCACCTTGTCGAAGTCCGACTGCACGCCCTGCAAGGACGACTCCACGCTGCGCGCCGCCGCCTGCGCTTCTTCTTGCAGCTTTTTCAGTTCCGCGAGTTCCATCTCGCGGTTGATGTCGCTCTTGACCTGGTTGACGTAGCGCTGCGCCTTGCCGACCCAGTCGCCCACGGTACGCGCGACTTTGGGCAGCCGCTCTGGGCCGAGCACGACCAGCGCCACCGCGCCGATCATCGCGAGTTCGCCAAAACTGAAATCGAGCATGACGGTTGAGCGTTCAGCGTCGAGCGCCGCGCGCGGCGGGCGCGGGCGCGCGGCTCTCAACCCAGAATCAGGACTTTTCCTTGGCCTGCACGTCGATGGTCTGGCCGGCCGAAACCTGCTTGGCGGCATCGTCGACCTTCTTGTTGGCCTCGGCGGTGCCGCCTTCGGTCATGCCTTCCTTGAAGCCCTTGATTGCGCCGCCCAGATCCTTGCCGATGTTCTTCAGTTTGCTGGTGCCGAAGACCAGGACGATCACCAGCAGCACGATCAGCCAATGCCAGATCGAAAAGCTACCCATTTGCGCACTCCTATAAACGTTTCCACGGGCGCGGACCGCCCAGCACGTGAACGTGCAAGTGATAAATCTCTTGTCCGCCGTCCGGGCCGTTATTGACGACGACACGGAAACCGTCCGATGCGCCTTGTTCTCGTGCCAGCCGCGGTGCGAGGAGTAGCATTCTACCCAACAGCGCCTCGTGCCGGGCATGGGCGTCGTCGAGGTTGGCAAAGTGCTCGCGCGGCACCATCAGCAGGTGCACGGGAGCAGCCGGGTGGATGTCGGGGAAGACGACGAGTTCGTCGTCCTGGTAGACGAACTTGGCCGGAATCTGGCCGGCGACGATCTTGCAGAAGATGCAGTTGGGGTCGGGCGGGTTTTTCATCCTTCGCGCTCCCTGGCCTTGCGCAAGGCCTTCTCTTCGATGCCGGAGGTGCCGGCGCGCCGTTCGAGCTCCGCCAGCACGTCGGCGGGCTTGAATCCAAACTGCGCCAGCAGGATCATGCAGTGAAACCAGAGGTCGGCCACCTCCGCCACCAGCGGCGCGCGCGCGCCGCCGTGCTCGGCGTCCTTGGCCGCCATCACGGTTTCGGTCGCTTCTTCGCCGACCTTCTTGCACACCGCATCCGGCCCTTTGGCGAGCAGCCGCGCGACGTACGACTTCTCCGCGTCGCCGCCCTTGCGCGACTCGATCACTTCCGCCAGACGGTGCAGGATGTCGTCGCTCATTTTCGGTAGATCAGTTCCGGGTCCTTCAGCACGGGATCGACCGTTTGCCAGACGCCATCTTCCAGCCGCCGGTAGAAGCAGCTTTCCCGCCCCGTGTGGCAAGCGATGCCGCCCGCTTGCCGCACCCGGTAGAGCACGACGTCGCCGTCGCAGTCGAGCCGCACTTCGGCCACGTGTTGCCGATGGCCGGACTCCTCGCCCTTGCGCCACAGCCGGTTGCGCGAGCGCGACCAGTACACCGCTTGTCCCGTGGCCGCCGTCTCGGCGAGCGCCGCGCGGTCGGCCCAGGCGAACATCAGCACGCGGCCGCTTTCGGCATCCTGCGCAATCGCCGGCACCAGCCCTTGCGCGTCGAAGCGGACTTCGGCCAGCCAATCCGTCATGGTGTCGGGCCGATGTCCACGCCCCAGCGGTCGGCGCGGGGAAGGAAGCCATCGAGGGAAAAGGCTACCGACGTCGCGCGACCGGTGATTCGCTGCTCGTCAAGCGGCCCCCAAAAGCGTGAGTCGAAGCTGTTGTCGCGGTTGTCGCCCATCACGAACACGCGGCCCGCCGGCACAATGACGGGGCCGAACTCGATCCGCCCCGCATTGCCCACGGCTGCGCCATTGCGAAACAGCACGCCCCGGCGCGCACCGATCTCGTCGCCCGCGACGGCGACGATGCGCTTGATCAACAGCACTTCGTCCACCGGCGAGTCGAAAGTGATCACGTCGCCCACCGCCGGCGCGGCGCGCTCGGCCAGGTGGATGCGCGTAAACGGCACGCGCCACGCGTAGGCGCGTTTGTCGATGACCACCCTGTCGCCGACCTGGATCGTCGGTTCCATCGACTCGCTTGGAATGTGGCGCCAGTCGGCCCAGGCCGAGCGAAACACGAACATCGCGGCGAGGAAAAACAGCAGCCCGCGGTTGTCGCGCAGCAAGCGGAGCAGTCGGTTCATTCGAGCCTCATCGCAATACCCTGCGCGGCCAGATACTCCTTGGCCTGGCGCACGGTGAACTCGCCGTAGTGAAAGATGCTGGCCGCAAGCACCGCGTCGGCGCCGCCCAGCGCGATCCCGTCGGCCAGATGCTGAAGGTTACCGACTCCGCCCGAGGCGATCACCGGCACGGTCACGGCGTCGGCCACCGCGCGGGTCAGTTCGAGATCGAAGCCGATGCGGGTGCCGTCGCGGTCCATGCTGGTGAGCAGGACTTCGCCGGCGCCGAGCTCGGTCACGCGGCGCGCCCAGTCGATCGCATCGATTCCCGTCGGGTTGCGGCCGCCGTGGGTGTAGACCTCCCAACCGGCACTAACGTCCTCCGCCACCCGCCGGCGGGCATCGACGGCGACCACGATGCACTGCGAGCCATAGCGCGCGGTGGCTTCGCCGATAAGCGCCGGGTTTTGCACGCCGGCGGTGTTGATCGAAATCTTGTCCGCGCCGGCGTTGAGCAGGCGCCGCACGTCTTCGACCTTGCGCACGCCGCCACCGACGGTGAGCGGAATGAACACCTGCTCGGCCACGCTCTCGATCACGTGCAGGATGATGTCGCGCGCGTCCGACGACGCGGTGATGTCGAGAAAAGTCAGCTCGTCCGCACCCTGCTCGTCGTAGCGGCGGGCGATCTCGACCGGGTCGCCAGCGTCGCGCAACTCGACGAAGTTGACACCCTTGACCACACGACCGGCGGTCACGTCCAGACAGGGGATGATGCGTTTGGCGAGCATGGTCTGAGCCGCCAAGCGGCGGCTGCGCTCAGGCGTCCAACGCCTCGACCCGCGCCAGCGCCGCCTTGAAGTCGAGCGTGCCTTCGTAAATCGAGCGACCGAGCACTACGGCTTCCACGCCGTCGTCGCGTACGGCAAACAGGCGCTCGATGTCGCCAATGTCGTTGACTCCGCCGCTGGCGATCACCGGCACCTTGACGCTGCGGGCGAGTTCGACCGTGGCTTCGATGTTCACGCCGGAGAGCATGCCGTCGCGGCCGATGTCGGTGTAGAGGATCGCCTCGACGCCGTAGTCCTCGAACTTCTTGGCCAGATCGATCACGTCGTGGCCGGTGAGCTTGCTCCAGCCGTCGGTGGCAACCTTGCCGCCGCGGGCGTCGAGCGCGACGATCACGTGGCCGCCGAAGGCCGTGCAGGCGTCGTGCAGAAAGCCGGGGCTTTTGACCGCGGCAGTGCCGATCACCACGTAATGCACGCCGTCGTCGATGTAGCGCTCCACCGTATCCAGGTCGCGGATGCCACCGCCGAGCTGGATCGGAATCTCGTCTCCCACTTCGGCGACGATCTTCTTGATCGCCGCCTCGTTGACCGGGCGGCCCGAGCGCGCGCCGTTCAGATCGACCAGATGCAGCCGCCGCGCGCCCTGCTCGACCCACTGGCGCGCCATCGCCGCCGGGTCGTCGGAGAACACGGTGGCGCTCGCCATGTCGCCCTGGCGCAGGCGCACGCACTTGCCGTCTTTGAGGTCGATGGCGGGGATCAGCAGCATCTCGGATGCGCCCGAGCGGGAAGCAGTCGTCGGGTGGGTCGAGGGAGGGAGGGTGAAACGCGAGGCGGGCGCGGGAGGCGTGGAATCAGGGGTTCCAGCGGGTGAAATTCTCGTAGATCTTCAGGCCGGCGGCAGCGCTTTTCTCGGGGTGGAATTGCGTGGCGAAGATGTTATCCCGCGCAATGGCGCAGGTAAAGATGCGACCGTACTCGGTTTCACCGGCAGCCAGGTCGGCGTCTCGCGGCTGTACGTGATAGCTGTGCACGAAGTAGAACCAGCTGCCGTCGACCACGCCGTGCCACAGCGGGTGCGGCTGGCACTGGCGCACGCGGTTCCAGCCCATGTGCGGCACCTTGAGGCGCATGCCGTCGGTGCGCTGCATGTCGGCATCGCGAAAGCGGATCACGCTGCCGGCAAAGAGGCCCAGCCCTGGCGTGCGGGCGCCGGGCACGCGCGATTCTTCGGACTCCTCCAGCAGCATCTGCTGGCCGATGCACACACCGAGCAGCGGCTTGCTCGCCGCGGCGCGGCGCACCGCGTCTTCCAACCCCGCGGCGCGCAGATAGGCCATGCAGTCGGGCATTGCGCCCTGGCCGGGGAAGACCACGCGATCCGCCACATCGACATCCGCCGCCGTCGTGGCGATCCGCACCGACTCCTTGGGCGCGACATGCTCCAGCGCCTTGGCCACCGAGCGCAGGTTGCCCATGCCGTAGTCGACGATGGCGATCATTCTCGGTGATCGGTAATCGGTGATCGGTTGTCGGTTGACGCCATCCCCCGCTCGCGGGGGAGGGCTGGGGTGGGGGCGTCGGCCTGGTACTCCGGCAGAGTCAGGCGGTGAGCGTGCCCTTGGTGGATGGCACCACGCCCCCGGCGCGCGGATCGATCTCGACCGCCGTTCGCAGCGCGCGGGCGAAGGCTTTGAACACCGTCTCACACTGGTGGTGCGCGTTGTCGCCGCGCAGGTTGTCCACGTGCAGCGTCGCCAGCGCATGGTTGACGAAACCCTGGAAAAACTCGTGCGCCAGATCGGTGTCGAAGCCGCCGATCATCGCCCGCGTGAACGGTACTTGCCAGACCAGCCCCGGCCGGCCGGACAGATCGATCACCACCCGCGATAACGCCTCATCGAGCGGCACGTAGGCGTGGCCGTAGCGACGCAGCCCGGCCTTGTCGCCCAGCGCGCGCGCGACCGCCTGGCCGAGCGCAATGCCCACGTCCTCCACCGTATGGTGGCCGTCGATATGCAAATCGCCCTGCGCCTCGACCGTCAGATCGAGCGCACCGTGGCGCGCGATCTGGTCGAGCATGTGATCGAAGAAGCCGATCCCGGTGGCGATCTGCGACCGGCCGCTGCCGTCGAGACTCACCACCACGCGGATCTGCGTTTCTTTGGTGTTGCGGACCACGTCCGCGCTGCGCGTACTCATGGCGCTACTTTAGCGCGGTGGCAAGCGCGGCGAGGAAGGCGCGGTTCTCTTCCGGCGCGCCCACCGTCACGCGCAGGCAGCCGGCCAGCAGCGCGTGCATGCGGCCGACGTTCTTGATCAGGATGCGCTGCTCCTTCAGCCGTGCAAACACGCCATCGGCATCGGCCACGCGGAACAGGATGAAGTTGGCCGCCGAGTCGAAGGCCGACACCCCCGGCAGCGCAGGCAACACGGTGAGCAGATGCGCGCGCTCCAAGCGCAGGGTGGCCGCCTGCTCGTCGAGCAGGGGCAGGTGGTCGAGCATGAAGTCGGCGGCGGCCAGCGTCAGCACGTTGACGTTGTACGGCGGGCGCAGCTTGTCGAACTCGGCGATCCACGCCGGGTCGCCCGCCAGATAGCCCAACCGGATGCCGGCCAGCCCCAGCTTGGACAGCGTGCGCAGCACCAGCAAGTTGGGCCGCACGGCCAACTGCGGCATCCAGGTGTCGAGCGCGAAGGGCAGGTAGGCCTCGTCCAACACCACCAGCCCCGGCGCGGCAGCGAGCACCGCCTCCACGGTCGCGCGGTCGAACAGGTTGCCGGTCGGATTGTTGGGCCAGGAGATGAAGATCACCGCCGGCCGCTCGCGCGCGATGGCGGCGAGCAGCGCCTCACGGTCGAGCGAGAAATCCGCCGCCAACGGCACGCCGACAAAGCGGCAGCCGTCGAAGCGCGCGCTCATCTCGTACATCACGAAGCTCGGCCACGGCGACAGCACCGTCGCGCCCGGCTTGGCGCAGGCCTGGATCACGAGGTGGATCAACTCGTCCGAGCCATTGCCGAGCAGCAGTCCCATACCGTCCGGCACGCCCATCGCCTGCGCTAGCCGCGCCTTGAACTCCACGGGATTGGCTGGCGGATAGCGATTGACCGCCACCCGCGCCAGCCGCGCCCCCAGATCGACTGCCAGCGAGGGCGGCAGTCCGAATGGGTTTTCCATCGCATCGAGCTTGATCATCCCGGCGGCCGACGGCACCGGGTAGGCGCTGACGGCGCGCACGTCTTCGCGAACGATGGACAGATCAATGGGCGGCATGGCTGGGCGTAGTGAGCAAAACGTCGGCTGCGCTCGCGCTCAACGCAGCGCCACGCCGCTGGGCGCGAGCTTCAGCGCGGACGCAAACTTGCGTGCGCTCGCCTGGTAGCCGAGCGGGGTCAGATGGATCAGGTCCGGGGCCATCAGCCTCGGATCCTGGTGGAACCAGCGGTACGCCCCCCCCGGGCCGCCCATGGCGGTTTGCCAGTTCCAAAACTTGCAGCCGAATTCGCGCCCGACCGACTGCTGCGTTTCCGCGATCGCCTGATGCACGCGCGAGTAGCGCAGCAGATCGACCTTGGCGGTCGCGCCCTGGCGCGGGGCCTTGGCCGCGCGCCGCGCCACCAGCACGCCGCGGTCGGTGGGGCCGATCAGCATGCAGGCAGCCTGCGGGTAGGCGCGGCGGACGTTGCGCAGACTGGCACGCAGGTCGCTGGCGTAGGCGGTGCGGTCGAACTTCGGGTCGTTGCCTTCGTTGGTGCCGTATTCGAGCAGCACGAGGTCGTAGCCGGCGTCGCCGCCCCGCTGCTGCACGTACTGTGCATCGGCCATGCGCCAACCGCGCGCGGTCGCCCCCGGCACGGCAAAGGTGTCGAGCACCAGCGCGGGACTCGCCAGATACTGCGGGGCGAAACCCTCCAGCGTCACGGCGCCGACGATCAGCCGCAGCTTCAGCGTGGACAAGGCCTCGCTCGGCCGCAGTTGCAGTACGCCATCGCCCCCGGCGTCGAGCGCGACGATGGTTTCCGGCCCGCCGTCGACCGCGACCCCGAGCACCGCGCTGCGCCGCGTGTCCGGCAACGTGTAGTAAACGTCCAGCGCACGCAGTGCCGGCCCCGCGCCGGAGCGGCGAAAGTCGATCCAGTAGTAGCTGCCGGAGCGGTCGGTCTGCGCCGTCACCAGGCTGCGGGGGAATCGCGCGTCGCCCTCGGCGGCGCGGTGCGCGGTGCTGCGCGTCCACTGGCCGCCGACGCAAGCTCTGCCGACCGGCAGACGAACACCCGGCATGCCGGCGCTGGCCGGGACGAAGCCGGGTGCCACCCGCTCGCCCGCGAAGCCCAGCGATTCGGCCATGGTCTCGGAGAAGAAGTTTGCCGCCGCGTGACTGTCGCCCCACAGGGCTACCCGCAGCGGCAGCGCGGGCGTGGTGAGCGGCAAGGCATCGGTCGGCGGGCCGGGCGGCAGCCCGTCCGCGGCGAGCGCCTCCTGCACCTCGGCGAGGTCGGGGGGGCGCTCCGCATCCGGGCTGCGGGCTGCCGGTGCCGATGGGCCGGGACGCGCCGTGGCCGCGCCGGTGGCAGCCGCGCGCGGGCACTGCAACTCGGGCGCGAGGCCATCGGCCCGAAAGGTGAGCACTTGCGCCTGCGCGCCGGTGGCCAGCAGCATGCCGGCCCAACCGAGCGCGAGCAGGCGGGCGCGCGGGTGTGGCGCCGGACGGCGGAGTGCAGACGGGATCGGGCTCGGCGCGATGGTCACGGCCCGATGCTAGCGGGTATCGCGGGGTATCGCGGGTATCGCCGCGACCGTCCCCGCTACAGCGACGCACGCGCCAGCGGCGAGGGTTCGGCAGCGGGCGTCGTCGGCCCGCTGTGCTCCGGCACAAGTGCCGCCCGCTCCGCGGACGGGGTCGGCGACGACGACGGCGCCTCGCGTTCACCGCCGCCGGCCGGCCCGCGGGCCAGGCGGCGGATTTCCTCGGTAAAGCGCCGGATTCCCGCCGACGACAAATGCACGCCATCGGCGACGAAGTACTCCGGATGGTCGGCCGACAGGCGCGCCCAGTCGACCAGAACCGTGTTCGGAAACTCGCGGCTCGCCCGCTCCAAGATGTCGTTGTTGTGCGCCTCCCAGCGCTTGGGCACGCGCACCGTCACCAGCAGCACCCGCTCGCGATCGGCGAGCTCCGCCAGGGCCGCGCGCAACTGCGGCTCCGCCAGAAATCCGTTGCTGCCGATGTGCAGAAGCACCACATTGCCCAGCCGCTCCTGCGCCTTCACCTCGCGTACACGGGTCAGGCCCCGACTGGCCTGGCGGCCGACTTCCGCGTCGATTTCGGCGCCGGGCAATTTCCGCAGCAGCGCGTCGCGCGCGCCGAGCAGCACCGAGTCGCCAAACGCGGTGACCCGCGGCAGACCTTCGCCACTGGCTTGCGCAAGCGCCGGAGCAGCGACCACCGCCGGCGCGGGCCGGATGCGCCCCGCTGCACGCGCCGCGGTGCTGGCCGCGGCGACGGCCGCGATGGTGTCGGCCTCGACCGCGCTGCGCTCGGGAGCCTCGATCTTCCCGGCAAACTCGCCAAGGAAGGGCGCGCCGCCCGCCGCCGCCGCCGCGAGGTTGCCGGTCGGATCGGTCGCGCGCGGCGCCAGCAGCAACACTGCGGTTGAGACGATGAATGCCGCGGCCGTCGCGGCCCCAAGCGCGAGCCACGGGCGCCGGACAGCGGTCAGAAACTGCCCGCGACGTACCGGCACTTCCACCCAGCGGTACGACAGCTCGGCGATCGCGACGGTGACCGCCAGCCGCAGCGCGAAGGCCAGCCACGGGTCGGCCGGCAGTTCGAGCCGCGGCCGCAGCATCACAAACACCGGCCAGTGCCAGATGTACAGGCCGTAAGAGCGCTCGCCGATCCAGCGCATCGGCGCGCTCGCCAGCACCGGCTGCAACCACGACGCGGGTTGCACCGCGGCGAGCAACAGCAAAGCGGTCAGCACCGAGACCAGCAGAAAACCGCCGCGATACAGCCACGGTTGCGTGTCGTGGCCGAGCGCCATGATCGCGAGCAGGCCGAGCAGCGCGACACCGCCCAGCGCATCGAGCGCGCGCCCGCGTGCCGCGCGCGCTGGGCCGGCCACGGCCGGCCGCCGCCAGGGATCGATCAGCGCGGCCAATGCGGCGCCGACCAGCAGCCCCATGCAATGCGTGTCCGAACCAAAGTACAGGCGGCTCGCGTCGCGCTCCTCGGGCATGGCCCAGTGAATCGCCAGCGCCGCCATCCAGCCGGTGGCGAGCAGCGCGCCGGCGAGCGAGAACAGCGCCAGGCCGCGCCGGCCACTCGCGCGCAGCAGCGCGATCGCCAGCAGCGGCCAGACGATGTAGAACTGCTCCTCGATCGCCAGCGACCACAGATGTTGCAGCAGCGGCGGCCGGTTGAACGCCTCGAAGTACGACTGCGCCGAGGCGATCTGCCACCAGTTGGAGACGTAGAACAGTGCGGCCGGCAGGTCTTCGCGCAGCCGCGCCACAGCGTCCGGCGCGAGCCACGGCGCCACCAGCGCGGTGGCCGTCAGCATCGCCAACAACGCCGGCAGCAGGCGGCGCGCGCGCCGCAGGTAGAAGCCGCGCAGGTCGATCGCGCCGTGCGCCTCGTGCTCGCGCAGCAGCAGCGCGGTGATCAGGAACCCCGACAGCACGAAGAAGATATCGACGCCGAGGAACCCCGCCGGCAGCACCCCGGCGATTTCGCCGTGGTAGGCGAGCACCGCGAGGACGGCGATGGCGCGCACCCCTTCCAGGCCCGGCAGCCGCTCGTGCGGCTGCGTTGTGGTGGGTGGAGCGACCTCGGCGCTGCCGGCTGCGCGGCGCTCACGCCACCAGCGCTCCACCAGACCGCGTAACCCCCCTTGCCGTGCGTCCCCCATCGTTGCCTCCGTCTCCAGATCGCCCGCCGCCGTTTGGCGCGGCTCGATGGAGTGGAAGCTACGGTTGTCTCGTGCGACCTCGATGCGCGATGCGTGAAAAGCCGATGAAGCGGCGTCGCGCGCGGCTCGTGCGGAGCGCGCGTTGACCCCGAGTCTCTTTCGCGGGTCGGTTGCACCGCGCCGCTCCCGCCCTGAATTTCGCACTTGCCGAACTCGAAGAAAGGGTCAAACCACTGTTTCTCCGCGCCCCAAAACCAATCGCCCGCGGCCGCGGCAGCCCGACGGATTCTCCGTCGGGTCGAGCTTGATTATCCCGCCGGTGTGAGATACCGGGCAGGTGCCGATCGCGCGGATATCGTCGTGCAGAACCGAGAGGTTGGGTTTCATCGGCGGGGAGCGACTCAGTCGGCGTGTAGCCGGCGGTTCCGAAGTAGGGGTCCGTTTGCTACTTTCGCTTGCCGCTGCGGCGTGGGTTCCCCGCCGGACGCGAGTCGGCGGCGAGGGCCACGGAAAGGTGTTTTCCGGTAACTCTTTTACCCACGAACACGATGCCATTCTGATCGAGGAGTCGTTTCGTCTTCTCGGTATCCGCGAAGTGGACTTTCCCAGATGCGACCCACAACCATTTCGTCACGCGTGCGTTTTCGCGCAGATGGTCCCTCAGCTGCTTTCGCGCGGCAACCCTCTTGTTGATTACCGCGTTGATTTCGTCCTGTTTGGCCGAGTGCGGTTCGACAGCAATAACTTCTCCACTTGGCTCGTGGCCGAGCAAGTAGTCCCAGCGGCTCTCTTGTTCATGGCCTCGCTTCACGGCCTCGTCCAATTCGAGGCTGTCAGCGAAGTTAGATCGAATTGCATTGTCGAAGTAGTTGCGGTCAGCGGCCTTTACAGCGCCCAGTCCGTCGGCAACTAAGGGAAGGAGTGCAGAGTCCCCGCGAAGCGCTCGCCTCAGGGGCGTCTTCCGTGTGACCTTGTTCAAGGTTACGCCTCGTTCGCGGCTTTGCGGACGGCATCGCCAAAACGGGATGAATATTCTGTCAGCCCACCCCATCCGGCGACACGGTCGTCCTCAGATGACGGATCAAGCGCTGATATGTCCATTGAAGTGACCTTGCCATCTCCGTCGAACTGCAGTAAGTACGCGCGGTAGTCCTTGGCGAGGGCCTCTTCCGCCACGCGACGCATCGCAGGCGAGGCAGTCACGTCGAACGCCTCGCAAACAAGTTTCCAGGATGCGCCGTTCGCCTTCAAATGGCGCATCATCCAAAGCATCGTCATTACGTGGGCTGAGTGCGTGGAAAGCACTACCTTGTAGCCGCGCCACAAGAGATCGAGAACTAGGAGCATCACGGCGGTAACGGCCTGCGGGTGAAGACCCATCTCTGGCTCCTCGATCACCACCCAGTCTGTCCCCGCACGCTTGCGCAACTGCACGGACGGCAGCAGGTGGTAGAGGCCAAGTAAAAGTGGCGTGAACTCGCGCTGGCCCGCCGTCCATGTCATGAAGGGCAAGTGCATCGCGCCGTGCACTAACCGGAGTCGCTGCGCGTGCTGGTGGTCTTCTTCGATACCGACCTTGCCGCCGTGGAAGACGGCTTCGTCGATTTTTTCGCGGATCTCCCTTTTCAACCGCTTCTCGACTGGAAAGAGAGTGCCCGCATCCTTGCCGCTGAATCGATCAAAGAGGTTTTGACTGAAGATGCGGGCCACGGCTGGAGTGTCAGAAGTGAGCTTCTGGAACGGCGACGCCCATCCATCGCTGATCAGCATTGAGCGGTGCGCTGGAACGAAAAAGAGCCTTTCCTTTCCATTACCAATTCGTCCGATGTTCTTCGGAGAGATATTCTTGCGATCGAGCAGAATTTCGGTTTCGCTTTCGCGCCAAGCGGGAGCCATGCCGGTACCGAAGATCAAATCTATCAGCGCGTCCGAGCGCTCGGCTGGGTGTCCAGCAGCCTTGAGAGCATCCACGATCTGTCGACCGTCAATTGCGGCCTTCAGCCATTGGAGCGCCAAGCTTTTCCCCGCGCCCTGTGGCCCGACGAGCACAGTGAGGTCACCGAAGGCAATCTCCACGTTCTGCAGGTGCGCGAAGTTTCGGATAGTCAGTTTCATGGTGGTGCCTGATGAAATGAATGTCTCCCTCACCTTCCGTTTCGCGACAAACGCGACGGGGTCAGATGAGGGCGACGGGGAACGCGATGGGGTCAAGTCTCAATACGCGTGAAGGGGTCGTGAAGGGGTCGGGTCGTGAAGGGGTCAAGTCTTGCCTTTTGCCTGAGAGCAATAAGCGTAAGCGGGTCAAGCCTTCCCTTGCACGCGTCACCACTCGCCTCACCCGCATCCCCGACTACCCCCGATACTCCGCACTCGCCGCATGCGCCGGCAGTTGCTCGCCGCGCGCCAGCGTGGCGGCGATGGGGCCTAACGCGCGGGCGCCGGCGGGGGAGGCGTGGATCAGGCTCGTGCGCTTGACGAAGTCGTAGACACCCAGCGGTGACGAGAAGCGCGCGGTGCGCGCGGTGGGTAACACGTGGTTGGGGCCGGCGCAGTAGTCGCCCAGCGCCTCGCTCGAATAGCGGCCGAGGAAGATCGCGCCGGCGTGGCGGATGCGCTCGGCCCAGCGCTCGGGCTCGTCGGTGGAGATTTCTAGATGCTCGGGCGCGATGCGGTCGGCCACAGCGCAGGCTTCCGCGAGGTCGCGGGTGAGGATCAGCGCGCCGCGGTTGGCGAGCGACTTTTCGATGATCGCGCGCCGGGGCATCGTCGGCAGCAGGCGCGCGATGCTTTGCTGCACGCGCTCGATGTAGTCGGCGTCGGGAGTGAGCAGGATCGCCTGGGCGAGCTCGTCGTGCTCGGCCTGCGAGAACAGGTCCATCGCGATCCAGTCCGGATCGGTCTGGCCGTCGCAGATCACCAGGATTTCGCTCGGGCCGGCGATCATGTCGATGCCGACCACGCCAAACACCCGCCGCTTGGCCGCCGCCACGTAGGCGTTGCCGGGGCCGGTGATCTTGTCCACCCGGGGAACAGTCTCGGTGCCGTAGGCCAGTGCTGCTACCGCCTGCGCGCCCCCCACCGCAAAGACGCGCGTCACCCCCGCAAGCGCGGCGGCGGCGAGCACCAGCGGGTTGCGCGCGCCGTCGGGCGTGGGGGTGACCATCACGATCTCTCCCACCCCGGCCACGTGCGCGGGCAGCACGTTCATCAGCACGGACGACGGATAGGCCGCCAGGCCCCCCGGCACGTAGACGCCGACGCGGTCCAGCGGTGTCACGCGCTGGCCGGTGCGGGTGCCGTCGGCTTCTTCGACGATGTAGCCCGCGTCGCGCTGCCGCTCGTGGAAAGCCTGCACGCGGCGCGCGGCGGCTTCGAGCGCCGCGCGGGTGTCGAGCGGCAGCCCGTCGAGCGCGGCGCGCATCTCGGCGGCGCCGATCTCCAGCGCGGCCACCGAGGGCGCCTGCATCCGGTCGAAGCGGTTGGTGTACTCGAGCACCGCGGCGTCGCGGCGGATGCGCACGTCTTCGACGATGGCTTCCGCGCGGCGCTCGATTTCGCGGTCGATGGCGGTATCGACCGCGACCAGTTGCGCAAACGCGGCGTCGAAGCCGGCGTCGCGAGTGTCGAGGACGCGGACTCTCATGGCTGCACGGCGGCGGCGAGCCGCTCGATCAAGGGGCCGAGTTCGTCGCGCCGGGTCTTGAGCGCCGCCTGGTTGACGATCAGCCGCGAGCTGATGGGCATGATCTCTTCCACCTCGACCAGATTGTTGGCGCGCAGCGTGCCGCCGCTGGAGACCACATCGACGATCGCATCGGCCAGACCCGCCAGCGGCGCGAGCTCCATCGAGCCGTAGAGCTTGATCAGATCGACGTGCACGCCCTTGGCGGCAAAGTGCTCGCGCGCGGCCTGCACGTATTTGGTCGCCACGCGCAAACGCGCGCCGCGGCGCACGGTACCCGCGTAGTCGAAGCCGGCCGGCACGGCCACACACAGCCGGCAGCGGCCGATGCCCAGATCGACCGGCACGTAAAGCCCCGCGCCGCCGTGCTCCAGCAGCACGTCGCGGCCGGCCACGCCGAGTTCGGCGGCGCCGTACTGCACGTAGGTAGGCACGTCGCTCGCACGCACGACGACGATGCGCAACCGCGGGTCGGAGGTGCCGACGATCAGCTTGCGCGAACGCTCCGGGTCTTCCGCCGGCACGATGCCCGCGCGCGCGAGCAGAGGTACGGTTTCGTCGAAAATACGGCCCTTTGAAAGTGCGAGCGTCAGCATGGCGGAGAGGGGGCTACTTCTGCCGCTCGATTCTCGCACCCAGTGCCGCCAGCCTCTGCTCCATCCGGTCGTAACCGCGGTCCAGGTGGTAGATGCGATCAACGACCGTCTCGCCTTCGGCGGCGAGTGCCGCGATCACGAGGCCGGCGGAGGCGCGCAGGTCGGTGGCCATCACCTTCGCGCCCGACAGCCGCGGCACGCCGGTGACCTGCGCGGTATGGCCCTCGATGGCGATGTCGGCGCCCAGCCGTTGCAGCTCCAGCACGTGCATGACGCGGTTCTCGAAGATCGTTTCGGTAATGCGGCCGGTGCCCTCCGCCACGCAATCCAGCGCCATGAACTGCGCCTGCATGTCGGTCGGGAAGTCCGGGTAGGGGGCGGTGCAGACGCTCACCGCGCGCGGGCGGCGGTCCATCCGCAGGCGAATCCAGTCGCCGTTGTTGGCGACTTCGCAGCCCGCCTCGCGCAGCTTGTCGAGCACGGCATCGAGCGTGCCGGGCGCAACGTTGCGCAGCGTCACGTCGGCGCCACCGAACTGCCCGGTCGCCGCAGCGGCGACGAGAAAGGTGCCGGTCTCGATCCGGTCGGGCAGCACGCGGTGCGTGGCGCCGTGCAGGCGCTCCACGCCTTCGATCGCGATGCGGTCGGTGCCGGCGCCGGCGATGCGTGCGCCCATCGCGTTGAGGAGCAGCGCCAGGTCGCCGACCTCCGGCTCGCGCGCGGCGTTTTCGATGATGGTGGTGCCGTCCGCCAGTGCGGCGGCCATCATCAGGTTCTCGGTACCGGTCACGGTCACCACGTCGGTAGCGATGCGCGCACCGCGCAGCCGCGGCGCGCGGGCGACGATGTAGCCGTGCTCGATGTCGATTTCCGCGCCCATCGCGCGCAGGCCCTTGATGTGCTGATCGACCGGCCGCGCGCCGATCGCGCAGCCGCCCGGCAGACTCACCCGCGCCTGGCCAAAGCGCGCCAGCAGCGGCCCCAGCACCAGCACCGAGGCGCGCATCGTCTTGACGAGTTCGTACGGCGCTTCGGTCGCGGTCACCTGCGCGGCGCTCACCGTCAGGCGCGCGCCGTGGCGCTCGACCGCAACGCCCATGCCGCGCAGCAGCCGGCTCATCGTCGCGATGTCGGCAAGTTGCGGCACGTTGTCGATGACGAGTTCGTCCGCGGTCAGCAGCGCGGCGGCCAACGCGGGCAGCGCGGCGTTCTTCGCGCCGCTCATCGCGAGCTCGCCGCAAAGCGGCACGCCGCCGGTGATTTTCAGTTTGTCCATGGGGGCGTCAAGCGCCGGCAGCGGCGCGGCAACGCGCGGCGCCGGGCCGCGAAAGTACACCGGCCGCGTAAGCCGCGCGGGCAGAGTGGGCATATCGGAGACGCGCATCGGGCAGTCCTCGCAACGCGACCCGCGGGGGCGGGTCGTCAAGGAGGAGCGTGGCGGGCGCGGGCGAAGCGGCGATGCATGCGCCGTGAAACTTGCGTGAAAGCGGCGCCGTCACCGCGCGGCTCCCGCGTACTCCGCCGGCGTCAGCGTCTTCATCGACAGCGCGTGGATCTCCTCGCGCATGCGCTCGCCGAGCGCGGCGTAGACGACCTGGTGGCGCTGGATGCGCGTCTTGCCCTCGAAGGCGCGGCTGACGATCAGCGCCTCCCAGTGGTGGCCGTCGCCACGGACCTGCAACTGCTCGCACGCCAGACCGGCGGCGATGGACGCTTCGATGGATTCGGCAGTGGTCATGTCAATTCCTGATCCGGGTGCCGCGGGCGATCATGCGGTAGGCCGCGGCGGTGGTGACGGCCAGTGCGGTCAGCACCACCGCCAGGCTCACCCAGGGCGAGACGTCCGCCTGGGCAAAGAAGCCGTAGCGAAAGCCGTCCACCAGGTAGAAAAACGGGTTGGCGTGCGACACGGCCTGCCACAGCGTCGGCAGGCTGTGCACCGAGTAGAACACGCCGGCCAGAAACGTCGCCGGCATCACGATGAAGCTCTGAAACGCGGCCAGTTGATCGAACTTGTCGGAGACGATGCCGGCGATCAACCCCAGCACGCCGAGCAGCGCGGCGCCCAGCAGCGCAAAGACCAGTACCCACAGCGGTGCCTGCATCGCCAGCAGCGCGGAAGGCGCGAACCACAGCGTGACCGCGAACACGCCCAGCCCCACCGCCAGCCCCCGCACGATGGCGGCCAGCACGTAGGCGGCGAAGAACTCCGCGTTGGACAGCGGCGGCAGCAGCATGAAGACGAGGTTGCCGGTGATCTTGGACTGAATCAGGCTCGACGAGGAGTTGGCAAAGGCGTTTTGCAGCACGCTCATCATCGTCAGCCCCGGCACCAGGAAGGCGATGTAGGAGACTCCGGGGAAGGCCTCGATGTGCTTGTCCAGCGCTTGGCCGAAGACGAGCAGGTAGAGCACGCCGGTGAGCACCGGCGCGGCGATGGTCTGGAAGGCGACCTTCCAGAAGCGCAGCATTTCCTTGTAGAGCAGCGTGCGGAAGCCGACCCACGATTGCGCCTGTGGGGCAATCGTGGGTCGCCCCGGCCCCGGACTAACGACGTCCGGGGCAGGCTGCGGCCGGGGCCTAGTGTCTTTGAGGGTCTCGGCACTCATGCGGTTTGCCTTGTTGGGTGGCCCGATGCCCTCACCCCCGGCCCCTCTCCCGCTGATGCGGGCGAGGGGAGAAAAGACTCCCCCGTGCGGCGGTCGGAGGTCAATTGCAGGAATACGTCCTCCAGATCGGCGTGGCCGACCTCCAGGTCTTCGATCCGCGCGCCGGCCATGCGCAGTTCCCCGAGCGCGCACTCGACTTCTTCTGCGCCGCTCAAGCGCAACGCGACGCGCACACCGTCGCGCTCGGCGAGCTTGCCGGCCAGTGCCGCGGGCAACTCGCCCGCCAGCCGGAACGACATCCGCACGCCCTCCAGCCCGGCGAGCAGCGCGCGCGTGCTGTCCAGCGCCACCACGCGGCCGGCCTTGAGCATGGCGATTCGGCTGCACAGTTCCTGCGCTTCTTCGAGATAGTGCGTGGTCAGCACGATCGTGTGGCCCTCGCGGTTCAGCCGGCGGATGAAGCGCCAGAGTGTTTGCCGCAGTTCCACGTCCACGCCGGCGGTGGGTTCGTCGAGCACGATCACCGGCGGCCGGTGCACCAGCGCCTGCGCGACCAGCACGCGCCGCTTCATCCCGCCCGACAGCGCGCGCATGTTGGTTTCCGCCTTGGCGGTGAGCGCGAGGTTGTCGAGCAACTCGTCGATCCAGCCGTCGTTGTCGCGCAGGCCGAAGTAGCCGGACTGCAAGCGCAGCGTCTCGCGCACGGTGAAGAAGGGGTCGAACACCAGCTCCTGCGGCACCACACCCAGCGCGCGGCGCGCGGCGCGGTAGTCGGCGGTCACGTCGTGCCCCAATACGCACGCGGTGCCGGAGGTGGCGCGCGCCAGCCCGGCGACGATGGAAATCAACGTCGTCTTGCCGGCGCCATTGGGTCCCAGCAGGCCGAAGAACTCGCCCTGCTCCACGCGCAGACTGACGCCGTCGAGCGCCGTCGTGCGCGGGTAGCGCTTGACGACGTTAGTCGTTTCAATGGCGGCGGGATTCATCGGCAGAAACAAATTGGCCGCCCGCAGGCGGCCAGCAAGAGCGCGATTTTACGGCTCAGGGCCGGGCCGGTTCGGGCAAGCCCAACAGCGCGCTCACCCCATAGAGGCGGGCCAGGCTTTCGAGGCCCGTCGGGACGCCGGCCAGATCGAGCGCGGCGCCGCGCGCCTGCGCCGCGCGCTGCCAGTCGAGCAACAACGCGACGGCGGCGGAGTCCACCGCCTGCACGTCGGACAGATCGATGCGCACATCGCCGCCCGCAACCGCCGCGCGCCCGCGGGCGAGCCAAGTCGCCGCGTTCTGGTTGGTCAGCGCGCGCCCGTCGATCTTCATGCCTTGCGCGCGGCGGCGAGCCGGGCATTGCGCTCGCTGAGCGACTTGATCAAACCGTCGACGCCATTGGCCTTGACCTCGGGGCCGAACTGGTTACGGTAGCTCTCCACCAGCCACACCCCGGCGACGTTGATGTCGTAGACCTTCCAGCCGGCGGCGGTCTTCTCCATTCGGTAGTCGAGCGCCACGGGTGCGCCCTTGGAGGCGACGATTTCGGACTGAACCACAACGTCGTCGGCGCTGCTGCCTTGGCGCAGCGGCTTCATGACCACGTTCTGGTCGGAAATCTGCGTGACCGCACCGCTGTACGTGTACAGCAGCAGCTTGCGAAACTCGCGTACCAGTGTCTGTCGCTGCTCGGCACTCGCCTGCCGCCAGCCGAGACCGACCGCCAGCCGCGTCATCTTCTCGAAGTCCACGTGCGGCAACACCTTGGCTTCGACCATCTCGGCGATGCGCACAGGGTCGCCCTGCAGCGCCTTGTCGTTGCGCAGGGCGTCGAGCACTTCGTTGGAAATCCGCGCGACCAGCGCGTCGGGCGCGGCGCTGGCGTTGGCGGTGCCCTGCGCGGCCGCCGGCAGCGCCAGCGCAAGGAGCAATGCGGCGCACGCGCCGCGAAGTAGCGTCCACATGGTCGGTCTCGTTCTGATCAAAGTCGCGACTTTACTTGGCCGGCGGCGGGGCGTCGCCGGGGTCTTCGTACACCGGCAGCGGCGCGACCGCCTCGCGGTCGACCAGGGTGCGGCGGCGTTGCAGGAAGGCATCGCGCACGGCCGTGTAGCGATCGAGGCCGGAGTCGTCGAGTTGCTTTTCCAACGGGAACAGGCGGGTGCGGGTATCGAGCACGTCGAGCGTGAAGAAAACCGGGTTGCTCGACGCCTGCCGCAGCTGGATCTGCGGGTTAAGAAACTCGCCAGGGATACGGCCCGCTGCGTCGCGCACCGTGGACGGCCCGAGCAGCGGCAACACGAAGTACGGCCCCGCCGGCACACCCCACTTGCCGAGCGTGACGCCGAAATCGGAGTACAGCTTGGGGATGTCGAAGTCGGAGGCCGGATCGAAACAGCCGCCGATGCCGATGGTCGCGTTGAGCAGCACGCGCGACATGCCGGCGCCGAAACCGTCGGGGTCGCCCTGCAACAGTTTGTTCAGCGCGGTCGGAACCGTGCTGATGGTGTCGAGGATGTTGCCGACGCAGGTGCGCAGCGGCTGCGGCACGAGCGTCTCGTAGGTGACCGCCAGCGGCTTGACGATCAGCGTGTCGATGCCCCGGTTGAACTCCGACGCGTTGCGGTTGTAGACCTCCCACGGGTCGTCCGGGTTCTTGCCGGCGTCGGGCGGCAGCGTGGCGCAGCCGCTCGCGGCTGCGACCAGCAGCGCCAGCGCGACTCGACGTAGCAGGGCGTTCATGACCGTCACTCCTTCTTGGCCTCGCCGCCTTCGGCGGCCTGGTTGAACAGGAACCGGCTGATCAGGTTTTCCAGCACCACCGCCGACTGGGTGAGCTTGATCGTGTCGCCGGCGCCGAGATCCCTGTCGTCGCCGCCGGGCGCGATGCCGATGTACTGGTCGCCGAGCAGGCCCGAGGTCAGGATGCTGGCCGAACTGTCGGCCGGAAAGGCAAAGCGCCGCTCGAGGTCCATCGTCACCACCCCCTGAAACGTCTTGGGGTCGAGCGCGATCGAGGTCACGCGGCCCACCGTCACGCCGGCGCTCTTGACCGGTGCGCGCACCTTGAGCCCACCGATGTTGTCGAAGCGCGCGGTCACCGTGTAGGTGGCGCCGCCGCCGGTGAAGCTCGCGAGATTGGCGGCCTTCAACGCGAGGAACACCAGCCCGAGGATGCCGAGCAGCACGAACAAACCCACCAACACTTCGGTACTTTTCTTGGTCATCGGCGGCGGCGGATCAAGGAGTGGAGAACATCAAGGCGGTCAATACAAAGTCCATGCCAAGCACGGCGAGCGAGGCGATCACCACGGCGCGGGTCGTGGCCTGGGCTACGCCTTCCGGCGTGGCTTGCGCCTGGTAGCCCTGGTAGAGGGCGACGAAGGTGCAGATGATGCCGAACACGAAGCTCTTGACGATGCCGTTGCCGACGTCGCGCCAGACATCGACGCGCGCCTGCATGATCGACCAGAAGTTGCCGGCGTCCACCCCGATCAGCAGCACCGCGACGACCCAGGCGCCGAGTATGCCCACTGCGGAAAACAAGATGGCCAGAATCGGCATCGCGATGGTGCCGGCCAGCATCCGCGGCGCCAGCACGCGGCTGCGCGGATCGACCGCCATCATCTCCATCGCCGCCAGTTGCTCGCCGGCCTTCATCAGACCGATCTCGGCGGTGAGCGAGGTGCCCGCGCGTCCGGCAAAGAGCAGCGCGGTGACCACCGGCCCCAGTTCGCGCACCAGCGCCAGATTGACCACCAGCCCGAGCGACTCCGCTGCGCCGTAGGTCACGAGCGCGTAGTACATCTGCAAGGCGAGCACGAAGCCCACCGCCAGGCCCGAGGCGACGATGATCAGCAGCGAGTAGTTGCCGATCGCGTGCACCTGCGCCACCACCAGCCCAAAGCGCCGCAGCGCCGCCGGCGTGGCGCCCAGCAGTTCGACGAAGAAAAAGGCGTTTCCGCCGAGCGCGCGCAGCACACCCAACGCCTGCTCGCCCAGCCACGCCAGTTTGTCCGCGATCGCCGTCATCCGCGCAACCCGAAGTCGACCGCCGCCGGCGGCGCCGGGTAGTGGAAGCGCACCGGCCCGTCGGCCGCGCCATCGACGAACTGCCGCACCTCGGGCTCGGTCGAGGCGCGCAACTCGGTTGGCGTGCCGTGCGCCACCACCCGCCCTTGCGACGACAGCAGATACGCGTAGTCGCAGATCAGGAAGCACTCCTGCACGTCGTGCGAGACGATCAGCGAGGTGGCGCCGGTGGCGTCGTTGAGCTTGCGGATGAGATTGGCGGTCACCCCCATGCTGATCGGATCCAGTCCGGCAAACGGCTCGTCGTACATGATCAGTTCCGGGTCGAGCGCGATCGCGCGGGCCAGCGCAATGCGCCGCGCCATGCCGCCGGAGACTTCGGAGATGCGCAGCCGCGCCGCGCCGCGCAGGCCGACCGCGTCGAGCTTCATCAGCACGATGTCGCGGATCATCGACTCGGGTAGCGCGGTGTGCTCGCGCAAGGGGAAGGCCACGTTCTCGAACACGGTCAAATCGGTAAACAGCGCACCAAACTGGAACAGCATCCCCAGCCGCCGCCGCAGGCGGAACACCTGCACACGGTCGCCGGCGTCGATCTCCTCGCCGTCGAAGGTCACGCGGCCCGTGTTGGGGCGGTACACGCCGCCGATCAGCCGCAACAACGTGGTCTTGCCGCAGCCGGAGCCGCCCATGATCGCCGTGACCTTGTGGCGGGCGAAACGCACCGACACGTCGTTGAGGATCGTGCGGCTGGCGTCGTAGCCGAAGGTCACGCCTTCGGCGGCGATCAGAGTGTCGTCGGTCACGGGTGCGGGCGGAGACAGTTCTCGAACCGGGCATGAGGCGGGTCGGCAACGCCGAGCCGGCCCGGAGAACTCCTGCTGATTCTCGCACGGCGTATCACCACACCCGTCCAGCGTCAGCCGCGAAGCAGCTTCTGTACCGGCCGGCGTGGCGCCGGGCCGACCGGCGGCGCGTATCCGAGCCGCGCCAGCATCTGCGCGCGCTGCGGCGGGGATACGCCGAGCGTCCGATGCATCTCGGCGTACAGCGTCTGCATTTCGGGAAACTCCTGCAAGGCCTGCGAGTTGGGGTGGATCGCTACCCCCGCGGCGGCAGCGGCCAGGTCGAGCCGCAGGTAGGCGCGGCCGGCGGCGACCTGCGTAGTGCGACTGTCGTCCGCGGTCGCCTGCCAGACCCACAGCGGAGTCGCCTGCACGGCGGCGATCACGCGCGCGAGCCCCTGCTGGGCGCCGCTGGAGCGGCTGTCGGCGATGTCCTCGGGGCCGACCAGACCAAGCAGTTTGCCCCACCAGATGGCCGTGCCATGCACGGCGATGCCGGACGGCTCGGCAGCGACGGCGTCGGCGCCAAGGCGGATCACCCGCGCACTGTCGGCAAACGCCGACGGGGTATCCCACTCGACGCGGTAACCGTCGGCGGCAAGGGCCGAGATGCGCTGCGTCTGGGCTGCGTCCGCGCTGAAGGTCGTGCGCACGCCGGGCGTGTCGATCGCCGCGGCGATCCGCTGCTGCACGGCGGCGTCCACGGCACGCGCCTCGTACGGCGCGCGGTTGGTGCGCCGCTTGCGCACGTAGGCAAACAGCGGGTCGGGCAGCACCGACGGCGCGCGTACCAGCGTGATGCGCGCGAACGGCCGGGTATCGAGCCGCTCGCCGAACACGCCGTCGGGGAACCACGCGATCTGCGCCGCGTAGCCCTCCTGCGCCGCCGCCATGCGCAGCAATTCGACAAACCCGCCGCAGCCGATCAGGATCTGGCGTCCGTACGGATCGGTGCCCGGCAGGCTCCACTGCGGATCGAGCGACAGGGTGATCGTGTCGGCGACGCGCACGTCGGCCAGCCACGGCTGCAAGTTATGCGGATTGGGCGCCAGCAAGGCCCAGGCGAGAGCGCGCACACGGATGTCGCGCTCATCGACCGGCGGGCCCTGCCACGGTGCTACGGCGCTCGCCGGGATGTCGTCGCAGGCGGACAGCAGCAAGCCGCTGCCAGCGGCAGCGACGATCTGCAGAAAGCGGCGGCGGTTCATGTGGCATCCTTCCCAGGCGCAGTTTCGACCGACAGCCGCAGCGTAAAGAGCGCTTTCCGGCGGGCCTTGCCTGCGCCCGCCAATTTCTTTGCGATTCGCGCCAATGCCTGCGTTCGATCTCGACAAACCGGTTCCGGCGGCCACGCTGTATCTCAACCTGCGCAGTGCGGAGTCGCTGGGCCTGGACTTGAGCGCGCTGTATCGCAGGCGACGCGACCTGCCGCGCCAGCCGGACGACGAGGTGCCCTTCAGCGCCTATCTCGACTTCTGGCAAACGGCCGGACCTGCCTATGGCAAGGCCGGCGTGGTCTCGGCGGTGGCGATGGCGGTGCCCTTCGGCGGCTTCGGCGTACTCGACTACCTGGCGGCTACGGCGCAGACGCTGCGCGGGGCGCTGGAAACCACGCGATTGCACTTCGCCCTCGTATCGCTCGGCGAAAAGCTGGAGATCGCCGAAAGCGGCGACGGGCGAGTGTGGGTCGCCGTGCGCGCGGCCGAGCCCGGCGCGGCCATCGGCAGCGAGTACACGCTGGCGGTGATCGCGCAGCGCATGCGCTACCTCACCGACGGGCGCGCCGTGCCGGTGGCGGTGACGATGGCCGTGGAAGCCAGCGGCGACGAGTCGGTACGCGCCCGGCTCTACGGGGTGCGCCCGACCTTTGCGCAGCCGGTGTTTGCGCTCGCTTACGCCGCCGAGATCACGGATCAGCCGCTGATCAAGTCTGACCCGGTACTGCACGCCACCTTGCGCAAGATCGTCGCCGGCATGTCGGTAGCCGACAATCCGGCCGACGACCTCGAGCTGGCATTGCGCTCGCGGCTGCGCGATGCGCTGCCGGATGGCGACGCCTCCGCCGGCCGTCTGGCGCGGCTGCTGGGCCTGTCCGAGCGCACGCTGCAACGCCGGCTCGCCGCCGTTGGCCGCAGCTATGGCGCCGTGGCCGAGGACTTTCGGCGCGAGGAAGCCGCGCGCCTGCTGCGCGCCGGTGCGCTGCCTCTGGTGCGCGTGGCCGAGCGTCTGGGTTACGCGGAACAGGCGTCGTTTACCCGCGCCTTTCGCCGCTGGTACGGCACCTCGCCGGCCGCGTGGCGCCGGGCCGCAGCGTCAGCGCCGGCGGCCCCAGCCCAGCGCAGCTGACGCCGGATCGTCGTCGGGCACCTGCTCGAAGCTCGCGGCCACCATCGGCGCGATGTCGATCGCGCGGCCTGTGGCCAGATCGACGTAGGCCCAGCGCGTCTCGCCGCGCGCCAGCCACTTGCGCTCGCGCCGTACCGCGTAGCGGCGGCGGCAGTCGCGGCTGCCCATTTCAGCGATCCAGGTGAAGACGGTGAGCACATCGCCGGCGAGCGCCGGCCGCAGGTATTCGATGAAGTGCGTCGCGGCGACCCAGGCCTGGCCGATCTCGACGTAGCGCGCCATCGGCCAGCCGCACGCAGCGGAGTGGGCGATGGCCGCCTCCTCCATCCAGCGCAGGTATTCGCGGTTGTTGGCGTGGCCGAGAACGTCGATCGACTCGCGGCCGACCGCGACCGGGTATTCGAAGATGCGCGGCATGCGGTTGGTGGCCGGCCGCAGCCGCGCTCGGAGGCTGTGAATGAATCTGCTGCGCGGCCCAATCCCGCCCCTGCGGTGCTCGCCGTACGTGTACTTGTACGGGTGCGCTCCTCGGGCCGGGCCAGAGCCACTCGCTACGACTTCTTCAGAGCCTCCGGATGCACGGTTACAGGCGGGTGATCTGGTCGCCGGACACGCGCACCCGGTCGCCGGTGCGGAAGTTGGGCCGCTGCGAGGTCGTGATCGTGCGGTCGATGCCGTCTTCGAAGCGCACCACCACGCGCCAAACCAGTTCCGCCGCGACATTGCCCGAGACGGCTTTGCCGGCCATCGCGCCGCCCACCGCACCGACACCGGTGGCGATCGTCTGTCCGCTGCCGCCGCCGATCTGGCTTCCGAGCAGGCCGCCTAACAGCGCTCCGCCGATGGCGCCGACCGCATTTGCGGTCTGGCTCGATTCCTTGCTCTCGCTGATCGACACCACCGTGCCGTTGCCGACAAAAGTCGGCTGCGGCGTGGCACAAGCGGCAAGTACGAAGACCGCCAGCGCGGCCACGATCCAGTTCAGGGTTCTGCTCATCGTCTTTACTCCCGGTTCGTCACTCGGCAAAAGCGTTCAGGTAATACATGGCCACCAGCAGCGGGCCGGGGGAGCCGACCGCGCCAAACCAGCGCTCGTAAATCTGGCCCAGCGCCGGCCCGCGATACGTCTCGGACAATGCCCGATTGACCGCGAGGCGAAAGTCCGGTTCCCCGCGCCGCATCGTCAGCGCATAGGGCTCGAAGGAAAAGTCGTCGCCGCTCAAGGCGAACGTGCCGCCCACCGGCGCGCGCAGCACCAGGCCCACAAGCACGATCCGGTCGGCGGCAAAGCCGTCGATCTTCTTGTCGCGCAGCGCCGCCATGCCGTCCTGCTCGTCCTTGACCGCGACGACTTTCGCATCGACGCCGCGCGCCTTGAGCGCGGCGCGCAGCGCGGTTTCGGTGGTGGTGTTGGGCATCGCGCCGATCGTCTTGCCGCCGAGATCGGCGATGCGGCGGTTGGCGCCGTCTTCGGCGCGCAACAGCACCGCGCCGCCGTCGACGAAAATCAGGTTCGAAAAATCCACCTGCTGCTGGCGGCCCAGCGTGACCGTGCTGACGCCGCATTCCAGATCGATCTCGCCGCGCTCCAGCTTGGCAAAACGCTCGGCGGCACCGACCGGCACCCAGTTGACCTTCAGCTCGCCGCCGACCGCGCGGCCGACGCTGGCGACCACCTGCTTGCACAGATCCACCGAGTAGCCAGCCGGCTGCCCGTCGGCGCCGCGAAACGCAAAGGGCGCCGCATCGGCGCGGAAGCCGAGCGTGATCGACTTGGTATCGGCGATCTTCTTCATCGTGCCCGCAGGCGCCTGCGCCGCCGCGGGCAGCGCCAGCGCCGCGACGAACAGACCGATCAGCAATCTCATAGGGGTTCTCCCGGTGATGTGAAGTGATGGGCGCGCGAGGAGCGCGCTCCGTAGAATTTGCCGGATGGAAGGCGCCCGCATCATAGCGACGTACCGGCTGCGCACCGGCGAGCGCGACGCCGCGCGCCGCGCACAGGCGGTGGCGCTCGAACAAAGCGTGGAGCTGCCGCTGGAGGCGGTGACCGATGCGCGCGTGCGCGCCGAGGTCGTCGGACAACTGCTCGACGTCCAGCCGCGCCCCGACGGCAGCTCGCTGGCACAGGTGGCGCTGGCTGCCGAGACGGTGGGCCACGATGCGGGCCAGTTGATGAACATGCTCTTCGGCAACAGCTCGCTGCTGCCGGATGTGGAACTGCTCGACGTCGAAGTGCCGCCCGCGCTGGCGCGGCACTTCGGCGGGCCGCGCCACGGCATAGACGGCTTGCGCCGGTTGACCGGCGTGCAGGGTCGGCCGCTCACCTGCACGGCGTTGAAGCCTATCGGCTCCACCGCCGCGCAGATGGCCGCACTCGCCGGCACCTTTGCCCGCGCTGGGCTCGACATCGTCAAGGACGACCACGGCTGGGCCGACCAAGCAAGCGCGCCGTTTGCGGCACGGATGGCCGCCTGCGCCGCCGCGGTGGCCGAAGCCAACGCCGCCCGCCGCGACGGCGGGCACACGATCTACGCCCCGAGCCTGTCGGGGCCGGAAAGCCGGATGCGCGAGCAGCTCGCCCTCGCTGCCGAACACGGCGTGAAAATGGTGTTGATCGCGCCGATGGTCTGCGGGATGGCGACCTTCCACGCGCTGGTGCGCGAGCATCCAAGCATCGCCTTTCTCGCCCACCCCGCGCTGGCCGGCGCGCAGATGGCGCCGCCCGCGCTGCTCGGCAAACTCTTCCGCCTGTGCGGGGCGGACGCGGTGATCTTCCCCAACCATGGCGGACGCTTCAGTTACAGCCCGGCCACCTGCCACATGCTCGCCGACGCGCTGCGCGCGCCCTGGCACGGCCTGCGCGCCGCGTTGCCCACACCCGCCGGCGGCATGAGTGTCGAGCGGGTGCCCGAACTCGTCGCCGACTACGGCGTCGGCAGCATGCTGCTGATCGGCGGCGCGCTGCTCATCGCGCGGGAGCGCGTGGCCGAGCGCACGCGCGAGCTCGTCGCTGCCGTCGCGGCAGCAAGCACGCCATGAGCGCGATCCGCCGCTTTGCCTCCGATGCCGCCGGCGATTACCGCTGGGACGAAGTCGAGCGCCTGCGCTACAAGGACGAAGGCAGCGCGCCGTTCCGCGACATCACCCGGCAGGTGCTGTTTGCGCAGCCGGATCAGGGCTGCGAGTTGCGTTACTTTGAGGTCGCGCCCGGCGGCTACTCGACGCTGGAGCGCCACCAGCACACGCACGCGGTGCTGATCCTGCGCGGGCGCGGCACGGTGCGCATAGGCGATGAAACTCACAGCATCGCCGAGCACGATCTGGTGACCGTCGAGCCGATGACCTGGCACCAGTTCTACGCCGCGGCGGACAGCGCGCTGGGTTTTCTGTGTCTGGTCGGCAAGGAGCGCGACAAGCCGCAGTTGCCGGATGCGCCGCTCTGAAGCTCAGCGCCCGGTCGCCCGCCGCCGCGCCTCAGCTGCGGCCTTGCACTCCGGCAGGTCGTAGAACAGGCCGCCGCGCGCGCCGCCGCCGGCCAGTTGCGTGGTGTTGCCCCAGTCGGCGAACTCCGCTTCGCACTGCGCGCGGGTCTTGCGCGTGGTTCTCACGCACTCTTCGGCCTTTTGCTGGCGTAACGGTGTCAACTTGACGAGGCGCGCGTCCTCGCAGGCGCGGTCGAGTTCGGCGAAGCGGTTGGGGGCCGAGCGCGACTGCGCGCCAACAGCAGTGGCTGCGAGCAGCAGCAGGGCGGCGAGCGCGGAGCGGGCGTGCATTGGCGCTTACCGCGGCAGCGTGGATGTACCCATCAGGGTCTCATCCACGGCCCGTGCGCACTGGCGACCCTCACGGATTGCCCACACCACCAGCGACTGCCCGCGCCGCATGTCACCGGCGGCGAACACCTTGTCCACGTTGGTCCTGTAGCTGCCGGTGCCCTCAGTGGCTGCGCGCGCGTTGCCCCGCGGGTCGCGGTCGACGCCAAAGCCTTCGAGCACGCTCGCCACCGGCGCGACGAAGCCCATCGCAAACAGCACCAGGTCGGCCGGCAGCTCGAACTCGGAGCCTTCGACTTCGACCATCCTGGTCTGGCCCGTTTGCGAGTCTTTCTTCCACTCGACGCGGGCCGCGGTCAGCGACTTGACGTTGCCCTTGCCGTCGTCGTTGAAGCGCTTGGTCGTCACGGACCAGTCGCGCGCGGCACCCTCTTCGTGGCTGCTGGAGGTGCGCAGCTTGATCGGCCAGTAGGGCCAGGTCAGCTCCTTGTTCTCCTGCGCCGGCGGCTGCGGCAGCAGTTCGAACTGGGTGACGCTGGCCGCGCCATGGCGGTTGCTGGTACCCACGCAGTCGGAGCCAGTGTCGCCGCCACCAATCACCACCACGTGCTTGCCGGTGGCCAGCAACTGATCCTTGACCTTGTCGCCGGCCACCACCTTGTTCTGCGTTGGCAGGAAGTCCATCGCGAAGTGGATGCCCTTCAACTCGCGCCCCGGCACCGGCAGGTCGCGCGGTTGCTCCGCACCGCCGGCCAGCACCACGGCATCGTAGTCCTTCAACACCTGTTCGGGATCGAGTTTTTCATTGGCCCAGTTGGTGATTCCACCATCGAGCTTGCTCTTGCTTACCAGCACGCCGGTGCGGAACTGCACCCCTTCGTCGCGCATCTGCGCCACGCGGCGGTCGATGTGCGACTTTTCCATCTTGAAGTCGGGAATGCCATAGCGCAGCAGGCCGCCGACGCGGTCGTTCTTCTCGAACACGGTCACTTCGTGCCCCACGCGCGCCAGTTGCTGCGCGCAGGCGAGCCCCGCCGGCCCGCTGCCGATCACCGCGACGCGCTTGCCGGTCTTGGCCGCCGCCGGCTGCGGCACCACCCAGCCTTCGGCCCAGCCTTTGTCGATGATCGCGTGCTCGATCGACTTGATGCCGACCGGCGCTTCGTTGATGTTCAGTGTGCAGGCGGCCTCGCAGGGCGCGGGGCAGACGCGGCCGGTGAACTCCGGGAAGTTGTTGGTCGAGTGCAGCACGTCGAGCGCGGCGCGCCAGTCCTGCCGGTACACGAGGTCGTTGAAGTCCGGGATGATGTTGTTCACCGGGCAGCCGCTGTTGCAAAACGGGATGCCGCAGTCCATGCAGCGCGCGCCCTGCACCTTGGCCTGCTCGTCGGTCAGGTGGACGACGAACTCGCGCCAATGCTGCTTGCGCGAGGCGGCTGCTTCGGCGGCTTCTTCGAGCCGCTGGTATTCCATGAATCCGGTGATCTTACCCATTTTGCTTTCTCGTCAATCAGTAGATGCGATGGGGTTGAAACTCTTCTTCCATCAGCGACTCATGTAAGCCTCCGATTTCCCGGCCGGTAGGCTCTCCCTCTGCGCTCAGCTCGATTACTGACCATCCGGGGAGTTCTTCGCTATGAATACCTTCGTCCAGCACGTTCAGCATGTGGAATCCAAGTGCCTTTCCGATTTCCGAGAACAGTTGCTCTTTCTCGTCTGACGATAGAACCCGCTCGACTTTCTTGAGGATTTCCCGCATCGCGCCACTATTGAGCCAAAAGTCGTTCTCGATGGCGGGTGTGATCGCTCTTTCCCAAAGTGATTTCAGCAGGGCAAATCGAGCAAATTGGGGAATGTTCTCGCTGAACTCGCTGAAGATCCAGCCTTCTGGATGGGCACACCCAGCGGTCTCCAACTTGCCTGCCATTGCGATCGCCCTGGCTAGTTTTTGCTCGTCCCAACCATCGAGCAGTTTCTGATAAAACTCGCGCTCGTAGACCGGGCGTTCGCTGACATACTGTTGGAAGCGGTTCATGGCCGACACGACACTCAATTGGGGCCCGACGACCCTTACGCCGCCAGCTTCTGCGGCTCAGCCTTCTGCTGCGCCTCGTGCAACTGCTTCAACGCCCGCTTGTATTCGTGCGGGAACACCTTGACGAACTTGCCGCGCATGGCGGGCCAGTGGTCGAGGATCATCCGCGCACGCAGGCTGCCGGTGTGGCGGAAGTGCTGCTCCACCAGATTGCGGACGATCAGTTCGTCCGTCTCGCCCAGGTGCCAGATCGCTTCGTCCACCTTCTCCTGCTGCTCCTGCGCGGGCAGCAGCGGCTCCAGCGCGACCATCGCGGTGTTGCACTTCTTCGCAAAGTCGCCGTGCTCGTCGAACACGTAGGCGATGCCGCCGCTCATGCCGGCGGCAAAGTTGCGGCCGGTGTCGCCCAGCACGACCACCGTGCCCTTGGTCATGTACTCGCAGCCGTGGTCGCCCGTGCCTTCGACGACCGCGGTGGCACCCGACAGCCTCACCGCAAAGCGCTCGCCCGCGACGCCGTTGAAGAAGGCTTCGCCGGCAATCGCGCCATAGAGCACGGTGTTGCCGACGATGATGTTCTCGGTGCCCGAGCCGCGGAAGTCGTTGGGGCAACGCACGATCACGCGGCCGCCCGACAGGCCCTTGCCGGTGTAGTCGTTGGCATCGCCCACCAGGTCGAGTGTGATGCCCTGCGCGAGGAAGGCGCCGAAGCTCTGGCCCGCGGTGCCGTTCAACTGAATATGAATCGTGTCGTCCGGCAGCCCCGCGTGACCGTAGCGGCGCGCGACTTCGGAGGACAGCAGCGCGCCCACCGTGCGATTGACGTTGCGGATCGGCGTGATGAAGCTGACCCGCTCGCCCCGCTCCAGCGCCGGCATCGCCTGCGCGATCAGCTTGTGGTCGAGCGCGCGCGCGAGGCCATGATCCTGCTCTTCGCATTTGAAGCGCGCAACGTCGGCCGGCATCGGTGGCATGTAGAAGATGCGCGAGAAGTCGAGCCCGCGCGCCTTCCAGTGCTCGATGCCGCGCTTGATGTCGAGCAGGTCCGTGCGGCCGATCAGCTCTTCCAGCCTGCGGATACCCAGTTGCGCCATCAACTCGCGCACTTCTTCGGCGACGAAGAAGAAGAAGTTGACCACGTGCTCAGGCTGGCCCTTGAACTTGCGGCGCAGCACCGGGTCTTGCGTGGCCACGCCCACCGGGCAGGTGTTCAGGTGGCACTTGCGCATCATGATGCAGCCTTCGACCACCAGCGGCGCGGTGGCGAAGCCGAACTCATCGGCGCCCAGCATCGCGCCGATCACCACGTCGCGGCCGGTCTTCATCTGGCCATCGACCTGCACCGCGATGCGGCCGCGCAGGCGGTTCAACACCAGCGTCTGCTGGGTCTCGGCCAGACCCAGCTCCCAGGGCGAACCGGCATGCTTGATCGAACTGATCGGTGATGCCCCCGTGCCACCGTCGTGGCCGGAGATGGTCACATGGTCGGCCTTGGCCTTGGCTACGCCCGCCGCGACCGTGCCAACACCGACCTCCGACACCAGCTTGACGCTGATGCTGGCGCGCGAATTGGCGTTTTTGAGATCGTGGATCAGTTGCGCGAGGTCTTCGATCGAGTAGATGTCGTGGTGCGGCGGCGGCGAGATCAGACCCACGCCGGGCACCGAGTAGCGCAGCTTGGCGATGTAGTCGCTGACCTTGTGGCCGGGCAACTGGCCGCCTTCGCCGGGCTTGGCGCCCTGCGCCATCTTGATCTGGATCTGATCGGCGCTCACCAGATATTCGGCGGTCACGCCAAAGCGGCCCGAGGCCACCTGCTTGATCTTGCTGCGCAGCGAGTCGCCGGCGCGCAGCGGAATGTCGGCGACGACCCGGTCCTTGCCGATCACGCTCGCAAGCGTGTCACCGTCCTTGATTCCGGCGTTGCCGAAGCCATGCCGCAGCTCGTGCGCGTAGCGGCGCTCGTCCTCGCCGCCTTCGCCGGTGTTGCTCTTGCCGCCCAGGCGGTTCATCGCCACCGCGAGCGTGGCGTGTGCCTCGGTGGAGATCGAACCCAGCGACATCGCACCGGTGGCAAAGCGCTTGACGATCTCGCGCGCGGGCTCGACTTCGTCCAGTGGAATCGCCTTTTTCGGATCGACCTTGAACTCGAACAGCCCGCGCAGCGTCATGTGCCGGCGGCTCTGGTCGTTGACGATCTGCGCGTATTCCTTGTAGGTCTGGTAGTTGTTGGCGCGGGTCGAGTGTTGCAGCTTGGCGATGGCGTCCGGCGTCCACATGTGTTCTTCGCCGCGCACGCGCCACTGGTATTCGCCGCCGGCATCGAGCATGGTCGCCAGTACCGGGTCGGCGGAAAACGCCGCGCGGTGCGTGCGCAGCGCTTCTTCCATCACCTCGAACAGGCCCACGCCGCCGACATTGCTGGCGGTGCCCTTGAAGTACTTGTCCGTCAGCTCGCGCGACAGGCCCACCGCCTCGAAAATCTGCGCGCCGCAGTAGCTCATGACCGTGGAGATGCCCATCTTGGACATCACCTTCTGCAAGCCCTTGCCGACCGCCTTGATGTAGTTCTTGATGGCTGCTTGTCCGTCCACACCGCCGGGCGAATCGGCGTGCATCTCGAGCAGCGTTTCCAGCGCCAGGTAGGGGTGGATCGCCTCGGCGCCGTAGCCGGCCAGCAGCGCAAAGTGATGCACCTCGCGCGCGGAGCCGGTTTCCACCACGAGGCCAGTGGAGGTGCGCAGCCCCGCGCCGATCAGGTGTTGGTGCACGGCGCTGGTGGCGAGCAGCGCGGGCATCGCGCAATGCTCGGCGTCGAGTGCGCGGTCGGTCAGCACGAGAATGTTGTGGCCGGACTTAACGGCATCGACCGCCTGCGCACAGAGCGAGGCGAGGCGTGCCTCTACACCCTGGCTGCCCCAGGCGACGGGGTAGCAGACATCCAGTTCGAAGCTGCTGAACTTGCCCGAGGCGTAGCCGTGGATCGCGCGGATCTTGGCCATGTCCTTGAAGTCGAGCACCGGCTGGCTGACTTCGAGCCGCATCGGCGGGTTGATGTTGTTGATGTCGAGCAGGTTGGGCTTCGGGCCCACAAAGCTCACGAGCGACATCACCATTTGTTCACGGATCGGGTCGATCGGCGGGTTGGTCACCTGCGCGAACAGCTGCTTGAAGTACATGAAGAGCGGCTTGTTCTTGGCCGACAGCACCGGCAGTGCGCTGTCGTTGCCCATCGAGCCGATGGCCTCTTCGCCCTGCACGGCCATCGGCTCCATCAGCAGGCGCAGGTCTTCCTGCGTGTAGCCGAAGGCCTGCTGGCGGTCGAGCAGCGGCACGGCTAGCTTCGCTCCCGAGCCAGCCGCCTTGTCGCCGGGCAGTTCGTCCAGGCGGATGCGGATGCGGCGGATCCACTCCTTGTAGGGGTTGCTCGCGGCGAGCTGGGTTTTGAGCTCCGCGTCGTCGATGATGCGGCCCTGCGCGGTATCGATCAGGAACATCTTGCCGGGCTGCAAGCGCCACTTCTTGGTAATGCGGCTCTCGGGGATCGGCAGCACGCCGACTTCGGAGGCCATCACCACCATATCGTCGTCGGTGACCACGTAGCGCGCGGGGCGCAGGCCGTTGCGGTCGAGCGTGGCACCGATGCGCACGCCGTCGGTGAAAGCGATCGCGGCCGGGCCGTCCCAGGGTTCCATCATCGCCGCGTGGTACTCGTAGAAAGCGCGGCGGCTCTCGTCCATCAGCGTGTGCTGCTCCCAGGCCTCGGGGATCATCATCATCACCGCATGCGGCAGCGAGTAGCCGGACATCGTCAGTAACTCGACGCAGTTGTCGAAGCATGCGGTGTCCGACTGACCCTCGTAGATCAGCGGCCAGAGCTTGGCGAGGTCGTCGCCCAGCACCGGCGAGCGCATCACGCCCTCGCGCGCGCGCATCCAGTTGAAGTTGCCCTTGACGGTGTTGATCTCGCCGTTGTGGGCGATCATCCGGTAGGGGTGCGCGAGCTCCCAGGACGGGAAGGTGTTGGTCGAGAAGCGCTGGTGCACCAGCGCGATGGCGGAGACCACGCGGGGATCGCGCAGGTCCTGGTAGTAGCGGCCGACCTGATCGGCCAGCAGCAGGCCCTTGTAGACCACCGTGCGCGCCGACATTGACGGCACGAAGTACTCCTTGCCGTGCTTGAGCTTCAGGTTCTGGATCTTGTGGCTGGCGGTCTTGCGGATGATGTAGAGCTTGCGTTCGAGCGCGTCCGGCACCATCACGTCGGGGCCGCGGCCGATGAAGATCTGACGGATCACCGGCTCGCGCGACTTCACGAGCGGCGACATCGGCATTTCGCGGTCCACTGGCACGTCGCGCCAGCCCAGCACCACCTGGCCTTCGGCGCGCACCGTGCGCTCCAGTTCCTGCTCGCAAGCCAGGCGCGAGGCATGTTCGCGCGGCAAGAAGACCATGCCCACGCCGTATTCGCCCGGCGGCGGCAGGGCGAGGCCCTGCTGGGCCATCTCTTCGCGGTAAAACGCGTCGGGAATCTGCACCAGAATGCCGGCGCCGTCGCCGCATAGCGGGTCAGCCCCGACCGCGCCCCGGTGGTCAAGGTTTTGCAGGATGAGCAGTGCCTGCTGGACTAGCGCGTGGCTCGCCTTGCCCTTGATATTGGCCACGAAGCCCACACCGCAAGCGTCGTGCTCCAAATCGGCCGCATAAAGCCCCGACTGCCGGGCCTGCTCGACCATGTCCTGCTGCTCTTCGGTATCCATAACGCGCTCCTGACGAAGGCACTCACTCTACTGCGCCGCACCACCCAAGACAACCAGAAAAATAGGGGTCTGACCCCTATTTTCTCTTCTCACACAACGGAAATGCAGTAAATAGGGGACATATTTATGTCGGATTTCTTGGTCGACCTACTTGGCGAGTTCGCGGAAGATAGTCGGCGGGAATTGTTGTCGCTTCCACAAAGGCGCCTGAGGCCAGCGCCAAGTTTTGCCGAATGGCCTTTCGGATGCTTTGAACGTGGTCAGACTCGCTTCCGTGATCGAACATGTCTTTGTAAGCGGTCTGCCTTTCAAATGGCGTGTTGCCCATTGCCCAGAAAAGAGAGTGATCGCTAACAATCTGATCTATTCCCAAGCCAATGTGATGTCGATGGCTGGACCATGTGTAGGCGACCGGGTCGGCGACCAGTCCGGCGCGCACCGGATTCATCTCGATATAGCGGTAGCAGGCGAGCAAGTAGCGGTCGGCCTCGATCAGGCTCGAAAAGAACCTTCCCTCCCACAGCGCACCGGTTCGCTGATGCCGATCATTGAACCATCGCACGTAGCGGCGGCCAAGCGCCTGCATCAGCCCGCTCATCGCCGCCGCCTCCGCGGGCGTGACCAGCAGGTGGACGTGGTTGGGCATCAAAACATAGGCGTGAATCGCCACGTTGAACTGAGCGGAAAGTTCTCCCAGCCAATCCAAGTACTTGCGTCGATCCTGGTCGTCGCGAAAGATGTCCTGCCGGTCGTTTCCGCGCTGGACGATGTGGTGGGGATGGCCGGCCACGGCCAGCCTGGGTTTTCTCGGCATGCCTCCAGTATGAAGAAAAAATAGGGGTCTGACCCCTATTTTTCTTCGATGCCGAAGAGGCGACGATGCTCTTTGATTGCGTAGCGGTCGGTCATGCCGGCGACGTAGTCGGCGATCGCCCGCGGTCTGTCTGTCAGGGCACGAGCCTGATGGTCGGTGGGCAGCAAGCGCGGATCGTTTAAGAACGCGGCGAAGAGCTCCGTGACGATCCGCCTGGACTTGGCGGTCATCCGCAGCACCTGATAGTGGCGGTAGAGATTCTCGAAGAGGAACGCCTTCATTGCGTCCGCTTCGCGCCGCACAGGCGCCGAAAAGGCGACCAAGGGGCCGCCGGCGGCGCGCACTTCGTCGATCGACTGCGGCTTTGCCTCGGCGATCCGCGTACGGCTCTCGGCCACCAGGTCGTGCACCAGCGCGTTGATCATCCGCCGCACGGTCTCGTGGATCATCCGCCGCTCGGTGATGCCGGGATACTCCGCGCGAACCGCGGCCGCGTGCCGCGCAAAGACGGGTACTTCGTCCAGTTGCGCAAGCGATAGCAGGCCAGAGCGCAGGCCGTCGTCGATATCGTGGTTGTTGTAGGCGATCTCGTCGGCGAGATTGGCGATCTGAGCTTCGATGCCCGGCTGCCGCTTCTTGAGAAACCGCTCACCCAGATCGCCCAGCCGCCGCGCGTTGGCGCGCGAGCAGTGCTTGAGGATGCCTTCTCGCGTTTCGAAGCTCAGGTTCAGGCCGTTGAAGGCGCCATAGCGCTCTTCCAACTCATCCACCACGCGCAGCGATTGCAGGTTGTGCTCGAAGCCGCCATACGGCTTCATGCACGCCGCGAGCGCGTCCTGCCCGGCGTGGCCGAACGGTGTGTGGCCGAGGTCGTGGGCGAGCGCAATCGCTTCGATCAGGTCTTCGTTGACACTCAGGTTGCGCGCAATGCCGCGGCCGATCTGCGCCACCTCCAGCGAGTGTGTCAGCCGCGTACGAAACAGATCGCCCTCGTGGTTGACGAAAACTTGCGTCTTGTACTCGAGCCGGCGAAACGCGGTCGAGTGCACGATCCGGTCGCGGTCGCGCTGGAAGGCGCTGCGCCCGACCGCCTCGGGCTCCGCATGCACGCGCCCGCGCGAGCGGGCCGAGTGCGCCGCGTACGGCGCGAGGTTGCGCTCGAAACTGCCGCTCACCGATAGCCGCCCGCGGCCAGGGTTGCGCGGACCAGATCATCGGGCACGGTCCGCTGCACCGCCCGACCGATGCGTTCGACCACGATGAACTTCACCTGCCCCGCTTCGGCCTTCTTGTCCCCACGCATCGACGCCATGGCCGCGTCGAGCGACAGCCCTTCTATCCGCGTCGGCAGCCCTGCGGCGGCAACGGCGGACTCGATGCGCGCGACCTCCGCATCGCCCAACAGGCCGAGGCGACGCGACAGATCCGCCGCCAGGCACAGCCCACATCCGACCGCTTCGCCATGCAGCCGGGCACCGAACCCGGTCAAGGCCTCGATCGCATGGCCGAAGGTGTGACCGAGGTTCAGCAGCGCACGTTCGCCGCTTTCGCGTTCGTCGCGACCGACCACGCCGGCCTTGATCGAGCAAGAGCCTGCGATCGCCCGCGTCAGCGCTTCGCTGTCCAATGCACGCAGCGCCGGCAGATCGCGCTCGACCGCGCCGAAGTAGTCGGCGTTGGCCAACAGCCCGTGCTTGAGAATCTCCGCCAAGCCCGCCGATACCTCGCGCGCCGGCAGCGTGCGCAGCGTGTCGGTGTCGGCCACCACCAGCGACGGCTGATGAAATGCGCCGACCAGATTCTTGCCCGCCGCCCAGTTGATACCGGTCTTGCCGCCGACCGATGAGTCCACCTGCGCCAGCAGGGTTGTCGGCACCTGCACGAAGCGGATGCCGCGCATGAAGATTGCTGCGGCAAACCCGGCCAGGTCGCCGATTACGCCGCCACCGAGCGCCACCACGACCGACTTGCGATCCGCGCCCAGCGCAATCAGTGCATCGAGGACGACGGCCACCGCGGGCCAGGCTTTATGTTCCTCACCATCGGCCAGTACGCACTGCTCGACCGGCGCGACCGCCCACAACGCGTGAGTCGCCGCGGGCGCATAGAGCGGGGCCACGGTCGAATTGCTCACCAGCAGAACGCGGGTCGGCGCAAGCGGCGCCAGCCACTCGCCGAGCCGGCCGATCAGCGCCGGGCCAATGTGGATTGGGTAACTACGTTCGCCAAGTTCGACGCGCAGGCTGAGCATGCGGTCATTGTAGAGACGCCCCAGGCTGCAGCCCGAGCGCCGTACGCACTGCCGTGCAATCGAGGATGCGCTCGACCAGCCGGCGCGGATTGCCGGCGCCGGAGTTGAAGCTCACGTGAGCGACCTCCTCGTACAGCGGCGCGCGCTCGGACAGCAACTGCTCGAGCCGGGCGCGCGGGTCGGCCACCTGCAACAGCGGGCGCGCGCGGTCGTTGCGCGTGCGCCGCAGAATCTCGTCGACCGTGGCGCGCAGGTAAATCACCAGCCCGCGCTCGCGCAGCCGGACGCGGTTGTCTGCCCCCAGCACGGCACCGCCACCCGTGGCAAGCACGATGGCCGCACGCTGCGTCAGCTCGTCGAGCAGTGCCGCTTCGCGCTGGCGAAACCCCGCCTCGCCTTCCATCTCGAAGATGGTCGATACAGACGCACCGCAGCGCCGCTCCAGTTCCACGTCGGCATCAATGAAGTCCCAGCCCAAACGGCGGGCCAGTTCACGACCGACCGTCGACTTCCCGGCGCCGGGCATGCCGGCCAAACACAAAAACACGACTTCGCCCGAGACGCAAGACCTCACCCTGCAATACGACATCCTGCCGAGGGCGTCGAGCCGCCAATGATTCCGAACGGGCTGATAGCAAAAGCGGGGGCGCCGTCAGCGTCGACTTCCTCCGCCGAAACCGGCAACCTGGCGAAGAAGTAGGTCGCTCGGCTCTCGCTTCCACCCACCGTTACTCGGACACTGATTTCCATCGACAACCAACTGCCAAAAGCCTTCGGATAGATTACCTCGACAAACGCTTGCCCCTGCGCATTCGTCCTGCCATTGCCGACAAAGTAGTAGTTGACCGGGCGCCGCGGGTCGAGGCGGCCGTTTTGGTTCTTGTCTTCTGTGGGCCGCTCGGCATCGCTCGGATCGGCATCAATAATGTCGTTGCGGTTCACATCTTCATTCGGGCAAACCGCGGTGATGGTCTGTTGGCGGTTGCTTCCAGAGGTCGCGCTCCAGGTGCCCTTGTAGTAAGTGCTGTGTTCCAACGGATCCACCGAGATCGCAGCGCCCTCCACGGCCGCACCACCCACGCGCGCCACTTGGACCACGAAGCGATAGATGTATGACAAATCGTCAGGAACGATGATCGTTCCCGCCGGCGCGATGACTACCGATACCGGCGCACTGCGGACGGTCAGGCGCACGCCGCCCCGACCGGTCGGACAGCCGGCGATCACGTTGGCTGGTGCGGCGTTGTAGTTTTCCACCTCGGCACAAATCAGCACCACATCCTGCGCGCTCCCCGCTGCGCCGGGCACAAAATCTGTTCGCGCCACGCCAGTGCCATCGGTAATTACGGTACCGGTTGCCGCCAATTGCCCAAAGCTTTCGCCCTCAACTAGGGTGAAACGAACAGGCGCATTGGTCACAGGAAGTCCCTGAGCGTTAAAGACGGTCACCGACAACTGCGCACGGTTGGCCGAGCCGGAAGCGTTTGAATCGACGGTGGAAGGCTGCGTCTGTAGCGTGAACGATGCAGGAATCGACGACGGTGGGGGCACTGTGACGGCTCCGACTTGAATCACCGGATCGACCAGCGGGCGGGCGCCGGCCGCCTGCGCCGAAATCACGTCATTGCCGGCCGTGGACGGGGCCGTGTACTGCAGGCTGTAGGACCCCGTCGCGTCGGTGACCGCGCTGACCGCTGCGAAACTACCCCGCGACGACACGATGCTGATCGCTTCGTTCGGCATCGGGCTGTCCGCGGAATCTCGCAAAGCAAAGTCGATCTTCACCGGGCTGTTGACCGCAGGTTGCGGAGTCGCCACCGTCGCCGACAAGGCGGCGCCCTGGACCACGAACGTGGACGAACCCGACAGGGTGCCCGTGCGCGCGGTGACCGTCACTGCGCGGTTGGCCTTGCTCAACAACCGGACTGTTGCGGCGGCGCTGCCGTTGGCGCCCGTGGTGAGCGACCCTGGAGAGATCGACACGGATGGGTCGGCAGCAAGAGTCACCACCGACCCGCTGACCGCTTGTCCGGTCGAGGTCGTGGCGGTCACGGTGACGGTAACGGGCGTCGTCGTGCCGTTCTGGACTGTGGTCCGATCCAGTGTGACAACCAGATTCGAGGCCGTGCTCCCAGCCGCCGGCGGGGTCACTACGCCTGGCGCTTCACCGCCACCGCAACCCACAACGGCTGCCGCCAAGACAACCGCGCCAAAGACCAAGAAAAACCTGCCCCGCCCTCGCAACATGATCCCTCCCCGCTTCTCGATGATTTCACTTATCCGGTTGACTGTTCCCGCGCAGCGGAAGTTCCCTACCGCGCCGCCGCCGTCACCCGCTCGGCCACGATCCGCGGCGTGATGAAAATCAGCAATTCGCTGCGGTCGTTGGTGCGCGCCGTGGTCTTGAACAAGTATCCCAGATACGGAATGTCGCCCAGGAACGGCACCTTCGTCACGGTGGTGCGCTCCTGCTGTTCATAGATGCCGCCCAGCACGATCGTTCCGCCGTTTTCCACCAGTACCTGCGTCTGCACGTTCTTGGTGTCGATCGCCGGGCCGGACAAAGTTTCCGCGCCCCGGCTGTCCTTGTTTACTTGGACATTGAGAAAGACCCCGCCTTCGGGCGTGATCTGCGGCGTGACCTCTAGCCGCAGCGTCGCTTTCTTGAACGACACACTGGTCGCGCCGCTGGAGGTGGCCTGCTGATAGGGAATTTCCGTGCCCTGCTCGATGGAGGCCTTGACCTTGTCGGCGGTGACCACGCGCGGGCTGGAGATGATCTTGCCGCGACCGTCCTGCTCAAGCGCGGTCAGTTCGAGGTTGATCACGCGGGTCAGGCTGGCATTGAAGAGCGTGAGCGCGATGCCCGACGGATTGAAGCCGCCGATCCCGGCGCCCGGCAGATTGACGAAGTTCGACGAGGTCACCAGGCTTGGCGTAGTCACCGCATTGCCCGGCGAACTGGTGCCTGGAGCAGTTGTCACCGTGCCTCCAGCGCCGCGTGAGACCGTCGGTCCGAGGCCGCTCAAGCTGCCGTAGCCTGAGGTGCTCCCGATCTGCGTCGGGAAGCCCGAGGTGCCGCCGAGGCGGATGCCGAGGTTACGGCTGAAGGTATCCGATGCCTCGACGATGCGTGCTTCGATCAGCACCTGCGGCTGTGGCACGTCCACCCGCTGCAGGAGGCGACGCACGTCTTCGAGCTTGGCCGGAGTGTCGTTGACAATCAGAAGGTTGGTACGCGGATCGAAAGTGGCGCTGCCGCGCTTGGACAAGATGCGCTGATTCTGGTCGGTGGTCAGTCGCACGAACTGATCGACCTTGGCGTAGTTCAGCTGGAAGTACTCGGTGCGCAGCGGCTCGAGATCCGCGAGCTGGTTGCGCTGCTCGAAGTCCAGCTTGTCGCGGGTGGCGAGTTCGTCGCGCGGAGCGATCAGCAGCACGTTGCCGTTCTTGCGCATGTCCAGGCCCTTGGCCTGCAGGATGATGTCGAGCGCCTGGTCCCAGGGCACGTCCTTCAGGCGCAGCGTGAGGTTGCCGCCGACGCTGTCGCTGGTGATGATGTTCAGGTTGGTGAAGTCGGCGATCACCTGCAGCAGCGAGCGCACGTCCACGTTCTGGAAGTTCAACGACAGCCGTTCGCCCTGATACCCCTGGCGGGAAGACTGGAAGAGTTTGGTCGGGTCTTCCTTGACCGGCTTGAACTCGACGATCAGCCGCTCGTCGGTCTGGTAGGCGTTGTGCTCCCACAGTCCGCGCGCATCGATCGTCAGGCGGGCATTGGCGCCGGTTTGTTGCGCGACCACCATTGCCACCGGCGTGCCGAAGTCGGTCACGTCGAAACGACGCTGCAGCCCGGCCGGCAGCTGCGTGTCGAGCAGTTCGACGACGACCTGCCCGCCCTGCTGCCTGATGTTGACCGTGGTGGCCGGATCGGACAGGTCGAGCACCACCCGCCCCTCGTTGTTGACGCCGCGACGGAAGTCGACGCCGCGCAGGCTGCGCGGCCCAGGCGCTGGCGCGGCGGCTGCGCCAGCGGCTGAACCGAAGGCGCCGGCAGTAGCCACTCCGCCCAAGGCGACCAGCAACTGGTTGCCACGCGGCTCGATCGAAAAAGGCACCGGCTGGCGCAGGTTGAGCACCAGGCGCGAGCGGCCCTCAGATTCGACGATATTGACGCTGCGCAGGTCGCCGCGGTTCAGTTCGACCGCGGTGCGGCCCACCTCGTTGGCGATTCCGGGCAGATCGACGACGATGCGCGCCGGGTTGGCCACGGAGAAGCTCGCCGGAGCCGCCGGCATGGGCTTGCGCAACTGCACCGTCAATACGACACCGGCGCTGGTCTGGGTCGCCTCGACCCTCTCGACGGCGTTGGCCGCAGGTGCCACCGGCGCCTGGGCACCGCCCAGCGCCGGCACCACCACCAGCAGCGCGGCGGCGATCCACCTCGCCCCCCTCGGATGTGCCGTACTCATCGCTTACCCCCCGCGGACGGACTGGACGTGCCGCCCTGCAATTCGAGCTTCGCCGGACGCTCGACCCATTCACCGGAAGCGTCCTGCACGATTTCCTTCAAACTGATCTCGGTTTCAGAGATGCCGGTGACCAGGCCAAAGTTTTGCCCCATGTATTGCCCAACGAGAATCTGCGTCGTCCCGGTGCCGGGATCGACCAGCCCGATCGGGCTGCCTGCCCGGCTGCGCAGGTAGCCCACCATGCGGATCTGCTCGAGCGGAAGGCTTTCGAGCGGGTCGCGCGGCCGATCGAGGTCGGGACGCACGGCGCTGGCGCCGGCACGCGCACGCTGTTGCCGATCCAAGGCAATCACCGAGCGGGCCGGGTCGAACGGGTCGACCGTCGCCCGCGACTCGTAGGGCCGCGGCACGAAACGTTTGGGCTCGGGCAGCGGTTCGACACCCGACTTGGTTTGCTTGCGCACGTCGTCCATCCATCGGCGCAGTTCGTCCTCGCTCGAGCTCCAACAGCCGCCCAGCGCAGCGGCGACCACCAGCAACAGCGTCGCTCGGAGGAACGTCATCATTTCTTCTGCGCCTGCGCCGCGCGCCGCTTGGCCTGCACTTCCTCGTCGCTCAGGTAGCGGAAGCTGCGCACCGTCGCCTCCATCGTGACCTGCCCATCGCGGGCGGCCTGCAGATTGAGGTTTTGCAGCGTCACGATCCGCGGCAGATTGGCCAAGTCGCTGGTAAAGGCGCCCAGATCGTGAAAGCGGCCGGAAACGCGCAGCGCCAGCGGCTGCTCCTCGTAGTAGTCGCGCGCGACCCGGGGGCCTGGCTTGACCGAGCCGAACTGCACCCCGCGACCGGTCCAGGCATAGTTCAGGTCGGACAGCAACTCTTCCATTTCCGCACGGCTGGGCAACTGCTTTTCCAGCGTCAGCACATACTGGTTGACGAATTCCTTCTGCCGCTGCAACTCTTCGAGGTTGACCGCCTGCTGCAGCTTCTGCCGGTACTGCCCGCGCAACGACTCTTCCTCGGCGGACAAACGGCGCAGATCGTCGACCTGGCCGCTCCACAGGGCGAACCAGCCGCCGACGAGGCACAACACCACGACCGCCGCCCAGGCGGCGTACTTCGGCCCTGGCGGCCAGGAGCCGACATTTTCGAGTGCCAACCCCTGGAACTGCTCGACGAAGCCACGCAACCCGTCAGCCATGGCGTTGCTCCTTAACCGTCGCCGCGGTGGGTTTGGCCGCCGGCGCAGGGCGCGTCGCCGGCGCAGGCTTCGCCCCGGCAGGGGGGGCTGCGGACGGCTCGCCGGCGGCCGACCGCAGCTGGAAATTCATCGCGAACTCGACCAACTGCCGACCGGTCGCCTTGTCCGCCTGCGTGACGATCTTGCTCTCCACGAGTTCCGGCGCCGTCACGTAAGGCGAGTTGTTCTGCAAATTTCGCATGAACTCCGACACGCGCTCAGGCGACGCCGCCAACCCGGTGATGGCGACCTTAATGCCGTCCTGCTTGACCGTGCGCAGATACACCCCATCCGGCGTTTGCGTATTCAACTGGTCGAACAGCACCACCGGCTGCGCGCGGTCGGCCTGCAAGTCTTCGACCGCGCGCTGGCGCGCGCGCAGGGCCTCGATATCCTGGCGCAGACTGGCGATTTCGCGGATCTGCGCCTCGAGCTTGCGATTTTCCGCGCTGATGAACTCGTTGCGCGCGCGTTGCGCACCGACCATGCCCTCGAGCACCGCCCAGCCGAGCGCCACCAGCCCGATGCCGACGGCGAAGCTCACGCCCACCATCGCAAAGAACAGCCGTTTGAGCCGCTCGCGCCGTTCGGCGCGATGCGGCAGCAGATTGACGTGCAACTGAACCGCCATGCCGCCCCCTAGCGCTGTGGATCGAAGCGCCGCATCGCCAGGCCGCACGGCGTCACCAGCGACGCGGCATCCAGCCTGAGCTGCTTGTCGCGTATCGCAGTGGACGTGTCCATGGCGCGAAACGGCGACACGACACTGGTCGGTACCTGCGCACGCTCGACCAACGCCTCGGCCAAGCCGGCGAGCACGGCCGACCCACCGGTCAGCATGATCTGGTCGACCCGTGTGTACGGAGTCGAGGTGAAGAAGAACTGCAAGGCACGGGTGATTTCGAGCACCGTCGTATCGATAAATGGGCGCAACACGTCACGCTCGTAGTTGGCAGGCAGATCGCCGGCGCGCTTCTTTTGTTCGGCCTCTTCCGTTGGAATGCCGTAAGTGCGCGCAATATCGCCCGTCAATTGCTGACCGCCGAAGGGCTGCTCCCGCTCGTAAATCGCGTCGCCATCCTGCATCACCGTCAAGCCGGTCGAGCTGGCGCCGATGTAGAACACGGCAATCACCAGCCCCCGGCCTTCGTTGGGCAGTTGCACAATCACCCGCTCCATGGCGGCGCGCATGGCGTAGGACTCCACGTCCATCACCACCGGCTTCAGCCCCGCCGCCTGCGCCACGGCGACGCGGTCTTCGACCTTTTCGCGGCGGGAGGCGGCGATCAGCACGTCGATCTCTTCGGGCGAGTTGGGCACCGCACCGAGCACTTGAAAATCCAGGCTGACTTCGTCCAGCGCGAACGGAATGTACTGACTCGCCTCGCTTTCGACCTGTAATTCGAGCTCGTCCTCGCGCAAATTGGCCGGCAGCGCGATCCGCTTGGTGATGACCGCCGCCGCCGGCAGCGCCATGGCCACATGCTTGATCTGGCAGCCCGAACGCTTCCAGCAGCGGCGGACCGCGTCGGCCACGGTTTCGACCTGGTCGACGTTGCCGTCGACCACCGCTCCGCGAGGAAGTAGTTCGATGGCGTAGCGCTCGAGGCGCAGACCGCCCCCGGCAGACGACAACTCGACCATCTTGACGCTGGACGAGCCGATGTCCAGCCCCACCAACGGCGGCGCGCCCGATAAGAGGGAAAGTCCAAACACCGCTAATCGCTCCTAAGTCGCCAAGCCCAGACCGAAACGCCGTTCGCGCCCGCGCGATGCGGAGCCCTTCATAACGGCCTGTATTGGCCGAAGGTTACATCCGCTTTCTCGACAGGACTTGCGATCCTACGCGGGCCGCCGGCTGTGGACAACCCCGCCCGGCGCGCGCACGTGGCGGCTTTGGGGTAGGACTGTCTTTCTCGCAACAACGCAACCGATGGCCCGCCAGCCGCGCTGTCGCGCCGCGGGGCCGATCGACCCCGCTGCTCGTCCCCGAACCGAGGCCGGGGCAGGCCGCGCAGGGCGCCGACTCGGCGGCCTCCTCGCGCCAGGCCCGCCGGCCGACCGCGCTCACCCTGCCGCGCGTTTGGTCGCGGAACCTAGGATAATTTTCAAGGAAACTTCCGCTCGCGCGCGGTTTCAAACGCCCGCGCGGTCGTCCGCGGCGAGATCGGTCCGCGCTGCGCCACCTTGCCCACGGCCTTCTTTCGTGTCCAACGCCCATCCCGTCGACGCTACCCGCCGGCCGCGGCCTCTGCGCTGGCTCGCTGCCGCTGCGCTCGGCGCCATCGGGCTTGCCGTCGCTGGCGCCTTGCTGGCCGCGCTGGCTTTCGCGCTGGTCTACGTCAACCTGCCGCCGATCGACGCGCTGGCCGACTACCGACCCCGCATCCCGCTGCGGGTGTGGACGGCCGACAACGTGCTGATCGGCGAGTTCGGCGAGGAGCGGCGCGACTTCGTGCGGATCGAGGACGTGCCGCCGGCGGTCAAGCTGGCGGTGCTCGCCGCCGAAGACGACCGCTTCTATCGGCACAGCGGCGTGGACTACACGGGGCTGGCTCGGGCCGCTGTCGCCAACGTGCTCGCCGGCCGCCGCGGCCAGGGCGGCAGCACGATCACCATGCAGGTGGCACGCAACTTCTTTCTGAGTTCCGAGCGCAGCTACCTGCGCAAGCTCTACGAAATCGCGCTCGCCTACAAGATCGAGGCCACGCTGCCCAAAGACCGGATTCTGGAGATTTACCTGAACCAGATCTTCCTCGGCCAGCGCGCCTACGGCTTCGGTGCGGCCGCGCGCATCTACTTCGGCAAGAAGCTCGGCGAGCTATCGGTGGCCGAGGCGGCGATGCTTGCCGGCCTGCCGGTGGCGCCGAGCGCGTACAACCCGGCGGTCAACCCGCGTCGCGCCCAGGTGCGCCAGCAGTACGTGCTGGGACGGATGCTGCAACTGGGCTTCATCGACCAGGCGCAGTACGACGCCGCACTGGCCGAGGAACTCAAAACTCGCGCCGCGCTCGCCGCCACCGAACCGGCGGCCGGCGCCCGCCTGCGCGGCAGCGCCGACTTCGCGGCAGAGATGGCGCGCCAGCTGATGTTCGAGGTGTTCCGCGAAGAGACCTATTCGCGCGGGCTGAACGTCTACACCACGCTGATCGCGGCCGAGCAGCAGGCCGCCTACACCGCGCTGCGCACGCAGGTGCTCGACTACGACCGGCGCTACGGCTACCGCGGGCCGGAAGCCTTTGTCGACCTCTCCGGCGACGCCGCCGCGCGCGAGCAGCGGATCGACGATGCCCTGGTCGAAGCCATAGACAGCCCCGGCCTCGTGCCGGCGGTGGTGCTGGAGGCGGCGCCCGAGAAAGTCGTCGCCGTGGTGAAGGGCGGCGAGCGCTTGACGATCGAGGGCGGCGGCCTGCGCTTTGCCGCGCGCGCGCTCAACCCCAAGGCGCAGCCGGCGCAGCGCATCGTGCCGGGAGCGGTTATCCGGGTGGCGCGGCTGCCCAAGGACGGCTGGGAGATCGTGCAATTGCCGCAGGTCGAGGCTCTCTTCGTCGCCGCCAACGCCGCCGACGGCGCGGTGCGCGCGCTGGTCGGCGGCTTCGACTTCAACCTCAACAAGTTCAACCACGTCACCCAGGGCTGGCGGCAGCCGGGTTCGTCGTTCAAGCCGTTCATCTACTCGGCGGCGCTGGAGCAGGGTTTCACGCCGAGCACCGTCGTCAACGATGCGCCGATTTACGTCGATCCGGCGCAAACCGGCGGCCAGTTGTGGGAGCCGAAGAACTTCGAAGGCAAGAACGAGGGGCCGATGCGCCTGCGCCAGGCGCTGGCCAAGTCCAAGAACCTGGTGTCGATCCGCGTGCTGCAAACGATCGGGCCGGCGAGCGCCCAGCAGTGGGCCACGCGCTTCGGCTTCGACGCCGACAAGCATCCGCCCTACCTGACGCTGGCGCTGGGCGCGGGCTCGGTCACCGCCTGGCAGATGCTGGCAGGCTACAACGTGTTTGCCAATGGCGGCCACCGCGTCACGCCCTACCTGATCGCGCGGGTGACCGACGCCAACGGCAAGGTGTTGATGGAAGCGCCCGCACCGGCACCGCTGGATGAAGCCAACCGCGCGATTCCCGCCCGCAACGCCTGGTTGACGGATAACCTGCTGCGCGATGTGACCCGCTACGGCACGGCTGCGCGCGCCGGCGCCACGCTCAAGCGCGCCGATCTGGCCGGCAAGACCGGCACCACCAACGACTCGCACGACGCCTGGTTTGCCGGCTACGGCGGCGGCATCGTCGGCGTGGCGTGGATGGGTTTCGACCAGCCGCGGCCGCTGGGCACCCGCGAGACCGGCGGCGGCCTGGCGCTGCCGATCTGGATCGGCTACATGCAAACCGCGCTCAAGGGGCGGCCCGAAGAAGCGCACCCGATGCCCGAGGGATTGGTGGTGGTCGGGAGCGAGACCTACTTTGAAGAGTTCCCGCCCGGCAGCGGGATTGCCAGCGTCGGGCTTACCGAGCAGGAACCTCCGGCGGCGACGGACGCGACCGCGCCGGCAGAGAAGAAGCCGGAGCCGGCGAGCAAGCAGATCTTCTAGCGCTCGCGCAGGATCACCGCCTCGCCGCCCTGGACGGAGACGAGCTTCGACAACGCGGCGAACAACTCGGCTCCGTCGCGCGTGTCGCGCCACTCGCTGCCGCGCCGTTCGTAGTGAAAACCGCCGCTCTTGGCGGCGACCCAGATCTGGCGCATCGGCGCCTGGCTGTTGACGACGATCTTCGAGCCGTCGGCCAGTTCCAGCGTCAGCACGTTGCCGCTGCGGGTGACGTCGAGGTCGGCACCGTTGGCTTCGACTGCGACTTCGATGGCGTCCAGCGTGGCCTCGGCCAGTTCGAGGAATTCCGATTCGGTCATGCCAGAATGTCGTCGCGATGAGAAGAACGATGTTGATTCTAGTGAGCGCGTTGACGCTTGCCGGCTGCGGCATCAAGGGGCCGCTGGTCGTGCCCGGCGTGCCCAAGGATGCGCCTTGGCCCTATCCGTCGCCACCGCCCGCGCCGCAGCCCCCGACCCCCAAAGTGCCCGACGTGCCCGGCACCTCGGACGAGAAGAAGTAATGATCCACGACCCCATCGCCGGCGCGTTTTCGCAGCGCGACGGCGTTCTGCATTGCGAGTCCGTCCCGCTGCCGGCGATTGCCGCGCGCTACGGCACGCCGACCTACGTGTACTCGCGCGCAGCCCTGCTGGCGGGCTACCGCGCCTACGCCGATGCGCTCGCCGGTCGCGCAGCGCTCGTCTGCTATGCGATGAAGGCTAATTCCAACCTGGCGGTGCTCGATCTGCTCGCGCGCGCCGGCGGCGGCTTCGACATCGTCAGCGGCGGCGAACTCGCCCGCGTGCTCGCAGTCGGCGGCGACCCGCGCAAGGTGGTCTTCTCCGGTGTCGGAAAAAGCGAAGCGGAGATCGCGCAGGCGCTGGAGGTCGGCATCCTGTGCTTCAACGTCGAATCGGTGCCGGAGCTGGAAGTCGTCGAACGCGTCGCGCAGCGGCTTGGCACGCGCGCGCCGATTTCGGTGCGCGTGAATCCCGACGTCGATCCCAAGACGCATCCGTACATCTCCACCGGGTTGAAGAACAACAAGTTCGGTGTCGCCTATGCCGACACGCCGGCGCTGTACCGGCGCGCGGCGCGCTCGCCGCACCTGGAGGTGGTGGGGATCGACTTTCACATCGGTTCGCAGATCACCGAGGTGGCGCCGTATCTGGAAGCCGCCGAGCGGCTGCTCGACGTGGTCGATGCGCTGTCGCGCGAAGGCATCGCGCTGCATCACATCGACTTCGGCGGTGGTGTCGGCATCCGTTACCGGGACGAAACGCCGCCGCCGGTCGGTGAGTTGATCGACGCGCTGCTCGCGCGCGTCGATGCGCGCGGGCATGGCGACAAGACGATCATGTTCGAGCCAGGCCGCTCGATTGCCGGCCCGGCCGGCGCGTTGCTGACGCGGGTGCAATACGTCAAGCACGGCGAGGCGAAGAACTTCGCCATCGTCGATGCGGCGATGAACGATCTGGCGCGCCCCGCGATGTACCAGGCGTGGATGCCGGTGCATCCGGTCGCGCCGAGCACGCACGAGATTGCGCTCTACGACATCGTCGGCCCCGTGTGCGAGTCCGGCGACTGGCTGGCGCGCGAGCGCGCGCTGGCCATCGCCCCCGGCGACCTGCTCGCCATCGGCAGTGCCGGCGCCTACGGCATGAGCATGGCGAGCAACTACAACACCCGCCCGCGCGCGGCCGAGGTGATGGTCGATGGCGAGCGCTGTTTTGAGGTGCGGCGGCGGGAGACGGTGGCCGAACTCTTCTCGGCCGAGTCGCTGCTGCCTTGAGATGTGAAGATGACGGCGGCTCCCGCCGCCTGTGAACGCCCGCGGCGCGGGCTATGACGATCCGTACACAGGCGTTCAGCTCACCGAGCGCGCAGCGCGATCACAGCGGCCACAGGTCGCATCATCTTCATCGTCCACCGCGCGCCCACCGCACCACCCTCACCCCCAGCAGCAACGCCACCACGGCACCGTACACGAACACCTCGGCAAAGTCGTTCTTGCCGGCCTTGTGCCAGACGTAGTGGGCGATCGCCAGCACGGCCACCGCGTAGACCAACCGATGCAGCCGCTGCCAGTTCTTGCCGCCGAGCCGGCGGATCATCGCGTTGGTGGAGGTGGCCGCCAGCGGAATCAGCAGCACGAACGCGGCAAAGCCCATCGTGATGTACGGGCGCTTGACCACCTCGGTCCAGATCGCGGCGAGATCGAACCACTGATCCAGCCCGGCGAAGGCGAGGAAATGCAGGCTCGCGTAGAAGAAGCAAAACAGGCCGAACATCCGCCGCAGCCGCACGAGCCAGGCCCAGCCGGTGGCCCAGCGCAGCGGCGTGACCGCGAGCGTCGCACACAACAGCACCAGCGCCCAGGTGCCGAGCGAGCGGATCACGAACTCGACCGGGTTTGCGCCCAACTCGCCGGTCGCACCTAGGTAGACGAGCCGCAAAAACGGCAGCAGCGCCAGCACAAAGAGCAGCGCGCGCAGCGCGTTGAAGGCGCGCGGCGCCAGTGCCGCCGGCACCCAGGGCAGCAGCGCCGCCAGCGGCGGCTTGGCGGCCACGACCATCAATAGAACTTGTTCAAGTCCATCCCGGCGTAAAGCGACGCCACCTGATCGCCGTAGCCGTTGAACATCAGTGTGGGCCGCCGCTTGGCAAAGAGGCCGTCTTCGCCGAGGCGCCGTTCGCTCGCCTGGCTCCAGCGCGGGTGATCCTTGTTCGGGTTCACGTTCGAGTAAAAGCCGTACTCGCTCGGGTTGGAACGCTGCCAGCTGTTGACCGGCTGCTTTTCGACGAAGCGGATCTTCACCAGCGACTTGCCGCTTTTGAAGCCGTACTTCCACGGCACGACGATCCGCAGCGGCGCGCCGTTTTGCGCGGGCAGCACTTCGCCGTACATGCCAAAGGTGAGCAGCGTCAGCGGGTGCATCGCCTCGTCCATCCGCAGGCCCTCGGTGTACGGCCAGTCGATCACCGAGGCGCGCAGCCCCGGCATCTGCTTGGGGTCGGCCAGGGTGACGAACTCGACGAACTTGGCGTTGCCGGTCGGTTCCACGCGCTTGATGAGTTCAGCCAGCGGATAGCCGACCCAGGGCACCACCGCCGACCACGCTTCCACGCAGCGCAGCCGGTAGATGCGGTCTTCCATCGCGGCGAGCTTGAGCAGCATGTCGATGTCGTAGGCGCCGGGCTTTTTCACCTCGCCTTCGACCTGCACGGTCCACGGGCGCGTCTTGAGCAGCTTGGGCGCCAGCCGGGCGGGGTCTTCCTTGTCGGTGCCGAATTCGTAGAAGTTGCAGTACTCCTTGACGAGCTTCTCCGGCGTGGCTTTTTCCATCGTCGAGTACGGGCCGGGCTTGGCCGGCAGCTTCTGCGCGCGCAGCGGCGCGGCCACGCCGATCAGGCCGGCGGCCACACCCGCCTGCACCAGTTCTCGTCGCCGCTGCCAGACGGCGCGCGGTGTGATTTCCGAGGGGCTCGATTCGGGGGCGGGACGAGGGCAATTCGGCATGGCGGACGATCTCCACAAACCGTCCTGTCGGCGACGGCGCGCAAACCTTACCAAAGACCCTGGCGGCGCTGCGTCCGGCTACGGCGCGCGCGGCGTTGCCCGCTCGTGCACCACGGCACGCACGTAGGCCACGTGCTCGCGCAAGGTGTAGACCTCGTGCATGTAGGTCTTGGGCACGCGCAGCTTTTGCAGCAGCGCGTCGACCTCCGCCAGCCGCTCCGCGGCGACCAGGCCCCAGGCGACGGCTGCGCCGCGCTTGAGTCTCGTCACAGCCGCCCCGTGTAGTCGATGACGAGCGGCGCGTGGTCGGAGAAGCGCTGGCGCAGGTAAATCTCCGCGTGCCGCGCGCGCGCGGCGATGCCGGGTGTGGCGATCTGGTAGTCGATCCGCCAGCCGACGTTCTTCTCCCACGCGGCGCCGCGGTTGCTCCACCAGGTGTATTGCTCAGGCCGCGGATCGAGGCGACGGAACACATCGACCCAGCCCGCCTCGGCGAAAAGGCGCGTCAGCCATGCCCGCTCGTGCGGCAGGAAGCCGGAGTTCTTCTGGTTGCTGCGCCAGTTCTTCAGATCGATCTCGCGGTGCGCGATGTTCACGTCGCCACACAGCACGATCTCGCGGCCGCTGGCGCGCAGCCGGGCCAGATGCTCGGGGAAGACGTCGAGAAAGCGGTCCTTGGACGCCTGCCGGTGCGGCCCGGACGAGCCCGACGGAAAGTACACGCCGATCACCGTGAGGTCGCGGAACTCCGCCTCGACGTAGCGGCCCTCGTCGTCGAACTCCGGCACGCCGAAGCCCAGCTGCACGCGGCGCGGCTCGCGCTTGGCATAGAGCGCGGTGCCCGAGTAGCCCTTTTTCTGTGCGCAGTGAAAGTAACCGTGCAGCCCGTCGGGGAAGCGCAGCCGCTCCGGGATGTCGACCTCGTGCGCCTTGACCTCTTGCAGGCACAGCACGTCGGGCGCGGTGCGCGCGATCCAGCGCTCGAGCCCCTTGCCGGCGGCGGAGCGGATGCCGTTGACGTTCAGGGTGGCGATGCGAATCATCGGGGTGCGCGGTTGCTGCGCGGGCGAGCATAGCCGCGCCGGCGGACGGCGCCGCACCACGGCCTACATCGGCTTGAATAGTCCCTGATACGCGCGGGACACCGGCAGGCGCTCGGGCCGGCCAGCCAGTTCGAGACTGATGCGGCCCAACTCGTCGCGCAGCGCGCGGCGGATCGCGGTGGCGCGCACCACCAGACCACGATTGACCTGCCAGAAAACCTCGGGATCCAGTCCGTCCATCAGTTGCTTGAGGGGCGTGCGCACGTGCGCTTCGTCGCTGGCGGTGACGACCCGCGTGTACTTGTCGTCGGACTCGAAGTAGATCACCTCGTCGATCGAGAAGAGCTTGATCGCGTTGCCTACGCTGGCGGAAATCCAGCGCAGCCGCTGCGGTGCCGTGCGTTGCGCGAGGCCGGCGAGCAGCGGCGTCAGGTCCGCGGCGGGCAATCGCGCCGCCAGCCGCTGGCGCAGCCGGTCGAGCGCGGCGGCGAGCCGCTCGCTCTGCACCGGCTTCAACAGGTAGTCGACGGCGCCGGCGTCGAACGCAGCCAGCGCGTGCTGGTCGTAGGCGGTCGTGAACACCACGTGGCAGCGGCCGGCTGCGAGCTTGGCCAGTTGCAGCCCGTCCAGACCCGGCATCCGGATGTCGAGGAAGGCGATGTCCGGCGCGAGTTCCGCCAGCGCGCGCGCCGCCGCCGGGCCGTCTTCGCACTCGGCGACGATTTCCAGTTGCGGCCACAGCGCGGCCAGTTGCGCGCGCAGATCGGCGCGCGGCAGGTCTTCGTCTTCAGCGAGGATCGCGGTCGGCATCGGCAACGGGTTCGTAGGGCACGGAAATCGTCGCACAGACGCCGCCTGCGTCGCGCGCGACGAGCGTCAGCGCGGCGCGCTCGCCATAGAGCTGCGCCAGCCGCTCGCGGATGTTGGCCAGCCCCAAACCGCTGCCGCCGCCGCTGCCGGTGAAGCCCACGCCATCGTCGCAGACCGAGACTGCGAGCACCTCGCCCGCGCGCTGCGCGGCGACCTCGATGCGCGCCGCGCCGACCTTGGGCTCGATGCCGTGCTTGACCGCGTTTTCGGCAAGCGAGATCAGCATCAGCGGAGGGAAGCGCGCACCCGCCAACTCCGGCGGCACCTGCACCGAAACCGCGAGCCGCGGCAGCCGCGCGTGGATCAGTGCCAGATAGGCCTCGACGATCTCCAACTGGCGGCCGAGCGTGGCGCCCTGGGCCTCGCCGTCGGCGCGCAGCCGCGGAATGGTCAGGCGCAGGTAATCGGCCAGCCGGTCGATCAGCGTCACCGCGCGCGCCGGGTCGCTCGCCACCGCCCCGCGCACGCCCGCCAGCGTGTTGAACAGGAAATGCGGTTCCACCTGAGCGGCGAGCACGGAGAGCTTCAACTCCGCCTCCCGACGCGCCGCCTGGGCCGCAGCGAGTTCGCGGCGGCGCTGGGCTTCGGCGAGGCGGCGTTGCTGGGGGAAGTGCCCAATCAGCGCGAGGCCGCCACCGAGCAGAAAGGCCAGGACGGCGTTGATCTGCAGATCGGCCATCCTGTCGGGAGAGGCCGTCGGCTGCTTCGCGGCGTCAGCGGGCGTCTCACTCGGCTCCTTGTCGATGTTTGCACCGAAGCGGAACGTCCAGACGATGAAAACCGGCTTGTTCGGATCAGTCGGGATGGCGCGCTTGACCCAGTCCTCCCACGCCGGCCGCAGAAACGCCGTCGCGGCGATCGGCAGCAGGATGGCGGCAATCAACGCCGCGGCTTTGCGGGCGAGTGGCCAAGGGCGGTGCGCAACCCAGGTCGCCAAGCCCGGGCCGATCACGACCACGAACAGCCAAAAAACCGCATCGACGAACGTACGGATGCCACGCGCGACTTCGTCGGCTTCCTGCCCCACCGCTATCGCAAGCAGAACGAACGCCGCCAAGCACAAGCCGCCCAGCACCAACGAGCGGCGCCGCCACCAGGTGGGGCCGAAGATCGGAGCACGCCAAAGCCCCAAGTGCGGCAGCGGCTCAGCGGCATGCGGGGAGGTATGCAGGGTCATTGGCGCAGCGGCAGAGTGCGCGACGACTATAGCCAGCGTGACCGCGGCGGCCCGGCGACGCGACGAGCGCCGGGAATTCCGCCGCGACTGCGCGCAACGGCGTCGCGAACCGCCGACGCCGCATCTCCAACTGCACCCGGCTTAGACTGGCTGCGCTTCGCAAGGACCCCACCCCATGCACATCGAACACGAACTCAAACTCGATTTCAAGGACGTGCTGATCCGGCCCAAGCGCTCCACGCTCACCTCGCGCTCGGACGTGGACATCCGGCGCGAGTTTGCTTTTCGGCATTCGGCGGAGAAGTACCACGGCATCCCGATCGTGGCGGCCAACATGGACGCGACCGGCACCTTCGAGATGGCGCAGGCGCTGGCCGGCTTTGGCCTCTCGACCGCGCTGCACAAGCACTACTCGGTCGAGCAGTACGTGAGCTTCTTCCGGGCGCTGACGCGGCCGTCGGCGGCGTTCTATTCGATCGGCATCACCAAGGCCGACGAAAAGAAGTTCGGCGAAGTGATGGCCGCCGCCGGCGAGCACGTGCGCTACGTGTGCATCGACGTTGCCAACGGCTACCACGAGAACTTCGTCACCTTCGTCACCCGCATCCGCGCGGCGTATCCGCAGATCGTCATCATGGCCGGCAATGTGGTCACCGGCGAGATGACCGAAGAGCTGATTCTCTCCGGCGCGGACATCGTCAAGGTCGGCATCGGCCCGGGGTCGGTGTGCACGACGCGCAAGCTGACAGGGGTCGGCTACCCGCAGTTGTCGGCGGTGATCGAGTGCGCCGACGCCGCGCACGGCCTGGGCGGCCTGATCTGCGCCGACGGCGGCTGCACCACGCCGGGCGACGTGGCCAAGGCCTTCGGCGGCGGCGCCGACTTCGTAATGCTGGGCGGCATGTTTGCCGGGCACGACGAGTCGGGCGGCGAACTCGTCGAGCGCCAGGGTGAGAAGTTCAAGCGCTTCTACGGCATGTCGAGCCGCGCGGCGATGGAGAAGTACGCCGGCGGGGTCGCCGAGTACCGTGCCGCGGAGGGCAAGGAGGTGCTTGTGCCCTACCGCGGCCCCGTGGCCAACACCGCGCAGGAGATCCTCGGCGGCGTGCGCTCGGCCTGCACCTACGTCGGCGCGCGGCGGTTGAAAGAGCTGTCCAAGCGCACGACCTTCGTGCGGGTGAGCCAGCAGACCAACGACGTGTACGGGCGGGACTGAGGGGCTATAACCCGCCGTCGCCCCCACGTTTGCGCTGCATCAAAGCTATCCGAAAGGGGGCATATGTCCGGCGGCGCCGCGTCAAAAGCGTGCGCTCCATCGCAACGCACAGGGGCCTCGCGAAAATGGGTCAAGCGTCTCGCCAACGCAGCATCGCGCGCCGCAGCGCTTTGCTGGCGCTCGCCATCGCCGCGGGCGCGCCGATCGGCCGCGGCGGCTACACCTTCGTCTACGCGGAGGGGCTCTCGTACATGAGTTGCGACCCCAAGGTGTGCGTGAACTGCCACATCTTGCAGCCGCAGTACGACTCGTGGGTCGAATCGGGCGGCCACCACGTGGCCACCTGCGCCGACTGCGATCTGCCGCACGACTTCATCGGCAAGTACACGGTCAAGGCGCTAAACGGCTGGCACCACTCCAAGGCGTTCACGCTGTAAGACTTCCACGAGCCGATCGCGATCGAGTCCGCCGACGCGCGCGTGTTGCAAGGGCATCGGCATGCCACGTCGCGAAAGCGCTCGACATCGCGATCAACTGTCCATGCCGAACAAGTGCGCATCGAGCCGATGCAGCACCGAAAATGTCTCGCCGGCAATCCGCGCCAGCAGCGCATCGTGCTCGGCGTCGAAGGCGGCGACCTGCTCGTCGCTCAAGGTCGCGCCGATTCCGCGGCAGGCGCGGATGCGGCCGCGCCAAGCTGCACGCGTAAAGGCGATTGGCTCGTCGTACCAGAACATGCCGCGCAACCGCGCACGGCCTTCGGCCCAATTGGGCAGCGGCGGTATCGTGCCGGCCCAGTCCGCACCGGCCCAGTCGGGATTGAAGCGCAGCACCAAGGCCTCGCTCGCCGCGGCGATCGGGTCGAGCCGCGGCAGCCAGGAAAAGTGGCTGGTGACCAGCACGCCGCCCGGCGCCAACAGTCGTTTGATCTCCGGCACCACGCGCTCGACATCGAAGTACAGCCAGCACTGGTTGGCGGTGATCGCGTCGAAGCTCGCGGCGGCAAACACCGGCTCTTCGGCCGCAGCCACGCGCAAGTCGATCTCCAGGCTCTGCTCAGCCGCCAGCGCACGCGCCGCTTCGATCTGCCCGGCCGAGACATCGCTGGCCGACACCTTGCAGCCGGCTTGCGCAAAGCGCCGCGCCAGCAGGCCCGTGCCGGTGCCGAGATCGAGAATCCTCTGTCCCGGCAGCCCGACACCCAGCGCCGCCAACCGCGCGTAGAAACTCTCCGGCGGGCCGGGGCGGTGCTGCGCGTAGTCGGCCGAGGTCTTGCCCCAGTCGATGCTGCGGCCGGCGTCGAAGGCGCGTATTCCATGCATTGTCGAGTTCCAGAAAGACCAACGGCCCGCAAGCGGGCCGTCCGGTATCGGTGCGCTGCGCGGCCTACTTCAGGCCGGCCATGAAGTCGGCGACAGCCTTCATCTCCGCGTCCGACAGGCGCGCCGCGATCGCGCTCATTTGCGCGCTGTTGCGGCGGGTGCCGTCGCGAAAGGCCTTGAGTTGCGCCTCGGAGTAGTCGGCCCACTGACCCGACAGGCGCGCGTATTGGATGGGGATGCCGGCGCCGTTGGGGCTGTGGCAGCCGGCGCAGGCCGGCACGTTCTTCTCCGGGATGCCGGCGCGGTAGATCTGCCGGCCGAGGGCCACGGTGTCCTTGTTGCGGGCGACGTTGTCTTTGTGCTTCTGCGCCGCGTACCACGCCGCCACGTTGCGCTTGTCTTCGGGCGACAGCATCGTGGCAAAGGCCGTCATCACCGGGGCCACGCGCGCGTCGGCGGCGGTGGCGGGCTTGGCCATGTCGTTCAGTTGCTTGACCAGATACTCGGCATGCTGGCCGGCCAGTATCGGGTTGGTGGCGATCGGCGAGTTGCCGTCGGCGCCATGGCAGGCGGCGCAAGCGCCGGCGGCGATGGCCTGGCCCTTGGCCGCGTCCGGCCGGGCCGGGGCGGCGGACTTGTCCTGCGCCAGCGCGGCGCCCGAGGCCAGAAAGGTCAGCGCCGCAGCGGCGAGGAGTCGGCGACCGGGAATGCGAGTCATGGAGGAAACTTTCGTGCGCAAGGAAGGCGGGCCGAATCGGGAATACGCTCGGGTAAGCTGCCCCCGAATCAGCGAGCAGCGGATTTTACCCAAGTGCGCGACCGTCCCGCCCCTGTCGAAGCCGACCCTCTGCTGGAGTCGGCACGCTACGTCACTTCGGTAGCCGAAGGCGAGCAGTTGCAGCGCGCCGCTCTCGCCATGCTGCCGGAGGTTGCCGTGGTCGGCCGCTCCAATGCCGGCAAGTCGAGCACCATCAACGTGCTCGCCAACCGGCGGCAACTGGCGCACGCCAGCAAGACGCCGGGGCGCACGCAGATGCTCAACTTCTTCGAGCTGTCGCAGGCCGGCGCCGGGCGCGAGCGGCAGCCGGTGGCGTACCTGGTCGATCTTCCCGGCTACGGCTTTGCCAAGGTGGACCACGCCACCCGCGCGCGCTGGGATCAACTGGTCGGCGGCTACCTGCACACGCGGCGGATGCTCTCCGGCGTGCTGCTCGTGATGGACGCGCGCCACCCATTCAAGGACGCCGACGAAGAACTGCTCGCCTGGCTCACCGGCCGCGAGGATGCCGACCGGCTGCGGCTGCACCTGCTGCTGAACAAGTCCGACCAGCTGACGCAGGCCGAGCGCGCCGCCGCACTTGCCTTGGCCGAGTCGCGCGCCGAGGCCTTGCCGATGCCGACCTCGGTGCAGCTTTTTTCCGCGCTCAAGCGCACGGGCCTGGCGGAGCTGCGGCTGGCATTGCGGTCGATGCTGCCAGCACGCTGATCGTCGCCTCGGCGCAGGCCGGGGCCCAGCGGCGTCCGATCGAACGACCCTGGGTCCCGGCCTGCGCCGGCGCGACAAGCTGGCCGTATCATCGACCGACCAAAAAAAGTGGCCCCGGAAAATCCGAGGCCGAATTACACCCGCTCAGGGGGGAGAAGCGGGGGACGATGAGGTCGTCGCATAAAAGTGTCGTGAAGCCCGCCGCCATTGCCTATTTGGGACTTTCCCGCATGAAGATTCTTGGCCAGTACCCCTCGGTTCGGATGCGCCGCATGCGGCGCGACGACTTCTCGCGCCGGCTAATGCGCGAGCACCGCGTCACGGTGGACGACCTGATCTATCCGGTGTTCGTCGTCGAGGGTGAGCATCGGCGCGAGCCGGTCGCCTCGATGCCCGATGTGGAGCGGCTGTCGCTCGACCTGCTGCTGCCGGTGGCGGAAGAAGCTGCGCGGCTCGGCATTCCGGTGCTGGCGCTGTTCCCGGCGCTGGACGGCACGCGCAAGACCGCCGACGGGCGCGAAGCGACCAACCCCGACGGTCTCGTGCCGCGCGCGGTGCGGGCGTTGAAGCACGCCGTACCGGAATTGGGCGTGATGACCGACGTCGCACTCGACCCCTACACCACGCACGGCCAGGATGGGCTGATCGACGACACCGGCTACATCCTGAACGACGAGACGGTCGAAGTGCTGGTGCAGCAGGCCCTGACGCATGCCGCTGCCGGCGTGGACATCGTGGCCCCGAGCGACATGATGGACGGTCGCATCGGCGCGATCCGCAGCGCGCTGGAAGCCAACGGCCACATTCACACGCGGATCATGGCCTACGCGGCCAAGTACGCGAGCGCGTTTTACGGGCCGTTCCGCGACGCGGTGCTGTCGTCCACCAACCTCGGCAAGAGCAACAAGGCCGTCTACCAAATGGACCCGGCCAACAGCGACGAAGCGCTGTGGGAAGTGGGCCTCGATCTGGCCGAAGGTGCCGACATGGTGATGGTCAAGCCCGGCATGCCGTATCTGGACATCTTGCGCCGCGTGAAGGACGAGTTCCGCGCGCCGACCTATGCGTATCAGGTCAGCGGCGAATACTCGATGCTGCTTGCCGCCGCGCGCAACGGCTGGCTGGACGAGAAGAAGGTCGTGATGGAAGCGCTGCTCGCCTTCAAGCGCGCGGGGGCGGACGGCGTGCTGACCTACTTTGCTCTGACGGTGGCGCGGTGGTTGAAGGAACAGGGGTAGGCGGGACTTGATGCGCGGGACTTCGTTGGCGGCGGTCTTGGCGCCCCCCCCCCCCCCCCCCCCCGGGGGGGGGGGGGGGGCAAAGCACCACCCCCCGGGGGGGGGGGGGGGGCGGCCCCCGGGGGGGGCGGACCCCCG
>JBKCXU010000102.1:0-33283 GCA_046316025.1 Betaproteobacteria bacterium | reverse complement strand
CTTGGGCATTTGGTGCTGGTAGAGCTTGCCCAGGCTCGGGCCGGGGCTGTCCGCACCCAGCAGGTTGCCTATCGCGGTGGCGCTGTCGGGCACCACTTCCTGCTGCGCGGCCCGCACCGGCGGAAACGAGCGCAGCGGCAGACCCGCGGCCCGATCCTGCTGCATGCGGGCGATCATGGTGTCGATCTCTCCGAAGTAGGCGCTGCGCGCCTCCGCAAACGCCGGGTCGTCCTCGCCGTCGAGAAATTGCGGGCTGCGGTGGTCGATCTGCATCGGGTTGGGTGCCCAGCGGTTCTTGCCTTCCAGTTCGAGCCGCAGAAACTGCGCGTTGGCGATCTGCTGGGCCGGGTCGGTAGTGGTGTTCATGAACGTCAGGAAGTCGTTGCTGGAACTGAAGGCCTGGGTGCGGCTGGTGAGCGAGCCGAAGTCCTGTGCGCCGGTGCGCGCCAGCGAGTTCTCGTGCAGGCCGGAAGAATTGAACACAAAGGCCCGCGCCTGCGGGTTGACCAGCGCCGCTTCCTGCGCCATGCCACCGCCTTTGGAGTAGCCGGCGACGTCGAAGTCGATGCGTCCAGTTGTCAATGTGCCAGAGAGCTCCCGCATTGACCGGTACTGCAACGTATCGTGACCTTGCCCATTGCGCGTGTTCGTCAGCCAGTCCGCCAATGAGGTGGGCTGCGTGTCGCGCGCCACCAGAATCAGCTTGCCGGTGGATTCGTCGCGGTAGAGCGCGGCCCGGAAGCCGGTGGCATCGTTGCGCAAGTCAGAGTCCTCAATCTTCCCCGGCGGCAGCCCCAGCGCCTGGCTCAGCGCCGCTCCGGTCTCCGGCAGCCGGGTCAGACAGTCGGCGGCCTGGGCCGGCTCCGAACGGGAGGGCTTGTTGCCGAGCTGGTTGGTCGCATTGGCGGCGCGGGCGTAAGGCAGCGCCTCGCGGTAGCGGTTGAATCGCCGCAGCGTCGGCCCGAGCAGCATCGCCCGCTTGGCGCAGGCGCTGGCGTCCGCCGGGATCAGGCTCGGCCCGTTGTCGCCGGCCACGAGGCCGGTGGCCGGCTCGCGCCGGCCGGTGAGCGACTCCATCCGCTGCTGGGCCACCACGGAAAGCTTGTCGTCTTCGCCGCACTTGGAGACGCAGGGCCCCGACGGACAGGGCGTGACGCCGGTGGGAGCGGCCGTGCGGCTCCACACGCTGGCCGGAGGGCTGGAGTTAGCCATGCACGCCTCCTTGGCCGCGCAGCCGCCGCGGCGACGGCCGCGGGTAGTCGAGGGCGGTGAAGTCGAAGTAGCCGTTATCGGCCAGATACTTCTTGAACCTCACTTCGTTGTCCGGCAGGTGGGCGAGCACGGCAGCGGCATCCTGCGGCGGCGGTTTGCCCTCGAACCCGCTGATCGCGGCCAGCACGAACACGATGGCCGCCTGGTAGCTGCTCGCAGCCTGCGCCACCGGCCACAGCGGCTCCCACAGCGCGCGCAGCCGCTTCTCGTCGTGGCACCACTGCACAAAGTCTTCGCGGTGGGAACACTCGTCGATAAAGCTCTGCACCTGGCGGTAGAAGGTGAGTTTCCGCAGGTTCTCTACTTGCTGCTGGCTGATCGTGAACATCGCGGGCTGCGCGCCGGCTGCGCGGATCGATCTGTTGACCGGAAGCCAGCGTAACGCAACTTCGCGACCGGCGCGCCGTTCACCGTCGGCGCAGCGGGACGGTGAACCGTTAGCCGTTGGACACGGTCGAGATCGGGCACAGGGCGAGCGGCCTGGGGCCGCAAGGCGGCGCCAGCGGCGGCAGCATCGTCGCGGCGGGGACGCCGGAGGCAGTGGCGGTGTGCGACGCGAGCCACACCGGGCGTTACCTCGCCGCGGCCTTGCGGCGAATATGAAAGGGCGCTCAAGTCCGTCGCGCGGTACTCCGTTTGCGCGGCGTCTTTTGGGTCGGCGGCAATTCGATGTGGTCGCGCAACCACCCGGCGAGTTCGGCTTCGCTCAACTCGCCCGACGCAAGGGCCAGCATGGTCGGCAGACAGTCAATCTCGGACGCGACGAAACGACCACCGTTGTCTTCGATGAAGACGATCATCGCAACCAGGGCGGTCCGCTTGTTGCCATCGATAAACGGATGATTGCGGGCAATGCCGAAGCCGTAGGCTGCGGCGCAAGCAGCCAGATCGGGGGCGCCGTAAGCAGCCAAGTGCCGAGGCCGCGCCAACGCCGAGTCGAGCAGACCGCCATCGCGCAAACCAGGCGAGCCGCCGTGTTCGGCCAACTGGACGGCGTGCGCCGCCAGCGCGACTTCCCGCGACAGCCAGCGCAAGCGAGTCACTTGGCGAGTTCGCGCAGCACGTTGCGGTAACGCTTCATCGCCGAGCGGGCGATCTTCATCTGGCGCTCGAAGTCGGGGTCGTGCGCGGTCAGGCGGAAGCCGTCCGGCGCCTCGGTCAGGTAAAGCGCGTCGCCCTGCTCGACGCGCAGGCGTGCCAGCGCCTCCCTGGGCAGCACCACGCCGTAGGAGTTGCCGATCTTGGTGAGTTTGAGTGCAAGCATGTTGGCGCTCCGTTAGTACGGACGTAATACTAGCGGATCGACACGGCGCCCGCCGCGCCACCGCGTCACGCTGCCGGCAGCAGGCTCGCCAGCGCCTGATGGCGCTTGAAGAGAAACGCCACCCGCTCGGCATCCGAGGCCCAGGTGCGCTGGCCGCCGTCGGGCACGTAGGCAGCGTCCACCGCGCGGTCGAGCTTGGCGTGCGCCTGCGTCAGCGCGGGCGGCATCGACTCGGGGTTGTACAGCGTGGCGAGCGACTCGCCGGGGTGCGCGGCGCGCGCGTCGAGCACGCCCTGCGCCGCCACCTCGATGGCCGCGCGCAGTCTGGCGGACTTGTCGTCGGCGTGGCGCTCGGCGTCGATCGGCGCGGGCCAGGGGAAGTTGTTGTAGACGATGCCGGCGGAGTAGCGGTAGCGGCTCTCAAGCCGACCGCAAACGAAGCGAATCCAAGCGTTGTGCATCGTCGAAGAGAGGATGCCGAAGTGCAGTGGCGTGGCGTTGGGTATTGCGAAGTTCGCGTTACCGCAGACAACGGAGGCGGGCACGTAGCCCAATGGCACAAACGAACGCGTCTCCGACGTGTGCGCAGGAACGAGCAGGTAGTCGCTCGTCGGCTGCCTGATTTCTGCGAAGAGCGTCGGCGTTTTTGCTTGCTCGCGCGTCTTTACTTTCGGACTTGCGAGGCGCATCGCCTTCACCGCGTCCACGCGCTTGCGCACGAGGGGCATTGCAAGCAGTGTCCGCGGTGGGCAGGTCACTAACCAGAGACAGTATCTCGGCGTCCCGTACAGGAACTCATCCGCGTTCAGGAAGGGCCGGACAAACTCTTCGGCCGGCGGCTCGGCGGCAACGAGAGCGTCGCGCTCTTCCTGCGACAGCAGTAGGTGGCCGCCATCCGCCGGTTTGCTGCCATAGGTGATAACGGGTACCGGGCAAACCGGCGTTGCGCGGTTAGGAAGCACAAAGTTCGGTGCATCCACAAGATAAGCATTGATGTTCTGCGCCGCCACTTCATGCGGCGGGCCATCGACCTCGGCGTACTCGAAGAGCCGCTTGCGCGGCGGGTCGTCCAGCCCGAAGCCGACAATCACGCAATGCACCGCGGCCTTGCCCGGCGCTTCGTTGCTCCACTTGAAGGTGCGGTGGGCAAACTGGATGCGCACACCGCGCTGCGCGAGCCAGCCCCACAGTACGCCGACCTGCTCGCCCTGCGTGACGCTGTTGGTGGAGACGAAGGCGCAGCGCACGGCGCGGCGGGCGCGCACCTCGGCTTCGTCGGCTTCGACAAAGAGGTCGGCGAGCGCCGGGCCGCTGCCGCCAAAGCGCATGTCGCGGTGCGCCTTGCGGTCGCGGCTCGCTTTGGTCGCCACCGCGCCAAAGCCGCCCGGCTCGTCGGTCAGGTAGTGGGCGGCCTTGATGTACCAGCCGGCCACGTAATCGAGCACGCCGGCGCTCTTGATGCCTTGGGTGACGAACTGCAAGTCCTCTTTCTGTGCGGCCGTCTGGTAGGGCTTGCCGATGAAGGGCGGGTTGCCGAGGATGTAGTGCAGGCGCGCGGGCGGCACGAACTCGGCCCAGTCGATCCGCAGCGCGTTGCCCAGCCGCACGTTGGCACTCTTGCGCAGGGGGATGCGCGAGACCGGCTCGCCCAGCAGGGCGCCCGCCTCCAGGTTCATCTGGTGGTCCATCAGCCACATGGCGACCTGCGCCACCTGGGCGGGGAACTCCTCGATCTCGATGCCGTGGAACTGATCGACATCGACCTTGAGCAGCGCGAACACCTCGCCGATGCGCTGGCCGAACTTTTCCGCCGCGCGCAGCACGTCGAGCTCCAGCCGGCGCAGTTCGCGGTAGGCAATCACCAGAAAGTTGCCGCAGCCGCAGGCGGGGTCGAGAAAGTTGAGCCTGGCGAGCTTCTTCCAGAACTCGAAGAGCTTGTCCTTGTGACCGCGCACGCGCTCGAACTCGGCGCGCAGCTCGTCGAGGAAGAGCGGGCCGATCAGTTTGAGGATGTTCGCTTCGCTGGTGTAGTGCGCGCCCATCTGGCGGCGCAGTTCGCGCGCGTCGTGGTCGATCACCGCCTGGAACATGGCGCCGAAGATGGCGGGCGAGATCGCACCCCAGTTCAGTTCCGCGAGCTTCAACAGTGTCGCGCGCATGGCGCGGTCGAATACCGGCGGGGTCAGCCGCTCCTCGAACAGGCGCCCGTTGACGTAAGGGAACTGCGCAAAGTGCTCGGGCAGGGACTTTTGCCGCTCGGGCGCGTCGGTGTTGAGCGTCTCGAACAGGCGGTTGAACACGTCGCCCACATCGGCGCCGTCTTCGCGGGTGAAGGTTTCGATCAGGTCGTGGAAGCTATCGCGCGGCTGGAAGATGCCGGTGTCGTCGGCAAAGAAGCAGAAGAGCAGCCGCACCAGGAACACTTCCAACGCGTGGCCGCGGTAGCCGTCGCGCTTGAGCAGGTCGTGCAGATCGCCCATGCGGGCGACCGCGTCGACGTTGATCGGGTCCTGCTCGCGCACCGGCTGCTTGCGGTAGCCGGAGATGAAGCCGAACAGGTGAATCCTGCGCGGCAGTTCGGCGAGCTTGAACTCCTGCGGGCGGGCGTGATCGTCGAGGTCGTAGACGCGGATGCGCTGGAAGTCCGACACCACCACGTACTGCGGTAGTTCGGCATCGGCGAGGCCGGCAAAGTAGTCGCTGGCCTGGGTGAAGGCGGCGTCCAGATCGGCGCCTGCGCTCTTGTGCTCGGCCAGCATGACGCCGGGCCAGAACACGTCGATGCGGCCGGCGCCGTACTTCAAGCGCGCCACCCCGCGCTCGAACACCGCGACCCGCCGCCGCTTGAGGCCGAAGACTTCGAAGAACTCGTTCCAGAAGCTTTGCGCCTCGGCGCGCTCGCTTTTCTCGCCGCGCCACTCGGCGGCGAAGCGCTGCGCGTTGGCGCGGATGTCGTTTAAGGCGAGGGGCATGCGGGTGACCGGAGCGCCGGTTTACGCGCCGATGCGCCGCAGCGCGTCGGCGACGGAGCCGGTGGGGATGCCGCGGAAGCTGCCCAGCGCCAACAGGTGCCGCTTGTCGCCGGAGACGATCGGGTCCGCCTGCGCCGCGACCGCGGCGGCGAGTACGTCGTCGTCGGTGGGGTCGGCGACGATGGTCGCCTCGATCGCTGCCGGCGCGACCACGTTGGCCAACTCGGCGTAGCCGAGCACGAGATCGTCGAGGCTGAAGCCGCGGGCCTGGAGCGTGGCAAGCACTTTCGGGTAGGCCAGCACGCGGGTCAGTTCGTCCAGCAACGGCGCGCTGGTGAAGAGGCTCAGGACCCCATCGGCCGCCAGTTCCAGCAAACGGCGCGGCGCGCCACCCCAGACCTGCGCGGAGACGACGACGTTGGTGTCAATGACCAGCCGCACGCCGCCCCTCACGCACGCGCTCGACTTGCTGCTGGATTTCTTCCATCGTCAGCGGCAGCAGTCGGGCCTCCTGCAAGGCGTCCATCGCGGCAAACATGCGTTTGATGCGCCGCTCACGGATGGCGTCGCGCAGCAGCGATTGCAGCGCTTCGGGCGCGAGCAGCCCCATGCGCGCGGCCTCCTTGGCCATCGCGTCGGGTAGGGTCAGGGTGACTTGGAGGGTGGTCATGCTGGGCTCCGTTCCGCGACTGTCTCTACGTTGGCATCGATCATAGAGCCGGTTTTGCGTTGGGCTGCGCCTCGTGGCGGCGCTCACCCCACCCGCAACCTTCCCACCACCGTCACCCCGCCATCGGCCGCCGGCCGCACCAGCACCGCCTCGCCCATCGTCACGCTTTCGCCCGCCAGCGCGGCGATGTTGACTGCGTGCGAGACCAGCACCCAGTTGGCCGGGGCGCGCAGCTCGCGCAGCGCGGCGCCCACTTCGGCGGTCTGGCGCGCGGCGGTGGAGCGGTCGTCGAAGAAAGAATTCAGCGGCTCGAACACGCGCGGCTCCAGCGCCGGGAAGGCGAGCTTCGCCGTATCCACACAGCGGCACCAGCGGCTCGTCAGCACGCGCTCGACGCGGATGCCGCGCGTGGCGAACTGGCGGCCAAAGTCGCGCGCCTGCTCACGCCCGGCGGCGGACAGGTTGCGCTGCGTGCGGCAGTCGTCGAGCCGAAAGCCCGGCGGGTCGCCGATACCCGGCTCGGTCGCGGCGTGGCGCAGCAGCACGGCCACACCGCCGCGCGCCAGTTCAGCCCACGCCGCGGCTTCGGCATGGACGGGGCGGGCGAGCGGCAGCGCCAGGGCCAAGCACAAGGTACGGCGGCGACGCAAGTTCATGCGGGGACTCCCGGCGGCGCACCGCCGCTCAACAAGCGCTCCTCGGCCCGCGCCAGCGCCTCGGGCGTGCCGCGCAGCACGACCACGTCGCCGGCGGCAAGCACGAGGTCGGCACCGGGGTCGGCGGCGCGGATGCCGCGGCGGCGCACGGCGGTGACGGTCACCCCCACCTCGGCAAACGCGAGGGCGCCGAGCGCGCGGCCGACCGCGGCCGAACCGTCTTCCAGCGGCACCGAGTGCAGCCGCTCGTGCGCGGCGTCTTCGAAGTCGCCGGCGTCGTCGGCGCCGTGGTAGTAGCCGCGCAGCAAGCGGTAGCGGGTGTCGCGCGCCTCGCGCACGCGCTTGACCACGCGCGCCAGCGGCACGCCCAGCAGCACCAGCGCGTGGCTGCCGAGCATCAGGCTGCCTTCGAGCACTTCGGGCACGACTTCGGTGGCGCCGGCGGCGAGCAGGCGGTCGAGTTCGGCGTCGTCCTGCGCGCGCACGATGATCGGCAGCCGCGGGTTCAAGTCGTGCGCAAAGTGGATCACCTTCAGCGCCGAGGCGATGTTGCTGTAACTGACCACCAGCGCCGCCGCGCGCGCGATGCCGGCGGCGACCAACGCTTCCTTGCGCGCCGCGTCGCCATAGACCACGCGCTCGCCGGCGGCGGCCGCCTCGCGCACGCGGTCGGGGTCGAGGTCGAGCGCGACGTAGTTGATGTTCTCCTGCGCCAGCATCCGCGCCAGGTGCTGGCCGCTGCGGCCGTAGCCGCAGATGAGGACGTGCCGCTCGGTAGCCATCGAGCGGGCGGCGATCCGGTGCAACTCCAGCGCGCGCTGCATCCATTCGGCGCCGACGAAGCGCAGCACGATCCGCTCGCTGTACTGGAGCAGGAAGGGTGTCGCGAGCATCGACAGCAGCATCGCCGCCAGCACCACTTGCAGCACCGGCTCGGGCAGCAGGCGCAGGCCGCCGGCCTGATTGAGCAGCACGAAGCCGAACTCGCCGGCGGTGGCGAGCGGCAGCGCGGTGCGGACCGCCGTGCCGGCGCTGGCGCCAAAGGCGCGCGCCAGCCCGGCGATCAGCGCGAACTTGAAGCCCACCGGAAGCACCAGTGCCGCCAGCACCCAGCCGAATTGCTCGACCACCACCCGCACGTTGAGCAGCATGCCGATGGTGACGAAGAACAGCCCCAGCAGCACGTCGCGGAAGGGCTTGATGTCCTCTTCGATCTGGTGGCGATACTCGGTCTCGGAGATCAGCATGCCGGCAACGAAAGCGCCGAGCGCGAGCGACAGGCCGGCGATCTCGGTGAGCCACGCCAGCCCGAGGGTCAACAGCAGGACGTTGAGCACGAAGAGCTCGTGCGAGCGCCGCCGCGCCACCAGCCGCAGCCAGCGGCGCATCAGCCATTGGCCGCCCACCAGCAGGATCGTCAGTAACGCCGCGGCCTTCACCACCGCCCAGCCAAGAGCGGGGCCGAGTTGCTCGGGGTCGGCGGCCAGCGCCGGCACGATCACCAGCGCCGGCACCACCGCCAGGTCCTGAAACAGCAGCACGCCGACGATGCGGCGGCCGTACTCGGTGTCGAGTTCCAGCCGCTCGACCAGCAGCTTGAGAACGATGGCGGTCGAGCTCATCGCCAGTGCGGCGCCGAGGGCGAACGCGCCGGCCAGGCTCAGGTCGAAGCGGTCGGCGAGCCACGCATGCAAGACGTAGCCGGCGAGCATGGTGACCGCAACCGTCAGCGTTACCTGCGCCAGCCCGAGGCCGAAGACGATCCGCCGCATCGCCCGCAGCCGCGGCAGCGAAAACTCCAGTCCGATGGAGAACATCAGGAACACGACGCCGAACTCGGCCAGATAGCGGGTCTGCGGCGTGTCAGCCACCACGCCCAGCGCATGCGGGCCGATGACGATGCCGACCGTCAGGTAGCCCAGCATCGGCGGCAGATTGGCCAGCCGGAACGCCACCACCCCGACCACCGAGGCGGCGAGCAGCAGCAGCGTGAGTTCGAGGCCGGACATGGGGTGTTGTCCGTTGTCTGTTGGCCGTTGTCTGTTGACCGGAGAGCGCGGGCGGCCGGCCAAGGCAATTCCTGTGCCAGCCGTGATTGCGAGCGTATCATCGGCCCCGCTTCGCACCGATGAACTATTGCAGTCCTTAGACTGGCAAAGCCCAGCGCAGGCTCCGCACAACGGACAACGGTCAACGGACAACCGACAACGATCCATGCCCCCCCGCCCCACCCCCGGCGCCCTGTCCCTGGCGCGCGAAGTGCTTGCGATCGAGTCGCAGGCGGTGGCACGCCTGGCCGACCGGCTTGACGACGGCTTCCTCAAGGCGGTCGAACTGCTGCTCGCCTGCCGCGGCCGGGTGGTCGTGAGTGGTGTCGGCAAGAGCGGTCACATCGGCCGCAAGCTGGCCGCGACACTGGCCTCGACCGGCACGCCGGCGCTGTTCGTCCACGCGGCGGAAGCCGCGCACGGCGACCTCGGCATGGTCACCGCGCAGGACGTGTTCGTCGGCCTGTCGTACTCCGGCGAGACCACGGAACTGCTGACCATCGTCCCGGTGCTCAAGCGAGAAGGCGCGCCGCTGATCGCCGTTACGGGCAACGCCGAGTCGTCGCTCGCCCGCTGGGCCGACGTGCATCTGGACGTGCACGTGGACAAGGAAGCCTGCCCGCTGAACCTGGCGCCAACCTCCTCGACCACCGCGATGCTGGCGCTGGGCGATGCGCTGGCGATCGCCTGCCTCGACGCCCGCGGCTTTGGCGCCGCCGACTTCGCCCGCTCGCACCCCGGCGGCGCGCTCGGCCGCCGGCTGCTGACCCGCGTGGCCGACGTGATGCGCACGGGCGAGCGGGTGCCGCGCGTCGCCCCAACCGCGACGGTGATGGAAGCGGTGCAGGAGATCTCGCGCAAGCAGATGGGCATGACGGCGGTGGTGGACGGCGATGGGCGGCTGACCGGCATCTTCACCGACGGCGATCTGCGCAAGCTGATCGAGCGCGTGGGCGACGTGCGGGAGACGCCGCTCGCCCACGTGATGAACCCCGAGCCGATGACGATCGGCCCCGAGGTGCTGGCCATCGAAGCCGCGCACGTGATGGACGAGCGCCACCGCAATCAACTGCTGGTGATCGACGCCGACCGCCAACTGGTCGGCGCGCTGCACATGCAGGACCTGCTGGCGGCGAAGGTGATTTGATGCTTCCTTGTCAACCGAAACACAGGGCAACGTCGTTCCCGCGAAAGCGGGAACCCAGCGGCTCTTGCGAAAGACACTGGGTTCCCGCTTTCGCGGGAACGACAAACTCAACCTCTTGAATCTGGACCGAACACGATGAGCACCGCCCACGCTCTCGAACGCGCCGCCCGCGTCAAGCTGATGATCTTCGACGTCGACGGCGTGCTCACCGACGGGCGGCTCTACTTCGGCCCGGGCGGCGAGGCGCTCAAGGTCTTCGACGTGCGCGACGGCCTGGGCGTCAAGCGGCTGCACGACGCCGGAATCGCCACCGCGATCCTGTCCTCGCGCTCCTCGGAGATCGTCGCGCTGCGCGCACGCGAGTTGGGTATCGTCCACCTGCGCCAAGGGGTGGCCGACAAAGCCGAGGGCTTCGCCCGACTGCTCACCGCCACCGGCTTCGCTGCGGAAGACTGCGGCTTCATGGGCGACGACCTGCCCGATCTGCCGGTACTTGCCACGGTCGGCTTCGCCGCGGCGGTGGCCGACGCGGTGCCCGAGGTGCACGCTGCCGCGCACTGGGTGGCGCAGGCGCGCGGCGGGCGCGGCGCGGTACGCGAGCTGGCCGAATTCGTGCTGCGCGCGCAAGGGCGCGGGGGCGTCGATGCGTGAGCGGCTGACCCAAGTCGTCGCCGTGCTGCTGCTGTTGATACTGGCAGCAGCGAGCTACTGGTACTCGCGCACGCTGGGCGGGGCGCCGGCGCCGCCGCCGCTGCCGGGCACGCCGGACTTCATCGGCCGCGATCTGGTGCTCACTCAATTCGACGCCCAGGGCCGCGCCAAGTTCAAGCTGTACGCGGCCGAGGTCGCCCACTACCCCGACCGCGACGACGCCCGCCTGCAGCGCCCGCGCGCGCTCAGCCTGCGGCCGGACCGGCCGCAGGTCGCCGTGGTGGCGGACACCGCACGCTCGGAGAACTCGGCCGAGGTGGTTCACCTCGAAGGCAACGTCGTCGTCGAGCGCGCAGCCAGCGCGCAGTCGCCGGCGCTGCGCGTGGACACCGAGTATCTGAAGGTGCTGCCCGACAGCGACCAGTACAGCACCGACCGTCCGGTGCAGGTGCGCCGCGGCGACTCGCGCATCGACGCCACCGGCATGGAACTGGACAACATCGCCCGCACCGCCACCTTCGGGCCGGGGCGGGCCACCCTCGCACCGGCCGATCAGCGGCTGCCCTGACGGAGACCCTCAATGAAACTGGCCTGGCTGCCCATCGCCCTGCTGCTCGCCGCGGCCCCGGTCGCGGCCGAGAGGGCCGACCGCGACAAGCCCGCAGTGATCGACTTCGACAAGGCGGTCACCGACGACCTGAACCAGGTCAGCGTCTTCACCGGCAAGGTGCGGCTGACCCAGGGCACGCTGGTACTCACCGGCGAGCGGATGGAAGTGCGCAAGGACCCGGAGGGTTATGCCAGCGCGGTCGTGCTCGCCCCGCCGGGCGGCGTGGCCACCTACCGCGAGCGGCTCGATCCGCGCACGCCGGGCGTGGAAGAAACCGCCGAAGCGCAGGGCGACCGCATCGAGTACGACGAGCGCAGCGACACGCTGAAGATCGTCGGCCAGGCGCGGGTCAAGACCTTCGAGGCGGGCCAGCCGAGGGACGAAGCCAGCGGCGACACCATCGTCTACAACATGCTCAAGCGGACGGTGACGGTCGACGGCAAGCCGGCCGGCGGCGACGGCCGCGGCCGGCTGATCCTTCCGCCCAAGAGCGACGTCAAGCCCACCGCTGCGCCGACGCCGCTCAAAGCCGCGCCGGCGACCGGCAAATGAGCGCAGCCGAGCTCGCCTCTGGCGAACGCGCCGACGGCGGCGCCCGCGGCGACGGCGCGGGCAGCCGCCTCGAGGCCGAAGGGCTGCGCAAGCGCTACGGCGGGCGGGTGGTGGTGCAGAACGTCTCGCTCACCGTCGAAGCCGGCGAGGTGGTGGGCCTGCTCGGCCCCAACGGCGCCGGCAAGACCACCTGCTTTTACATGGTCGTGGGCCTGGTGCCGATGGACGGTGGCACGATCCGCATCGACGGCCGCTCGATCGCCCACCTGCCGATCCACCGCCGCGCGCGGCTGGGCTTGTCCTACCTGCCGCAGGAGGCTTCGGTCTTCCGCCGCCTCACGGTCGAAGACAACGTGCGCGCGGTGCTCGAACTGCAAACCGGCGCCGACGGCAAGGCCCTGTCGGCGGCCGAGGTGGCGCGCCGCCTCGAAAGCCTGCTGCAAGACCTGCAGATCGAGCCGCTGCGCACCAACCCGGCGCTGTCGCTGTCCGGCGGCGAGCGGCGGCGGGTGGAGATCGCCCGCGCACTGGCCACGCAGCCGCGCTTCATCCTGCTCGACGAGCCGTTTGCCGGCATCGACCCGATCGCGGTGATCGAGATCCAGCGCATCGTGCGTTTTCTCAAGGCGCGCGGCATCGGCGTTCTGATCACCGACCACAACGTGCGCGAAACGCTCGGCATCTGCGACCACGCCTACATCATCAACGAGGGACAGGTGCTTGCGGCCGGCCGGCCCGAGGAGATCGTCGCCGACGAGTCCGTGCGGCGGGTCTATCTGGGCGAGCACTTCCGCATGTGATGAGAGCGTCGCTGCACCTGCGCCAGTCGCAGCATCTGGCGCTGACGCCGCAATTGCAGCAGTCGATCCGGCTGTTGCAGTTGTCCGCGCTGGAACTGAACCAGGAGATCGAGCAAGGCCTGGCCGACAACCCGTTGCTCGAGCGCGAAGACGATCCGCAGGCCACGCCGCTGCGGGTGGCGGGCGACGGCGGCATCGTCGGCAGCGGTGCCGTGGCCGAGCCCGCCGCGGTACCGGCGCCCGGCGGCGACGCCGATGAGGCCGAGGCCACCGACCGCCTGACCGACTGGGGCGGCAGCGGCGCCGGCCGCGACGACGAAGACGACGAGCGCGGCCCGCAGGCCTGGGCGGCGCAGGCGACCGACCTGCGCGAGCACCTGGTGGCGCAGCTCGCGCTCACCCGCGCCGCACCGCGCGACCGCGCGCTGGTCGAACTGCTGATCGGCGCGCTCGACGACAACGGTTATCTCGAGACCCCGCTCGAGGACGTGCTTGCGCTGTGCCCGGCCGAGGCGCAGATCGAACAGGACGACCTCACTGCCGCGCTGCGCCTGCTGCAGAGCCTCGAACCCGCCGGCGTCGGCGCGCGCTGCGCCGCCGAGTGCCTGGCGTTGCAACTGCACGCGCTGGCGCGGCAGCCGGGCGCGGCCGCCCCGGCGGCGCTCGCCCTGGCGCAGCGCATCGTCGCCGGGCATCTGCCGCTGCTGGCGGCGCGCGACTTCGGCAAGCTCAAGCGGCTGCTCGGCGCGGACGACGACGATCTGCGCGCCGCGCACGCCTTGATCCGCAGCCTCGATCCGCATCCCGGCGCCGCCTTCGCCGCCGGCACCGCCGACTACGTGGTGCCCGACGTGCTGGTGCGCCGGGTGCGCAGTCGCTGGGTCGCGCAGGTCAACCCGGAGGTGATGCCGCGGCTGCGCATCAACGCCGACTACGCCGCCGCGGTCAAGCGCGCCAGCCGCGGCACCGACGGCCAGGGGTCGTGGTCGGCGCGGCTGCAAGAGGCGCGCTGGCTGATCCGCAACCTCCAGCAGCGGTTCGACACGATCGAGCGCGTGGCGCAGGCGATCGTCGACCGGCAGGCGCAGTTCTTCAACCACGGCGCCATCGCCATGCGCCCACTGGTGCTGCGGGAGATCGCCGATACGGTCGGCCTGCACGAGTCCACCATCTCGCGCGTGACCACGCAGAAGTTCATGGCCACGCCGTTCGGCATCTACGAGCTGAAGTACTTCTTTGGCAGCCACGTGGCCACCGACAGCGGCGGCGCGGCGTCGTCCACCGCGATCCGCGCGCTGATCCGCCAGCTGATCGGTGCCGAGGATCCGCGCGTGCCGCTGTCGGACAGCCGCATCGCCGAACTGCTCGGCGCCCAAGGCATCGTGGTCGCCCGCCGCACGGTCGCCAAGTACAGGGAAAGTCTGAAGATCGCACCGGTGGCCCTGCGCCGCACGCTGTGAGCGATTGGGCGTACCATGGCGCGAGCCGAAACCAGCGTTCAACACCGCCGCAACGCGGGACACTATCCAGCGGGACACGGGCGTGGACTATCGTGAACACTTGGAGGGTCGCGTCGTAGTCGACCACGGGTCAAGGCTGTCATGACGCATTTTGGGGCAGCGTCCCGCGAATTCACCGCATTTGGAGGCTCTGTGACACCTGTCGAGTTCTTCATTTTTCCCGAGGACGTTTTTCGCCTCGGTAATGCGGAGTCGCCGCGCCTTGGCAATGTGAGGCCTCGCGACATAAACACGACCGAGTTGAATGGAGTATTAGTTATCGTCGCCAACGGAAAGGGGGTGAGCGTGTTCGACTCGGACGGCATCAAGCTTGCCCCACTGAACGGCTGGGTGTGGAAGTTCTCGGCGCTTGCCCCCCTGCCACAGGGGCTGCGCCTCGTTAAGGACAAGCCGCACCACTATTGTGTCGCACCCGCGTACAACATGCCGATAGATAAGTACAAGGGATTGCTTGAGGAACTGGGCTTGCGTGCCACGCGCATCTTCCACAAAGGTGGAGCGGCCAGAGCATGAAGAGACTCCAATTGTCGCTTTGCGAAAGCGACACCAAACTCGTTCTGGAGGCAATCGAGGAACTCGAAAACAAGTGGCGCACCATTTGTGAAACATCCAGCGATCCTGATGAGATTGCCGATCTCGGAAACGACTTGGTGAGCCTTCGCCTATTGGCCAGATCTCTTGCAGACGAAGCGACCGTTGCCTTCGGGCCAGACGTCATGCAGTTCGGACGCGAGCCGCTTTGACTCCGGCGGACATCTCGTGGCCCCCGGTCGGATCGTTCGACCTCAAGTGTGCGTCGATGCGTAAAGCAGCGTACTTCCATCGACTTTGCGACTGAATAGATGCGCCCACGATATGAGACGACTGCGGACCAGACCCTGCCCAATACCGCGCGTTCTTCGAACGACTGTTGCGTTGGTGTTCTGCGCGACACGAATCGCCAAAGACGAGACTCAACCAACCGCCAAGGAGTAATCGCATGAACCTGATCGTCCGCGGCCACCATCTCGAGGTCACGCCCGCGCTGCGCGGCTACGTCGAAGGGAAGATGGAGCGCGTGCGCCGCCACTTCGACAAGACCATCGACGCCGATGTGCTGCTGTCGGTGCCCGACAAGCTGCGGCACAAGGCCGAGGCCACGCTGCGCGTCTCCGGCGCCAGCCTGCACGCCGAATCGATCGAGGCCGACCTGTACGCGGCCATCGACGTGCTGATCGACAAGCTCGACCGCCAGGTGCTGCGGCACAAGGACAAGGTCAAGGACCACAGCCACCAGCCGCTCAAGCACCAGGCGGCGCAAAGCCAGCAGTAAGCGCCGCGGCGGCGGTTTTGCCGCAGTGCAGCGTATACTTTTTCGCTCTCTGTCCAACGCCTCGCGTGGCGCCGCGCCGCGCGATCCTCCGGGATGAATCGCCTAGCCCGCCTGCTGCCGCCGGCCAACGTACTGTTGGATCTGACAGCCACGAGCAAGAAGCGCGTGTTCGAGCAGGCCGCGCTGCTCTTCGAGAGCAATCAGGGCATCGCCCGTGGCCCGGTCTTCGACAGTCTCTTTGCCCGCGAGCGCCTGGGCTCGACTGGCCTGGGCCAAGCGGTGGCGATTCCGCACGGGCGCATCAAGGGGCTCAAGGACGCGGTCGCCGCGCTGGTGCGGCTGGCCGAGCCGGTGCCGTTCGAGGCGCCCGACGGCCAGCCCGTCAGGCTGCTGCTGGTGCTGCTCGTGCCCGAGCAGGCGACCCAGGCGCACCTGGACATCCTGTCCGAGATCGCCCAGCTGCTGTCCGACAAGGCGCTGCGTCAGGGCCTGATGACGGCGACCGACCCGGCCGCTGCGCACGCGCTGATCGCCGGCTGGGAACCGGTGCGGCCGGCCGCGTAAGGCGCAATGCCGAGCCTCGACAGCCTGTTCGAGGCCAACCGCGAGCCGCTCCAGCTCGCCTGGCTGGCCGGCCGCGCCGGCGGCGCGCGCAGGCTCGACAGCGCCGGGCAGACCGGCGTCGCCGCGGCCGAACTGGTCGGCCACCTCAATCTGATCCATGCCGGCCGCATCCACGTGCTCGGCGCACCGGAGATCGACTACGTCGGCAAGATGGAACTGCGCCGGCGCGGCCACTATGCGAGCGAGCTGATCGGCGGCCGCCCGCTGGGGCTGATCGTCGCCGAGACCTTGAGCGCGCCGGCGGACCTGCTGGCGGCGATGGACGCCGCCGGCATCCCGGTGCTGGCGACCCCGCTGCCGGCGGCCGAGACGATCGATCTGCTGCGCATTTACCTGAACAAGGCGCTCGCCGCGCACTGCACGATGCACGGCGTCTTCATGGACGTGCTCGGCATGGGCGTGCTGATCGCCGGCGAGTCCGGCGTGGGCAAGAGCGAACTCGGCCTCGAACTGGTGAGCCGCGGCCATGGCCTGGTGGCCGACGACGTGGTCGACCTCGCCCGCGTCGCGCCCGACACCATCGAGGGTCGCGCCCCGCCCCTGCTCGCCAACCTGCTCGAAGTGCGCGGGCTGGGGCTGCTCGACATCCGCGCCATCTTCGGCGAAACGGCGGTGCGGCGGAAAATGAAGCTGCGCCTGATCGTCGAGTTGAGCCGCGCCAACCCGCAGGAGACGACCGAGCGGCTGCCGCTGGCAGACACCACGGTGGCCGTCCTTGGACTGCCGATCCACAAGGTGACGATCCCGGTAGCCGCCGGTCGCAATCTGGCGGTGCTGGCCGAAGCCGCGGTGCGCAACACCATCCTCAAGCTGCGCGGCATCGACACGATGGGCGAGTTCCAGCGCCGCCAGCGCGCGGCGATGGACGACGGCGGCAGTGCATGATTCAATCGCACCGTGCGCACGCCGCGTGCGCCGACCCAACCGCCTGGGAGACCACGATGCTCAAGCCGTTACTGATGGCCGCCGCGCTGGCACTGCCGCTTTCCGCCTTTGCCGCCGACGAGCCCAAGAAGCCAACACCCGCGCAGCAGAAGCAGCAACAGAAGATGGCCGACTGCAACAAACAGGCCGGCGAGAAGAAGCTGGCCGGCGACGAGCGCAAGAAGTTCATGTCGCAGTGCCTGTCGGCCGACGGTGCGCCGGCAACCGAGGCGAAGAAGGACGTGTCCGCGCAGCAGCAGAAAATGGCCGACTGCAACAAGCAGGCGGGCGAGAAGAAGCTGGCCAGCGACGAGCGCAAGAAGTTCATGTCGGCCTGCCTGAAGGGGTAGCCCGCGCGGCGCCGGCGACGATGCGCGTCGTCCTCGTCACCGGCATGTCCGGCGCCGGCAAGTCGGTGGCGATCCGGCTGCTGGAAGACCTCGACCACTACTGCGTCGATAACCTGCCGGCGCGTTTCCTGGTCGACGTTTGCGCCCATCTTTCGGCGACCGCGCATCGGGAAGTGGCGGTGTCGATCGACGCCCGCTCGGAGGCCACGCTGTCCGAGTTGCCGGCGCTCATCGAACGGTTGCGCGGCAGCGGGCACGGGGTCGAAGCGATCTTTCTCACCGCCTCGACCGCCGCGCTGGTGCAGCGCTTCTCCGAGACGCGGCGGCGGCACCCGCTGGCGCTGCGCCTGGCGCGCGAGCGCGGCGGCGACGAGACGACGCTCACCGAGGCGATCGAGGCCGAGCGCAGCCTGCTCGAGCCGCTCGACCGCATCGGCCACACCATCGACACCAGCAACCTGCGCCCGCAGGTCTTGCGCCAGTGGATGCGCGACTTCCTCGGTGCGCCGCAGGCGGCGCTGACCCTGGCCTTCGAGTCCTTCGCCTTCAAGAGCGGGCTGCCGATCGCCGCCGATCTCGTCTTCGACGTGCGCAACCTGCCCAACCCGCACTACGAGCGCGAGTTGCGCCCGCTCACCGGGCTGGACGCGCCGGTGGCCGATTTCCTCGCCGCCGCCCCGGCCGTGGCGGCGATGATCGACGACATCGCCGCCTTCGTGCAGCGCTGGCTGCCGAGTTACGTGGCCGACGACCGCCATTACCTGACGGTGGCGGTCGGCTGCACCGGCGGGCAGCACCGCTCGCCCTACGTCGTCGAGCAACTGGCGCGGCGCTTTGCGGCGCGGGCGCACGTGCTGGCCCGGCACCGGGCGCTGACGCAAGCGGCATGACGCTGCCGATCTTTGCGCTGAACACGGTGCTGTTCCCCGGCGGCGTGCTGCCGCTGCGCATCTTCGAGGCGCGCTACCTCGACATGGCGCGCGAGTGCCTGCGCGACGGCCAGCCCTTCGGTGTGTGCCTGGTCGCCCGCGGGCGCGAAGTGGGCGGCGCGGCGACGACCGAAGCGGTCGGCTGCACCGCCACCATCGCCGAGTGGGACATGCAGCAGCTCGGTCTGCTGCTGGTGCGCGCCGTCGGCGGGACGCGATTCCGCATCCTTGAGCGCAGCGTCCAGCCCGACGGGCTGCTGCGGGCCAAGGTCGAGCCGATCGCTCCCGATGCCGACGGGCCGCTGGCGCCGGCGCATGCCGACTGCGCCACGCTGCTGCGGCGGATCGTCGACGACCTGGATGCCCAGCGGGCCGCGCGCCAGGCGAGCGCCGAGCCGCCGGTGCTGGGCGGCCCGCCCTTCGAGCCGCCGCATCGCTTCGACTCGCGCGTGTGGGTCGGCAACCGCCTGTGCGAGGTGCTGCCGGTGCCGCTCGCCGCCAAGCAAAAGCTGATGGAGCTGCCGGACGCCAGCGCCCGGCTGGACATCGTCACCCGATACCTGAAGCAGCACGCGGTGCTTTAGCCGTAGGCGCCAGTTCGGCCAGCAGCCGGCGCACAGGTGTCGGTAAAGCGGCCGTGTGCACTTCGCCCCAGCGCAGCCAGCGCGCGCCGCCCGGCAGCGGCGCGGCCGCCGGCAGCCGCGCCACATGCGGTGTGAACGACAGCGTGTAGTGGGTGAACGCGTGCTGCCGCACCGGCAGCGCCTGCGGCGACTCGGTGCCGCCCAGCCCCGCCAGCGCGCGGCGCAGCGCGGCGGCGCTGACGAACTGCGGCAGCGACAACAAGCAGCCCCAGATGCCGTGCGGCGGCCGCTGCTCGACCAATACCCGACCGCGGTAGAGCGCCACCAGCAGGTGCGCCCGCTCGACGCGCAGGGCGCGCGGCGGGCGCGGCGCCGGCAGCTGCGCCACACGCCCGCTGCGCCGCGCCACACAGGTGGCGCGCAGCGGGCAGCGCTCGCAGCCGGGCGAGCGGCGGGTGCAGACGGTGGCGCCGAGATCCATCAGCGCCTGTGTGTAAGCCGGCATCGCCGCGGCCGGCGGCAGCAACCGCTGCGCCCGTTGCCACAGCGCGCGCTCGACCGACGCCACGCCGGGGTAGCCAGCGATGCCGAAGTGGCGCGCCAGCACGCGCTTGACATTGCCGTCGAGGATCGCCGCGCGCTCGTCGAAGCAGAACGCGGCGATCGCCGCTGCGGTGGAGCGCCCAATGCCCGGCAGGCCCGCCAGGGCTGCACTGCTCGTCGGAAAGCGGCCGCCATGTTCGGCCACCACCCGCTGCGCGCAGCGGTGCAGATTGCGCGCACGGGCGTAGTAGCCCAAACCCGCCCACAGCGCCATCACCTCGGCCAGCGGCGCAACCGCCAGCGCCTGCACGTCCGGCCAGCGGGCGACGTAGCGCTCGAAATACGGAATCGCGGTGGCCACCTGGGTCTGCTGCAGCATCACCTCCGACAGCCACACCCGGTAGGGGTCGCGGCTGCCCTGCCACGGCAGCCCGCGGCGGCCGTGGCGGGCGTGCCAGTCGAGCAGGCGCGCGGTAAATCCGGCCACCTCAGGCGGCCGCCGCGCGCGCCGCCGTCGCCGCGACCGGCGGCTCGCCGTGCGCCTGCGCCCGGCCTGCGGGCCCCGCCAGCCGGCGGCAGCGTTCGAGCAGCGACTCCATTACGTCGCGCCGGCCGCGCGTCTCGCCCAGCGCGTCTTCGAGCTCGCCGATGCGCTCGCGCAACGAGTCGCGCGCCGCGGCGATGCGCTCGGCGGCGGCAGCACGCCGCTTGAGCTGCGTGCGCTGCTCGCGCAACTGCGCCTCCAGCGGCGGCAACAGGGAGCCGCTCCAGGCCTCGGCATCGCGCTCGGCGGCCTCGAAAATGTCGCGCACCCGCACCACCACGCTGTCGAAGAAGCGCTCGATCAGCGTCCACTTGTTGTGCCACAGCGCCGCCTGCGGGCCGAGCTGGCCGCGCGCTGCGGCTTCGGTCTGCGCTAGCTCGGCACGATAGGTGTCGAGGTTGAAGGCCATCGGCGGCGACAGCACGCAGCCCAGTTGCTCGGCAAACGAGCGCTGCACGCCGAGCGTCATCCGCTCGATCTCGCGCAGCGCCTCGTTGGCGGCCACGAGCCCCGCATCGGCGTTGGCGAAAAAGTCGCGCACCACCGCATTGATCTGCAGGCCGATGAGGCTGGCGCGCATCCGCTCGCGCGCACCGACCACATGCCGGCGCAGCGCGTCGCGGCGCAGCGAGGCGAGCGCTTTGTCGGTCAGGCGGTCGAGTACCGAACGGGCGGCCACCAGCCGGCGCACGTGCTGCTCGAAGTCGCGCCGCTCGACCTCGGCGCGCGTGGCCAGCCGTGCCGCAGCGTCGTCGTTCTTGCCGTGCAGGCCGCGCAGTTCGAGCAGTTGCTCCTCGACGTGGCGGTCGCGCCCGTCGAGTAGCTGCCGCACCTGCAGGGCCACCCGCTCGATCGCCGCCAGGGTGCGGTCGCGCACGATGCCGTGCTTGGCCGGCACCAGCAAGTCGACCAGGGCGCCTTCCAACTGCGGCAGCCGGCTGCGCGCGAGCAAGCGGCGGTCGCCGGTGACCTTGCCGACCAGGCCCTTCTGCGCCGACACGGGAAAGACGCGCGTCGGCGCCAGGCCCAGCGTCTCGCCGACCGAGCGCGCCTGGCGGGCGATTTCGCGCTCCAGTTCGCGCTCGGTCTTCAGCGGATCCCACAGCCCGTCGATCTTGTTCAACACGGCGATGTGGTGGCGCGCGGCCGCACCTTCGCCGGCCACCAGCCGCCACACCGCCAGGTCGCTCTTGGTCACCCCCGTATCGGCAGCCAGCACGAACAGCACCGCGTGCGCCTTGGGTACGAGGGCCAGCGTCAACTCCGGCTCGGCGCCGATGGCGTTCAGCCCCGGCGTGTCGAGGATGACCAGCCCCTGCTTGAGCAACGGGTGCGGAAAGTTGATCACCGCATGGCGCCAGCGCGAGATCTCCACCTTGCCTTCGGCATCGCGCAGCAGCGGCTGCTCGGGATCGTCCGGGTCGTACAGGCCGTAGGCCTGCGCTTCGTCGGCCGGCACGCGGGTGGTCTCGGCCACCAGGCCAAATGCGCGCAGCATCCCTTCGGGCGAGTCGGTGTCGAGAGGAAAGACCTGCCACTCGCCGGCAGCACGCTTGAAGTCGGCAGTGGAGCCGGCGCGACCGCGCGTTTCGATCGGCAGCGCGCGGATGCACGGCGGCAGCGTCTCGTCGTACAGCAGCTCGGTCGGGCACATGGTCGTGCGTCCGGCCGACGACGGCAGCACGCGCCGCCCGTAATCGGAGAAAAAGATGGCGTTGATCAGCTCGCTCTTGCCGCGCGAGAACTCGGCGACGAAGGCCACCACCAGGCGGTCTTCGGCCAGGCGGTCGAGCGCGTCGTCGAGACGACGGCCGGCGTCGCCGTCGAGCAACTCCACCTGGGCCAGCCACTCGCGCAGGCGCACGATCGCCCCGGCGAGCGCGTCGCGCCAGGCGGCGTATTCCTCGAAGCTGGATGCCAGTTCGGCCATGGGGGGTCGCCGTGCAAGGACGCTGCGGATTATCCGCGTCCGCGTCGGTTGCGCACAGTGCCACATGGACGGGCGGACGCAAGCGCGACCCCGCCATCCCTGGCGGCGCTTGTCGCCCGGGAAACGCTGAAGAAGCGTAGCGAGCGGCCCGCGCCTGCCCCGGACTCGATCCGGGGACCGACCCGCGGAGCGCACCCGCACAGACGGGTGCGGCGAGCACCGCCGGGGTGGAATCGGGCCGTGCAGCAGATCATTCAGCGTCTCCCTATCGCCACTGGCAACGCCGGCAGAAGTACGTGGCCCGCCCGCCCTGCACCAGCCGTCGAATCGCCGTGCCGCAGGCGCGACACGGCGCGCCGGCGCGGTCGTACACCGCCGCTTCGCGCATGAAGTAGCCGACCTCGCCGGAGGCGGAGACGAAATCGCGCAAAGTGCTGCCGCCGACCGCGATCGCCTCGGCCAGCACCGCGCGCACCGCGCGCGCCAGCCGCTCGCAGCGGCGCGGGCCGAGCCGGTGCGCTGGTACGCGCGGGTCGATACCGGCGCGAAACAGGCTCTCGGACGCGTAGATGTTGCCCACCCCGACCACCGCCTCGCCAGCCAGCAACACGAGCTTGATCGCCGCCGCGCGGCCGCGCGTGTGCTGGTACAGCCAGGCACCGTCGAAACGCGGGTCGAACGGTTCGATCCCCAGCCGCGCCAGCAGAGGGTGCGCGTCGGGCGCGCCGGCGCGCGCCGGATGCCACAGCAGCGCGCCGAAGCGGCGCGGGTCGGTCAGGCGCAGGCACGCGCCGCCGATGCAAAGATCGACGTGGTCGTGCCGGCCCGCGGGCGGCGCGCGGCGCGGATGCACCCGCCACACGCCGGACATGCCCAGGTGCGAGATCAGGGTACCGTGGGCAAAACGCCACAGCAGGTACTTGCCGCGCCGTTCCAGCCGCAGCACTTCGTGCCCGGCGAGCAGCGCCGGCAGGCGCGGCGGCACCGGCCAGCGCAGGCGCCGCTCGCGCACCTGCACCGCATGCACGGTACGCCCTTCGACCCACGGCGCAAGCGCCTGGCGGGTGACCTCGACCTCCGGCAACTCGGGCATGGGGTCGGGGTCTAAACTGCTTTGCGACTTACGCTGATCGGAGCCTTCATGTCTCGAGCATCCCTGCGCGCCGGCGCCGTGGCCTTGGCGCTGTCGATTGTAGGCAGCGCGGCCGCTGCCCAGCCGGGCGGCAAGCCCCCGGCCAGCCCCCCCGCGCAGGCCCCCGCCGAGTTGGATGGCGAGCTGCTCTTCCAACTGATGGCGGCCGAGATGGCCCTGCAACAGGGCGACGCGGCGGCCGCCTATGCCACCTTCATGGACGTGGCGCGCAAGTCGCGCGATGCGCGGGTGGCGCGCCGCGCCACCGAGATCGCGGTCAACGGCCGCGCCCTGCCGCAGGCGCTGGACGCCGCGCGGCTGTGGCAACAGTTGGCGCCGGACAGCGACGAGGCGGCACAGGCGGTGGGCGCGCTGCTGGTCGGCTTGCAGCGCTACGACGAGGCGGCACCGATCTTTGCGGCGCAGGTGCAGAAGGCGCCGGTCGAGCAGTTGGGCACGTTGCAGCGCCTGCTTGCCCGCAGTGCCGACCGCGCCGCGGCGCTCGCTTTCCTGACCCGGCTGGCGCAACCTTACGCCGACGATCCGCGCATCGGCGCCGACGTGCGCCTGCTGCTCGCCGGTGCCGCGCACAGCGCCAACGACAATGAACGCGCGCTGAAGGAGTTACAGGCCGCGCTGGCCTTGCGGCCGGATTTCGAGCGTGCCGCGCTGGCCGCCGCACAGTTGCTGAACACCCCCAAGGCCGACAGTGCAAACGCCGTCGGCCGCGCGCAGGCGCTGGCGCTGCTGCAAGGCTTCGTCGAGCGCAACCCCAAGGCGGTGCAGGCGCGGCTGGCCTACGCACGGCTTCTGGTCGCCGACAACCAGCTGGCACAGGCGCGCGAGCAGTTTGCGCTGGCGTTGGCGGCGGAGCCGGACAACGCCGATGCCCTCTTTGCCGCCGCGCTGCTGGCGATCGACGCCGGCCCGCCTTACGCGACGGCGCGCGACTATCTGCAGCGCTATCTGACCGTCATCGCCGCGGCCGGCGACAGCCGCCGTACGCCGGATGCCGCTTATCTGAACCTGGCGCGCATCGCCGAAGACGAGGGCCGCTACGCCGAGGCGCTCGACTGGCTGGCCAAGATCGACGAGCCGGATCTCTACCTCGCCACGCAGGTACGGCGCGCGCTGGTCCTGGCCAAGCTCAAGCGGGTGGACGAGGCGCGCAAGCTGCTCGCCGACACCCGCGCCGATACGCCGCAGGACCGCCTCGCCGTGGTCGTCACCGAGGCGCAGATCCTGCGCGAGGCCGGCCGCGCGCGCGAGGCCTTCGACCTGCTCGCCGCGGCACTGGCGCAATCGCCCGACGATCCGAGCTTGTTGTACGAGACGGCGATGGCCGCCGAGAAGCTCGACCGGCTGGAGGTGATGGAGCGCAACCTGCGCCGGTTGATCGAGCTGAAGCCGGACGACGCGCACGCGTACAACGCGCTCGGCTATTCGCTCGCCGACCGCAACCTGCGGCTGGACGAAGCCAACACGCTGATCGGGCAGGCGCTCAAGCTTGCCCCCGACGACGCCTACATCATCGACAGCCAGGGCTGGGTCTACTACCGGATGGGCAAGCTGCCGCAGGCGCGCGAGTACCTCGAGCGCGCCTGGCAGCGCAAGCCGCACGCCGAAGTCGGCGCGCACCTGGGCGAAGTGCTGTGGCAACTGGGCGAGCGCGACTCCGCACGCCGGGTCTGGACCGAAGCCACCAAGCTCGAACCCGGCAACGAGACGCTCAAGGACACGCTGGCGCGCTTCAAGGTCAAGCTCTGACGTGCGGCGCCGCGCTGCCCTCGCCCTCGTTCTCCTCGGACTCGCCGGCTGCGCTAGCCTGCCGGCGCCGCCGCCGGCCGAGCGCGTCTACGAAGGGCGCTTCGCCGCGAGCGCGCGGATCGACGGCAAGGCGGAAAGCACCGCGGGCCGGTTCGTGCTGCGGCTCGGGCGCGACGGCGCGATGACGCTCGATCTGGCCTCGCCGCTGGGCAACACGCTGGCGCGGCTGGAACTCGGCCCCGACGGCGCGCGGCTGCGCGCACCGCAGGCCGACGGCACCTTGACCGAAGCGCGTGGCGCCGACGGCGCCGCCCTGACCACACAATTGCTCGGCTACCCACTGCCGGTCGAGGGGCTGGCGGACTGGATCGATGCGCGTCCCGTGCCGCAGCGGCCCGCCGTCGTCGAGGACGCGGGCGGGCGCATCGCGCAAATCGAGCAGGACGGCTGGACGATCCGCGTGCAAGAGCGCTTTGAAGACGGCCGGCCGCGCCGGCTGCTGTTCGAGCGCGACGGCGCCACACTGCGGCTGGTGCTCGACGCACCGCCCACAGGGGCTGCGCCATGAACCGGATGCTGCTCAATGTTCCGGCCCCGGCCAAGCTCAATCTGTTTTTGCACGTGCTCGGCCGGCGGCCGGACGGCTACCACCAGTTGCAATCGATCATGGTGCCCATTGCACTGACCGACCGGTTGGACTTCGAAGCGCGCCCCGATGGCCGCATCGAGCGCAGCGGCGACGTGATCGGCAACGTGAACGACGACCTCGCCGTGCGCGCCGCCGCGCTGCTGCAAGCGGCGAGCGGCACTGCGCAGGGCGTGTCGATCCACGTGGACAAGCGCATCCCCGCCGGCAGCGGCCTGGGCGGCGGCTCGTCCGACGCTGCGACCGCACTGATCGCCCTCAATCGCCTGTGGAACCTGGGCTTGAGCCGCGTCGATCTGCTGCCGCTGGCCGAACGGCTGGGTGCGGACGTGCCGTTTTTTCTCGGCGCGGGGCCGGCGTTTGTCGAAGGCATCGGCGAGCGGCTGACGCCGATCGACTGGCCCGCGTGCTGGTATGCCGTCGTCTACCCCGGCGTTCACGTCGCCACCGCGGAAATCTTCAAAGACCCTGGTTTGACCCGCTCCACCGAACCCACGATAATTGCTGCCCTTTCGATGGCGCGGGGTCGGTTTCCCCGCGAGTTGCCCGGTGCCAACGACCTGCAAGCGGTCGCGCAGCGCCGGGCTCCGGAAATCGGCGCAGCGTTGGAGCGGTTAAGCCGCTTCGGCCCGGCGCGGATGACCGGCTCCGGCTCGGCGGTGTTCGCACCGCTTGCCACCGAAAGCGCGGCGCAGGAAGCGATCGCCGATCTGCCCCCCGGCTGGCAAGGCTGGGCGGTGCAAGGTCTGACGGAGCTTCCGCTTGCACCGTGGTAGTTGGCATTGCTTGCAAGGTTTTACGCGCGGGCGCGAGAAGCGTAGCGAGCGCCCCGAGGTTGGCCTGAGAAGCGCAGCCGTACATGGGTACGGCGAGCATCGCAAGGGCAAGATCGGGGCGCGCAGTAGCTTCGCGCGCTTGCGCGATTGGGGAGTCGCCAAGCTGGTTAAGGCAGCGGATTTTGATTCCGCCATTCGAGGGTTCGAATCCTTCCTCCCCAGCCCCAACGCGCCGCCGCGACCGCTCACCCGGTCGCGGCGCTTTGTTTTTTGTGGTCGTCCCGGCGCAGGCCGGGACCGAGCGACTCGAAGGTCGCAAGACATTCGGCCCCGGCCTACGCCGGGGCGACGCTAACGACAGACGCAGCACCGCCGCCGCCATGCCCGCCGCCCACACGCCCGACAACCTGATGATCTTCGCGGGCAACGCCATCCCGCGGCTGGCGCAGGCGGTGGCGCAGCACATGAACCTGCCGCTCGGGCGCGCCACGGTGACGCGTTTTTCCGACGGCGAAGTGTCGGTCGAGATCAACGAAAACGTCCGTGGCCGCGACGTGTTCATCCTGCAATCGACCTGCCAGCCGACCAACGACAACCTGATGGAACTGCTGCTGATGGTCGATGCGTTGAAGCGCGCCTCGGCCGGGCGCATCACCGCGGCGATTCCCTACTACGGCTACGCGCGGCAGGACCGCCGGCCGCGCAGCGCGCGGGTGGCGATCAGCGCCAAGGTGGTGGCCAACATGCTGCAAGCGGTCGGGGTCAATCGTGTGCTGGTGATGGACCTGCACGCCGACCAGATCCAGGGCTTTTTCGATATCCCGGTGGACAACATCTACGCCAGCCCGATCCTGCTCGGCGACCTGTGGAAGCACAACTACGAGAACCTGATGGTGGTCTCGCCCGACGTGGGCGGCGTGGTGCGCGCCCGCGCCTTGGCCAAGCGGATGGACGCCGATCTGGCGATCATCGACAAGCGCCGGCCGCGGCCGAACGTCGCGGAGGTGATGCACATCATCGGCGACGTGACCGACCGCACCTGCGTGATCATGGACGACATGATCGACACCGCCAACACGCTGTGCCAGGCCGCCGCCGCGCTGCGCCAGTACGGCGCGCGCCGGGTGCTCGCCTACTGCACGCACCCGGTGCTGTCGGGGCCGGCGGTCAAGCGGCTCGAAGAGTCGGTGCTCGACGAAGTGGTGGTGCTCGACACGATCCCGCTGCGCGCGGACGCGCAGGCGTGCAAGAAGATCCGGCAGTTGTCGTGCGCGGCGCTGCTGGGGGAAACGATTTCGCGCATTTCGCGCGAGGACTCGGTGAGCAGTTTGTTCATCGAGTAGGACCCGGCGCGTGGCTGGTCGCGGCCCGTCGCCTTTTTTTGGAGAACTGACCATGAAAGTGGTTGCTACAACCCGAACCGCGCAAGGCACGAGTGCGAGCCGCCGCCTGCGCCGCCAGGACAAGGTGCCCGGCATCGTCTACGGCGGCACGGCCGCGCCGCAGTTCGTGGAGCTCGAGCACAACCCGCTCTACCATGCGCTGCGCAAGGAGAAGTTCCACGCGTCGATTCTCGACATGGAACTGGACGACAAGTCCGAGCGTGTGCTGCTGCGGGACTTCCAGATGCACCCGTACAAGCAGCAAGTGCTGCACATCGACTTCCAGCGGGTGCTGGAAGACCAGCCGATCCACATGAGCGTGCCGCTGCACTTCGTCGGCCAGGAAAATGCCCCGGCGGTCAAGCTGGCCGGCGGCCTGGTGAGCCACATCCTGTCCGAGGTGGATGTGTCCTGCCTGCCCAAGGATCTGCCCGAGTACATCGAGGTCGATCTGTCGGGCCTGCATGCGCACCAGACGATCCGCGTGCTCGACCTCAAGATGCCCGCCGGCGTCAAGCCGGTGCTGAAGGGCAAGGAGAACCCGGTCGTCGCCTCCGTCGTCACCAAGGGCGAGGAAGTGGCCGAGGACACCGCCGCCCCGGTGGCCGCGGCCGAAGTGCCGGCCACTGCGCAGAAGGCACCGCCCGCAGCGGCGGCGGCGCCGGCTGCGGACAAGAAGGGCGGCGACAAGGACAAAAAGAAGTAAGTCGCGCCTGGCCTGCTGCACAATCCGGCCCGCCGGCGGCAACGCCGACGGGCCTTTTTCATGAGCAACCCTATCCGCCTGATCGTCGGCCTCGGCAACGTCGGTGCCGAGTACGAGCGCACGCGCCACAACGCCGGCTTCTGGTTCGTCGATGCGCTGGCGCGCAAGGCCGGTGTTGGCTTCAGCCAGGAGCGCAAGTTCCACGGCGAGGTGGCGCGGCTGCGCGACGCGGGGCGCGAGCTGTGGCTGCTCAAGCCGAGCACGTACATGAATCGCTCCGGGCAGGCGGTGGTGGCACTCGCGCTGTACTACAAGATCCTGCCGACCGAGATCCTTGTCGTACACGACGAGCTCGACCTGCCCGCCGGCAGCGTCAAGATGAAGCGCGGCGGCGGCAGTGCCGGCCACAACGGGCTCAAAGACATCCACGCCCACCTGACCACGCCGGATTTCTGGCGGCTGCGGCTGGGCATCGGGCATCCGCGCACGCTCGGCCTGCAACAGCCGGTGGTGGACTACGTGCTGCATCCGCCGAGCCGCGACGACGAAGCGGCGATCTACAAGTCCATCGACAGCGCGCTCGAGATCGTGCCGCAGTTGCTCGACGGACAGTTCGAGCGGGCGACGATGAAGCTGCATCGGGCGGCAGCGCCGGCAAAGCCTTTGTCGAGCGCCACACCCAAAGCGTCGCGGTCTGCCCTCACCCCCGGCCCCTCTCCCGCTGATACGGGCGAGGGGAGCAAACCCTCTCCCAGATCAGTGGGAGAGGGTGGCGCCGAAGGCGCCGGGTGAGGGATCACGGGCTCTTGCATACCCGCGGCAACCCGAGAGCACGGTGAGCCAGCCAAGCTTCACCCTCCACGCCGGCCCGCGCGCGGCGGCCTGGATTTGCGACCGCGGCTTGGCACCGGGCGACATCGCCTGCATCCCCGCCGCAGCCGGCGGCCCCAAAGGGCTCGCGCTGATTGCCCTGGACAAGTTGCTCTTCGGCGATTGGCTGCGCGAGGCTCGGCCGGAATTGATCGGTGCATCCATCGGCGCATGGCGGATGTTCGCCGCTGCGCAAACGAACCCGGTGCCGGCGCTGCAAAGGCTTGCGGACGGCTACGTCGCGCAGACCTATCCGAAGCGGCCGACACCTGCTTACGTGAGCGACGAGTGCCGCAAGCTCGCGCAAGCCACGCTCGGCGGTGCGCGGATGCCGGCGCTGCGCGCGGGCGTGGCGGTTGGCGTCATCGCGAGCCGCGCGCAGGGCGCGCTGGCTGGCGACCGCTCGCGCCGCGCATTTGCCCACGCGGGGCTGGCCAACGCGCTCGGCCGCGAGCGGCTGGCTGCACACCTGCAGCGCGTCGTGTTCACCGCCGGCGATGCGCGCTTCCCCAAAACCCGCTTCGACGCCTTTGGCCTGCACCGCGTGCCGCTGACAGCGGCCAACGCCGAGGACGCGCTGCTCGCCTCCGGCTCGATCCCGCTGGTGTGCGACCCGGTGCCCGCGCCGGCCGGCGCGCCCGCCGGCGACTACTGGGACGGCGGGCTGATCGACTACCACCTGCTGCTGCCGTATCGCGAGCTGGACGGCATCGTGCTCTACCCGCACTTCGTCCCTCACGTCACGCCGGGTTGGCTCGACAAGTTCCTGCCCTGGCGCAGGCAGCCGCGCGCGCACCCCTGGCTCGACAACCTGCTGCTCATTGCGCCGTCGCCCGCGCTGCTGGCGCGGCTTCCCAACGGCAAGCTGCCCGACCGCAACGACTTCTACCGCTACGGCACCGACCACGCCGCTCGCCAGCGCGACTGGCGGCGGGCGATAGGCGAATGCGGGTGGTTCGCCGACGAGGTGATGACCTGGCTCGCCCGGCCGGACCCGGCGGCGATCCAGCCGCTGTAGGGCTACTCCGCCTCCGGCCGATCGCGCAGCACGAGCTGCAGGTACTCGTCCCAGGAGCCGCCCGCCAGCGGCTTGGCCATCAGGATCACGGTGTTGGTGAGCGTGCCCATCGGGATGCCCGCGCGCCGCCGTACTTCGGTGTAGCCCTGCCGCCGCCAGAAGCGGATGCCGCGCTCGTTTTGGGTGACGACACCCAACCGCAGCCATTGCGCACCGGACTCGCGCGCCCATTGCTCGTATGCGGCGTGTGCCGCTTGGGCGAAGCCGCTGCCGTGCAGTCGCGTGGCAACGATCAGCAGGCCGAGGTGCCACACACCCGCGGCCGGCAGATCGGTCGCGACACCCATCAACCCACTGACGCGACCGCCGACGTCCCGCAGCAACAGGTTGTAGGCATCGGTGTAGGCAAAGCCCGCTGGCGGCACGTCGCGGACAAACTCGGCCGCGTCGCCCGGGCTGGGTTTTCGCGCTTCGACGATCCGCAGGTACTCCGGGCTTTGCGCATAGAACGTCGCGATTGCCGGCACATCGGCTTCGGTCGCCTCCACCGCGACATGAGCGCCAAAGGCAAAGGGCTCCCTCGGCGGCTTGACCCCCTCTCGCACCGTGTGCACCTCTGAGCTGCCGCGCGCCATCACGCCGCCTTCCATTCCGACTCCGGCAGCCTCCAGTACACGCCGTCGTCGCGCTCGAGCATCCGGTAGCCGATCAGTTCCCGCCGCAGCGTGGCCGAGTCCCAATGGTGGCGTTGCAGAAGCTTGTTGACCTCGGCCTCGCGGTAGCGCCGGCCCGGCTCGAACTTCTCCGCCAGCCACTTCAGCACCGACCAGCGCTTCTTGCGGCTGGCAGGGATGGTCTTCAGCGTGTCGCCATCCAGAAAGTTACCGACCACCCAGCGGTGCCAGTGTTCGGGATCGGGTTCCGCCTGCGCCATCACTTGGCGACCACCAAAAATCGACCGGCTCAGCCGCCGCAACTGCTCTTCGCGCACGGCGTAGTAGTGCTGCGACCCCTTGGGCTGCATGTCGACGAGTTCGATCTCCTGTAGCGCCGCCAGGTGGTGGCATACGGTCGGCTCCTTCAGTTGCAGTTGCGCCGCGAGCTCCTTCACATGATGCGGGCGCTCCAGCAACAGGCCGATCATGCGCAGGCGGTTCTCGTTGGCGAGCGCCTTGAAGAAGCGCAGCATCAGTTCGAAGCTGGCGGACGGCTCGGCGGTGGGCGGCATGGTGACAATTCAATATTTACCGAATTAGAAATTTATCGAATACAACGGCGTGCGTCAAGCCGGTGCACGCGATAATCACGGTCTTTGTGCCGCGCGCCTCGTGCGCGGCCCTGCCAGTACAGGACGCACCATGGCTTTGAAATGCGGCATCGTCGGCCTGCCCAACGTGGGCAAATCGACCCTCTTCAACGCACTGACCAAGGCGGGCATCGCCGCCGAGAACTATCCGTTCTGCACGATCGAGCCCAACACCGGCGTGGTCGAGGTGCCCGACCCGCGGCTGGCCGCGCTCGCCGCCATCGCCAAGCCGGAGAAGGTGCTGCCGGCGACTGTCGAGTTCGTCGACATCGCCGGGCTGGTGGCCGGCGCCAGCAAGGGCGAGGGGCTGGGCAACCAGTTCCTCGCCAACATCCGCGAGTGCGACGCGATCGCGCACATCGTGCGCTGCTTCGACGACCCGAACATCGTGCACGTGGCGGGCAAAGTCGATCCGGTGAGCGACATCGAGGTGATCGACACCGAACTCGCCTTGGCCGACCTGCAAACCGTGGACAAGCAGCTCGCGCGCTACGGCAAGGTCGCCAAGGCCGGCCAGGGCGAGGAGAAGAAGGAGGCCGCGCGACTCGTCGCGGTGCTGGAGAAAATCGCCCCCGCGCTCAACGAGGCGCGGCCGGCGCGCAGCGTGGAGTTGTCGCCCGAGGAGCGCGCCGTGGTGCGCCCGCTCTTCCTGCTGACGATGAAGCCGACGATGTACGTTGCCAACGTCGAGGAGCACGGCTTCGACAACAACCCGTTGCTGGCGGCGGTGCAGGCGCACGCCGCGCGCGAAGGCGCGCCGGTGGTGGCGGTCTGCGCCAAGGTTGAAGCGGAGATCGCCGACCTCACCGACGAGGACAAGGAGATCTTCCTCGCCGACATGGGCATGCACGAGCCGGGCTTGAACCGCGTGATCCGCGCCGGCTATTCGCTACTCGGTTTGCATACCTATTTCACCGCCGGCCCCAAGGAAGTGCGCGCCTGGACCGTGCCCGCCGGCAGCACCGCGCCGCAGGCGGCCGGTGCGATCCACACCGACTTCGAAAAAGGCTTTATCCGCGCCGAGACCATCGCCTTCGACGACTTTGTAGCCTGCAAGGGCGAGCTCGGTGCCAAGGAAGCCGGCAAGATGCGGCTGGAAGGCAAGGACTACGTCGTGCGCGACGGCGACGTGATGCACTTCCGCTTCAACGTCTGACGACGATGAACGGGGTCGCGCGATGCAAACGACGATCGTTCGCCACGCACGGACGGGCGACATCGACTGGCTCGCCACCCACGACCGCTGGCCGCGCGCCGAAGACTGGCCGCTTAAGGTCGCGGCGCGCCACATCTACCTCGCGGAGCACGCGGGCGAGCGCGCCGGCTGGGCGCGGCTCGACGTGCTGCGGAGCACGGTGCCTTTCATGGCGATGATCCAGGTGCTGCCGCCGTGGCGCGGGCGCAGCTTGTCGCGCGCGCTGCTCGACTTCATCGAAACCGATCTGCGCCGGCGCGGCTACGCAGCCTTGTTGTCCTCGGCGCAAAGCGACGAGCCGCAGGCCCAAGCTTGGCACCTGCGGCTGGGCTTCGCACACAACGGGATCGTCGAGCACGTGGTCGACGAAGGTATTCACGAACTCGTGTACCGCAAGCTGTTGGCCGCCGCGCCGCAATGACTGGCCGCGGCGTCGGCGGGCGTCGATGCAGCCCGCCGCCGCCCTGCTACGGCACCACCGTCACCGTGGCGCGCACGGTCACGTCGCTGGCGCTGCCCACCGTGGCATAGGTGGCGGTCAGTTCGACCGGAGTCAGTCCTGACACCGCCGCCGGCGCGGTGT
>JBKCXU010000101.1:0-11119 GCA_046316025.1 Betaproteobacteria bacterium | reverse complement strand
GCGTTTGTCGTTCCCGCGTCCGCGGGAACCCAGTGGTGGTTGGGGACCGCGGCTTTCCCGCTTCCGCGTCCACGACGGGAGAGACCATGGACCGCATCGCCGCCAACAAACTCTTCATCCGCGTCGTAGAAAGCGGCAGCTTCTCGCGCGCCGCAGCCGACCTGCACGTCACGCAACCGACGGTCACCAAGACGGTCGCCGCGCTGGAAGCCAAGCTCGGCGCGCGGCTGCTCAACCGCAACACGCGCGGCGTCAGCCCGACCGAGATCGGCGCCGTCTACTACGACAAGTGCAAGGCGATCCAAACGCAGATCGACGAGGCCGACAACCTGCCCGCGCTGATGCGCGCGCAGGTGGCGGGCCGGCTGCGGGTGTCCACTTCAGTGGCTTTCGGCCGGCGCGTATTGACGCCGCTTTTGATGCGCTTCATGACCGAGCACGCGGAACTCAATGTCGATCTGATCGCCGACGACCGTTACGTCGATTTGATCGCGCAGGGCATCGACGTGGCGATCCGCATGGGGCGGCTGGCGGATTCCACGCTCGGCGCGCGCTACCTGGGCACCAATCCCTGGGTGATGGTGGCGGCACCCGCGTACCTGGAGCGCGCCGGCACGCCGCGCAAGGCGGCCGACCTCAAGCGCCACCAGTGCCTCGTGTACAGCAGCGTGCAGGGCGACGACGTGTGGCACCTGACGGATGCCAAGGGCCGCGCGCACGACGTGCCGGTGCGCGGCCGGCTACGCTCGAACAATCTGTCGGCCCTGCTCGCCGCGGCGCGCGCCGGCTTTGGCCTCGCGATCCTGCCGCGCTACGTGGCGCAGGAGTCGCTCAAGCGCCGCGAGATCGCGCCCGTGCTCACCGACCACACACTGCCGGCGCAGGAGATGCACGCGGTGTATCCGTCGCCCAAGCTGGTGCCGCAGCGGGTGCAGACCTTCGTCGGCTTTTTGGCCGAGCAATTGCAGGGCGAATGGTGGGCAGCGTAGCGATCCGGTGCCCATGTCAGCTGCGTTGCCCGGTGGACGCGCGCGGCCGGCGGCTGGCACTCAGCGCGCCGGCGGTTCGCCCTCGCAGCGCACGGTACCGATATCGATCAGGCCGGTGGGTTGCGGCATTTCCAACGACACTGCACAGGCGGGATCGCCTTCCACCAGCAACCGATAGATTCCCGGCTGCACGCCTTCCACGTAGAACTCGCCGCGTCGTCCGGTAAAGCCGGACAGATTGTCCGCACCGCGCGTCAGGCGCAGCTCGCGAAACTCCAGCGGCGCGCCGCCGCGAGCGGCTACGTCGACCAGACGGCCGAACACGGCGTTGATTCGCTTCACCTCGAACTCGACCAGCGTGCCGCTGCGCAACGGCGGCGAGATCACGCGCTCGGCCGCGCTGTAGACATAGTCGAGCGGCACGTCGCGGTCGCCAAAGGAGATGATGTTGTCGTAGTAGGACGCCAGATTGGTGGCGACCACCTCGCCGCGGGCGTTGGTGTCGCCAGCACGCCAACCGTTGACGTACACCGGCACCTGCGGCAGCGTGGCCACGCGGATCAGGGCAAGGCTGTCGGCCACCGGACGTCCGGCAAAGGCGACACCGTCGACGACGCCGACGCTGCCGGCTACGAAGGCGCGGCTGCGCTGACCGGCAGCGTCGTCCAGCGTGGCGCGCTGGTACTCGGCGCCGAACTCCGCGTGGGCGGCGTTGACCTGCACGAACGCGCGCCCGAGCGCGTAGGTCGCGTCGGCGCCGGTGCGCGTGGCACTGACTTCGTAGCCAAGCCCCTGACCTTGCGGCGTCGTTTGCTGGAGCGCGACCGTCTGAAAGCTGCCGCGCGGATCGTGTCCAACGCCGGCCACCGCCGAGGTGGCGGCATCGAAGAAGTAGCGCAACGACACGCCCCAGATGCGCACCGGCGTCGGCTGCAGGATCTCCGTGTAGCCCAGCGCGAACAGGCCGCGGTTCTGCAGCAGCGAGCGGGTGAAGTTGACGCTCCAGCTCGTGGCCGGGGCGGTGTCGTACCCGTTTTGCGCGGCGTAGGTTGCGGTCAGCGTGCCGGCCCTGGACGAGTAGACGGAGGCCGAGGCATAACGGCTGTTGCGCAGTCGCGGGCCGTCGAGCAGGTTCGCCAACTGCGCGTAGTCGCGCGACAGCTCGCGCGTGCCGAGGTTGAGGGCAAAGCCGCTGCCCGTGTACGAGTAGGCGATCTCCCCGGCCCAGCCCTGCCGACCTTCGAAACGGCTGCCAATGATGCTGCCGCCGATGATGCCAAAGCGCGGCCACTGGTAGGTCGCCAGCGGCCCGGCCGCGATCAGCCCGGGGGCGGCCTGGCCAATGGCCCCGATGGTCAGCCGCTCGTCGACACCGTACCGATGCGCCGCCGCGGCCGCGAGCGGCCCATAGTCGGCGCTCGCCGTGCCGTAGTTCTCGCGCAGTGCACCGACGCTGTAGTTGTAGTCGTGCAGCCCAGGCGCAAGGCCGGCGCGCGTGGCGAAGAAGAACGGCTGCTGCAAAACCTGCTCGCGGCCAAAGGGATCGCGCAGCACCACCGACAACTCGGCGCCCCCCGTCACCCCGGTGATGTTGGTGATGTCCACCGGACCGGGCGGCACGTTGCGCTGCGCGACGACGTTGCCGCCGATCTTCACCTGCACGGTCGAGGGAAACAGCGCCTCCGCCCGGAAGGTGCCGGTCGGAAAGCGGATGAAGTACGGGTCCATCGAGTACGCCTTGGCGAGATTGATCCCGCCCATCGGGATCGCCGCGGGCGCGACGTCGGCGGCGGTAAAGAAGTCGCCCAGGGTCAGGCGCTGCAAGCCGGCGCGATCGTCGAACTGCGCGTTAGTGAGGAGCCGCGTCGTCTGCACGCCACTGCCGCCTTCACGCACCGTGTCCGTGGTGTTGTAGAGCAGCCAGCGTCCGTAACGCGCGGCCAGCTCGGTCGCCAACTGGTAGCGCCGTTGACCGAAGTCGCGGTCGCCGTCGACGTTGAGACCATAGTTCAGGTAGACACTGGGGTCGGCTGGATACTCGACCCCGGCGCGTCGCCGCGGCGACAAGTCGATCACGCTGCCCGGCAGCGCGGCCGCGGCAAATCGCAGTTCGAGGACGACGGCGGTCGGATCGAACTCGAGCTGCACGCCCGGCAGGGCATCGAGGACGACTTGGCGATCGCCGCCGAGCGCAGCGGGCGGCGCGGCGCCGAGGCCCAGCCGGCCGAATTCGCCGGCCGGTAGCAAGAACCTGCCGCGCCCATCCTGCGACAAAAAGAAGGGCCCTTTGTCCACCCCGTTGACGCGCACCAGGGCGATGAGCTGATGCTGCACTGCTGCCGCCGGCGCCGGCGGAGGTTCGGCCGGCGCCGCGATCCCGGCGCCAGGGTGGGCTGCGCCGATCAGGCCGAGAACAGTCCACCCACAGGCTGCGCGCAGGCCCCACCTACCGGCACTGCGTCGCGGCCACATCGACGCCTCGCGCGAGTTCCAGCCGCTCGGCGGTCAGCACGACCCGCAGCGTCGCCAGGCGCGGACAGGCCTCGCGCGGCACCGGCGCCTGCATCGGCCGCGTCACACCCGCCAGCACGTAGCGCGCATCGACCGGCTCGGTAAACAGCACCGTCCCGGCCGCATCCGTGCCGATCAGTTCGATGCGCTCGGCCCGCAGATGCACGCTGCCGTCGTTACGCACGATCCAGCGTGCCGTCCCGTCGCGCAATTGCACATCCTCGATCTGCAGCTTGCGCTCGGGCCGCAGCGGGGCGACGAAGACCGGCACGCCGACCTCCAACACCACCTGCACGGTCGCGCCCGACCGCGCAGTCGCGTCGACATCCGCGGGCGGCAGTTCGGTGACGAACAGCCGGTAGGCTTCTTCAACGGAGCCCCCGCCCGCACGAATGCCCAGCCGAACGATGCGCGACTCCCCTGCAGGCACTTCGACCGCCCGCGGAAAGTACACAAGATCGTCGGTTGGCTCGTAGACATCGCGGCCGGTCTGGTCCTGCCGCCAGCGCATGGCCCGCAGCTGCATGCGTAGCGGCGCCTGGTCGTCGTTGCGGATCGCGAGTTGCGCGGCGCGCTGTTGCGCGCTCAACTCGATGCGCAACGGCAGGATGGCGAACTCGCCCGCAGCCGCCGCGCCACTGGCCAGCGCAATGCTCGCCAGCATCCAGCGCAGCGCCCGCCACGGCGAGGGTCGGCTTCCGAATCGGAACATGATTCCACGATGGCCGCTGTCGTCGGCCCACCCTCCACAAGCGCCTACGGCAGCACCGTCGCCGTCAACAAATCCGAGTAGCTGCCGACCAAAGCGTTTTGGTAGTTCTGACCCAGCACCGTGGCCGTCAAGTCCCACCGTTGGTTGTTTTGCGGGCCGGACACATAGGCTGCTGACACCGTATACGGAATAAACGCATTGGCGCTAGCGTGCTTCATGCGCAGCGGAGCGCTGCCATTGGCCCCGGAGAACTGCCAGGCCGGTGTGGCCGAGCCGGTGCAGCGCAGGCTGACTGTCGACACTTGCGTGCGCGTCGTCGCTGCCGACGGGTCGAGGCTGCCAAACGGGAATCCCGCCAAAGCCGTGCGAAAGCTGCAGCCCGCCTGCGCGCACGCACCACCGGTGCCGACAGCACACAGCCCGGCCACGACGACCGCAAGCGCGCGGCGACGCGCGCGGCGCGCGCCGGCCGCGACGATCACGGATTGACGCTAACCACGATCGTGCCGGTGTAGGCGCCGACCGCCGCGTTCTCGTACGCGGACTGCAGCAGAGTGCCCGTGACTGCCAACGTCTTGTCGTTGCCCGAACCCATGCCCGATCCCGCTCCCGTATTGGTCGAACCGATGCTGGGTGTGAGCGTCGGTGTGCCTGCGCAGGCCGAACAGGTAATCGTCGCCGTGGCCGGGACCGTGAAGGTCGGCGTCGTGCCGTTGGAACAGCGATACGTAATCGCGGCGTTACCGGTGGCCGGGCCGGCGAGGCTCGGGTCGATGTTGCTGCCCGTGCCGGTGTTGTTGATGTTGACGACCGGTGACGACGTGAAGAACTTGCACACGCCGGTGACCGTGGCATTGACGGTGACGGTCACGTTGTCGGCGGCAACCGCCGGCGAGGCGAATGCGGTCATGAGGACCGCGACGGCGGCTATGGGGTAAATGCGCTGCAATGCTTTCATCGACTCTCTCCCTTTCCGCCAACGACAGATGGCGATTGAGCGGGCGGAATCTAATGTCGATTGCAACGGTTGCGAAGACTGCCGTTAGTCATATTGAGTGGGCCTTTAGGCCAACACGTTTGCCGCGCATGCTGCGCCGTCCCGCGCAACGCCCTGTCGTCGGTGCGACGAAGCAGGCCGCGACTTACCGCCGGATGAGCAAGGACAACCGATTGATCTTTCGGGTGCTCCAAGGCAGCCCGCCGGGCTGTGCAGGCTAGCTGCGCCGGCTTGCGCAAGCGCCGAGGCTTCGGTCCGTCACCTCGAAGCCCCAGGTCGCACGTCCAGGGCACGCATACCATGTACGCGTCACGCGAGTCGTTATCGCCACGGTCACGAGTCTCCGAGGCGTTCGCGGCCGACCGCCTGAACGGCCCCGCGCTTACTTGAGGATGCGCACCAGATTGTGATGCGCGTCCGTGAACGTCGGTAACTCGGGCCGATCGGCCATCGGCCACGCCGCCTCGGCCAGGCGCGGATGGTCGAAAAGCGCCTTGTTGCGCGTGACCAGAATCTGGTCGGTCGACGACAGCCAGTAGTCGGCACCGTCCCTGGACTCCGGCGTGTCCGTCACCAGCATCGCGTGCAGCCCGAGTTCCTGCGCATGGCGCTGGATCACCGGCATGATGTCGATGTAGCGGTTGGTGGCCTGGAACACGAGTACGCCGTCGGGCGCCAGGTGCTTCAGGTAGAGCTGCATCGCCTCGCGCGTGACGAGGTGCATCGGGATCGAGTCGCCGGAAAACGCATCGATGCCCAGCACGTCGTAGCCGCGCGGCGCCTCGCGCTCGAGCGACAGACGACCGTCGCCGAGGATGACTTCGGCCTTCGCTGGTGTGTCGCGCAGGAAGCTGAAGTCGCGCGCCTGGATCTCCACCACCCTGGGACTGATCTCGTAGAAGATCATTTCGTCGCCGGCGCGACCGTAGGCGGCGACCACACCCGCGCCCAGGCCGACGATGCCGACCTTGCGCGGGCCGGGCTTGATCTCGTTTAACGCCGTGAAGAGCCGCCCATAACCCGAGCCGGGGCCGAAGTAATCGGAGGCAACGTTCTTGTACTGCTCGCCCTGCAACTGGCCGCCGTGGATGATGCCGCCATGGAGCATCGCGCGGTAGGTCGCGTCGTCCACGGTGCGGTCGCGCGTGCGCACCACGCCGTAGAAGTCGCGCTCCATCGTCCGCACGTCGGCGCCGTAATCGCGTGCGCCGACCCAGGCAAAGCAACCGGTCACCGCCGCGGAAGCGGCAGCCGCCAGCAACCCAAGGCCGCGCAGGCGCACCGCCGCCAGCAACGCCAGCGCCACCAGGGCGATGTTCAGCTCGAAGTAGCCGGCCAACAGCAGCGGCGCGACGATCGCCACCAGTACGCTGCCGGCCGCGCCGCCCGCCGACATCAGCAGATAAAAGCGCGTCAGATACGCGGGGTCGGGCTTGACCCGCGCCAGTTCGCCGTGGCAGAACATGCAGGCGACGAACAAGCCGGCGAAGTAGAGCGGCATCGCCACCTTCAGTTCGAGCGAGGGGATCTTCCACGCCATGGCCGGCACCGCCAGCAGCAGCAGGGCAACGAAGAGCGGCCGCAGGTACCAGCGCGGATGGTCGAAGCACAAGATGAAGGTGATCAGGTACAGCGACAGCGGCACCACCCACAGGAAGGGCACGCTGGCGATGTTCTGCGTCACGTGATTGGTGGTGGCAAGCAGCATTACCGAACCCATCGCCGACAGCAGCAGCCATGACAACTGGGTGGCCGCGGTGGGTGGAGCGGCGGTGGACAGCGCCGCGGCCGGGGCCGACAAAGTCTGCGCGTCGCCGGCCGCACGCAGCGACAGCCAGCCGGTCGCCGCGCAGGCAAAGACAAACAGCGCGTACACCGCCGACCAGGTCCAACCCAGTTGCGGCAGCGTCAGCCACGGCTCGAACAGGATCGGGAAGCCGAGCAACGCCAGCAGCGAAGCAAAGTTCGACAGCGCAAACAAGCGATACGGCACCGCCGTTTGAAAGCGCCGCCAGTACCAGCTTTGCAGCAGCGGCGTGGTGGTGGCGAGCAGGAAGTACGGCAGGCCGATGGTGGCCGCGAGCAGCAGCAGAATGCGGCCGATCGGGTCCTCGCTGCCCGCCGGCTTCCACGCCTCCGACGCGAGGATCGGCAGCGTCACGAGCGAGGCGAGCAATAAGCCGATGTGCAGCCAGGTCTGGCGCTTCAACCCCAGCCGGTGCGTGGCGTCGGCGTAGGCATAACCGGCCAGCAGCGCGCTCTGGAAGAACACGAGGCAGGTCGTCCACACCGCGGCCGAGCCGCCGAACCACGGCAGGATCTGCTTGGCGATGATCGGCTGCACCATGAACAGCAGGAACGCCGAGAGGAAGATCGTGGCGGCGTAGGGAAGCACGCGCGCCGCGGCGGGCGCGCCGGCAGTCGAGGCAAGAGCGGACATGAAGCGGGGCGGGCGGCAAAGGCGCGGATTATCCGCGAGGCGTCACGCCCGTGCCCGCATCGACTTCACTTCGACATCAGTCGGTGGACAAAGGCACGTCATTTCCGCGAAAGCGGGAATCCAGTGTCTCTCGCGGGGACGGCCGGGTTCCCGCTTGCGCGGGAACGACACGAAACGGAACGTTCGGCGCCTCTCCAAGCGAGGAACAGGCTGGTCGACCGCGGAGCAGTCGACCGATCACCGAACACCGCCCTCAATGCCCCAGGATCTTGGACAGGAAGTCGCGGGTGCGCTCGCTCTTCGGGTTGTCGAAGAACTCGTGCGGCGTGTTCTGCTCGACGATCTGGCCCTGATCCATGAAGATCACGCGGTCGGCCACCGCCTTGGCAAACCCCATCTCGTGCGTCACGCACAGCATCGTGATGCCCTGGCCGGCCAGCTCGATCATCACGTCGAGCACTTCCTTGATCATTTCCGGGTCGAGCGCGGAGGTCGGCTCGTCGAAGAGCATGATCTTGGGTGTCAAGCACAGCGCGCGGGCGATGGCGACGCGCTGCTGCTGGCCGCCGGACAACTGCAACGGGTACTTCTGCGCCTGCTCGGCGATGCGCACGCGCTTTAACTGCTGCATCGCGCGCTCTTCGGCCTCGCGCTTGGGCATCTTGCCGACCCAGGTCGGCGCCAGCGTCAGGTTCTCCAGCACCGTCAGGTGCGGAAACAGGTTGAACTGCTGGAACACCATGCCGACTTCGCGGCGGATCTTCTCGATCGCCTTGATGTCGTCGGTCAACTCCGTGCCGTCGACCACGATGTGGCCTTCCTGGTGCTCTTCGAGCCGGTTGATGCAGCGGATCAGCGTGGACTTGCCCGAGCCCGATGGCCCGCAGATCACGATCCGCTCGCCCCGGCGCACCTGCAAGTGAATGTCGCGCAACACGTGGAAGTCGTTGCCGTACCACTTGTTGACCTTGTCGAAGGTGATGATGTGATCGGTCATGGCGAAGCCCTCAACGGCGTTTGCTCTTGTTCAGCTGCTTCTCGACCCACAGCGAATAGCGCGACATGGCGAAGCAGAAGGCGAAGTAGATCGCGGTGATGAAGAGGTAGCCCTCGATCTTGAACGGCCGCCAGTCGGCATCGGAATTCAGCGCGATGCCGAGCGAGCCGGTCAGCTCGTACAGCGACACGATGGTCACCAGCGACGTGTCCTTGAAGATCGAGATGAAGTTGTTCATGATCCCCGGCACCACCATCGCGAGCGCCTGCGGCAGCACGATCTTGCGCTGCGTCTGCCAGTAGGTGAGGCCCAACGACTGCGCCGCCTCGACCTGGCCCTTGGGGATCGCCTGCAGGCCGCCGCGCACGATCTCGGCCATGTAGGCGGCGGCAAAGAGCGTGATGCCGGCCAGCACCCGCAGCAGCACGTCGATGGTGAGCCCCTGCGGCATGAACAGCGGGAACATGAAGCTCGCCATGAACAACACCGAGATCAGCGGCACGCCGCGGATCAGCTCGACGTAGACCACGCAGACGGTGCGGATCGCCGGCAGGTTGCTGCGCCGGCCCAGCGCCACCAGCACCGACAGCGGAAAGGCGAGGATGATCGAAAAGCTCGCCAGCATGATCGTGAGCGGCAGGCCGCCCCAGCGGTCCGTCTCGACCACCGGCAGGCCGGCCACGCCGCCGTACATCAGCACGAAAAACAGCGGCACCACCACCGCCCAGACGGCAATCAGCCAGCGCTTCCAGAAGGCGCGCACGCAACTCACCGCGAGCAGGCCGACCAGCAGGATGGTGGCGACTTCGGGGCGCCATTGTTCTTCGAGCGGGTAGCGGCCGAAGATGATGAGCCGGTACTTCTCGGCCACCACCCCCCAGCACGCGCCCGTGCCGCGCGCGGCCTGGCAGACCTCGGCGTCGCGCTGGAACACCGCCTTGAAGAGCAGCCAGTCGGACAGGCCCGGCAGCAGGTAGGCCAGCACGCCCAGCGCCACCAGCGTGGTGAGCGTGTTCTTCCAGTTGGAAAAGAGATTGCGCCGCAACCACGGCACGACGCCCTCGGTCTTGACCGGGGCCGGGCGCGGGGCGATGGGATCGAAGGTCGCGGACATCTCTAGCGCTCCTTGATCGCCGCGCGCTTGTTGTACCAATTCATCAGCGCCGAGGTAGTGAGCGAGGTGGTCAGGTAGACCAGCATGATCAGCGCGATGCACTCCACCGCGCGGCCGGTCTGGTTAATGGCCGTGTTGGCGATCGACACGACGTCCGGATAGCCGATGGCCACCGCCAGCGAGGAGTTCTTGGTGAGATTGAGATACTGATTGGTCATCGGCGGGATGATCACCCGCAGCGCCTGCGGCAGCACCACCAGCCGCATTGTCTTGCCGCGTGTGATGCCGAGGCTGAACGCCGCCTCGGTCTGCCCCAACGGCACCGAGGCGATACCGGCGCGCACCACCTCGGCCACGAAGGCGGCCGTGTAAAGCACCAGGCCCAGCAGCACGGCCATGAACTCCGGCGTCATCGACACGCCGCCCTCGACCATCACGTCGGCCTGCTTGGGCACGTTCCACTCTGTGGGCGCACCGCCCACGAGCCAACCGACCAGTGCGCCGCCGAAGATCATCGCCACCGACGGCCAGAAGGTATCCCGCAACTGGCCGGACTTTTCGAACTCTTGCAGCTTGCGTTGGCGATACCACAAGGCCAGCAGCAGGCCCGCAAAGGCGCCCATCGCCGCCAAGCCCTGCCCCACCCCCCACTCGGGCACCGGGAACTGCACGCCGCCCTTGCTGACGAAAAGAAAGCCGCCGAAGGACCAGGCCGCGTCGCTCGGCGGCAGCACCTCCGTGAACACCAGGTACCACATCAGCAGTTGCAGCAGCACCGGCACGTTGCGGAACAACTCGACGTAGCCGTAGCAGAAGCCGCGCACGATGGCATTGCGCGAGAAGCGGCCCACCCCGAGCAGCGTGCCCAGGATCGTCGTCAGCACGATGCCGATGATGGCCACCCGCAGCGTGTTGAATACACCGACGAGGAAGGCCTTCCAGTACGGGTCGAGCGCGTCGTACTTGAACATCACCTCGCCGATGTCGAACCCGGCGGGCTGGGTGAGAAAGCCGAAGCCACTCTGGATGCCGCGCACACGCATGTTTTCGAGCGTGTTGTGCGCGAGGAACCAGACCCCGGCCGCAATGAGGCCGATCGCGACGATCTGGTAGATCACCCCGCGAAACGCCTGGCTGCGCCAGGACCAGTCGCGCTTGCGGGCCGGCATGCGGGCTGCCGCCATGCTGGTCTCCTCCACGAAGACGGGAACTTTTCGTTCTCACCGAAGCGGGAGTCGTGCCCGCTTTGGTGAAAAGCCTCGCTTTGCCGAGGCTTCCGCCCCCACCCCGACCCTCCCCCGCAGGCGGGGGAGGGAGAAGTCCCCCTCCCCTGCGAAGCGGGGCAGGGTTGGGGTGGCG
>JBKCXU010000100.1:0-3858 GCA_046316025.1 Betaproteobacteria bacterium | reverse complement strand
GGCGGGCGTGGAGATGGTGATGCCGGGGGACAACATCACGATGCAGGTGGCGTTGATTGCCCCGATCGCGATGGAAGAAGGCCTGCGCTTCGCGGTGCGCGAGGGCGGCCGCACCGTGGGTGCCGGGGTCGTCGCAAAGATTGTCGAATGACGGATGATCGCGCGGCTCGCGCCGCGCTGTCATCCATCATGTTTTCTTAGGGGTATAGCTCAACTGGCAGAGCGTCGGTCTCCAAAACCGAAGGTTGGGGGTTCGATTCCCTCTGCCCCTGCCACACCATACGGCCTGCCGGCGCCACGAGCGTCGGCGGGCAGGCGCAGATGAATACGCAAGACGTCCAAACCGTCAACAACAAGCTCGACATCGCACTGGTGGTGCTCGCGGCAGCAGCGGCGCTCGCCGGCGTGCTGGGCTTCAGCCTGCTCACCGAGCAACCGTTGCTGTTGCGGATCGGCGCGCTGTTGGGCGGCCTCGCTGTCGCGCTGGCGCTCGCCTGGTTCTCGCACTACGGCAAGGAGTTCCTTGCCTTCGCGCGCGAGTCCTACGACGAGACGCGGCGCGTGGTCTGGCCGTCGCGCAAGGAAACCATCAACACCACCGGCATCGTGTTCGCGTTCGTGGTGATCATGGCGATCTTCATGTTCATCGTCGACAAGCTGCTCGAGTGGGGTCTGTACGACCTGCTGCTGGGCTGGAGGTGAAGGCAATGAGCGAAGCCGTCGTCGAGCAGGCTCCGGTTGTGGCCAGCGGCAAGCGCTGGTACGTGGTGCACGCCTATTCCGGCATGGAAAAGAGTGTGGCCAAGGCGCTGCAAGAGCGCGTCAACCGCGCCGGCTTGCAGGCGCAGTTCGGCCGCATCCTGGTGCCGACCGAGGAAGTGGTCGAGGTCAAGGGCGGCAAGAAGGCGATCACCGAGCGGCGCTTGTACTCGGGCTATGTGCTGGTCGAGATGGACATGACCGACGAGGCGTGGCACTTGGTCAAGAGCACGCCCAAGGTGACGGGCTTCCTCGGCGGCAAGGCCAACAAGCCCTCGCCGCTGTCGGTCAAGGAAGTCGATGAAATCCTTCTGCGGATGCAGGAAGGTTACGAGAAGCCGCGCCCCAAGGTGCTGTTCGAGGTGGGCGAGCTGGTACGGATCAAGGACGGCCCGTTCACCGACTTCAACGGCAACGTCGAAGAGGTGAACTACGACAAGAACCGGGTGCGGGTGTCGGTGACGATCTTCGGTCGTTCCACACCGGTCGATCTGGATTTCGGCCAGGTCGAAAAGGTTTGACGTTCCGCCGCCGCGAGGCGGCAGCGCAACGGGCCCGCGGCAAGTGGCCCACATTGGCGGGGAGTGCAAGTAGGGAGTCGATCCCGAGCGCACGTTTGAACCCGGAGGAAAGCTGACATGGCAAAGAAGATCGTCGGCTTTATCAAGCTGCAAGTGCCAGCGGGTAAAGCCAATCCGTCGCCGCCGATCGGGCCGGCGCTCGGCCAGCGCGGCCTGAACATCATGGAGTTCTGCAAGGCCTTCAACGCCCAGACGCAGGGTGTGGAGCCGGGCCTGCCGATTCCGGTGGTGATTACCGCGTTCGCCGACAAGAGCTTCACCTTCGTGATGAAGACGCCGCCGGCGACGATCCTCATCAAGAAGGCGGCCAAGATCGACAAAGGCTCGGCCAAGCCGCATACCGACAAGGTGGGCAAGATCACCCGCGCCCAGGCCGAAGAGATCGCCAAGACCAAGACGCCCGATCTGACCGCCGCCAGCCTCGACGCGGCGGTGCGCACCATCGCGGGCAGCGCCCGTTCGATGGGCATCACGGTGGAGGGCCTGTAAATGCCGCACATCTCCAAGCGCACCAAGGCCATCCGCGCCAAGGTCGAACCGAACAAGCCCTACCCGCTCGCCGACGCGTTGGTGCTGGTGAAGGAAACCGCGACCGCCAAGTTCGACGAGTCGGTCGATGTGGCCGTGGTGCTCGGCATCGACGCCAAGAAGTCCGACCAGAACGTGCGCGGCTCGGTCGTGCTGCCCGCCGGCACCGGCAAGACGGTGCGCGTGGCCGTGTTCGCGCAAGGTGCGAAGGCCGAGGAAGCCAAGGCCGCCGGCGCCGACGTGGTGGGCTTCGACGATCTGGCCGCCAAGGTCAAGGGCGGCTTCATGGACTTCGACGTGGTGATCGCGACACCGGATGCGATGCGCGTCGTCGGCGCCTTGGGCCAGGTGCTGGGCCCGCGCGGCCTGATGCCCAACCCCAAGGTGGGCACGGTGACGGCCGACGTGACCGGCGCGGTCAAGAACGCCAAGGCCGGCCAGGTGCAGTTCCGCGCCAACAAAGAGGGCATCGTGCATTGCTCGATCGGCCGTGCCTCGTTCGGGCTGGATGCGCTGCGCAGCAATGCGGTGGCGCTGGCCGATGCGCTGAACAAGGCCAAGCCGTCGTCGTCCAAGGGCATTTATCTGCGCAAGGTGTCCGTGTCCTCGACCATGGGCATCGGCGTGCGCGTCGATCCGGCCACGCTGGCCGCGTAGGAAAGGTTTGATGGCCCGGTGCCGGAGCATCGGGCTCTAAGGGCTTTGGGCCGCGCGTTCCTCCCAAGGGGCGCGCAGCTGTCAAAGACCGCTGGGGCCAACGGCGTGCAACGCCCGCGGCTTAAACGCGCAAGCGCCCCGCGCAGACGGCGGACCTGAAGAAGATGCAATGGAAGTGCGTTGTGAGAACACCCGCTACGCCCGGAAGTCGCTTCGCTTCAATCGCTGGTGTGTAACCGGTGCCGAGCAGTTTTGCGAAGCACTTTTGTCGTAACGGAGTCCAGACCATGGGTATGAACCGGCAGGAAAAGGCGGCCCAGATCGAGGAAGTCGGCGCGCTCGTCGCGGCGGCCCAGACGATCGTCGTTGCCGAATACCGTGGTTTGAATGTGGAATCGGTCACCAAGCTGCGCAAGCAGGCGCGCAGCCAGGGTGTCCAGTTGCGTGTGCTGAAGAACTCCCTGGCGCGTCGCGCCGTGGCCGGCACGCCGTTTGCCGCGCTGACGGAGAAGCTCTCCGGCCCGCTGGTGTACGGCTTCTCCGCCGACCCGGTGGCCGCGGCCAAGGTGCTGTCCGGCTTTGCCAAGGACAACGACAAGCTCGTGGTCAAGGCAGGCGCCATGCCCAACTTCGTCATGGACGAGGCGGGCGTTAAGGCGCTCGCCACGATGCCGAGCCGCGAGGAGTTGTTGGCCAAGCTGATGGCAACCATGAAGGCGCCGATCGGGCAGTTCGTCCGCACCCTCAACGAAGTGCCGGCGCGCCTCGTGCGCACGCTGGCCGCGGTGCGCGACGCCAAGGCGCCGGCGTGATTCCCGTTCAAACCGTTTTTGCTGATTTTTCTCGAACACAACGCATTCAGGAGTAAGTCATGGCACTTTCGAATCAAGAGATCCTCGACGCGATCGCCGCGAAGTCCGTCCTCGAGATTTCCGAGCTGATCAAGATGATGGAAGAGAAGTTCGGCGTCTCCGCCGCCGCCGCAGCGGTGGCCGTGGCCGCCCCGGGCGCGGCCGCCGCCGCCGCCCCGGTCGAAGAGCAGACCGAGTTCACGGTCATGCTGCTGGAAGCCGGCGCCAACAAGGTCAACGTCATCAAGGCGGTGCGCGAGCTGACGAGCCTGGGCCTGAAGGAGGCCAAGGATCTCGTTGACGGCGCGCCCAAGGCCGTCAAGGAAGGCGTGAACAAGGCCGATGCCGAGGCCGCCAAGAAGAAGCTGGAAGACGCTGGCGCGAAAGTGGAAGTCAAGTAAGGCAGTACCGGCGGGGCGGGCCCAAGCCCCCCCCCCCGGAGCGAAGGCGGGGAGCCTTGGCAACGCCGCGCAGGGGGCGCG
>JBKCXU010000099.1:0-28672 GCA_046316025.1 Betaproteobacteria bacterium | reverse complement strand
CAGCAGAGCGCGGCGGCATAGACTTCGACTGTCGCTTCATCGCCGCCCTGTCGATGCGCCGCCTTCTCCCTCTGGTCGCCGTCGGGCGCGAGGTGTCCGTAACCTGCGACGGCTGCGCGGCCGGTTTGACCGCGAAGATCGACTTCATTTCGCCGCAGGCGGAGTTCACGCCGCCGGTCATCTACAGCAACGAGAGCCGCGCCAAGCTCGTGTTCATGGTCGAGGCGCGGCCGACTGCCGAGTCGCGCGCCGCGTTCAAGCCAGGGCAGCCGGTGCAGGTGCGGTTGCGCGGGGGGTGAGATGGCGGGCTTCGTGGCGGTGCTGTGCCCCCACCCCAACCCTCCCCCGCTTCGCAGGGGAGGGGGTTACTCCCTCCCCCGCCTGCGGGGGAGGGTTGGGGTGGGGGCGTCGGTGTCTCAACTCGCTGGGTTTCACGGGTAGTGCCAGGGTGGAGGCATGGGTACTCCCAACCTCGCCATCGACGTCCGCGGCCTGACCAAGCGCTTCGGCCGCCAGATCGCCGTCGATGGGCTGTCGATCCAGGTGCCGCGCGGGCGCATCTGCGGCTTCCTCGGCCCCAACGGCAGCGGCAAGACGACCACCATCCGCATGCTGTGCGGGCTGCTCACGCCCGACGACGGCGAAGGCACCTGCCTGGGCTACGACATCCGCCGGCAGGCGCGGGCGATCAAGCTGCGCGTGGGTTACATGACGCAGCGCTTCGGCCTGTACGAAGACCTCACCATCGAAGAGAACCTGCGCTTCATCGCGCGCGTATACGGGCTGGCCGACGCGCAGGCCGCCGCCACGCGTGCGGTCGAGCGGCTGGGCTTGACCGAGCGCCGCGCGCAACTGGCCGGCGCACTGTCCGGCGGCTGGAAGCAGCGGATGGCACTTGCCGCCTGCCTGCTGCACGACCCCGATCTGCTGCTGCTCGACGAGCCCACCGCCGGGGTAGACCCAAAAGCGCGGCGCGACTTCTGGGCGGAGATCCACAAGCTCGCCGCCGCCGGCCTGACGGTGCTGGTATCCACCCACTACATGGACGAGGCCGAGCGTTGCCACCAGATCGCCTACATCTCGCAAGGCCGGCTGCTGGTGGCCGGCAGCGCCGACGAAATCCTGCACGCCGCCAAGCTACGCACCTGGGAGGTGGTCGGCCCCGGCATCGACGCCTTGGCCGCACGGCTGGCCGCGCAGCCCGAGTGGCTGACCGTGCCCTTCGGCACGCGGCTGCATGTGGTGAGCGACCGCGGCGACGACTTCGGCGCGTGGTTCGCCATGCAGCAGGGCTTGCCGGGCTGCACCGTGCAGGAGATCGCCTCCAGCCTCGAAGACCTCTTCATCTCGCTGATGCAGCACGGGCGCGATGGACTCCAGTAGCGCCGCGCGCTTCTCGTGGCGCCGCGTGTGGGCGGTGCTGGTCAAGGAGTTCATTCAACTGAAGCGGGAGCGGCTGACCTTCGCCATGGTGCTCGGCATCCCGGTGATGCAGCTGATCCTGTTCGGCTACGCGATCAACTCCGACCCGCGCCATTTGCCGACCGTGGTGGTCGCGGCCGATAACGGCCCGCTGGCGGCAAGTGTGGTCGCGGCGATGCAGAACACGAGCTACTTCACCGTCGTCGCGCAGACCACACAGGAGCAGGCCGACCGGATGATCCTCGAAGGCGAGGTGCAGTTCGCGCTGGTGATCCCGGGCGACTTTTCCACCCGCGTGCTGCGCGGCGAGCGGCCGGCGCTGGCGATGTACGCGGACGCGACCGACCCCGCGGCCACCGGCAGCGCGTTGGGCGCGCTGGCCGAACTGCCGCAGGTGGCGCTGAAGCACGACCTCAAGGGGCCGCTCGCATCCTTGGCGCCGGGCGAGGCGCCGTTCGAGATCGTCGTCCACCGCCGCTACAACCCCGAAGGGATCACCGCCTACAACGTGGTGCCGGGGCTGATCGGCGTGATCCTGACGATGACGCTCATTTTGATGACCTCGATGGCGATCACCCGCGAGCGCGAGCGCGGCACGCTGGAAAACCTGCTCGCCACTCCGGTGCGCCCGGCCGAGGTGATGGCCGGCAAGATCCTGCCGTACATGCTGATCGGCTACGGGCAGGTGCTGATCGTCTACGTGGCCGCGCGGCTGCTCTTTGCGGTGCCGATGGCGGGCAGCTTCGGCCTGCTGTCGGCTGCGGTGCTCATTTTCATGCTGGCGCTGCTGACGGTGGGCTTCACCTTCAGCACGCTTGCCGCGTCGCAGGTGCAGTCGATGCAGATGACGCTCTTTTTCTTCCTGCCCAACATTTTGCTGTCGGGCTTCATGTTCCCGTTCCGCGGCATGCCGGTGTGGGCGCAATGGATCGGCGAGACGCTGCCGCTCACGCACTTTTTGCGCATCGTGCGGGCGATCATGCTCAAGGGCGCCGGCGCCCTGGAGGTGCTGTCGCAGGTGTGGCCGATCCTCGCGTTTACCGCGGTGGTCGGTGCGATTGCGCTGGCGCGGTATCGGCAGACGCTGGATTGAATGATGGCCCGCCTGGCGGGCCTGATGAGTCGTCGTCTGCGGCGCCTACGACGGCGCTGGCGCGCCTATGAGCTTCGCCTCTTTACTGAGAGTCCGGTAAGTGGTTGGCAGCCAGTGCACCCTCACCCGGCGCCTGCGGCGCCACGCCTGCCCCCACTGATGTGGGAGAGGGTTTGTTCCCCTCGCCCGCATCAGCGGGGCGGAAGCGGGGTTTCGCAAAGCGCGAGCTTTGCGCCGCTGGAGCGACGCGCGCCTGCCAGCGCGCGGCCCCGGGGTTTTGGGTGAGGGTTCGTCAACCACTTTGCGAACGCTCAATGGAGCGCAGGCCGTCACTCTGGGCGAAGCCCACAGCCGGCGCCATTGGCCGGCATCAGCGTGCCGGTGCGCAGGCGCCGCAAGGCGCCGACTCCTTCCCCTATGATCGACGGCATGGCCCCCGCAACACTCACGCGCAGCGCACCGACCCGCTTCGGGCGGGCCGCGCGGGCGCGTGCGGCGGCATGGCAGGCCCTGGGGCGGCTGGCCGCCACGGTACTGGCGCTGGCCTTCACGCCCTCGAGCTACCGCGGTGAGCCGCGGCGCGCGCTGGCGCGGCAGCTGGTGCTTGGCGCGGGGCCGAACCTCGCGATCTTCCTCGTCGTGGCGACACTGCTGGCGCTGGTGCTGATCCGCATCGTCGTGGCCACGGCGGCCGCCTATGGCTTGTCGCATCTCGCGCTACAGACCGTGCTGCGCGTGCTGGCGATGGAGCTGATCCCGCTGGCGGCGGCGGTGTTCGTGGCGCTGCGCATCGCACTGCCGCGGGCGATCGAGCTGGTCGCGCTGCATCGCACCGACCCGGCGCTGGCCACACTCGGCCGCTTACAGGTCGAAGTGCTGCCGCGCGCGCTCGTCTGCGTCTACGCGGTGGTGCTGCTGGCGCTGGCGAGCTGGGTCGTGGTCGGCGTGCTCGCCTACTTTGCCGTGCACGGCTATACCGCGGGCGGGCTGGCCGGCTTTGTGCGTACCGTCGGCCAGACGGTGACGCCGACGTCCGGGTTGATCTTTGCCGTCAAGACGCTGCTGTTCGGCTTTGCCGTGGCGCTGTTGCCGCTGGCCGCCGCCGCCGGCGTCGGCGCCGACCGCGGCTTCGAGGCGCGCGGCCTGCTGCGCGTGTTCATGCTGCTGCTGCTGGTGCAGGCGGCGGCGCTGCTGGGCAACTACGCCTGACCGCCATGGCCGACGAATTGCCGCCCGCGCCACCCGCGCCCGCGCACCTGGAGCTGAAGGCGGGGCTGCTGATCGCGCTGCTGCTGGCGCTCTTGGCCGGCACCGTGCTCTTCGTGATGTACGCGCGCGGCGTGTTCGAGCCGACGCAGACGCTGGTGCTGGTGGCCGACGATGCCGAAGGGGTCGTCGCCGGTGCCGACCTGACCTTTGCCGGCTTTCCCATCGGCCGCGTGCGCCGCATCGAACTCGGCGCCGACGGCGCCGCGCGCATCGTCATCGACGTGCCTGAGGCCGACGCCCGCTGGCTGCGCACCTCCAGCGTTTTTACGCTGACGCGCGGCCTGGTCGGCGACACGCGGATGCGCGCTTACACCGGCATCATGAGCGACCCGCCCTTGCCCGACGGGGCCGAGCGCCGCGTCCTGATCGGCGACGCCGCCGCCGAAATCCCCAAGCTGCTGGCCGAGACGCGCGAGGTCGTGCGCAACCTGGCTGCGCTGACCGCGCCGGACTCGGCGCTGGCCGCGAGCCTTGCCAACGTGCAGACCGCCAGCGCGCGGCTGAACGGCCCGCACGGCGCACTCGGCCTGCTGCTGGGCAACGACGCCGACGCGCGCAAGGTCGTGTCTACGCTCGACCGTGCCAACGCCCTGCTGGCGCGCGCCGACGCGCTGCTGGCGCAGGCCGATGCGCAGGTCTTCGGCCGCGACGGGCTGCTGCCCGAGGCGCGCGCCACCGTCGAGCAGTTGCGGGCGGCGTTGACCGAGGCGCGCGGCTCGCTGCGGAAGGTCGATGCGCTGCTCGTCGATGCGCAGGCGGTGGCCGCCAACGCGCGCGCCGCCAGCAGCGATCTGGCCGCGCTGCGGGCGGAGGTCGATGCCAGCCTGCGCAAGGTGGGCGGCATGATCGACGAACTGACCCGCCGCTGGCCGTTCGCCCGCGACGCGGCAATCGAGTTGCCATGAGGCGGCTCGCTGCGCTGCTGCTCGCCGGGCTGCTCGCCGGCTGCGCGGCGCCGCCGGCAGCACCCGACTGGCAGCGCAACGCGCGCGGCGCACTCGACCTGGCGCTGGCCGCGTACCTGAAAGGCGACAGCCGCGGGGCCGCCGCCGAGTTCGACCGCGCTCGCCGCGAGCTCACTCGCAGCGGCCAGCCGCAGGCGGTCGCGCAGGCCGAGTTGCTGCGTTGTGCGGCGGCGGTGGCGAGCCTGGTGTTCGAGCCCTGCGCCGGTTTCGAGGCGCTGCGCCTCGATGCCGGCGCCGCGCAGCGCGCCTATGCGGACTACCTCGCCGGCCGGCTCGATCCGGCGCAGGCCGAACTGCTGCCGCCGGCGCAGCGCGCGCTGGCGGCCAAGGCGCTGGAGGGCGAGGCGGCTACCGCCGCGCTGCGCACGATCGACGATCCGCTGGCGCGCCTGGTGGCGGCGGCGGTGCTGTTCGAGTCCGGCCGCGCCGATGCGCGGGCGGTCGCGCTGGCGGTGGACACCGCTTCGGCGCAGGGCTGGCGTCGGCCGCTGCTCGTCTGGCTCAAGGTGCAGCTTGCCATGGCCGAGCAGGCCGGCGATGCGCCGGAAGCGGAGCGGCTGCGGCGGCGGATCGCGTTGGCCGCGGGCGAGCGCTAGCGGCGGGGCGGTCGTTCGCGCGCAAGCGGGAACCCAGCGGCTTTCGCGTCTCGCACTGGACTTGCGCTCGTGCGGGCGTGGCGTGGCGCTGGCGGTCGACTGGAGCGAAACCGGACTCGGAGCTTGCGAGTCGATCTGCTGCGCGCCGCGATCCGGCGCCGGCGGCTTCCCGCCGTATCAATCTACGGTTGCGGCTCGCCGGCGCGGCCTCGGGGCGCTCGCGACGATTTCGTCCCAAGCGCTCAGGCCGCCCGCACCTCGCGCACTTCGATCGTCCGCCGCCGCACGCGCGCGGCTTCGACCTGTGCACCGCGGGTGGCGCTGAAGAGCTCCAGCCGGTCGGCATCGGCGGCGAGCGTCGGCGCGGTGGCCGCGTCCTGGTAAGGCGCGGGGTCGGCGGCCACCCGCTTCCAGGTGCGCCGGTACCGCCAGTACAGCGCCGCAAAGCGCGCGTGCTTGACGAGCACGCGCCAGCCTTCGCGCGAGTGGAAGCGCAGCCAGCCTTCACGCGGCAGTTCGGGCCGCCGGTCGCGCCGGTACTTGCGGCGCCAGACGCCGCCGTCGAGCGGGTGCACGTTCTCCAGATTCTGCGGCGCGTGGAACGACAGCAGCTTCCACATCATGTTGTGCAGGTCGTAGCCCCAGGTCTTGGCCCGCCGCAGCACCGTTTCCACATGCGCCGGCGAGTAGTACAAGTCCCAGGCGCGGTGGTAGATGTCGAGCAGTTCGGCCTCGCTCATGGTCGCGTGTGCGGTGGTGACGTGAGCCAGGTCGTACTTGTTCATGTCCGCATCCATCGGCGTGCCGGCCAGATGCAGCGCCTTGTGGTCGGCCGAACCGGGCAGCGGCGTGAGCAGGAAGAACTCCAGGATGTCCACCGGCAGTTCGCGCTGGATGATGCCGATGTCGCGCTCGATCGATTCCGGCGTGTCGCCCGGAAACCCCAGGATGTAGCCGGCGTAGGTGAGCGCGCCCACCCGGTGCCAGGCTTGCAGCATCGCGCGGTACTCGCCGATGTGGTTCTGGCCCTTTTGCGCACCCTTCAACGAGTCGGGGTTGATGTTCTCCAGCCCGATGAACACGCGGTTCACACCGGCGCGGCCGGCCTTGTCGATGAAGCCGCGGATCTTGTGTGCCATCGTATCGACCTGCGCGACGATGGCGAAGCGCAGCCCTTCGCGCTCGCGCAGCGCAATCAGGCGGTCGAAGATCTCCTCCCATTGCTGGTTGCGCGCCAGGTTGTCGTCGGTGAAGAAGAAGTTGTGCACGCCCTGCGCCAGATTGGCGCGCACGATGGCCTCGATGTCGGCGGCGCTACGCGTGCGTGACTTGCGGCCCTGCACGTTGATGATCGTGCAGAAGCTGCACAGGAACGGGCAGCCGCGGCCGGCGTCGAGGCTGGTGCGCATGCCGCTGGTGCGGCGCACGAGCTGCGCCGGCAGGTAGGGCAGCGGTGTGCCTTCCAGCGCAGGCAGCTCGTCCATGCCGTTGTACAGCGGCGCCAGCGTGCCGGCGTGCGCCGCTTGCAGCAACGCCTCCAAGCGGCCCTCGGCCTCGCCGGCAAAGAGCGTGATGCCGAGTGCCTGCGCTGCTTTGAGATCGGCGGGCAACTCGGGCAGCATGGCGAGGCAGCCGCTGACGTGAAAGCCGCCGATGCACACCGCGACGCCGGCGGCGCGCAGCGGCCGCGCAATGTCCACCGCGCGCGGAAACTGGTTGCTCTGCACGCCCACCAGCGCCACCAGCCCGTGCCCGCCGGCGCGTTGCAGCCGGGCGAGGATGTCGGCGGTGACGGTGCGCGTGTTGCATTCGTCCCAGGCGCCGATGCGGATGTCGACGTCCGGCCCGAGGACTTGGCGCTGTGCGCAATCGAGCGCCAGGCCGTAGAGCACCGCGAGGCTGTTGGACGGGATCGACGAGCGCGCCCACTGGATCACGTAGCCGTCGTCGTCGTAGTGCGACGGCTTGATCAGGATGAGTTCAAAGATGCGGCGCGATGCCGCGGCGGCTGTGGTCATGGGCGTTCCTCGAACCGACGCCGCAGGGCTGCGGCAGGCAGGCGTTCGAGATCGAGCCCCCCGACCCGCTCTCGTGCGCGCCACGGTAACACGTGGCGGCGGCGGTTCAGCCCGAAAACCGTTCCAGGTGCCGGGCGATGCTCGCCAGCGCGTCCGGCTGCTGCGGGTCGACGGTCGCACAAGTTGCCATCGAGCGCAGCCAGGTCGTCTGCCGCTTGGCCAAGCCGCGCGTGGCGGCGATGGCGGCACTGCGCAGCGCGGTGAGGTCGGTGCTCCCTTGAAGGTGCGCCCACGCCTGCCGGTAGCCGACCGCGCGCATCGAAGGCAGATCCGGGCGCAGATCGCCGCGCGCCATCAGCGCCCGCACTTCGTCGAGTAAGCCGGCGGCCAGCATCCCATCGAAGCGCGCATCGATGCGCCGGCGCAGTTCGCCGCGGTCGGCCGGCAGCAGGGCGATGGTGAGCAGGTCGAGAGCGGGCTTGCGCGGCGCATCGTGCAGTTGCGACAGCGGTCGTCCCGTCGCCTCCCAGACTTCCAGCGCGCGCTGGATGCGCTGGCGGTCGTTGGGCGGCAGGCGCGCGGCGGTGGCAGGATCGACCTGCGCCAGCCGCGCGTGCAGGGCCGGCCAGCCCTCAACCTGCGCCTGCGCTTCGAGGCGCGCGCGCACGGCGGGGTCGGCGCGCGGCAAGTCGCTCAAGCCGTCGCGCAAAGCTTTGGCGTAGAGCATCGTGCCGCCGACCAACAGCGGCAGCTTGCCGCGCGCGCGGATGTCGGCGATGGCGGCGGTCGCATCGCGCACGAAGTCGGCGGCGGAGTAAGGCTCGGCCGGATCGCGCAGGTCGATCAGGTGGTGCGGCACCGCGGCGCGCTCGGCCGCCGTCGGCTTGGCGGTGCCGATGTCCATGCCGCGGTAGACCTGCGCCGAGTCGATCGACACGATCTCCAGCGGAATCTCTCGTGCCAGTTGCAGTGCCAGCGCGCTTTTGCCGCTGGCGGTGGGGCCGAGCAGCAGCACGGCGTCGGCGCTCATCGCCCGCGCAAGAACAACCGATCCAGATCGGCGATTGTCAGTTGCACCCAGGTCGGCCGCCCGTGGTTGCACTGGTCGGCGCGCTCGGTGGCTTCCATCTCGCGCAGCAGCGCATTCATCTCTTCGACGGTCAGCCGGCGGTTGGCGCGCACGGCGCCGTGGCAGGCGAGCGTGGCGAGCAGTTCGTTGCGGTGCTCGGTCAGCACGCGACTGCCGCCGTACTCGCGCAAATCGTGCAGCACGTCGCGCGCCAGCGCTGCGCCGTCGGACTGCGCCAGCAGCGCCGGCGCCGCGCGCAGTGCCAGTTGTGTGGGCGCGGCGGGTGCGAGGTCGAGGCCGATCGCGTGCAACGTGTCCCGATGTTCTTCGGCGGTGGCGACATCGAGTGCATCGGCGCCGAAGACCTGCGGGATCAGCAGTCGCTGTTGCGGAATCGCCCGCGCATCGAGTTGCGCCTTGAGCTTCTCGTAGACGATGCGCTCGTGCGCGGCGTGCATGTCCACCAGCACGAGGCCTGCGTCGTTGCGCGCGAGGATGTAGATGCCGGCCAGTTGCGCCAGCGCGTAGCCCAGCGGCGGCGCAGCCGGCTCGGCCGCGGCCGGCTCGGCGGCGCGCGGTGCCGGCTCGGCGCGGCCGAGCAGCGCAAGGTAATCGGCCACCGGCTGCGCAACGCCTAGTTGCGCTTGCTGCGGTCGCCAGGTGCCGGTGCCGACCACGCCGCTCGCGCGCGCGGCAGCCAGCTCGGCCAGGCTGTCGATCCGCGGCGCGGCCACCGGCGCCTGCGCCTGCGCGGACTCGGCCAGCGCCGCCTGCACTGCATGCAGTACGAACTGATGCACCGCCTGCGAATCGCGGAAGCGCACTTCGACCTTGGTCGGGTGCACGTTCACGTCCACCCGTGTCGGGTCGATCTCCAGAAACAGGCAATACATCGGCTGCGCGGCGCCGTGCAGCACGTCGGCATAGGCGGCGCGCACCGCGTGGGTGAGCACCTTGTCGCGCACGTAGCGGCCGTTGACGTAGAAGTACTGTGCATCGGCCCGCGCGCGGCTGGCGGTGGGCAAACCCACCCAGCCGCGCACGACGAGGTCCGGCGCCTGCGCGGCCACCTCGCGGTGGGCGGCGCCGAAGTCTTCCGGCATCAAGGCGAGCGCGCGGCGCTTGGCTTCGCCCGCCGGCAGATCGAGCACGGTCTTGCCGTCGTGGATGACGGTGAAGTCCACCGCCGGATGCGCGGCGGCGATCCGCTGGATGGCGGTGAGGCAGTGGCCGAACTCGGTCTGCTCGGTGCGCAGGAACTTGCGCCGTGCCGGCGTCTTGAAGAAGAGATCGGCCACCTCGACCCGTGTGCCGCGCGGCGCGGCGGCCGGTTCGATGGCGCCGCTTTCGGCATCGATCCGCGCGGCGTGCTCGGCAGAGTCGGTGCGCGAGACGATCGTCACCGCCGCCACCGAGGCGATGGCCGCCAGCGCCTCGCCGCGGAAGCCCAGCGACAACACCGACTCCAGTTCGCGCAGGCTGGCGATCTTGCTGGTGGCGTGGCGGGCCAGCGCCAGCGGCAGTTCCGCGCGCGCAATGCCGCTGCCATCGTCGGTCACCGCGATGCGCTTGATGCCGCCGCCGTCCAACCGCACCTCGATGCGCGTGGCACCGGCGTCGATGGCGTTTTCGACGAGTTCCTTGACGACCGAAGCCGGTCGCTCGACCACCTCGCCGGCGGCGATCTGGCTGACCAGGGTGTCGGGCAGCGGGCGGATGGCGCGCGGGGCGGGGGGCATCTGGGGATTATCTCAATGAGCCGCGGCGCGACGCTCCCGTATGATCCGCGGCGCTTCCCCGCCCCGCGCGCCTTCCCCCAAACTGTTTCCGGCACCGCCCATGGAAGGCATCAACTGGCTCGACCTCTTCAACGCGATGGATCGCTTTCTGCTCGGCATCGTCGAGCGGAACGTGGTGCTCGTCTACGTCGTCCTGTTTGCGATCTTCTTCGCCGAGACGGGGCTCGTGTTCATGACCTTTCTGCCGGGCGACAGCCTGCTCTTCGTCGCCGGCGCGGTGTCGGCCTCGCCGAGCGCGCAGGCGCATGGGCTGAACGTGCACCTGCTGGCGGCGATCATCATCGCCGGGGCGATCCTCGGCAACACGCTCAACTACCAGATCGGCGCCTGGCTCGGGCACAAGGTCTACGACGGCAGCATCCGCTGGATCGACAAGGCGGCGCTGGACAAGACGCACGCCTTCTATGTGCGGCACGGCGGCAAGACGGTGATGATCTCGCGCTTCGTGCCGATCGTGCGCAGCTTTGCGCCGCTGGTGGCCGGCGCCTCGGGCATGGACCGGCGCAAGTTCCAGTTCTATAACGTGCTCGGCGCGGTGATCTGGGTGGTGTCGCTGGTCTACGGCGGCTATCTCTTCGGCAATGTGCCGATCATCCGCGACAACCTGGGGATCATCCTGATCGTCGGCATCGGCGCCGTGCTTGGGCCGCTGGCGTTGGCCGGGCTGGTCCGCGCCTGGCAGCGCTGGCGCGCTTGACGAAACGCTCAAAAAGCTACTGCGCGGCCCAATTCCACCCCTGCGGTGCTCGCCGTACCGCCCTGTACGGGTGCGCTCCTCGGGGCGGACTTGGGCCGCTCGCGACGCTTTTTGAGCGTTTCGCTAACCCATCGGCCCGCGCGCCCGCGGCGGGTTGCTGCGCAGATAGCGCTGAATGCCGTTGAAAATCGCCTGCGCCACGCCCTGCTGGTAGCTGTCGTCGCGCAGCCGCAGTTCTTCGTCCGGGTTGCTGATGAACGCCGTCTCCACCAGGATCGACGGCACGTCGGGCGCCTTGAGCACGGCAAAGCCCGCCTGCTCCACGCGCGGCTTGTGCAGGGTGTTCACGCGCTCGATCTCGCGCAACACCGCATTGCCAAAGCTCAAGCTGTCGTTGATCTGTGCGGTGGTGGACAGGTCGAGCAACAGGCGCGCGAGCTTGGGGTCGTGGCTGGCGAGGTTGACGCCGCCGATCAGATCGGCATCGTTCTCGCGGCGGGCCATCCACGCCGCCGCACTGCTGCTGGCGCCGCGCTCGGACAGCGCGAACACCGACGAGCCGCGCGCGTCGGGGCGGATCCACGCATCGGCGTGGACGGAGACGAACACGTCGGCCTGCACCTGCCGCGCGCGCGCTACGCGGGTGCGCAGCGGCACGAAGTAGTCGCCGTCGCGGGTGAGCAGCACGCGCGTGTCCGGCTGGGCGGCGAGCAGGCCGGCCAGGCGGCGGGCGATGGCCAGCGTCACGTCCTTTTCCAGCGTGCCGCGTTTGCCCACCGCGCCGGGGTCTTCGCCGCCGTGGCCAGGGTCGATGGCGAGGGTGGTGAAGCGGCGCACGCCGTCGTCCTTGCGCGCCGGCGCCGGGCGCGGCGCCGGCGACGGCTTGGCCAGCGCGCGGGCGATCTCGCGTTCCAGTGCCGCGCTGTCCTGCGGCGGGGGGCTGCTTGCGTGCTCGGTGGAGCGCAGCAACTCGGCCAGCGGATCGATCGGCACGCTTGGGTACAGATCGAGCACCAGCCGGTGCCGATAGGGGCCGGCCGGCGGCAGGGCAAACACCTCGGGGGCGACGTCGGTCTTCAACTCGACCACCAGCCGCACCACGCGCGGCCGGTTTTGCCCCAGCCGCACGCGGGCGATGTACGGGTCGTCCGGCTCGATCTTGCCGATCAGCTCGGTCAGGCGCGGCGTAAGGTCGATGCCGTCGATCTCCACCACCAGCCGCAGCGGCGGCGCGTCGCGCACCATGAACTGCGTGAAGGTGAGCGGCGCATCGTGCTCCAGCGTCACCCGGGTGTAGGCCGGCGCCGGCCAGACCCGCACGCCGAGCAGTGCGGCGCCGCGGGCGATCTGCCATGGGGCGAGCGACAGGACGAGCGTACCCGCCGCGCCTTCGATCAGCCGGCGGCGCTGCGGGTGAACCACTCCTGTTGCACGCGGGTCAGGCATCGGGCTCCCAAGTCGGAGGCGGCGGTCAGGCCGGCCGCGCGTCCGTCGTCATGCACTTCCAGTTCGATCCCGAGATCCGCCGCGGGCAGGGCGCCGGCCGCTTTCTCCGGCCATTCGACCGCGCAGACCGCGCCAGCGCCGAACAACTCGCGAAACCCCGCAGTCACAAACTCAGCAGGCTGTGCGAACCGATAGAAATCAAAGTGATAGAAGTTTAAGCTCGAAACGACGTAAGGTTCAAGCAGGGCAAACGTGGGGCTCTTGACCGGCCCGCGCTCGCCGAGCGCGCGCAGCGTTGCCCGCACGAGCGCCGTCTTGCCGGCGCCGAGGTCGCCCGAAAGACCCAGGACGAAGCCGCCGCGCTCGATGGCCGCGCGCTCGGCCAGCAGTGCTTGCGCGAGCGCGGCGCCGAACCGGACGGTGGCGGCTTCGTCGGGCAGGAACAGGGTTTCGCCGCTGGTCAACATCGGTGCCTAGAATCGTTTCAATGAGTGCCCGCACCCACTCCACCAAGGATAACGACGACGCGCCGGATCCGGCGGCCCTGGCGCAGCGAATCAAGCGCTGGGGCGCGGAACTCGGCTTCGGCGCGGTGGGGATCGCCGCGCTGGATGTCACCGAAGCATCGCAGCGACTGCGCGACTGGCTCGCCGCCGGACGCCACAGCACGATGGACTACATGGCGCGCCACGCGGCCCTGCACGCCGACCCGACGCAACTGCTGCCGCTCGCCGCGCGGGCGATCTGTGTGCGCATGGACTACCGGCCGCGTGGCGAGGACACCCGCTGGCTCGAGCGCGAAGCGCAGCACCTGGCCGATGGCCAAACCGCGGTCGTTTCGATCTACGCCCGCGGGCGCGACTACCACAAGGTGCTGCGCGAGCGCTTGCAGCGGCTGGCCGCGCGCATCGAGCAGGAGGTCGGTACCTTTGGCTACCGTGTCTGCACCGACTCGGCGCCGGTGTTCGAAGTCGAACTCGCCCGCGCCGCGGGCCTGGGCTGGCGCGGCAAGCACACGCTGCTGCTGGCGCAGGAGCCGGGGTCGATGTTCTTCCTCGGCGAGATCCTCACCGACCTGCCGCTGCCGGTGGATCCGCCGACGACCGAACACTGCGGCAGCTGCACCCGCTGTCTCGAAGCCTGCCCGACGCAGGCCATCGTCGCGCCGTACCAACTGGATGCGCGCCGCTGCATCTCGTACCTGACCATCGAGCACAAGGGCAGCATCCCGGAAGCGCTGCGCCCGGCCATCGGCACCCGCGTCTACGGCTGCGACGACTGCCAGCTGGCCTGCCCGTGGAACAAGTACGCGCGCACCGCGAGCCTGCCCGACTTCGACGTGCGCCACGGGCTGGACGGCGCCACGCTGGTCGCGCTCTTTGCCTGGAGCGAGAGCGAATTCCTCGACCGACACGCCGGCTCGGCGATCCGCCGCATTGGCTATGAGCGCTGGCTGCGCAATCTGGCGGTCGGCCTCGGCAACGCCCGACCCTCGGCCGCGGCACGGGCCGCCCTACAGGCGCGCGCCGATCACCCGTCGCCGCTCGTGCGCGAGCACGTGGCCTGGGCGCTCGGGCGCCTGGGCGCCGGCTGACGCCGGCAGCACCGGTTGACGCGCGTCAACTGGCCGGCGGCAGTGCCCCGGTAGCGTGCCTGCGGTCAATCCTGTGGCACGGAGCCAAGCGCCGATGAGCATCGAGCTGTACAACCGCAACGGGCACGCCTGCGTGCTGTTCACCGACCTCGTCGGCGACGAAAACGGCGAAGCCGTGCAGGCCAACCAGTGCCTGATCGTCGACCACCAGCAGGGCATGCTGCTCGACCCCGGCGGGGTGATGACCTACAACGAGCTCTTCGTGACGATGAGCCGGTTTTTCCCGCCCAAGCAGCTGAAGTATGTCTTTGCCTCGCACGCCGATCCGGACGTGATCGCCTCTTTGCAACGGTGGCTGTCGGCCTCGACCACCCAGCTGCTGATCTCGCGCATCTGGGCGCGCTTCGTTCCGCACTTTTCCACCGCGTCCACCGCCGGGCGCATCATTGCCGTGCCCGACGAAGGCGGTACCGTTCAGATCGGCCAGGCCGACCTCGTGCTGCTGCCCGCGCACTTCCTGCATTCCGAAGGCAATTTTCAGGTCTACGACCCGGTCAGCAAGATTCTTTTCTCCGGCGACCTCGGCGTGTCGCTGATGCCGGGCGGCAAGGCCGGCACCCCCGTGCGCGATCTTGCCGCGTTGCTGCCGCTGATGCAGGGCTTCCATCGCCGTTACATCGTGAGCAACCGTGTCTGCCGCTTCTGGGCCAGCATGGCGCGTACGCTGGACATCGAGATGATCGTGCCGCAGCACGGCGCGCCGATTGCCGGCCAGCCGGCGGTGGCTGCGTTCATCGATTGGATCGAGCAACTCGACTGCGGCATCGACCTGATGACGCAGGACAACTACCGGGTGCCGGTGCAGCGGCTGGCGCTGGCCTGAGACCGCATCGCCGCCGCCCACTATGCCGGCTCAGGCGCGCGGCGCCAGCAGCATCCACAGCGGCAGCGTGACCATCGCCAGCAGCGTCTGCGCCGTGACGATGAAGGCCACCGGCGCGGCGTTGCCGCCCATGCGCGCCGCCAGCACGTAAGCGCTCGACGCCGTAGGCAGCGCGGCAAACAGGAGCACTACCTGCGCGGCGGTGCCCGTCAGGCCCAACCATTGCGCCAGCGCCCAGGCCACGGCGGGGAACACCGCGAGCTTGACCGCGATGAAGTAGCCGAGCACCGTCGGGCTGGCCTGCGCCGCGCGCAAGGTCAGCCCGGCGCCGATGCACAGCAGTCCGAGGGCCAGGCTGGCGCTGCCCAACCGCTGTGCAAAGCTGGCGGCCACCGCCGGCAGCTGCCAGTCGAGCAGGTTGGTGACGAGCCCGGCCACAGTGGACAGGATCAACGGGTTGCGGATCAGCTCCCGCCCCAGGTGCAGCTCACGCTGCCGCGCCAGCGCGTACACCGCAAAGAGGTTTGCGAGCGGCACGCACACCGCGATGATCAAGGCGAGGGTTGCCACCCCGCGGCTGCCCGCGAGCGACTGCGCCAGCGCCAGCCCGATGTAGCTGTTGTAGCGAAACCCCGTCTGCACGCAGGCGGCAAACACGTCCGGCGCCGGCTTGAGCAGCGGCTGCGCGGCAAAGGCGAGTGCGACCGCCACCGCAAAGGCGCCGACCGCGGCGCCGAGCATCTTCAGTTCCGCCGCGATCGAAAACTGCGCGCTGTTGATCGAGGCGAAGAGCAGCGCCGGGAACAGCACGTAGTAGACGAGCCGCTCCGCGCCCGCCCAGAAGCCGCGGTCGTAGCCGTCGCGCCAGACGCGCGCCAGCAGCAGCCCGAGCAGGATCGTGGCGAAGTCGGGCAGGATCAGCAGTGCGTTGGCGAACATGGGGTTAACGTGAGCGCGCGGTGCCTATAATGCCGGGCTTCTTCGCTGCTGTAGCTCAGTTGGTAGAGCAACTGATTCGTAATCAGTAGGTCCGCAGTTCGAGTCTGCGCAGCAGCACCAGCATCGCAACGGCCCCGCGCGGGCCGTTTTTGTTTACCCAATCGGCGCGACGGCACCGTGGGCGCTGCTGTCGAATATTCACGCCGTCGCCGGCCCGAGCCATGATAGAAACCCGCACCGCGGCCGCAGGGTCGCCGACCGTCTCCGCGCTGGCGGCGACATCCATGGAGGGAGTTCGATGTTTCGTAATGCAGCGCTTCGCGCCGTCGCCGCCGCGAGCTTCGCGGTCTGGGTGGTGGCACACGTCTCGGCGGCTGCCGCGCAGGAATCCTCGGCGCAAGTGGAAAAGTGCAGCCGCAGCCTTGGCTCCGTGGCGGTGGTCGAGCCGCAGCAGTTGCTGATCTACTTGGGCCGTGTCGGGCTTGGCTCACCGAGCCAGATGTTGCGCTTAATGATCCAGGAGTCGGGCTGCTTCGACGTGGTCGAGCGTGGCGTGGCCTTGCAGAACCTGCAACAGGAGCGGGCGCTGGCGGCGGACGGACAGATGCGGGCCGGCTCCAACGTGGGCGCGGGCCAGATGCAGGCAGCCGATTTCGTGCTCACGCCGACTGTGCAGTTTTCCGAGGGCAATACCGGTGGGGTGGGTGGCGCCCTGCTCGGGCGCCTCGGCGGCGTGCTGGGCGCAGTGGCCGGCAGCCTCAGATTCAAGGAGGCCGAAACCAGCATCGTCATTGCCGACGTGCGCTCGGGGATTCAAGTCGCCTCGGCGGCCGGTCAGGCGACCAAGGTCGATTTCGGCGTGGGCGGCTTCAGCTGGCTGGGTGGCGCGGCAGCGGGGGCGGGCGGCTTTACGCGCACCCCGGAAGGTCGCGTGATCACGGCCAGTCTGCTCGACAACTACAACAAAATCGTCGTGTCGATCCGCGACAAGCCGCAACTGATCGCCACGCGCAGCGCTGCCAGCGACGCCAACGCGCGCGCCTCGACGCAGGCCGGGGCGCCCGTCGAAGCCGGACAGATGCTGGCGGCCCGGCTGCCGGGCGTACGCGTGTTCGCCGAGCCGCGGGCGGACAGCAATGTCCTCGGTACCTTGCAGCCGAACGACCCGGTGGTCGCCTCCGGCGAAGCGGAAGGCAGCTTCATCAAGATCGACACCGCGCAGATTGCGGGGGGGTGGGTGCAGCGCAATCTGGTCGCCCCGGCGGGCGCGCCCGCCGGGCGCATCGCCGTTGCGCCGCCGCCGGTGGCGCTGGCGCCCGCCCCGGTGCCGGCGAGGCCGGCCGCGGTCGAGATCCCCTCGGCAGGCTCCGGAACCTTTGCCGGAACGTTCACTGGCACGGACACGGGCCGGATCGACGTGCGCATCGGCGACAACGACGTCGAGGGCACGATCGACGCCCGCGATGCCGGCGTGTTACTGGCGATCGGTCGCGTCGACTCCAGCGGCAATGTGTCGTTTCAAGGCGAAAGCCGCTCCTGGTCCTATCTGATGCGAGGCACGCTGGATGCGAGCCGCACCAAGGTGACGGGCACGTGGCGGACGGTGGGCGACGGACCACAGCGCAGCGGCGAGTTCGTGCTCGAACGACGGCGCTAACGCTGCGGCCCGGGTTGCCCGGTCAAGGCGGAACCGACGGTCGGCCAGCGCAGCTTGACGCCAAGCTCGCGCTTGATTCTCCCGTTGCGCAGCCGCCGCGACTCGGCCATGAACGAATACATCATCGTTGAGACCGCCGCACGCAGTTGCTCGCGCGGCAGCCGGGGCGGGCGGGGCAGGTTGTGCGCGTCGGCCACGAGGTCGAAGTACTCGCCCATCTTGAGCTGCGAGTCGTCCACCGCGTGGTAGACGCGTGTGGGCTTGCCGCGCGTGAGGGCAGCCAGCGCGATGCGCGCCAGGTCCTCGGCATGGATGTGGTTGGTGTGCACGTCGTCTTCCGGCGCCAGTGCAGGCAGCCCGGCGCGCAGCCGCGCCAGCGGCAGCCGGTCGTGCGCGTAGATACCGGGCACGCGCAGCACGCGCGCGCCGGCGGCACGCATTCGCCGCTCGGCGTCCAGACGGCGGAACGCGCGGTCGTTCGCCGGCATCACGCGCGCCGTTTCGTCGAGCCAGCCGCCGCCGCGGTCGCCGTAGACGCCGCTGGTGCTGATGTAAACGAGCCTGCCGCGAGCGCGCAGCGCGGCCAGCAGGTGTCGCGTGCGTGGATCGGTGCTGCCCGCTTCCCGCGGCGGCGCCAGGTGGATCGCCCGTGCGCCAAAGGCGCCGAGCCGGCGCAGCGAGCGGCGGTCGTCCAGATTGCCGACGAGCGGCAGCACGCCCGCCGTGCGCAGCGCCGGCACGCGCGCCGGGTTGGAGGTGAGCGCCATGACCCGCCACCGCCCGCGCGCCAGTGCGACAATCCGGCCGCCCACGTCGCCGCAGCCGACGATCAACAGCCGCGGCCGACCGAGGCGCTTGCGCCCGCGCGGTTCTCTGTCCGAAACGGCGGGCGCTGTCTTGTTCATCGCACCGATTCTATGAGCCACAAAGTCACGGTCCGCCCCTCGGGACGCGAGTTCACCGTCGAGGGCGACGAAACCATCCTGGCCGCCGCGCTGCGCAGCGGCATCGGCCTGCCCTACGGCTGCAAGAACGGCGCCTGCGGCACCTGCAAGGGCAAGCTCGTCGAAGGCAGCCTCGTGCACGGCACACACTCGTCGAGCGCGCTGTCGGCCGACGAAGAGGCGCGCGGCTTGGCGCTCTTTTGCTGCTCGCGTCCGCAGGGCGACGTGACGATCGAAGCGCGCGAACTGACGGGCTTCGGCGACATCCCGGTCAAGAAGATGCCCTGCCGTGTGGCGAAGATCGAGCGGCCCGCGGCCGACGTGGCGGTCGTTTATCTGCAACTGCCGGCCAGCGAACGGCTGCAATTCCGCGCCGGGCAGTACCTCGAGTTCATCCTCAAGGACGGCGCGCGGCGCAGCTATTCGATGGGCACGGCGCCGCACGCCGACGGGCAGATCGCGCTGCACATCCGGCACATGCCGGGGGGCGTGTTTACCGACGCGTTGTTCGGCGCCACGCAACCGGCGATCAAGGAGCGCGACATCCTGCGCTTTGAAGGGCCGCTGGGCACCTTCTTCCTGCGCGAGGACAACCCGCAGCCCATCGTGCTGCTCGCCAGCGGCACCGGCTTCGCGCCGATCAAGGCGATCGCCGAGCACATCTTTCACAAGCGCATCAACGTGGAGGAGCCCGGCAAGCCGGCGCGCCCAGTGGTGCTCTACTGGGGGGGGCGCGCGCGCGCCGACTTGTACCTGGAGGCACTGCCGCGCCAGTGGGCGGCCGAGCAGCCGAACTTCAGCTACGTGCCGGTGCTGTCCGACGCCAAACCGGAAGACGAATGGACGGGCCGCACCGGCTTCGTCCACCGCGCGGTGATGGCTGACCTGCCCGATCTGTCCGCCCATCAGGTCTACGCCTGCGGCGCGCCGGTGATGGTGGATTCCGCGCGGCGCGACTTCGTGGCGCAGTGCGGGCTGCCGGAGGAGCGGTTCTTCGCCGACGCGTTTACCTCGCAGGCGGACTTGGCGAAGGGTTGAGAGCGCGAAGCCCCGGGCACAAGCGACGCCAGGAGGGCGCGTCGCTTCTGTGCGCTGCGCGTTAGGCTTATTCCATTTCCACTTCAATCCGACAACAAAGGCACGTCATTCCCGCGCAAGCGGGAATCCAACTTCGCAGCGAGACCGGCTGGGTTCCCGCTTCCGCGGGAACGACGAAATTGCCCGCTTGGTCTGGAAGAGGAATTACGTCGCCGTCACGACGGCTCCGCCAGCGGTTGCGCCACCAGCTTCACGCCCAGCGCCTTGCACACGCGCTGCACGGTGTCGAAGCGCGGCTCGGCGTTCGGGCGCAGCGCCTTGTACAGCGCCGCGCGCGTGCCGCTTCCATCTGCGCAAACGCAGCCTGCGTGACGCCCATGCGCGCCACGACCTCGGCCTGGATCGGGCGCAGATGCTCGCGCCAAGCGCGCACGGGGCAAGGTCCGGTGACAGGACAACGGCTTGCGTGCCGTCGATTTCGATGAGCTTTGCCGTGTCCATGGCGCGGAGTCCGGCGCCAGGAGCATGAACGTGCCGGGCGTTTTCGGTTCACGCAAACCACCCGTGCAGAAACCACCCGCGCGGCGCGGCCAGGTCGCGGTAGACCCACAGCGTCTGCCCGCGCGGGTTGCGGGCGACAAAGTAGTCGCGCGCCACGGCGCGGCGCGGGCCGGTGCCGTGGTCCCACCAGCCGGCTTCGATCCGCTCGGGGCCGGCCACCAGCGTCAAGAGGCCGTTGCAGTGCGGCGCCTCTTCAGTGGCGGTGAGCGGGCGCGGCGCGGGCAGGATCAAAAGCGGCCGCTGTGGCGTGGCCGGCGCAGGCCGGGAGGCTGCCGGCGCCACCGCCAGCGGCACCGCGCGCCAGGCGTGCTCGGGCCGGTGGTCGTCCACCGCCTGCAACTGAAACACCCGCTCGGAGCCAAAGCGCGCGTGCAGCGCCTCGGCCAGTTGCAGCCAGTCGGTGTCGTGTTGCGCGGCGGGGGCGGGCGGCAACAGGCTTGCGTTGTGCGCGGCGAAGGGGTGCAGGCGCTCGATGGCGAGTGTGAGCGCGACCGCGGGCTGCGCCAGCCGCACGCGCGCCAGCCGCTCGGCGAGCAGCCGCGCCAGCCGCGCCGCGTTGCGCTCCGGCGCGGCCAGCCGCAGCGCGAACGGTGTTGGGGCGAGCGGCTGCGCGCGGCGGGCGCTGTGCCGGGCGGTGAACGCGAATTCAGTGGCGCCGGCATCGCGCCCGCGCAGGAAGCCCTCGGCCAGCCGCAGCAGGCGGTGCGCGGGGAAGAGTAGTTGCGCGGCTTCCGTGAGGTCGGCCGGTAGCTCGATCTCGCTGGCAAAGCGCTCGGGCGGCGCGTAGAGCGGCTGCGGGTCGGGCCGGTGGCCGAGCGCGCAGTCCAGATCGGCGAGCAGTGCGGTGCCGAGCCGCCGGGCCAGTGCGGCGCGCGGCAGCCGCAGCACTTGGCCTAATGTGCGCAGGCCGAGTGCGTGCAGCGTGTCGATGGTTTGCAGTGCCCATTCGGTAAGCGGCAAGGGCAGCGGGTCGAGCGCGCCTTGCAGTTGCGCGGTGTCGGTCACGTCCGGCACGGTGAGGCGCTGTGCGCGCGCGAGCGCCAGCCACCAGGCGGCGCGCGGCGTGGGCGCGCAGGCGAGCGCGGCGCGGTAGCCCAGCACGCCCAGCCCGCGCGCGATGCGCCGCTCAAGCGCCGCGCGCCCGCCGAACAACCGTTCGCTGGCGCCGGCTTCGAGCAGCAGGCCACTGTGGTGTCCCGCCGCGCGCACCACCACCTGCGCGCTGTACTGGTAGGCCCAGCCGGCGAGCGCGGCGAGCGCGTCGTGCTCGACCTCCGGCTTGCGTGCGACGGCGATCAGATCGGCGGCCAGCGCCTGCGCGGCGGCGAGCTTCAGCCCCGGTGCGATGCCGGCGGCGCGGGCGGCGTCGTTGCAAAAGGCGACGACCGGCCGTTGCGCCGGCCCTTCGACCACCGCCAGCGGCGCGGGTTTGGCGAGCGCGCGTGCGGCGAGTTGCAGCGGCAGCGCGGGCAGGGCGAGGGCGAGCCAGAGAGGCATGGCGCGGCGGCATCATGTTCAGGCCGGCAACACACGCACTTGCGGCCAGCGCGCGGTGTATTGCTTGGTGGCGCAACGCTGGCGATATGTGGCCACGCTGACGCGCATCGAATTGCGGCGGACGATGCCGTCGAACAGATCGGCCAGGCCCAGCGGTGCGATCACGCGCAGTCGGTCGGCGGTATCGAGCGTGATGCCGACGGCGGTGGCCGTCTCCGGCCAGGAGGCGACGGCCTCTTCGAGCGAGGCGAGCGGTGCGGCCGGATGGCCGAACACGCCTTCGAACCACAAATGCACGCCGGCCTGGTTGACGACTTCCCAAGGCAGTTGCGGCATGTACGCGTGCAGCTGCTGCTGCAAGGCGTGGTCGCGTGCGCGGCTCGTGTCGGACGGGTCGAAGTACGCCACGTCCACGTCGCGCGGCAGGCGCGCGTCGGCGCAGCCGTACAGCGCGTCCCACACCGTATCGCGCAGCGCGCCGGCGCCAATGCACCATGAGTCCAAAGCCAGCGCGCGCACCGCGCGCAGCGCCGGCATCAGCCAGGCGCTGCGCTGGACGATCTCGATCAGCCGCTGCTCCGAGGTGGCGGGCATGGTGTGCTCATCGCCAGACGTCTTCTTCGCTGAAGCCGAGTTCGGCGAAGTCGGCGGCGCGCAGGGCTGCTTCGTCGCTGCAAAAGAACTCGTCAAGTTGCGGCGGGGCGACCGCGGTGCCGGCGAGCATTGCGTGGGTTTGGCCGCGATGGTGGATCTGGTGCTGGAACAGATGCGCCAGGATGCGGCCGATGCGGTCGGTCACCGGCCCGGCGCTGCGCATGATCTGCAGCGGGCGGTCGAGATCGGCATCGGTGAGGCGTCGGCACAGGTCGATCAGCCGCCGGTCCACCGCGCGTTGTGCGGTGGCGAGCGCGGCGCAGTCGGCAAGTGGCGTCTCAGGCTCGAAGAACTGCCCCGGTTGCGGGTGCGGCGGCTGCCCGTTGGCCGCGCGTTCCAGCGCGTCAACGTAAAACCAGTCGACGGTGAGGATGTGGTTCAGCGTGGCGACCAGCGACGGAAAGAAGCTCGTGCGCGTGGCGCCGAACTCGACGGCCGGCAACTGCCCGCAGGCCTTGAGCAGCCGATGGTTGGCCCAGGCGTTGTTGTAAGCGGAGCGGGTGAACCACTGGGCGGCGTTGTTGTTCATGGTGGTGGGGGTTCGGGTGAGCGGGGCGACTTACTGTGACCGGCGCTGAAAGTGCGGCGTCTGGCGTGGCGGCGGTTCGTAGGGCGCGGGCCAGTAGTCGGTGACGCTCGCGATGCGCCCGTCGGCGAGTTCGAACACGGAGAGGCCGGTCATCGTCTCGCCATCGGCTGCGAAGTCGATGATGCAAACGGCCCGCTCGCCTTCGCAGACCAGCGTGCCGATGTGCGCGGACCAGTTGCCGGGCCAGGTGCGGAACAAATCCAGATAGCCGGCGCCGTTGTCAATGTATTCGCGAGTCTGCGGCACCTCGTAACGCAACTGCGGGTGCAGCAGGGCGGCAAAGCGATCCCAGTCGCGGGCATTGGCTGCGCGCCAGTGTTCTTCGACGATGCGGCGTGCTTCTGCGCTCATGGTGATTCGATCAATGGCTGAACATCGCCTGCAACGACCAGCGGCGTACGGGCAGCGCGGGCTTCAGCGGCACGACGTGCGGCGGCGCCGACGGAACGGGGGCGGCGGGCGCCACAACCTGCGATGCCGGCACGGCGGCCTGCTGCCAATGTGCCGGATGCACGTCGAGCAGCACCGGCTCCAGCAGCGGCAGGCCGCGGCGCTTGAGCAGGGTGAGGTGCAGTTGCCCGTCGCGGTTGGCCAGTTGCAGGCGCAGCGCGGCGGGTGAGGGCGCGGCGGCGGCTTGCAATGGTCGCAACACGAAGGCGAGCGCGTTGTTGCGCCCGGCCAGCAGATGCAAGCGGCGCAACGCCTTGAAGTCGGCGCCGGGGCTCGTCTCCGCCGGCAGCCAGCCGATGGCCGCGCCCAGATGCGCGGCGCGCAGCGCCTGCTCCAGCGCCCACCAGCCCTCGCGCGCGGTGGCGGGGCGCACGAAGAGGCAACGCGCCAGATCGATGCCGGCGTCCTGCAACGCGGGCGCGTAGGGCAGTGGGGCGGTTGGATGCGCGGCCTGCGCTTCGTGCGGCAGCACCCAAACGCAACTGCGTCTCTCGCCCGCCAGATGTGCCAGCACCGGTGCCAGCAGCGACAACTCGCCGCGGCCGGGGGCGTTGGTCAGCAGTTCGATCAGGCTGCCGCGCGGCCAGCCGCCGCCGGGGAGTTCCGCATCGAGCGGGGCAAAGCCGCTCGGCGTAGTGGCGGCCAGCGCGCCGCCGCCGGGTTGGTCGGCGCGCCAGAGGGCTGCGCCGGCGGAAGTGTTGAAGTTGCCGGATTGCAGGGAAAGCAAGGCCGTGGCCGCTCGCATGGGCGTCCTTTGTGAGTTGGAAGGTTCAGCATTGGGGTGCGGTCTTTGCCCTCACCCGGCGCTTCGCGCCACCCTCTCCCGCTGATGCGGGCGAGGGGAAGATGTAGCCCGCTTTACGGCGGCAAATCGCACCGGGTCATCGGCGTTACACCGCCGGCCGGATCACGCCGACCACGATGCCTTCGATGGCGAGCGCGTCGCGCTTGAGGTCGACGACGATCGGCGAGTAGTCGGGGTTTTCCGCCTGCAACTCGATGCGCGAGCCTTTGTAGCGCAGGCGCTTGACGGTGACTTCGTCGCCCAGGCGGGCGACCACGATCTGCCCGCCGGCGGCTTGATCCTGCTTGTGCACGGCGAGCCAGTCGCCGTCGAAGATGCCGGCGTCGCGCATGCTCATGCCGCGCACTTCGAGCAGATAGTCGGCGCGCGGCTTGAACATCAGCGGATCGACCGCGGCCTGCCGCAGCACGTTTTCCTGCGCGAGGATCGGGCTGCCGGCGGCCACCTTGCCCACCAGCGGCAGGCCGAAAGCGGCGGCGGCTTCTTGCAGCGCGAGCACGGTGTCTTTGAGCCGGATGCCGCGCGAGGCGCCGGCCACGAGATCGATCGCGCCCTTTTGCGCCAGCGCGCGCAGGTGCTGCTCGGCGGCGTTGAGCGAGCGGAAGCCGAAGGCGCGGGCGATCTCGTCGCGCGTGGGCGGGGCGCCGCTTTCGGCGAGCGTGCTGCGGATGAAGTCCAGGATTTCGCTCTGGCGGGCGGTGAGGGCGGTGGTCATGCCGTTTCCAGTAGCTTCGCGAGTGCTGTAAATGTATACAGTATTTGATCGTTTGGCAATAAGGTCGATGCCACATAAGGCCGATGCCGCTGCGGCACCGGGCTTCCGCCGGGCGCCTTGTCTGGCCGCCGCGCTCTGGGAAAATGCGGCGCCATGAGCAAAGCCTTTGTCAAAGAGCCGGCCGCCGAGGAAGAGGACGATGACGTTGCCGCACCGCCGCTGCCGGCCGGCACGCGCAATTACATGACGCCACGCGGCTACACCCGCCTGCGCGACGAACTGGCGCATCTGGTCAAGGTCGAGCGGCCCGAGGTGGTGCGTGTGGTGTCCTGGGCGGCGGCCAACGGCGACCGCTCGGAAAACGGCGACTACATCTACGGCAAGCGGCGGCTGCGCGAGATCGACCGGCGCATCCGCTTCCTCACCAAACGGCTGGAGGTGGCCGAGGTGGTCGATCCGGCGGCGCGGGCCGCCACCGACCAGATCTTCTTCGGCGCCACCGTGCGCTACGCCACGGCCGACGGCAGCGCGAGCACGATCGCCATCGTCGGCATCGACGAGGCCGACGCCGCGCGCGGCCGCGTGAGCTGGATTTCGCCGATCGCCCGCGCGCTCGCCAAGGCGCGCGAGGGCGACGCGGTGGCGCTGCGCACGCCGGCCGGGGTGCAGATGCTCGACGTGCTGGAGGTGCGCTACCAGGCGCTCGATTGAGGGCCCCGGTGGCGGCGCGATTCGCCGGCACCGCGGCGGCGCGCGCACGGCCGCTCCGGTGCCGATTCCACTGCCACTGCAATCGGACGACAAAGGCACGTCGTTCCCGCGAAAGCGGGAACCCAGCGTCGTTCGCGAAAACCGCTGGGTTCCCGCCTTCGCGGGAACGACAAAATTAGCCTGATGCTCTGGAAACGGAATCAGCCCTCGTCGCCGCGACCCGGCTTCAGCGGCGCGCGCACCCGCTGCACGCGCGAGACCTGCCGCACCCGCCGCAGCGCGCGCAGCACGCGCGCCAGATGCGGGCGGTCGGCCACCTGCACGCGGAAGTGCAGCACCGCGGTGCCGGAGGCCTCTTCTTCGATGGCGACGCTGTCGATGTTGGCCTCGGCCTCGGCGATGGCCGCCGCCACCCGCGCCAGCACGCCGCGCTGGTTGTCCACCGCCACGTCCACCAGCGCGCCGAACACGCCCTGCGTCTGGTCGGCCCACACGAGGTCGATCCAGCGCTCGGGCTCGGCGCGGCGGGCGCGGCGGGCGTTGACGCAGTCGGCCTGGTGCACGGCCAGGCCCTGGTCGCGCCGCATGTGGCCGACGATCGCATCGCCGGGGATCGGCGCGCAGCAGCGCGCCATCTGCACCGCCATGCCCTCGTTGCCGCGGATGGTCACCGGCAGCGCCGGGGCGAAGGCGGCGCGCGATTGCTCGGCGATGTCTTCCAGTTCGCTACCGGCCGCCGGTGTCGGCGCCAGCCGCCGCGCCACCACGGCCGCGAGCCGCCGGCCCAGGCCCATGTCGGCCAGGATGTCCTCGCGCGTGGGCGCCTGCGTCGCCTTGAGCACGGCGTCCCAGCGCTCCGCCGGTACCGTGTCCAGATCGATGCCGAGCTGGCGCGTCGCCTGCGCGAGCAGCCGCTCGCCCAGGGCGACCGATTCCTCGCGCTTCATGGTGCGCAGGTAGTGGCGGATCTCGGCGCGCGCCTTGGCGCTGCGCACGAACTCCAGCCAGCCGGGATTGGGCCGCGCCAGCGGCCCGGTGACGATCTCCACCGTGTCGCCGTTGCGCAGCACCGTGCGCAGCGGTTGCGTGTCGCCGTTGACGCGGGTGGCCACCGTCTTGTTGCCGACGTCGGTATGGATGCCGTAGGCAAAGTCCACCGGCGTGGCGCCGCGCGGCAGCGTGACGATGCGGCCGCGCGGGGTGAACACGTAGACCTTGTCCGGGAACAGATCGACCTTGATGTTTTCCATCAGCTCGGTCGAGTCGTCCGACTGGCTTTGCAGCTCCAGCAGCGATTGCAGCCATTCATGGGTGCGCGCCTGCAAGTCGGTGGCGGCGTGATCGTCGCCCTTGTACAGCCAGTGGGCGGCCACCCCGCTCTCGGCCACCCGGTTCATCGCCGCGGTGCGGATCTGGAACTCGATGGGCAGCCCGGTCGTACTGGTGACCACGGTGTGCAGCGACTGGTAGCCGTTGTCCTTGGGCAGCGCGATGTAGTCCTTGAAGCGCCCCGGCACCGGCTTGTACAGCGCATGCAGCACCCCCAGCGCCAGATAGCAATCGCCGCGCGAGCCGACGACGATGCGGAAGCCGAGCACGTCCTGCACCTGGCGGAAGGAGTGATGCTTCTCGGCCATCTTGCGATAGATGGCGTACAGCGTCTTTTCGCGGCCGCCGACCTCGGCCTTCAGGCGCGCCTCCTTCAGCGCCTTGCGCACGCTGTCGGCAATGCGCCCCAGCGCCGGCGCCCGCGTGCCGCGCGAGGCCGCCAGCGCGCGCGCCAGCACCGCGGCGCGCCGGGGGTAGAGGCGGGCAAAGGCCTGGTCCTGCATTTCGAGGTACAGCGCGTTCAGGCCGAGGCGGTAGGCGATCGGCGCGTAGACCTCGAGCGTTTCGCGGCCGATGCGGCGGCGCTTGGCCGGCGCCATCGCGTCCAGCGTGCGCACGTTGTGCAGGCGGTCGGCGAGCTTGATCAGGATCACGCGCACGTCGCGCGCCATGGCCAGCAGCATCTTGCGGAAGCTCTCGGCCTGCGCCTGCTCGAAGGAGTCGAAGGCGAGGCGGTCGAGCTTGGAGACGCCGTCGACGAGTTCGGCGACCGTGGCGCCGAAGCGTTCGGTGAGCTCCGCCTTGGTCGCGCCGGAATCCTCCAGCACATCGTGCAGCAGCGCCGCCTGGATCGCCGCCGCATCGAGCTTCCACTCGGCGAGGATCTTGGCCACCGCGATCGGGTGCGTGATGTACGGCTCGCCGCTCTTGCGGAACTGGCCGAGGTGCGCCTGATCGGAGAAGCGAAACGCCGCCTTGATCCGCTGCACGTCGGCGGCGGGCAGGTACTTGCGCAGCAGTTCGGTGAGTTCGGCGAAGCTCACCACGCCCGGCGGCGGGGGATTGTCGGGATCGGAGTCGCGCCGCACCGCACGCCACAGCGCATCGGCGGCACGCCGGGCCAGCCCCGGCGCGGGCGAGGCCCGTTCCGTCGTGGCCGGTGGCTCGACAGGCATGCGCAGAGGCGTGGCGCGCGGCGTGGCCGGGTCGCGAGCGCCGCGGGGCGGGGTGCCTAGGTCGGCACCTTGCGCAGCATTTCGACGCCGGTCTTGCCGGCGGCGATCTCGCGCAGCGCGAGCACGGCCGGCTTGTCCTTGGCGTCCACCTTGGGCGTGTGGCCCTGCGTCAACTGGCGGGCCCGATAGGCCGCGGCAAGCGCGAGCTGGAAACGATTGGGGATCTGCTTGAGGCAGTCTTCGACGGTGATGCGGGCCATGGGGATGAGTCCAATGCAGTCTGGAGTTGGGTCGAGTTTAACGGACGTCGCTCTGTGTTCGGAGCCGATGTCGCTGTGAGCGCAGCGAGGAGTCTGCGCCGCGCGTTACACGGAGATTCCTCGCCTGCGGCCCCGAACGACACGGGGACGCGAGCCTTCGATCCACCGATCAGCCGACCAGGCCCAGCTGCGCAAACAACTCCCGATGCCGCGCGGCCTGCGCCGGGTAACGTAGCCGTGCCGCCGCCACGACAGCCGCCAACTGCGCCAGGGCCAGCTCGAAGTCTTCGTTGACGATCACGTAGTCGAACTCCGGCGCATGGGCGATCTCGGCGCCGGCGGCGAGCAGGCGGCGGGCGATCACCGCCGGCACGTCCTGGCCGCGGTGTTTCAGGCGCGCTTCCAGCGCGTCGATCGACGGCGGCAGGATGAAGATGCCGATGGCCCGGGCGAAAACTGCCTTGATCTGGCGCGCGCCCTGCCAGTCGATCTCCAGC
>JBKCXU010000098.1:0-4645 GCA_046316025.1 Betaproteobacteria bacterium | reverse complement strand
AGGCGTTCCTGCGAGTACCGCGGCGCAAGAGGTCGAGCCTAGGGTCCGCCGCGCGCGGTGCAAACTCCGGTCGCCCTACGGGCTCCCTCCGTTTGCACCGCGCACCTGATCGGCGCATCGAGGTGTACGACTAACGCTGAGGCTCGGGTGTACGACTAACGGTGAGACTTCTCCGGTGATCGGTGATTGGAGGCGGGGGCGGGGGCGGACGGCAGGCACAATGCCTCACCGCCCGCGCCCGACGCCGTCTTGTCCGCCACCGCGCTGCTGTTGATCGTCTGCTCCTCGCTGTTGCACGCGGGCTGGAACCTCATTGCCAAGCGGATGAGCGCGGCCGGCGGTGCGCCCGCAGTCTGGGCCTACTCGCTGGTCACCGTGGCGATCTACCTACCCGTGCTGCTCGTTATCGCGCCGGGCGAAGTTGCCGCCCTGTTCCGCGCCGGCGGCACCGCCGCGTTGGCGGTAGTGGCCTCTGCCGTGCTGCACACTGCCTATGCCGTGCTGCTGCAACGGGGCTACCGCAGCGGCGACTTGTCCGTGGTCTACCCGGTGGCGCGCGGAGCGGCGCCGCTGCTCACCACCTGCGGCGCGGTGTTGCTGCTGGGCGAGCGGCCCGGACCCGCAGCGGTGGCCGGCGCGTTGCTGGTCGCGGGCGGCGCGTTCTGGCTGGGCGGCGGTCGGGCCATGCTCTCGGCCGCCACGCGCCGCCCGGGGGTTGGCTGGGGGCTGCTGGTCGGCAGCTTCATCGCCGCGTACACGGTGGTCGACGCCTGGGCCGTGGCTGGTCTTGCTGTTGGCGCGCTGCTGCTGGACACCGCGGGCAACGTGCTGCGGCTGGCCATCCTCACGCCGGTGGCGCTGCGCGCGCCGGCGGCGTTGCGGCTGCTGTGGCAGCGCTACCGCTGGCACGTGCTCGCCATTGGTGCGGTCTCGCCGTTGTCTTACATCCTGTTCCTGCTGGCGCTCAAGCAGGCGCCCGTATACGCCGCCGCGCCGGCGCGCGAGTTGTCGCTGCTCTTTGGGGCGCTGCTGGGCACGCTGGTGCTGCGCGAGGGGCGGCCGCTCGAAAGGATGGGCGGCGCCGTGCTCATCGCCGCCGGCGTGGCGCTGCTCGCACGCGGCTGACCGCGCTTACTTGCGCACTTCGAGTTGCGCCAGCCGCGCCTCCAGCGCCGCGAGCTTCTCGCGCGTGCGCGCCAGTACCTGCGACTGCACCTCGAACTCCTCGCGCGTGACGAGATCGAGTTTTCCGAGTTGCTGCGTCAGCAGCGCCTTCAGATTCTTCTGCACGTCGGCCGCCGGCGTATCGGCCAGCAGCGCGGCGATGCGTTGCTGAAGGTCCTCGAGAAAGGCAAGTCGATCCATCGGTGCGCTCCATCCATGTTTTGGGGCAGTGTAGATCGGGGATCCAATCCGGTGGCCGCCCTTCCGTTGGGCGTAGCGCCCCGGAGTGGCGCGCAATCTCATGTCCAGCCCCACAGTGGTTCGGTTTCGGTGCGTCGCAATCCGTGGCACGCATGTTGCTGAAAGCACATGCGTAGATTTTTCGTTCCCCTCTTGTCCGTTTAACCCGAAAGGATCGACCATGAAGTTTGTAACCCGAGCTTCCCTCGCGGCGACGATGGCCGCCCTGCCCCTATTGGCCAGCGCGCAGGCCAAGCCCGAGCCGGAGTACACGTTGACCGCCAACATCACGTTGGCGTCGGAGTATCTGTACCGCGGCATCGCCCAGACGGCGGGCAAGCCGGCCATCCAGGGCGGCTTCGACTTCGCGCACCAGAGCGGTTTCTATCTGGGCAACTGGAACTCGAACATCAGCTGGCTCTCCGACGCCAACCCCGGCCTGACCGCGCCGATCGAAATGGACTTCTACGGCGGCTGGAAGACGACGCTGGGCGACATCGGCCTCGACTTCGGCGGCCTCTACTACTACTACCCGGTCAGCAACAAGCCGTCCGGTTACAACAGCGCGGACACCTTTGAGGCCTACATCGGCGCTACTTGGGGCCCGGCGACCTTGAAGTTTTCTTATGCGTTCACCGATCTATTCGGGCTGGTGGACTCCGACGGCAGCTACTACATCGACGGCACCGTCAACTATCCGATCGGCGAAACCGGCTTTTCGGTGCTGGCGCATCTGGGCTACCAGGACGTGAGCACTGGCAGCAAAACGGCGACCTGTCTTAACGACACCAAGGATTACTCTTACCTGGACTGGAAACTGGGTGGTTCGTACACGCTCGCCGGCTGGACGTTTGGCGCCTACTACTCGGACACCGACGCCGAGACGGCCTGCTTCACCAACCCGCAGGGCCGCGATCTGGGCAAGGGCCGCTTCCTCGCCACCATCGGCCGCTCGTTCTAAGCGCAGGCGTTACGCATCGGAGCACTCTCAATGAAACTGATCACCGCCATCATCAAGCCGTTCAAGCTTGACGAGGTGCGCGAAGCGCTGTCCGCCGTCGGCGTGCAGGGCATCACCGTCACCGAAGTCAAGGGCTTTGGACGCCAAAAAGGTCACACCGAGCTGTATCGCGGCGCGGAGTACGTGGTCGACTTCCTGCCCAAGGTCAAGCTCGAAGCCGCGGTCGCCGACGAGATCGTCGAGCGCGCCATCGAGGCGATCGAGGGTTCGGCCCGCACCGGCAAGATCGGCGACGGCAAGATTTTCGTCTACGACCTCGAGCAGGTCGTGCGCATCCGCACCGGCGAGACCGGCAAAGACGCGCTCTAACCGACCCGTTCAGGAGCATCCACTCATGAAGAAACTACTTTCGTTCTGGGCGGCGGCGTTGCTGCTGCTCGGTCTGGCCGCCGCGCCCGCGCGCGCGGCCGACGCTCTGCCCGCGGCAGTCACGTTCGAACTCGACAAGGCCGATCTGTCCGAGGACGCCGTCAAGGCTATCGCCGGCGCGGCCGAGCAAGCCAAGGGCGTGGCCGGCAGCCGCGTGCTGGTGTCGGGCTTTACCGACACCTCTGGCAGCGCGCCGCATAACGACGAACTGGCCAAGAAACGCGCCTTCACCGTGCGCGATGCGCTCGTCAAGGCCGGTTTGCCGGAGGCGCAGGTGCTGCTGGTCAAGCCCTCCGCCGTGGAGTCGGGCGGCGATCCGGCCAAGGCGCGCCGGGTCGAGTTGTCCCTGCTCGCCCCCGGCGCGGCGGCCCCGGCAGCGGAAATGCTGCTCGTCGTGGCCGAAGCCGCCCCCGCCGCACCGCCTGCTCCCGACAAGGGCGACGTGGCCTTCATGTACGTGGCAACGGTGCTGGTGATCCTGATGACGATCCCCGGGCTGGCGCTTTTCTACGGCGGCCTCGTGCGCAGCAAGAACATACTGTCCGTGCTGATGCAGGTGTTCGTCACCTTCTCGCTGATCTCCGTGCTGTGGGTGATCTACGGCTACACGCTGGCCTTCGGCGGGCCGGGCGCGTTCTTCGGCAACTTCAGCAAGATGTTCCTGAGCGGCGTGACCGCGAGTTCGGTGGCGGCGACCTTCAGCAAGGGGGTGTACATCCCCGAGCTGCAATTCGTGGCCTTCCAGCTCACCTTCGCGGCGATCACGCCGGCGCTGATCGTTGGCGCCTTCGCCGAGCGGATGAAGTTCTCCGCGGTGCTGCTGTTCATGGTGTTGTGGTTCACCTTCGCCTACATCCCGATGGCGCACGCCGTGTGGTACTGGGACGGGCCGGACGCGATCAAGGATCAGGCCACGCTCGACGCGGTGGTCGCCAACGCCGGCTACCTGTGGGCCAAGGGCGCACTCGACTTCGCCGGCGGCACGGTGGTGCACATCAACGCCGGTGTCGCCGGTCTGGTGGCCGCCTTCATGGTTGGCAAGCGGCTCGGCTACGGCAAGGAGGCGCTGGCACCGCACAGCCTGACGCTGACCATGGTCGGTGCGGCGCTGCTGTGGGTGGGCTGGTTCGGCTTCAACGTCGGCTCCAACCTGGAAGCCAACGGCACCGCGGCACTGGCCTTCATCAACACGTTGATCGCCACCGCGATGGCGGTGCTGGCGTGGATGTTTGCCGAGTGGATGGTCAAGGGCAAGCCGTCGATGCTGGGTGCGGCCTCGGGTGCGGTCGCCGGTCTGGTGGCGATCACCCCGGCCTGCGGCTTCGTCGGCATCATGGGCGCGCTGGCCATTGGTCTGGCCGCCGGCCTGCTGTGCTTCTGGGGTGTCACGGGCCTGAAGAAGATGCTCGGCGCGGACGACGCGCTCGACGTCTTCGGCGTGCACGGCGTGGGCGGTATCGTCGGTGCGCTGTTGACCGGCGTGTTTGCCTCGCCGTCGCTCGGCGGCGCCGGCATCTGCAACTACATCACCAACGAGTGCGGCAACCCGGCGGACTTCCCCGGCATCGGCGCGCAGTTGTGGATTCAGTTCCAGGGCGTGCTGTGGGCGATTGGCATCTCGGCGGTGGTTTCCATCGTCGCCTTGCTGATCATCAAGATGGTCGTCGGCCTGCGCGTGTCGGAAGAAGACGAGCGCGAGGGCCTGGACACGACCAGCCACGGCGAGTCGGCGTACAAGTACTAGGCGTTTCTCGGCGCGGCGGCCGGCGGGGCGCCGCCGTCCGGCGGTTCCCGAAAAGGGCCGGCATGTGCGGGGGTTTTTGTTGTTCGCCGCGGGGGAAATGGGCGCCC
>JBKCXU010000097.1:0-8408 GCA_046316025.1 Betaproteobacteria bacterium | reverse complement strand
TCGTGATGGTCACCCACGACCCGCGCGCCGCCGAAGCGGCGCACCACCTGATTTATCTGGACAAGGGGCAGTTGACGGATACCGCGCCGGAATGATGCGCGCTGGCGCGCGCTGATGATGCCGCCTGCGGCGGCAATGATGGCGCTACGCGCCGATGAACTCCGCCCGGAGCCGCAGCCCCGGCCACGGGCGGAGATCGTTGCAAGCGTGACGGGCCTCATAGGCGGCGCAGCCGCCAACATCGGCGCGCGCAGCGCGCATCATCGGGCGAGCAACGCGAGCCATCATGTTCTTCCTCAAGCTCGTCTTCAAAAACGTCTTCCGCGCGCGGTTGCGCTCGACGCTGACCATCGTCGGGCTGGTCATCGCGATCCTTGCCTTTGGGTTGCTGCAAACGGTCGTGCGCGCCTGGTACGCGGGCTCGGACGCGGCGGCGGCCAACCGGCTCATCACGCGCAACGCGATCTCGCTCACCTTCGTGATGCCGATGTACTACCGCGAAAAAATCCGCGCGGTGCCGGGCGTCAACGCGGTCAGCGTGCAGAACTGGTTCGGCGGCATTTACAAGGAGCCGAAGAACTTCTTCGCGCAGTTTGCGGTCGATGCGCCGAGCTTCTTCCCGCTCTTCCCGGAGTTCAAGTTCCAGCCGGACGAGTACGCCGACTTCCTGCGCGACCGGCGCGGCGCGGCCATCGGCCGGCAGCTGGCGGAGCTGTACGGCTTCAAGGTCGGCGACCGCATCCCTCTGAAAAGCGGCATCTACCCCGGCGACTGGGAGTTCACGGTGCGCGCCATCTACGACGCGCGCGACGAGACCACCATCACGCGGCAGATGTTCTTCCACTTCGACTACCTGAACGAGCAGATCAAGAAGGTCTTTCCGCGGCGGGCCGATGCGGCCGGCGTGTTCGTGGTCGGCATCGACGATCCGACCGCCGCGGCCGACATCGCCCGCGCAATCGACGACGAGTTCCGCAACTCGCTCGCCGAGACGCTGACCGAGACCGAGAAGGCGTTCACGCTGGGCTTCGTGGCGATGATCGAGACCATCGTGGTCGCCATCCGCGGCGTCAGTTACGTGGTGATCCTGATCATCCTCGCAGTCGCCGCCAACACGATGGCGATGACCGCGCGCGAGCGCCTGTCCGAGTACGCCACGCTCAAGGCGCTAGGCTTCGGCCCCGGCCACGTGGCCGGGCTGATCATGGGCGAGGCGCTGATGCTGGCCGCCATCGGCGGCGCGCTCGGCATCGCGTTGACCACACCGGTGGTGCGCGGCTTTCACTCGCTGACGCTGAGCGTCTTTGCCAAGATGCCGCTGGTGCCGGAGACATTCTGGCTGCAAGCGGCCTGCGCGGCGGTGGTCGGCGTTGTGGCGGGGCTGGTGCCGGCGTGGCGGGCGTCAAGGATCAAGATCGTGGATGGGTTGCGGCATGTGGCTTGAGCTGCACTGTGCTGCGTTGATGAATGGCTCTCTGGCGAGCGGTCCTCCCTCACCCCAACCCCTCTCCCGGGGGGAGAGGGGCTTTCAACCCTCTCCCACCGGGAGAGGGTGGCGCGAAGCGCCGGGTGAGGGAAGACCGCCGCGAGAAATCGGCAACCGACTTGCGAAGCGAGAACTTCACGCCAGCGCCTTGAACAACGAGCGTAGCAACTGCACGCGCGCCTCCAGCGTCGGCGTCTTCTCGGCGATGCGCAGCCTGTCCTGACCGGCGAGCCGCATGGTCTTGGAGCGCTGCATCAGCGCAATCAGTTTTCCGGTGTCGAAGGGCGGGTCGGGCACGAACTGCACCGATACCGCCTCGCTGCTGGCGTCGATCTTCTTCACCCCCAGCGCGCTGCCTGCCAATCGCAGCCGGTGCGACTCCACCAGCGCGCGCGCCGGCTCGGGCAGCTTGCCGTAGCGATCGACGATCTCTTCGGCCAGCGCGGTGAGGGCCGCCTCGTCGTCGCAGGCGGCCAGCCGTTTGTACAGCGATAGCCGCTGGTGCACGTCGCCGACGAAATCCGGCGGCAGCAGCGCCGGCACATGCAGATTGATCTCGGTGGTCACCGCCAGCGGCGCCAGCAGGTCGGGCTCGCGCCCGCTCTTCAAGGCGCGCACTGCGGCGTTGAGCATCTGCGTATAGAGGTCGAAGCCGACCTCCTGCATGTTGCCGCTTTGCGACTCGCCCAGCACCTCGCCGGCGCCGCGAATCTCCAGGTCGTGCATCGCAAGGTAGAAGCCGCTGCCCAGCTCTTCCAGGTTCTGTATCGCCTCCAGCCGCTTCTCGGCGTTTTTGGTCAGGCCCCGCTCGTCGGCGATCGTCAGGTAGGCATAGGCCTGGTGGTGCGAGCGGCCCACGCGCCCGCGCAACTGGTGCAACTGGGCGAGGCCGAATTTGTCGGCGCGGTGGATGACGATGGTGTTGGCGGTGGGCACGTCGATGCCGGTCTCGATGATCGTCGTGCACAGCAGCAGGTTGAAGCGCTGCTGGTAAAAGTCGCGCATCACCCGCTCCAGCTCGCGCTCGGGCATCTGGCCGTGGGCGATCTCGATGCGCGCTTCGGGCACGAGCTCGGCCAGCCGCGCGCGGCGGTTGTCGATGGTCTCGACCTCGTTGTGCAAAAAGTAAATCTGCCCGCCGCGCTTGAGCTCGCGCAAACAGGCTTCGCGGATCAGACTGCCGGTCTCGGGCCGCACGAAGGTCTTGATCGCCAGGCGTCGCTGCGGCGCGGTGGCGATCACACTGAACTCGCGGATACCCTCCATGCTCATCGCCAGCGTGCGCGGGATCGGCGTGGCGGTCAGCGTCAGCACATCGACCTCGGCGCGCAACCCCTTCAACCGTTCCTTTTGCCGCACGCCGAAGCGGTGTTCTTCGTCGATGATCACCAGGCCCAGGCGGTCGAACTTCACGTCGCTGGCCAGCAGCTTGTGCGTGCCGATGGCGACATCGATCGTCCCGGCGGCCAGCCCGGCCAGCGCGTCCTTGACCTCGGCCGGCGAGCGGAAGCGCGACAACTCGACGATCCGCACCGGCCACTGCGCAAAGCGGTTGCGAAAGGTCAGAAAGTGCTGCTCGGCGAGCAGCGTCGTCGGGCACAGCACGGCCACCTGCGTGCCGCCGGCCACGGCGGCGAAGGCGGCACGCAAGGCAACCTCGGTTTTGCCGAAGCCCACGTCGCCGCAGACCAGCCGGTCCATCGGGAAGCCGGCGCCCATGTCCTTGAGCACCGCGTCGATCGCCGCCTGCTGGTCGGGCGTCTCGTCGAAGCCGAAACCCTCGGCAAAGGCTTCGTAGTCCGACGGCTTGTACTTGAACGCGTGGCCTTTGCGCGCCGCGCGCAGGGCGTAGAGGTTGAGCAGCTCCGCCGCGGTGTCGCGCACCTGTTTGGCGGCCTTCTTCTTCGCGCGGTCCCAGTCGCCGCTGCCCAGTGTGTGCAAGGGCGCGGCGTCGGGGTCGGCGCCGCTGTAGCGGCCAATCAGATGCAGGTGCGCGACCGGCACGTACAGCGTGGCCGCGTTGGCGTACTCCAGGTGCAGGAATTCGGCCGGGCCTTCGCCAACATCGAGCAGTTGCAGCCCGCGGTAGCGGCCGATGCCGTGCTCAACGTGCACCACCGGGTCGCCAGCGCGCAGCTCGGCGAGGTCGCGGATCATCGACTCGACGTTGGAGGCACGCTCGCGCCCGCGCCCGCGCAGCCGCCGCGGGCTGGCGGCGTAGAGCTCCGTCTCGGTGATCACCGCCAGCGGCGGATTCCGCAGCACGAAGCCGCCGTGCAGCGGGGCGACGCCCAAGGCGAGCGGCGCGTCGGCAGCGAGGAAGCCGGCCCAATCGGCGCTGTCGGCGCAGGGCAGGGCGTTGTCGTGCAGCAGTTGCGCGATGGTCTCGCGCCGGCCGGGCGAGTCCGCCAACAGCAGCACGCGGCCGGGGAAGCCTTCGACGAAGGCGCGCAGTGCTTGCAGGGGGTCTTGGGCTTTGCGGTCGACGGTGACCGTCGGTGCGGGCAGGAAAACTCCCTCTCCCGCATCAGCGGGGGAGGGCTGGGGTGAGGGCGCCTTGGTCGTTGCACCGGGAGGCCGTTGGTCGGCCGGCGCAGCCGTTGCGGTTGTCGAGGGGTGCTCCGCGGGCGCGGCGTTCCCGGCCCTCACACCCGGCCCCTCTCCCGCTGCTGCGGGCGAGGGGAGCAGGGCTAATCGGGCGTAGGCCTTTGCCCCGGCGAACAGATCCTCCGCATCGAGAAACAACCTCTGCGGCGGCAAGCAAGGCCGCTCGCGGTCGCGCGACAAGAAGCGGTGACGCTCGGCGGTCTCGGTCCAGAAGCGCCGGCAACTGGCCTCCACGGGGCCGTGCAGCACCAGCAGCGCATCGGCGGGCAGGTAATCGAACAGGGTGGCGGTCTCTTCGAAAAAGAGCGGCAGGTAGTACTCGATCCCTGCCGACGGCACGCCCTGGCCCACGTCTTTGTAGACCGGGCAGCGGCTGGGGTCGCCCTCGAAGACTTCGCGCCAACGGGCGCGGAAGGCGGCGCGCGCCGCCTCGTCGAACGGAAACTCGCGCCCCGGCAGCAGGCGGATCGCCGGCACCGCGTAGAGGCTGCGCTGCGTGTCCGGGTCGAAGTGGCGGATCGTCTCGATCGCATCGTCGAGCAGATCGAGCCGCACCGGCAGGGTTGCGCCCATCGGGAAGAGATCGATCAAGCCCCCGCGCACCGCAAACTCGCCGGGCGCGACCACCTGGGTGACGTGCTGGTAGCCGGCCAGCACCAGCCGCTCGCGCAACGCGGCGGCGGCCAGCCGCTCGCCCTGGCGGAAGAAGAAAGTGTGCCCGGCCACGTACGCCGGCGGCGCCAGCCGGTACAGCGCCGTGGTGGCCGGCACCAGCAGCACGTCGATCGCCGCCTGCGGTTGGGTGGCGCGCGTCAGCAGGCGGAACAGGGTCTCCAACCGTTCCGACACCAGATCCTGGTGCGGCGACAGGATGTCGTAGGGCAGCGTTTCCCAGTCGGGCAGCGCACGGACTGCCAGTTCGGGGGCGAACCACGGCAGCTCCTCGAGCAGCCGTTGGGCGTCGAGTGCGTCGGCGCAGATCGCGGTAACCAGCCGGCGCTCGTCGCGCGCGCGCAGCGCCCATTGCGCCAGCAGCAGCGCGTCGCCCGAGCCGGGCGGCCGGGGCAGGGCGAAACGAGTCCCCGCCGCGAGGCTCGGCAACGCCGCTTGCAAAGAGGGCATGGACCCGGTACTCATCGTCAAAACAAAACGCGGCGCTCGTTGCTGCCGAGCGCCGCGCGTGTGTCGCGATTATAGTTTTACCCTTGGCAGCACATCGCGATGGCCCGCTTCTTTGCTCTGATCCCCGCCGGCGGCCGCGGCACTCGCTTTGCGAGCCTCACCGCCAAGCCGAAGCAGTACCTGCCGCTGGGCCGCCGCTCGATGCTCGAACATGCGCTTGATGCGCTGCTCGCGGAGCCGCGCATCGAAAAGGTGCTGGTCGTGGTGGCACCTGCCGAGCCCTACTGGCGCGAGATCGACTGGCCGGCGCGGGTCGCCGTGGCTGCGGTCGGCGGCGCCTCGCGCGCCGAGAGCGTGCGCAACGGCTTGTGCGAACTGGCTGCCGACGCCGACGACTGGGTGCTGGTGCACGACGCCGCCCGCCCATGCCTGGCCGCGCCGGAGTTGCGCCGCCTGCTCGACGAAGCGGGCGACGACGCGGTCGGCGGCCTGCTGGCGTTGCCGGTGGCCGACACGGTCAAGCGTGCCGACGGTAACCGCGTGGCGGCGACCATCGATCGCCGCGGCCTCTGGCGTGCGCAGACGCCGCAGATGTTTCGCGCCGGCCTGCTGGCGCGCGCCCTGGCGCTCGGTGCGACGCTGCACGAGGTCACCGATGAGGCCTCCGCGGTCGAGCGCCTGGGCCATCAGCCGCTGCTCATCCAGGGCGCGGAGACCAACCTCAAAGTCACCACCGCCGAAGACTGGACGATCGCCGCGGCGATTCTCAAGGCGCGGCGCAAGTAGGAGTCGGGATGAAACTGCGAGTGGGCCAGGGCTTCGACGTACACGCGCTGGTGCCCGGGCGTGCACTGATGCTGGGCGGTGTGGCGATCCCGTACACGCATGGGCTGCTCGGACATTCGGACGCCGATGTGTTGCTGCACGCGATCGCGGATGCGCTGCTCGGCGCGGCGGGCCTGGGCGACATCGGCCGGCTCTTCCCGGACAGCGATGCGCGCTACAAGGGCGCGGACAGTCGCGCGCTGCTGGCCGAAGCCGCGCGGCAGGTGATCGCTGCCGGTTGGCGCATACAGAACCTCGACTGCACGGTGGTCGCGCAGCGGCCGAAGATCGCGCCGCACGTCTCGGCGATGCAGGCGGCGATCGCGTCCACGCTGGCTATCGCGTCGGCGGACGTGAGCATCAAGGGCAAGACCACCGAGCATCTGGGCTTTGCCGGCCGGGGCGAGGGGATTGCCGCGTTCGCGGTGGCATTGATCGCCGCCAACTGAGCGGTCGATGGTCGCGCTGTTACGATGAAATGCACCCGGCGGCGGCGTCCGCGGTAAGGAGAGGCTGCAATGTCCGAGATCATCTTCCTCGTGCAAGCCGACCCCGAGAGGGGTTACACGGCACGCGCACTGGGCGCATCGATCTTTGCGCAGGCCGACACCGAGGCGGAGCTGCACGGGCAAGTACGCGACGCGGTGCGCTGCCACTTCGACGACGGGCACGCGCCGGCGTCGATCCGCTTGCACTTTGTCCGCGACGAGGCGATCGCAGCATGAGGTTGCGGCGCAATGTGACGGGTCGAGCGCTTGCCAGGGCGTTCGAGCGCGTGGGCTACCGCATCGACCGGCAAACCGGCAGCCACCTGCGGCCGACCTGCCCGGCCCCGGCGGTGCATCACCTGACGCTTCAGCCGCGCGACCCCTTGAAGCTGCGTATGCCGGCAGCCATTTTCGGCGACGCCGCCGCGCGTCTTGGCCGCACGCGCGACGAGTTGTTGCGCCGCCCGTCGCTGTAATGGGTGGACGCTTGCTTCAATCGATCAAAGGCGCGCTGGCCGCGACGATGCTCGCGCTTAACACGGTTGCCCATGTCACGCTGCTGGTGCCCTTCGCTTTGGCAAAGCTGGTCGTGCCCGCCGCGTGGATGCGGCGGCTCGTCGATCCGCCGATGAACGCGCTGGCCGGCAACTGGATGCGCGTGAACGCCGCCTGGATGGCGGCGGTGGGGCACACGCGCTGGGACGTGGCGGGCGACCTCGATCTGCATGCGCGTGGCTGGTACCTGGTGTCCAGCAACCACCGCAGCTGGGTGGACATCCTGGTGCTGCAAAAGGTGTTCAATGGCCGCATCCCGATGCTCAAGTTCTTTCTGAAGCAGGAACTGATCTGGGTGCCGGTGATCGGCCTGGCCTGGTGGGCACTCGACTTCCCGTTTCTCAAGCGCGGCAAGGGCGGCGCCTCGGCGCAGGTCGATCTGGAAACGACCCGCCGCGCCTGCGAGCGCTTCAAGTTGATCCCCACATCGGTGATCAGCTTTGCCGAAGGCACGCGCTTCACACCCGCCAAGCACGACGCGCAGGGCTCGGCCTACGCGCACCTGCTCAAGCCCAAGAGCGGCGGGCTGGCGGTGGCGCTGGCGGCAATGGGGTCGCAGTTCGAGGCGCTGCTCGACATCACGCTCTATTACCCCGGGCGCACGCCGACCTTCTGGGACCTGCTGTGCGGCCGCGTGCCGGCCGTCGTGGTGCGGGTGCAAAAGCGTCCGATCCCCGCCGAGCTGACCGATCCTGCGGCGCAGTCGGCGTCGGGGTTTCGCGGCCAGGTGCAACGCTGGATCGACGGGATTTGGGTCGAGAAAGACGATCTGCTGGTGCAGTTCGCGCGGCAGACCGAGCCCGCAGGTGCGAGTGCGTGATCTGGCAAAGCAAGGATTCCTTACTTGAGGAAACTCCGATGCTTGCCAAGGTCACTGCAAAGAACCAGCCGACACTGCCGAAGAGCGTGGTGCAGGCCGTGGGCGCGACCGGGTACTTCGACGTGGAAGCGCGCGGTGGGCAGATCGTGCTGACTCCGGTGCGCATCCAGCGCGGCGACGCGGTGCGGGCAAAGATCGCGGCGCTCGGCCTGGGCGAGACCGACGCCACCGACGCGATGCGCTGGGCGCGCACGGCAGGCGCGCCTCTGCGCGTCATGGAGGCGGTTGCCGATTACGGAACGGGTCGCCATGCGCGCAAGAGCGCGCCGAGGAAGCCGGCCGCGCGCCGTAATTGACGGCACCCCGCCGCGCGTGGCTTCACATGCTCCTAGAGTTGTCGGGGCAGCTGTCCCCTCCGGGGACGTCGTCGCGGAAGCGCGCGGTCGGGACGGCGTTGCGGCTCGTTACGCACTCCAGCACGGCGACCGCGCAGGAGCTACTTCGC
>JBKCXU010000096.1:0-37597 GCA_046316025.1 Betaproteobacteria bacterium | reverse complement strand
CATGAAGACGAGTTGCTGCCGGAAGGCTTTGCCACCAACCACGCGGGCGGCGTGCTGGGCGGTATCTCGACGGGGCAGGACATCGAGGTCGCCATCGCGATCAAACCCACCTCCAGCATTCGCCTGCCGCGCCGCTCGATCGATCGGCGCAACCAAGCGGTGACGGTCGAAACGCATGGCCGCCACGATCCCTGCGTCGGCATCCGCGCCACCCCGATTGCCGAGGCGATGCTGGCGCTGGTGCTGATCGACCACGCGCTGCGGCACCGCGCGCAATGCGGCGACGTGCGGCTGCCGCTGCCGCCGATTCCCGGGACCACCTCGATCTGAAATGCGTGCGGCGGCACCTTGGTCGGACGACGCCCGGCTGGGGCTCTTCTTCGCTGCGTACTTCGCCGCGGTCGGCGTGATTGCGCCCTACCTGCCGCTGTATCTGGAGTGGCGCGGCCTGACGGCCTTCGAGATCGGCCTCGTGCTGGCGATGATGCAGGGCATGCGGGTGATCGGCCCCAGCCTGTGGGGCTGGCTCGCCGACCACGGCAACCGGCGGCTGGCCATCCTGCGGGCCACGGCTCTGGCGACCTGCGCCGCGTACGCCGCGCTCGCCCTGCCGGGCGGCTTTGCGGTGATCTTCGCCGTGCTGGTGGTCGCCAATTTTGTCATCACCGCGCAGATTCCGCTGGCGGAAGCCATCGTCGCCGCGCACCTGCGCCACGACGGGCAGGCCGCGCGCCGCTACGGGCGGGTGCGCATCTGGGGTTCGGTCGGGTTCATCGCTCTGGTGCTGGCGGCGGGCATGTTGTTCGACGCCGCCGGCCTGCGCTGGCAGCCGGCGCTGGTGGTGGCGTTGCTGGTACTCGGGGCGGTGGCGGCCTTCATGCTGCGCGAGCGGCCCGCGACCGAGCATCCGCACGCGCGCGTGTCGGTGCGCGCGCGGCTGGCCGAGCCGCGGGTGCGCTGGTTCTTCGCCTCGGCGGCGCTGATGGTCTTCGCGCACGGTGCGTACTACACCTACTTCTCGATCTTTCTCGCGCAGCAGGGTTACAGCAAGACGGCGATCGGTTTCTTCTGGGTGGTCGGCGTGCTGGTCGAGGTGGTTTTTTTCTACCTGCAAGGGCGCTTCTTCGCGCGCTTCGGCATTTTTCCGCTGCTGTCGGCGAGTTTCGTGCTGGCGGCGCTGCGGTTCTTTTTGATCGCCGCGTTCGCCGACCTGTGGCTGCTCCTGCTGCTGGCGCAGACGCTGCACGCGGCGAGCTTTGCCGTGCATCACAGCGCCTGCGTGCTCACCGTGCAGCAGTGGTTCCCGGGCGCTGCCGCCGCGCGTGGGCAGGCGCTCTACATCAGCCTGGGCTATGGCGTGGGCGGCATGGCGGGCAGCCTGGTCGCCGCGGCCTTGTGGACGCGGCTTGGCGCCGAAGCTGCCTTTCTCGCCAGCAGTGCCGCAGCCGCCTTGGGTTGGTGGGCGGTGCAGCGGGCGCGGGCGGCCGATCGCTCGGCGGTCGCACCGGCGGCGGCTTGAGCGCGATGCAGTCGCGGCGACTGCACTGGATCGCGGCGCTGGGCGCGGCGCTGCTCGTCGCCTGCCAGACCGTGCAAACGACGCGCGGCGGCGCGGTGGGCGTGGAGCGGCCGCAGCAGATGTCGGTGCTGGCGCCGAGCGAGGTGCAGGTGCAGGGCGAAGCGGCGCGCCAGTACGCACAGGTCAAGCAGGGGGCGGCGCAGAAGGGCGCGCTCAACCGCGACGCCAAGCAGACCGAGCGCGTGCGCGCCACCGCGCAGAAACTGATCCCGCAAACGGCGGTGTTCCGCGACGACGCGCCGCGCTGGCAGTGGGAGGTCGTCGTCTTGACCTCGCCGCAGATCAACGCCTGGTGCATGCCGGGCGGCAAGATCGCCGTATACAGCGGGCTGATCGAGAAACTCCAACTCACCGACGACGAACTCGCCGCGGTGATCGGCCACGAGATCGCCCATGCGCTGCGCGAGCACACGCGCGAGCGGATGGGGCGCGCCGCGCCGGTGCAGCTGGGTGCGGCCATCCTGGGGGCGGTGTACGGCACGGGCGCGGGCGATCTGGGCAACCTGTTCGGGCAGGCGATGTTCGTGCTGCCCAACAGCCGCGAGAACGAGCAGGAGGCCGACCGCATCGGCGTCGAACTCGCCGCCCGCGCCGGCTACGACCCGCGCGCCGCCGTCACGCTGTGGACCAAGATGGCCAAGCAGGGCGGCAGCGGGCCGCCGGAGTTGCTCTCGACCCACCCCGCGCCGGCGTCGCGGATCGAAGACTTGAAGGTCTACGCGCAGAGGGTGATGCCGTTGTACGAAAGCGCCAAAACGCGCTGATCGCAAGGGGTCTTGCTGCATCGCACTGGCATAATCGTTCGCTCTTGAAAGTGACGGTCGAAGCCTCCGCACGATGATCTTGCAAACGCTCTACGACAAGCTCTGGTCGGCGCACGAGGTGCACGTCGATGCGGACGGCACGACGGTGCTGTACATCGACCGGCACCTGGTGCACGAGGTCACGAGCCCGCAGGCCTACGAGGGGCTGCGCCTGGCGGGGCGCACGCCGTGGCGAGTAAGTTCGATCGTCGCCACTGCCGACCACAACACCCCCACCGACGGCTGGGAGCGTGGGCTGGACGGTGTGGTCGATCCCACTTCGCGCGAGCAGATCGTGACACTGGACGCCAATATCAAGGCGCACGGCGCCGCCGCTTACTTTCCGTTCCTCGACAAGCGCCAGGGCATCGTCCACGTGATCGGCCCGGAGCAGGGCGCGACGTTGCCGGGCATGACGGTCGTCTGCGGCGATTCGCACACGAGTACGCACGGCGCGCTCGGCGCGCTCGCCTTTGGTATCGGCACCAGCGAGGTCGAGCACGTGCTTGCCACGCAGACGCTGCTCACGCGCAAGAGCAAGAACCTGCTGGTGCGCATCGAAGGCGCGCTGCCTTTTGGCGTCACGGCCAAGGACATTGTGCTGGCGGTGATCGGCCGCATCGGCACGGCTGGCGGCACCGGCTATGCGATCGAGTTCGGCGGCAGTGCGATGCGCGCGCTGTCGGTCGAAGGCCGCATGACCGTTTGCAACATGGCCATCGAAGCGGGCGCACGCGCGGGGCTGGTCGCGGTGGACGACAAGACGGTCGAGTACGTGAAGGGCCGGCCGTTTGCGCCCAAGGGCGACGATTGGGACGCCGCGATCGCCTATTGGCGCACGCTGGCGAGCGACCCCGGAGCGCACTTCGACCGCGTGGTCGAGATCGACGCGACGAAGATCGAACCGCAGGTCACCTGGGGCACTTCGCCGGAGATGGTGACCGGTATCTCCGGCGCCGTGCCCGATCCGGCCAAGGAGTCCGACCCGATCAAGCGCGCCGGTATCGAGCGCGCATTGCAGTACATGGGCCTGAACCCCAACACGCCGATGCAGGACATCCGCATCGACAAGGTCTTCATCGGCTCCTGCACCAACAGCCGCATTGAAGATCTGCGTGCTGCCGCGCGCGTGCTGCACGGCCGGCATATCGCGACCAACGTCAAGCTGGCGATGGCGGTACCCGGCTCCGGCTTGGTCAAGGCGCAGGCGGAGGCCGAGGGGTTGGACAAGATCTTCCGCGCCGCCGGCTTCGACTGGCGCGAGCCCGGCTGCTCGATGTGCCTGGGCATGAACGCCGACAAGCTCGAGCCCGGCGAGCGCTGCGCCTCGACCAGCAATCGCAACTTCGAAGGCCGGCAGGGGCCCGGCGGGCGCACGCACCTCGTCAGTCCGGCGATGGCAGCGGCGGCAGCCATTGCCGGGCGCTTCGCCGACGTGCGGCAGTTGGGGTAGACGATGGAGAAGTTCGTCACCTTGAACGGCCTCGTCGCCCCGCTGGATCGGCCCAACGTCGATACCGACCAGATCATCCCCAAGCAATTCCTGAAGTCGATTCGGCGCACCGGCTTCGGCCCCAATCTCTTCGACGAGTGGCGCTATCTGGATCGGGGCGAGCCGGGCAAGGACAACACGCACCGGCCGCTGAACCCGGACTTCGTGCTCAACCAGCCGCGCTATCGGGGCGCGAGCGTGCTGCTCGCGCGCCGCAACTTCGGCTGCGGCTCCAGCCGCGAGCATGCGCCCTGGGCGTTGGTGGAGTACGGTTTCCGCGCGGTCGTTGCGCCGAGTTTTGCCGACATCTTTCACAACAACTGCCTGAAGAACGGCCTGCTGCCGATCGCGCTCGACGAGGCGGTGGTGGATCGGCTGTTTGGCGCCGTGCAGGCGCAGCCCGGCTACCGGCTGGCGATCGATCTGCCGGCGCAAACCGTCGCCACCCCGGCGGGTGAAGTGCTGCGCTTCGAGGTCGACGGCTTTCGCAAGCAGTGCCTCATCAACGGTTGGGACGAGATCGGCCTGACGCTGCGGCACAAGGACAAAATCGCAGCCTTTGAGCAGGCGCGGCTTGCCAAATTCCCCTGGATTGCCAAAACCATCTGACGGCGCACTTCGTTCCTGAAGCGGGCAGGGGCGAGGTCAACTACCAGCCCCGCGAGGAACGACGATGAGCAAGATCGCAGTCCTCCCCGGCGACGGCATCGGCAGCGAAATCGTGGCCGAGGCTGTCAAGGTGCTGCGCGCGCTGGGCGAGCCCTTCGAGATGGAGTTCGCCGACGTCGGCGGCACTGCCTACGAGAGCCACGGCCATCCGCTGCCGGAAGCCACGCTCAAGCTCGCCCGCGAGGCCGATGCGATTCTCTTCGGCGCCGTGGGCGATTGGAAGTTCGACACGCTGCCCCGGCCGCTGCGCCCGGAGCAGGCGATCCTCGGCCTGCGCAAGGCGCTCAATCTCTTTGCCAACTTCCGGCCGGCGATCTGCTACGCGGAACTGACTGCGGCCTCGAGCCTGAAGCCCGAACTGGTCGCCGGGCTGGACATCCTGATCGTGCGCGAACTGACCGGCGACATTTACTTCGGCCAGCCGCGGGGTCGGCGCAGCGCACCGGACGGCGCCTTTGCCGGCGCGGACGAAGCCTTCGACACGATGCGCTACTCGCGGCCGGAGATCGAGCGCATCGCGCGCGTGGCCTTCGAGGCGGCGCGCAAGCGCGGCAAGAAACTCACCAGCGTGGACAAGGCCAACGTGCTGGAGACCTTCCAGTTCTGGAAGGACGTGGTGACCGAGGTGCACAAGGATTACCCCGACGTCGCACTCGACCACATGTACGTGGACAACGCGGCGATGCAATTGGTGCGCGCGCCCAAGCGCTTCGACGTGATCGTCACCGGCAACATGTTCGGCGACATTTTGTCGGACGAGGCGGCGATGCTCACCGGCTCGATCGGCATGCTGCCCTCGGCCTCGCTCAACGAGCGCGGGCAGGGGCTGTACGAGCCGAGCCACGGCAGCGCGCCGGACATCGCCGGCCGCGGCATTGCCAATCCGCTGGCGACGATTCTGTCGGCCGCCATGATGCTGCGCTATTCGCTCGCCAAACCGGCGCAGGCCGACCGCATCGAGGCCGCCGTCAAACGGGTGCTGGCGCAGGGCCTGCGCACCGCGGATATCGCGGCGCCCGGCGCCAGCCCGATCGGTACCGCGCAGATGGGTGACGCGGTTGTGGCCGCTTTGAACTGAGTTTGAATCGAGTGAGGAAAACATGAGAGTCGGTTTTGTCGGTTGGCGCGGAATGGTCGGTTCCGTGCTGATGGAACGGATGCAACAAGAGGGCGACTTCGCGCTGGTGGAGTCGGTGTTCTTCAGCACGTCCAACGCGGGCGGTGCGGCGCCCAAGGTGGCCGGCGCCGAACCCGTGCTCAAGAGCGCCGAAGACCTGGCTGCACTCGCCGCCTGCGACACCATCGTCACCTGCCAGGGCGGCGACTACAGCAACGCGATCTACCCCAGGCTGCGCGCCGCGGGTTGGACGGGCTACTGGATCGACGCCGCCTCCGCACTGCGGATGGCCGACGACGCGATGATCATCCTCGACCCCGTCAACCGTCCGACGATCGACGCCGCGGTGCGTGCCGGCATGAAGACCTTTGCCGGCGCCAACTGCACGGTCGGGCTGATGATGATGGCGCTCGACGGCCTGCTGCGCGCGGACTTGATCGAATGGGTTACCGCGATGACCTATCAGGCCGCCTCCGGCGCCGGCGCGCCCAACATGCGCGAGCTGGTGGCGCAGATGGGCTACGCGCACGCGGCGGCGGAGAAGCTGCTGGCCGACCCCAAGTCGGGCATCCTGGAGATCGACCGCGCGGTTACCGCCGCTTTGCGTTCCGACCAACTGCCGCAGGAGAGCTTCACGGTGCCGCTCGCCGGCAGCCTCATCACCTGGATCGACAAGGATCTCGGCAACGGAGTTAGCCGCGAAGAGTGGAAGGCCGCCGCCGAACTGAACAAGATGCTCGGCAAGCCGCCCGTGGGGCAGCCCGGCGCGGTGATCGTCGATGGACTGTGCGTGCGCGTCGGCTCGATGCGCTGCCACAGCCAGGCGCTGACGATCAAGTTGAAGCGCGACCTGCCGCTGGCGGAGATCGAAGCAATCCTGGCGAGCGCCAACCCCTGGGTGCGCGTGATTCCCAATCAGCGCGAAGACAGCATTCGCGAACTGTCGCCGGTGCGCGTCAACGGCACGCTGGAGGTGCCGATCGGTCGCCTGCGCAAGCTCGCAATGGGCGGCGAGTACCTGACCGCCTTCACCGTCGGCGACCAGTTGCTGTGGGGCGCGGCCGAGCCGCTGCGGCGGATGCTGCGCATCCTCCTTGGACGAGAGCCTTGATCCGGTCGCATGCGAGCCACGCCGCCATCGCGTGAGCAGGTGGCCGGCAAGCCGGCGTGCATCGCAATGCGGCGCTTGCTGTGTTATTTTGAAAATCTTTCGTAGTTTCGGCAGGGACGGGGGCATCGTGCGACTCTTCGCGTTGGACATCAAACGCTTGGCATTGGCCGGCGCCGCCGTGGCGCTTGTAGGCTTGGTCCAGCCGGCCTACGGCCTGGGTTTGGGCCGCATGGCGGTGGCCTCCGCCCTGGGCCAACCGCTGCGCGCGGAAGTGGAGCTGACCGCTGTGGCAGCGGAGGACGAGGCCACCCTGTCGGTCAGGGTGGCGCCGGAGTCGGCGTTCCGCGAAGCCCGGCTGGACTTCAACCCGGCTCTGGCCAACCTGCGTTTCGACGTCGAGCGCCGCGGTGCCAGCGTATTCGTGAAGATCACGTCGCTGTCGCCGATCAGTGAGCCCTATCTGGACCTGATTCTCGAGGCGAGTTGGGCCAATGGGCGCACCCGGCGCGAGTACACCCTGTTGCTGGATCCGCCGGCGTTGCGCGATGTGCCGCCGTCGCTGCCGCCCGTGGCAGCGGTGCCGCCGGCCGCCGTTGCCGCTCCGCCCAGCGCACCGCCCGCCGCTGCTCCCGCAGCGACACCCGCGCCGGTGCCGAGCGAGCCGCCGGCACGGGCACCGGAGCCGGTGGCTGCGGCGCCCAAGCCCGCGGCCGAGGCGAGGGCCCCCGTTGCGGCGCAAGCAGAGGCGCCGCGCGCGTCCGCGGCGGTCGGCGCGGTCGAGGTCAAGCCGGGCGACACCCTCGGCCGCATCGCGCGCGAGACACAGCCGGCGTCGGTGTCGCTCGACCAGATGCTGGTGGCGCTGGTTCGCGCCAACCCGGATGCCTTCATCAACGGCAACATGAATCTGGTGCTGGCCGGCAAGCGGCTGTCGATTCCGACGGCCGACACGGTCGCGGCCATCGCGCCGGCGCAGGCGCGGGCCGAGGTCGTTGCCCAGAGCCGGGACTTTGCCGAGTACCGCAGCCGTCTGTCGCGCACCGTGGCGGCGGCGCCCGCCGCCGCGCCGCCGGCGTCGGCAACGCAAGGCCAGGTGACGCCGCGAGTCGAGGACAAGGGCGCAGCGGCCAAGTCGGGCGATCGGCTGACGATCGCCAAAGCCGAGGCCGGCGCCGCTCCCGCCGCCGCAGCCGCTGCCAAAGCCGATGAAGAGGCGGCGCGGCAGCGCGCCGTCAAGGAGCAGCAAGAACGCGCGGCAGAACTGCAAAAGACCAACGAAGCCCTGCGCAAGGCACTGGAACTGCAAAGCAAATCCGGCGCCCAAGCGCAGGCGAAGGCCGAAGCGCCGCCCGCTGGCAAGGCTGCGCCCGTCGCGCCGGCAGCGACCGAGAGCAAGGCAGAGCCGAAATTGGACGCGCCGGCCAAGGCTGAGGCCAAGGCCGAAGCGCCGGCTCAGCCCGAGGCAAAGGCCCCCGCAGCGAGCCCGCCGCCGGCGGAGGCTGTTGCGCCAGCCCCTGGCCCGTCCGCTGCGCCTGCGCCTGCCGCAAAAGCCGAGGCGCCCCCGGCGAAGAAGACGCCACCGCCGCCGCCACCGGCAGAGCCGGGCTTCATCGAGAGCATGCTTGGCGACACCACCACGCAATTGGGCGTCGGCGCGCTCGTGCTCCTGGTGCTTGGCTGGGCCGGCTATTCGGCCTGGCGCCGCCGTCGCGTCGAGCAGCGGCCGGAGTTCCAGGCCACCGTGTCGGCGGCGACGACCGGCGCCAGTTCGTTGTTCCGCACTTCGGGCGGACGCAGCGTGGACACGAGTTCGACCAGCACCTTCAACTCAAGCTTCGTGCCCGGCGCGTCGCAGTTCGACACCAACGAAGTCGATCCGGTGGCCGAAGCCGACGTCTACATCGCCTACGGGCGCGAAGAGCAGGCCGAGCAGATCCTCAAAGAGGCGCTGCGACTGCAACCGGAGCGCCACGCTGCGCGCTTGAAGTTGTTGGAGATCTATTCGCGTAACGGCAACGAGGCGGCCTTTTCGACGGTTTTGGACGAGTTGCGCCGCCAGACCGGCGGCAGTGGGGAGGACTGGGAGCGCGCGATGCAGATCGCCCGGGCGATGAACCCGACGTCGGCGGATGGCGCGCCGACGATGCCGGCGGTTGCGCCGCGTGCAGCGACCTCGGCAGGCGGATCGCCCACGGCCGAGATCGCGGCGGCCTACGCCCAGTTCGCGCCGGCGGCGGCGCAGGCGCTGGCTGCGCAAAGCGATGGCGAGCGGGCCGCCGCGCCGACCGCCGAACGGCGTGCTCCGGGGCAGACGCTGTCGACGGCGGTTCCCGCCGCCACCGGGCCGTCGACCAAGTTCGAAGCGACCTTTGGCTTGGCCTCCGGCAGCTCGACGGCCTCCGGCGCGACGGACCCGTGGAAGGTGTTGACCAAACCCGTGGACTTCAGCAGCCTGGACTTCGACTTGCAGGCGCCGCCGACCAAGACCGGGGCGGGGCCGACCACACGGGGTTCCGCGCCGACGGCGCCCGCCGCGTCGGCCGGTACGGTTGCTGTCGCTGCGGCGCCGTCGATTCCCGACGTGGATCTGAATCTGTCGCCTCGCGCGGCGCCGGTCGCAGCGCCGGCGACCACCGCGCCTGACGATGCAGTCGCCCGGACCACGATCTTCGGTCGGCGCGGCGGCGCGGGGTCGGCGCAGGGTCCGGCCGGCGAGAGCACGGCGCCGCCGCTGATCGACTTCGATTTGGGCGGAGCGACGACAACGGGCAAAGGGCCTACGACCAGCACCAAAGCCGGCAGTCCCTTGTCTGCGCAGATGGCTACCAAGCTCGACTTGGCCAAAGGCTATATCGAACTCGGTGTCCGCGATGGCGCGCGTGAACTGCTCGAAGAGGTCGCGCGGGACGGCACAGCCGAGCAACGGGCCAGCGCCGTCGAGTTGCTGCGCACCGTGGAAGGCTGATTTTTTGGGAGGACGTCGCCGCCCGTGCCGCAAGAGCCTGCGCCGGACTGGATCGGGCGCCGGGCCGGGCAGGACAAGCGTGGCATCGGGGTACGCGGCACATTCGCACTGAGGCCGTGAGCGCGGCGCCCCGCGAGCGCTTTGACGGGCCAGCGTTGGATCGACGCCGGCCGTCCGCTGGGCGGAGCGCGCCGGCTGCGCGCCTGCGGGCGCGGTGCCGCCCGGCCCGTGTGAGCCACTGATGCGAATTGCGATCAGCCTCGAATACGACGGTGCCGCCTATTGCGGCTGGCAGACCCAGCCGGACGGCGGCGCCGTGCAGGATGCCCTGGAGCGAGCACTGACGGCGTTCGCCGGCGGTCCCGTGGCGACCGTCTGCGCCGGACGCACCGACGCAGGTGTCCACGCCAGCGCGCAGGTCGTGCACTTTGACGCCCCGGTTGCTCGCCCCTTGGACGCCTGGGTGCGGGGCGTCAACGCGCATCTGCCGGCGACGGCGGCGGTGCGTTGGGCGCGCGCCGTGCCGGCCGACTTTCACGCGCGCTTTGCGGCCACTGGCCGTGGATACGACTACTGGCTGCTCAACGATCCGGTGCGCTCGCCGCTGCACGCCGGCCGTGTCGGCTGGGTGTTCCGGCCGCTCGACGCGGTAGCCATGCAATCGGCGGCCGACTTGTTGCTCGGCACGCACGATTTCACTTCCTTTCGAGCTGCCGAGTGTCAGGCCGCCAGCCCCGTGCGCGAGCTGCGCGAACTGACCGTCACTCGCTACGGCCGTCTGGTTCGCGTGCGTGCGGTGGCCAACGCGTTCCTGCAGCACATGGTGCGCAACCTGGTGGGCACGCTGGTTTACGTCGGCCTCGGGCGGCAGCCGCCGGGCTGGGCGCGCGAAGTACTCGAGGCGCGCGACCGTTCCGTTGCAGCGCCGACCTTTGCGGCGGCGGGCTTGTACCTGACCCGGGTGGACTACGATCCGGCGCTCGCCTTGCCCGCTGCCGAAGAGCGCGTTCCCTTTCTGCCATGAGCCGCACGCGCGTGAAAATCTGCGGGCTGACCCGCGCGGCCGATGTCGCCGCGGCGGTGGCGGCGGGCGCCGACGCGCTGGGCTTCAACTGCTATCCGCGCAGCCCGCGGTATGTCTCGCTCGAGCGACTGGCCGCTCTGGCGCGCGAAGTGCCGGCTCTTGTGACGCCGGTGCTGCTCTTCGTCAACGCCGGCGCAGACGAGATCGCCCGTGCGGTCGAGCGCGCGCCGCAAGCGCTGCTGCAATTCCATGGCGACGAAGACGCTGCCGCCTGCGGCCGCAGCGGCCGACCGTACCTGCGCGCGTTGCGGATGCAGGCGGACACCGACTATTCCGCTGCGGAAACGCAGTACCACGACGCCCTGGCGTTGCTCGCCGACGCGCCCGCGCCGGGCTACGGCGGCAGCGGCCTCACCTTCGACTGGACGCGGCTGCCGCGGCCCGCCGCGCGCACCATGCCGCTGGTGCTGGCCGGCGGGTTGACGCCGGACAACGTCGGCGCCGCGATCGTCGCCGTGCGGCCCTACGCGGTGGACGTGGCCAGCGGGGTCGAGCAGGCACCGGGCGTCAAGGACGCCGGTAAGATCGCAGCCTTCATCGCCGCCGTTCGCGCCGCGGACGTCGCCCTCGCCGCCTCATGAAACCCTACGACCTTCCCGACCCACGCGGGCACTTTGGCCCCTACGGCGGCATCTTCGTCGCCGAGACGCTGATGCACGCGCTGGCCGAACTGCGCGACGCCTATGACCGCTACCGCCGCGACCCCGAGTTCATCGCCGAACTGCAAGACGAGTTAACGCACTTCGTCGGCCGGCCGAGCCCGATTTACTACGCCCGTCGCTGGAGCGAGCAACTGGGTGGCGCGCAGATTTTTCTGAAGCGCGAGGATCTCAATCACACCGGCGCGCACAAGGTCAACAACACGGTCGGGCAGGCGCTGCTCGCCAAGCGGATGGGCAAGCCGCGCGTGATCGCCGAAACCGGCGCCGGCCAGCATGGGGTGGCCACCGCCACCGTGGCCGCCCGCTATGGCATGCAGTGCATCGTCTACATGGGTGCGGAGGACGTGGGCCGCCAGGCAGCGAACGTCTACCGGATGAAGCTCCTGGGCGCCGAGGTGGTGCCGGTGGAATCCGGCTCGCGTACGCTGAAAGATGCGCTGAACGAGGCGATGCGCGACTGGGTCACCAACGTCGAAAACACGTTCTACATCATCGGCACGGTGGCCGGCCCGCACCCGTACCCAATGATGGTGCGCGACTTCAACTCCATCGTCGGCAAGGAGTGCCTGGAGCAGATGCCGGAGATTGCCGGCCGCCAGCCGGACGCGGTGATCGCCTGTGTGGGCGGCGGCAGCAACGCGATGGGCATTTTCTACGACTACATCCCGCACGAGGGTGTGAAGCTCATTGGCGTGGAAGCCGCCGGCGAAGGCTTGACCACGATGCGCCACGCCGCCAGCCTGCAACGCGGCGTGCCGGGCGTGCTGCACGGCAACCGCACCTACCTCTTGCAAGACGCCAACGGCCAGATCATGGAAACGCATTCGGTCAGCGCCGGGCTGGACTACCCTGGTGTAGGCCCCGAGCATGCGTGGCTCAAGGACAGTGGTCGCGCCGAGTACGTCGGCGCCACCGATGCCGAGGCGCTGGCGGCTTTTCACGACTGCTGCCGGATCGAAGGGATCATCCCCGCGCTCGAATCCAGCCACGCGCTCGCCTACGCCGCCAAGCTCGCACCGACACTGCCGCGCGACAAGATCCTGCTCGTCAACCTCTCGGGCCGCGGCGACAAGGACTTGCACATCGTTGCCGAGGCGAGTGGCCTGGAGTTCTACTGCCGCGCCTCGTGCCGCGAGGCGTCGCTGGCGTTCAAGGCGCGCCCCGAACGACCCTCGCCCGCATCGGCGGGAGAGGGTGGCCGCGGAGCGGCCGGGTGAGGGCGAGTTAGCTCTCGCATGCCGACGGAATCGCCGCTTCAATGTCCCGCATCCACCCCCGCTTCGAGCAACTGGCCCGCGCCGGCCGCAAGGGGCTGATCCCCTACATCGCCGCCGGCGACCCGGCGCCGGAGACGACTGTGCCGCTGATGCACGCGCTGGTGCGGGCCGGCGCCGACCTCATCGAACTCGGCGTGCCGTTTTCCGACCCGATGGCCGATGGCCCGGTGATCCAGCGCGCGGCGGAGCGCGCGATCCGCAACGGCGTGGGTCTGGCGCAGACGCTGGAACTCGTTCGCCAGTTCCGCGCCACCGATGCCGACACGCCCGTGGTGCTGATGGGCTACGCCAACCCGATCGAGCGGATGGGGCAGGGCGCCGTTGCCGCCGCCGCCGCTGCAGCCGGCGTGGATGGCGTGCTGGTGGTCGACTATCCGCCGGAAGAGTGCGGCGACTTTGCCGCGCTGCTCAAGGCGCATGGGGTCGATCCGATCTTTCTGCTGGCGCCGACCTCGCCGCGCGAGCGTATCGAGCGTGTGGCGCAACTGGCCTCGGGCTGGGTCTACTACGTGAGCTTGAAGGGCACCACCGGCGCCGGGCACCTGAACGTCGATTCGGTCGCGGCTGCGCTGCCGGCGATCCGTGAGAAGGTGAAGTTGCCGATCGGCGTGGGCTTCGGCATCCGCGACGCCGCCAGCGCGCGCGCGGTCGCTGCGGTGGCCGATGCGGTGGTGATCGGCGCGCGCATCGTCCAGACGATCGAAGACGCGCCGCCGGGCCGGCAGATCGAAGCCGCCGCCGAGTTCCTCTCCGCGGTCCGCGCCGCGTTGGACACGCCCGCCGCGAAGGAGCCGCCACGATGAGCTGGATCGACAAGCTGCTGCCGCCGCGTATCCAGAAGCAGGACGGCCCCAAAAAGTCGATGCCCGAGGGCGTCTGGGTCAAGTGCCCTTCCTGCGAGTCGGTGCTGTACGCGGCGGAACTGGAGCGCACGCTGCGCGTCTGTCCCAAGTGCAGCTTTCATCTGCGCATCGGCGCGCGCGCGCGGCTCGATGCGCTGCTCGATCCCGAGGGCCGCTACGAGATCGGCCAGGAAGTGCTGCCGGTCGATGCGCTCAAGTTCAAGGACAGCCGCAAGTACCCCGAGCGCTTGCAGCAGGCGATGGCCGAGACGGGCGAGACCGATGCGCTGGTGGTCATGGGCGGCGCGATCCGCACGCTGCCGGTGGTGGTGGCCGGCTTCGAGTTCGGCTTCATGGCGGGCTCGATGGGTTCGGTGGTGGGCGAGCGCTTCGTCCGCGGCGTGCAGACCGCGCTGGAGCAGAAGGTGCCGTTCGTTTGCTTCACCGCCACCGGCGGCGCGCGCATGCAGGAGGGGCTGCTCTCCCTGATGCAGATGGCCAAGACCAACGCGATGATCGCCAAGCTGGCGGAGGCGAAGCTGCCCTTCGTCTCCGTGCTGACCGACCCGACCACGGGCGGTGTGTCGGCGAGCTTCGCCTTCATGGGCGACGTGGTGATCGCCGAGCCAAAAGCTCTGATCGGCTTTGCCGGTCCGCGGGTGATCGAAAACACCGTGCGCGAGAAGCTGCCCGAAGGCTTCCAGCGTGCCGAGTTCCTGCTCACCAAGGGCGCGGTGGACATGATCGTCGACCGGCGCGAGCTGCGCGACACGCTGGCGCGGTTGCTGGCGCTGCTGCTCAGGCAGCCGGCGGAGGCGATTGCCTGACGTGCCGGACACGCTGGAAGGCTGGCTCGCGCACGTCGAGCGCCTGCACGCCAAGCCGATCGACCTGTCGCTCGACCGCGTGCGCGCGGTGGCGCAGCGGCTGGAGCTGCACCTTGCTTGCCCGACCATCGTCGTCGGCGGCACCAACGGCAAAGGCTCCACCTGCGCGATGCTCGACAGCATCCTGCGCGCGGCCGGGTATCGTGTGGGGCTGTACACCAAACCGCACCTCGTCCGGTTCAACGAGCGCGCCACCATCGACGGCGTGCCGGCGGGCGATGCGCCGCTGAGCGAGCACTTTGCCGCGGTGGATGCGGTGCGCGGCGACACCACGCTCACCTACTTCGAGTTCACCACACTCGCCATCCTGCGGCTCTTCCAGCACGCGCGGCTCGATGCCGCCGTGCTGGAGATCGGCCTCGGCGGCCGGCTCGACGCGGTCAACATCGTCGATGCCGACTGCGCGGTGCTCACCTCGATCGATCTGGACCACATGGACTACCTGGGGCCGACGCGCGAGCACATCGGCTTCGAGAAAGCGCACATCTATCGCGCGGGCCGGCCGGCGATCTGCGCCGACCCCCAGCCGCCGCAGTCGGTGACCGAGGTGGCCGCGCGGATCGGCGCCGACCTCTGGCGCTTTGGCCGCGACTTCAACTACGGCGGCGATAAGCAGCAATGGGCCTACGGTGGGCGCCAGGTGCGGCGCGCGGGCTTGCCGTACCCGGCGCTGCGTGGCGCGAATCAATTGCTCAACGCGTCGGCGGCGCTGGCGGCACTGGAGGCGCTGGCCGGTTCGCTGCCCGTCAGCCAGCAGGCGGTGCGGCAGGGTTTGCTGACGGTGGAGATTCCCGGCCGCTTTCAGGTGCTCCCGGGGCGGCCGACGACGATCCTCGACGTGGCGCACAACCCGCACGCCGCCGCGGTGTTGGCGCAGAACCTCGACAGCATGGGCTTCTCTCCCGTCACGCATGCGGTGTTTGCGGCGCTGGGCGACAAGGATGTCGAGGGCGTCGTCGCGCGTGTCGGCACGCGCATCGACACCTGGCATCTGGCGCCCACGGCGGGCGCACGCGGGTTGTCCGCCGATGCGCTCGCGCAACGCGTGCTGGCCGCTTGCCCGCAGGCGAGCATTGCGCGCTACGCCGGCATCGAAGACGCCTACGCCGGCGCGCGCGCGGCGGCGGCTGCCGACGATAGAATCGTCGTGTTCGGCAGCTTCGTCACCGTCGGTGGCGTAATGCAGATCCTGCAAGCCGAGCGCCAATGACACGGGGCAGCACGACGATGGCTTGGGCCTTTTGGCGGTCGGGCAAGAAGGCGGTGCCGGCGCGCGGCGCAGATGCCACGAGCGAGGCCACCGGTCGCGCCGACCCCACCGCCGCGTTGAAGGTGCGCGCCCGCCGCCAGTTGATCGGTGCCGCGGCGCTGCTGCTGGCGGTGGTGATCGTGGTGCCGATGATCCTCGACCCCACGCCGCGGCCGGTGCCGGACAACATCCCGATCGACATCCCGAGCGAGAAGACGCCGTTTACGCCGCGCCTTTCGCTGCCGCCGCTGCCGGAGCCGGCCAACACGCCGGTGGCACCGCCCGATGCGCAGCTGGTGGACGAAGGCAAGCCGCCGCCCGAGGCGAAAGAAGAGAAGAAGGCAGAGGCGCCGAAGGCGGCCGAGCCCGCCAAGGCCGAGCCCAAGAAATCCGAGGCCAAGAAGTCGGAAGCGAAAAAGACCGAGGCCAAGAAAGCCGAGCCTGTCAAGACCGGCAAGTTTGTCGTGCAGGCGGCGGCGCTGGCGAGCGAGTCGGCGGCGAACGAACTCGCCGACCGGATTCGTAAAGAGGGGCTGTCGGCCAGGGTCGAGCGCGCCGAGGCCAAGAGCGGCACGGTCTGGCGCGTGCGCGTCGGCCCGTACGGCGCGCGCGACGAAGCCGAAGCCGCCCGCGCGGTGCTCGGCACGCTCGGCATCTCGGCCGATCTCGTCGCGCTGTGACCGGCCTCGGCACGCTCGACTGGGTGCTGCTGGCGGTTGCGCTGCTATCGACCCTGTGGGGACTGTGGCGCGGCTTCATGCGCGAGGTGCTCTCGCTCGCCGGCTGGGTGCTGGCCGTCGTGCTGGCGGTGCTGTACGCCAAGCCGCTCGGCCACTGGCTGCCGTTCCTGCGCGACTGGCCGGACGGGCGGACGGCGGTGGCGGCGGTGCTGATCCTGGTGTGCACCGTGTTCGCCACCGCGCTTGCGGCCGCACTCGTACACACGCTGCTGGCCAAGGCGAAACTCTCCGGCGCCGACCGGGTGTTGGGCGGGCTGTTCGGCTTCGCGCGGGCCCTGCTCGTCGTCGCTGTGGCGGTCGCGCTACTGGCCGGCACCGGGCTGGCCCAAGAGGCCTGGTGGCGCGAGTCGAAACTGGTCCCGTGGGTGCAGGCCGGCGTAGCATTCGCGCTGCCGTGGTTGCCGCCGTCCTGGCGCGGCACTTGAGGGGCACGCAAGGGGAGGGGCGCACGATGTGCGGAATCGTCGGGGTCGTGGCCAACGGCCCGGTCAACCAACTGCTCTACGACGCGCTGCAACTCTTGCAGCACCGCGGCCAGGATGCCGCCGGCATCGCCACCGCCGACGGCAACACCTTCCACATGCACAAGGACAGCGGGCTGACGCGCGACGTCTTCCGCACGCGCAACATGCGCTCGCTGCCGGGCACCTCCGGCATCGCCCAGGTGCGCTACCCGACCGCGGGCTCGGCCGGCAACTCCGAGGAAGCGCAGCCGTTTTACGTCAACGCACCCTTCGGCATCACGCTCGCGCACAATGGCAACCTCACCAACTGGGAGCGGCTGAAGGACGAGATGTTCCGCATCGACCGGCGGCACATCAACACCAATTCCGACTCCGAGGTGCTGCTCAACGTGCTGGCGCACGAGCTGGAGATGGCCGCCAGTGGCCTGGTGCTCGACCCGGATGCGGTCTTCCGCGCGGTGGCCGGCGTGCACCGGCGGGTGCGCGGCTCCTACGCCATCGTCGCGCAGATTGCCGGCTACGGCCTGCTGGCGTTTCGCGATCCCTACGGCATTCGGCCCCTGTGCTTCGGCGTGCTTGAGGGCGACACCGGCACCGAAGTCATGATCGCGTCCGAGTCGGTCGCGCTGGAAGGCCTGGGCTTTCGCTTCGCGCGCGACGTGGCGCCGGGCGAGGCGATCTTTATCGACATGGACGGGCGCTTCCACAGCCGCCAGTGCGCGGACAAGCCCAGCCTCAACCCTTGCATCTTCGAGTACGTGTACTTGGCGCGGCCGGACTCGGTGATGGACGGCATCTCGGTCTACGGTGCGCGGTTGCGGCTGGGCGAGTATCTGGCCGATCGGGTGGTGCGCCAGATTCCGCTCGGCGACATCGACGTGGTGATGCCGATCCCGGACTCCAGCCGACCGGCGGCGCTGCAACTGGCCAACAAACTCTCGCTCGACTATCGCGAGGGTTACATCAAGAACCGCTACATCGGCCGCACCTTCATCATGCCGGGGCAGGCGGTGCGCAAGAAATCGGTGCGGCAGAAGCTGAACACCGTCGGCGTCGAGTTCAAGGGCAAGAACGTGCTGCTGGTGGACGACTCCATCGTGCGCGGCACCACCAGCCAGGAGATCGTGCAGATGGCGCGCGATGCCGGCGCGAACAAGGTCTACTTCGCGTCCAGCGCGCCGCCGGTGCGGTATCCCAACGTCTACGGCATCGACATGCCCACCCGCGCGGAACTGATCGCCGCCACCCGCAACGACGAAGAAATTCGCCGCGCCATCGGTGCCGATGCGCTGGTCTATCAGTCGGTCGACGACCTGAAGCAGGCGGTCGGCGACTGCAATCCGGCGATCGCCAGCTTCGAGGCCTCGTGCTTCGACGGCGTGTACATCACGGGCGATGTGACGCCGGAGTATTTGAACCGCATCGAGCGCGCGCGCCGTGCGCTGGCGGCGGTCGAGGATGCGCCGCGCAACCAGCTGAGCCTGGCGATCGAAGCGGACGCTTAAGGCGGCACGCCGTCGCCCCGGCGCAGGCCGGGGCCAAGAGAATCCGAGTGCAAAGACGCTCGGCCCCGGCCTGCGTGAGGCTGCATTACTGCTTTGCCGCCTCGTAGACTTGGCGCGCAGTTCGCCTACAACTTCGGTTGCCATGCCGCAGCGCATCTGCCTGAACATGATCGTCAAGGACGAGGCGCACGTCATCCGGCGCTGCCTCGACTCGGTGCGGCCCTATATCGACTGCTACCTGATCGCCGATACCGGCTCGACCGACGGTACGCCAGACCTCATTCGCCACCTTCTGGCCGATCTGCCGGGCGAAGTGGTCGAGCGGCCGTGGAAGGACTTCGGCCACAACCGCACGGAAGCGCTGGCGCTGGCCCGCGACCGCGCCGAGTTCACGCTGACGATCGACGCCGACGAGGTGTTCGAAGCCCCCAGGGGCTTTCGCTGGCCGGCCCTGACCGCCGATGCGTACAGCCTGCGCCACCGGGTCGAGCCCAGCGGCACCGAGTTCGACGCGATCAAGCTCGTGCGTGCGGCCTTGCCGTGGCGCTACGTCGGCGTCTTGCACGAGGTGATCGCCTGCGATGCGCTGCACCGAGCCGAGACGCTGCGCGGTCCGGTGGTGCGGGGTCTATTCGACAGCGCGCGCAATCGCGGCGATCCGGTGGAGAAGTACCGGCGCGACGCCGCTGTGCTCGAGGCGGCGCTCAAGGACGAGCCGGACGATGCCCGCTACGTGTTCTACCTGGCGCAGAGCTATCGCGATGCGGGCGACACGGAGAGCGCGCTTGCAACCTACGCCCGCCGCGCACGGATGGGCGGCTGGGAGGAGGAGGTCTGGTACTCGCTCTACCAGATCGGCCTGTTGAAGGAGAAAGCCGGCCGCGACACCGAAGAGGCGATGCTCGCGCTGCTCGAGGCCTACCAGTTCCGCCCGGCGCGCGCGGAGACGCTCGTGCAACTGGCGCGCCTGCTGCGCGAGGCCGGCTGGGCGGCCGCCGCGTATCCGTTTGCGAGCGCGGCGGTCAAGACGCCGCTGCCGGGCGATGCGCTCTTTCTCGACCCCGGCATGTACGGCTGGCGCGCCCTGGACGAGTTGGCGGTCGCCGCCTACCACGCCGGCCACGTGCGCGAGTCGCTTGTGGTGGCCGACCAGTTGGTGCGCCGAGCCGATCTGCCCGCCGGCGAGCGCGAGCGGGTGGCAAAGAACCGTCAACTGGCCGTCGCTGCGTTGGGTCATGCACAGGCCGGTGCGGCGACGCCCGCGGTCGCGCTGCTCTCGCGCAAGGAGCGCCGCGCACAGCGGCGCTGATCGCTGTTACCATCACCGCCGTCGCGCCGATTTGACTCAGCTTGCGGGCGCTTAACAAATGCAGCTAAAGCGAGGTTCGTCTCCGGAACCCGCTCGCCGCTGCCAGCGGGTTTTTCGTTTATGGACGACCACTACGACACCGACACCCTGGCGATCCGCGCCGGCACCGAGCGCAGCCAGTTCCAGGAACACAGCGAGGCGCTGTTCCTGACCTCCTCCTTCGTCTTCGGCAGCGCGGCGGAGGCGGCGGCCAAGTTCGCCGGCAGCGAGGACGGCTATGTTTATTCGCGCTTTTCCAACCCGACCGTGCGCATGTTCGAGCGGCGGCTCGCGGCGCTCGAAGGCGGCGAGGACTGCATCGCCACCTCTTCCGGCATGGCGGCCACGCTGGCGCTGGCGCTCGGCACGCTCAAGGCTGGCGACCACGTGGTGTGCGGCGCCACCGTCTTCGGCGCGACGGTGACTCTGTTCTCGACCTTGCTGGCCAAGTTCGGCATCGAGACGACTTTCGTCCGCGGCGCCGACCCCGCGGCTTGGCGCGCGGCGGTTCAGCCCAACACCCGGCTGCTCTACTGCGAGACGCCATCGAACCCGCTGATGGAACTCGTGGACCTCGCCGAGTTCGTCAAGCTCGGCCGCGAGATCGGCGCGCTGACCGCCGTGGACAACTGCTTTTGCACGCCGGTGCTGCAACGCCCGCTCGACTTCGGTGTGGACGTGGTGACCCACACCGGCACCAAGTTCATCGACGGCCAGGGCCGGGCGATGGGTGGCGCGGTGGTGGGCAGGCGCGCGCTGATCCAGGACGCGCTGCTGCCGGTGCTGCGTACGGCGGGGCCGTGCCTGTCGCCGTTCAATGCGTGGGTGTTGCTCAAGGGACTGGAGACGCTGCCGCTGCGCATCCGCGCGCAGTCTGCCGCCGCGCTCGAACTGGCCCGCTGGCTGCAAGCGCAGCCCGCGGTGGTGCAGGTCAACTTCCCGGGGCTGGACTCGCACCCGCAAGCGGCGCTGGCGCAGGCGCAGCAGCAGGGGCCGGGCGCGGTGTTGTCGTTCGTCGTCGCGGCCGACGGTGACGCCGAAGCGCAACGCCGCCGCGCCTGGCAGGTGATCGACCGGGTGCGTCTGTTCTCGATCACGGGCAACCTCGGCGACACCCGCTCGACGATCACCCACCCCGCCAGCACCACGCACGGCCGCTTGACGCCGGAGGCGCGCGAGCGCGCCGGCATCGGCGAGGCTTTGTTGCGCCTGTCGGTCGGCCTCGAATCGGTCGCCGACCTTAAGGCCGACCTCGCCCGAGCGCTTGCAACACCGTAGTCCGAGCCGCGGGGAACCCGCAGGTTGCTGCCGCATTGCACCCAAAGCCGTAAGGTTGGCGTAAGTGCGTGTCCATACCGTTCGCGCCGCTAGAGCAACCATTCCAAAAACAGGCTAGGGAAGATGTCGAACATCGAATCGGTGATGCACGAAAGCCGCGTGTTTCCCCCGAACGCGGAGATCGTCAAGGCGGCGGCCATCTCGGGCATGGATGCCTACCGCGCGTTGTGCGCCGAGGCCGAGCGGGATTTCGGCGGCTTTTGGGCGCGTCTGGCGCGTCAAAACGTCGCCTGGCACAAGCCTTTTTCGCAGGTGCTGGACGAGTCCGGCGCACCTTTTTACAAGTGGTTCGCCGACGGGCAGTTGAACGCCTCTTACAACTGCCTCGATCGCAATCTGGAAAACGGCAACGCCGACAAGGTGGCGATCGTCTTCGAGGCCGACGACGGCGCCGTCACCAAAATCACTTACCGCGAACTGCACGCCAAGGTGTGCCGGCTTGCCAACGGCATCAAGGCGCTGGGCTTCGCCAAGGGCGAGCGCGCGATCGTCTACATGCCGATGTCGATCGAGGCCGTGGTGGCGATGCAGGCTTGCGCGCGGCTGGGCATCACCCACTCGGTGGTCTTCGGCGGCTTCTCGGCCAAGAGCGTGCAGGAGCGCGTGGTCGATGCAGGCGCGACCCTCATCATCGCCGCCGACGAGCAGATGCGCGGCGGCAAGGCGATTGCGCTCAAGCTGGCGATCGACGAGGCCTTCGCCCTCGGCGGCTGCGAGGCGGTGCGCAAGGTGATCGTCTACCAGCGCACCGGCGGCAAGATCGACTGGGTCGAAGGCCGCGACCTGTGGATGCACGAGGTGATGGCCGGCCAGCCGGCGACCTGCGAGCCGGTCTGGGTCGAGGCCGAGCACCCGCTCTTCATCCTCTACACCTCCGGCTCCACCGGCAAGCCCAAGGGCGTTCAGCACTCCACCGGCGGCTATCTGCTGTGGGCTATTTTGACCATGAAGTGGACGTTCGACATCAAGCCGTCGGATGTCTTCTGGTGCACGGCCGACGTGGGCTGGGTCACCGGCCACACCTACGTCTGTTACGGGCCGCTCGCCACCGGCGCCACCGAGGTGATCTTCGAAGGCGTGCCGACCTACCCCGACGCGGGCCGCTTCTGGAAGATGGTGCAGGATCATCAGGTCAGCATCTTCTACACGGCGCCGACCGCGATCCGCTCGTTGATCAAGGCCAACGAAGGCGCGCCGGCCACGCATCCTCGCAACTACGACCTCAACTCGCTGCGCATCCTGGGCACGGTCGGCGAGCCGATCAACCCCGAAGCCTGGATGTGGTACCACCGGAACGTCGGCCGCGAGCGCTGCCCGATCGTCGACACCTTCTGGCAGACCGAAACCGGCGGCCACATGATCACGCCGCTGCCGGGCGCGACGCCCACCGTGCCCGGCTCCTGCACGCTGCCGCTGCCCGGCATCATGGCCGCCATCGTCGATGAGACGGGGCATGACGTACCCAACGGACAAGGCGGCCTGCTGGTGATCAAGCGCCCCTGGCCCTCGATGATCCGCACCATCTGGGGCGACCCGGATCGCTTCGTGAAGAGCTACTACCCGGCCGAACTCGGCGGCAAGCTTTACCTGGCCGGCGACGGTTCGATCCGCGACAAAGAGACCGGCTACTTCACCATCATCGGCCGCATCGACGACGTGCTGAACGTCTCCGGCCACCGGATGGGCACGATGGAAATCGAGTCCGCGCTCGTGGCTAACCCGTTGGTGGCCGAAGCCGCCGTTGTCGGCCGCCCCGACGACCTGACGGGCGAGGCCATCAGCGCCTTCGTCGTGCTCAAGCAGTCGCGCCCGACCGGCGACGAAGCATTGAAGATCGCCCGCGAACTGCGCGACTGGGTCGGCAAGGAGATCGGCCCGATCGCCAAGCCCAAGGACATCCGCTTCGGCGACAACCTGCCCAAGACGCGCAGCGGCAAGATCATGCGGCGGCTGCTGCGGGCGATCGCCAAGGGCGAAGCTATCACGCAAGACGTGTCCACGCTGGAAAACCCGGCGATCCTGGATCAGTTGAAGGTCACGAATTAGCTCTGACGAAGCCAAGGAGCACCGGCCGGCGGCGACGCTGCCCGCCCATGCGCGACGCGGCGGACCCGGCCAGCCAAGCGGGCCGCCAGCGCAGATGCAAGTAACCCGGCCGCCGGTGGCCGGACCAGACAGAAGGGTAGGTTGGGGTGGGGCTTTTTCTCGTCATTGTGCAGACGCTGTTGCTCGTTGCGGGCTTGTCCCTGCTCGGGCAGTTGATCGTCGGGCTGTTCAGTTGGGGCCGGCGGCGCGAGAACATCGTCTACCAATTGCTCGGTATCGTTGCCTCGCCGGCGGTCAAGCTGGCGCGGCTCGTGTCGCCGCGCGTGGTGCTGGACGAGCACGTGCCGGCAGTGGCCTTCCTGCTGCTGCTGGTGGGTTACTTCGTCGTCGGCTTCATGCATCGCGACGTGTGCCTGTCCGATCTCACCCAGGCGGGCTGTGCACGCTGGGCCGCGGCGCGGGGTTTGCAATGAGCGGCGGCCTCGCCTGGTGGCTGGAACGGAAGTGGCTTGCCGCTCAGGCGAGCCTGGCCGTGCTGCTGGGCTTGAAGTCGCGGGCGCAAGCGTTGTACGCGCGCATAGTCGCCCGCGCCCCGGGCGACCTCGTGGCCCGCGCCACCCTGGGCAACATGCTGATGGAGCAGGGTCAGGGCGAGGCGGCCATCGGCCAGTTCGAGGCGCTGCTGCGCGCGCACCCCGAGCATGCCGACAGCTGGTTCAACCTCGGCTTCATCCAGGAAAAGTTCGACCGCGTCGAGGCCGCCGAGCAGTCTTTCCGCCGCGCTCTGGCGCTGAATGCCAAGCACGACCGCGCCTGGTACGGCCTGGGTCTGGTGCTGATCCGCCAGGGCCGGCTGCGCGAGGCCGTGGCGGCGCTCAAGAAGAACACCGAGTTGCAGCCGTTCAGTCCCTACGGCTTCTACCAGTTGGCGATGACCCACCATCACCTCGGCGAAGACGCCGAGGCCTGGCGACTGCAACGCCATCTGCAAAGCTTCGAGCCCAAATTCGCCGCCGGGCTCAAGCGCGATCTGGAGCAAACCCCTGTCCAGTCGCGAAACGCCGAGGCGGCTCTGTCCGCGCCGGTTTTGCCCACGTCGTCGGCTGCGACGCACGCTCTTTGATTTTTTCGCACGACCCCTTGGAGGAAACATGCAACTCACGGAAAGACACAAGGAGTACTGGCAGCGAAACCTCAAGATCACCGGCGTCCTGCTGGCGATCTGGTTCGTTGTCACCTTCGTCATGGCCTACTTTGCACGGCCGTTGGCGGAGATCACCATCCCGGTGCTTCAGTTCCCGCTGTCGTTCTACATGGCGGCTCAGGGCTCGTTGATCGTTTACGTAATCATCATCTGGTACTACGCACGCAAGATGGGTGCGCTGGATGAGGAGTACGGCGTGGCCGAAGGAGACGAATAAATGAGTGCCCAAGTCAGTTCCAATCGCGCCTTCTTCAACCAGTTGAAGAAGTACTACACGTGGTACACGGGCGGCTTCATCGCTTTCGTGGTCGTGCTGGCCGCGCTCGAAGCGCTCGGCCTGCCGCGGCTGTACATCGGCTACGCCTTCCTCTTCGCCACCGTGGCGCTGTATGCCGGCATCGGCATCATGAGCCGCACGGCCGACGTGGCCGAGTATTACGTCGCGGGGCGGCGCGTGCCGGCGCTCTTCAATGGCATGGCCACCGGCGCGGACTGGATGTCGGCGGCGTCCTTCATCGGCATGGCCGGCGGCTTGTACCTGCAAGGCTTCGACGGCCTGGCCTTCATCCTGGGCTGGACCGGCGGCTACTGCCTGGTGGCGCTGCTGCTGGCGCCCTACCTGCGCAAGTTTGGCCAGTTCACGATTCCGGACTTCCTCGGCGCCCGTTACGGCGGCAACATCGCGCGCTTTATCGGCATTTTGATCGCCATCCTGTGCTCGTTCGTCTACGTGGTCGCGCAGATTTACGGGGTGGGCCTCATCACGGCGCGCTTTACCGGCCTGGAGTTCACCCTTGGCGTGTTCGTCGGCCTGGGCGGCATTCTGGTCTGCTCGTTTCTGGGCGGCATGCGGGCCGTCACCTGGACCCAAGTGGCGCAGTACATCATCTTGATCGTGGCCTACTTGATTCCGGTGGTCTGGCTGTCGATGAAGCACACCAACATCCCGATCCCGCAACTGGTCTACGGGACGGTGCTACAGAAGGTCACCGAGCGTGAGAAGCAACTCACCGCCGATCCCAAGGAACAGGAAGTACGCGCGATCTTCAAGCAGCGCGCCGTTGACGCCAAGGCTCGGGTGGACGGCCTGCCCAAGACCTGGGAAGACGGCAAGGCTGCTGCCGAAGCCAAAGTGACCGAGCTCAAGGCTGCCAATGCGCCGGTGGCGGACATCAACGCCGCCGAAAAAGCGCTCACCGCCTATCCGAAGACGGAGGCCGACGCCCGCAAGGCCTGGACCGCACAAATCGGCTCCAACAATGCGCGCGCGGCCCCTCCGCTACCGCACGCCACGCCGTTCCCGAGCGGCAATCCCGATCCGGTCAAGAACGAAGCCGAGCGCGACACCAAGAGGCTGAACTTCATTGTGCTGGTGGTGTGTCTGATGGTCGGTACCGCCGCGCTGCCGCACATCCTGATGCGCTACTACACCACCCCGTCGGTGAACGAGGCGCGCAAGTCGGTGTTCTGGTCGCTGCTGTTCATCTTCCTGCTGTACTTCACCGCGCCGGCGCTGGCGGTGCTGGTGAAGTTCGACGTCTACTCGTTCGTGGTCGGCAAGAGCTTCTCCGATTTGCCGGCCTGGGTGGCGTCGTGGGCCAAGGTCGATCCACGGCTGCTGTCGGTGACCGACATCAATAAGGACGGCATCTTGCAGTTGGCGGAACTCACCCTCGGCCAGGACATCATCGTGCTCGCCACGCCGGAGATTGCCGGCCTGCCGTACGTGATTTCCGGCCTGGTGGCGGCCGGCGGTTTGGCGGCGGCGCTGTCGACTGCCGATGGCTTGCTGCTGACCATCGCCAACGCTCTGTCGCACGACCTGTACTACAAGATGATCAACCCCAATGCCAGCACGCAGAAGCGGGTGGCGATCTCCAAGGGGTTGCTGCTGGTCGTAGCCTTGCTGGCGGCCTGGACCGCGGCGCAGGCGCCGGCCGACATCTTGTTCCTGGTGGGTGCGGCGTTCTCGCTGGCAGCGGCGGGCTTCTTCGTGCCGCTGGTGGCGGGCGTGTTCTGGAAGCGTGCCACCAAGTGGGGTGCAATCACCTCGATGATCGGCGGCGTGACCTTGACCTTTTGGTACATGGCGGTCAACCAGGTCTGGCTGCGCGGTGTCTTCGGCGTGACCGACCCGGTCAACCTGTGGTGGGGCATCCAGCCGATTTCGGCCGGTATCTTCGGCCTGCCGCTGGCGATCGTGCTGATGATCGTGGTCTCGCTGCTGACCCCGGCGCCCGATAAGCAAACGCAGGATCTGGTGGAGCACGTGCGCTACCCGAATCTGAAGGGCGACACGCTCAACACGCAAGGCGCCGTCGGTTAATCCCAACGGTGTGAAAGCGAAAAAGCCCGCGGCGCGAGCCGCGGGCTTTTTTCGTTGGAACGGGTGAGTGTGGTGGAGGCGGCGGGAATCGAACCCGCGTCCGCGAATGGTCCACAGTCGGTACTACATGCGTAGCCGGTCTATTTGAATCTCACCGTGCGCTTAGCCGATCGGCAGGCCGACGCACAGCCAGTCGCTGATTCTCGGCACCGGCGTCGCGACTCCGCCGGCGATCAGCCTCTGTGCATGGCGCTGCTGCGGAGCTTGTCCGCCGCGGCTTGCGCCGTGGCGTGGCTCCACCTGGTCCAGAGGCAAACCAGTGCAGCGTCTAGCCGGTATTAAGCGGCCAGAGCAAAACGCTCGTCGTTGGCGTTTGTAGTGTTCCAGCGGATTTACGAGGTGACTGGACCTCGGCATGCACCGCGCTGCTTCGCAACCCGCGTCGAAACCAGGTCGCCCCCAGCAGGCCTGCATGTTACGCCGCTTGCGCCGATCTCAAGCGCTACTTGAGCGCGAAGTCCACTCGGGTGCCCGCCGTGCCGGCCGGCAAGCCGTCGCTGCCGATCTTGGGCTCCACCAGGAAGAGCCGCGCCCGGTCGATTCCGCCGCGCTCCTGCAAGTCGTCGCGTACCGCGGCGGCGCGCCGATTGGCGAGCGCGCGCAAGTCTTCCGGCGTCGGTGCCAGGTAGGCGAGCAAGCGCTGCTCCATCTCTTCCGCCGGCAGGGTCTTGGCGATTCCAATCAGGTTGCGCGGCTTGTCCGGGATCTTCTCCTCCCCGTACACGGTGGTGAGCAGCGCGGCGCGCTCCTGCGGCTCGATCGCGACCTGCGCGGCAGGCACCGAGGCGCCCCCGGCGCGCGCGAGCTGCCGCGCCTTGGCGGCACGCAGCCGGGCCTGCAGCGCGGCGGCGCGTAGTCCGTCGTTGTCCACTGCCGGGTCGGCGCGGCCAATCAGGTCCATCTTGAGGCCCGGCCGGTCGGCCAGTGCGCGGGCGAGTTTGTCGAGCTTCTCGCGCTGCGTCGCGTCGAGATCGGCGCTGCCCGCCGCAAACTGCACATAGCCCAGTTCCTCGCCGGGACCGAAGGCGGCGGCCAGCAGGGTAAAGGGCGCGGTCACGGCCTTGGTCAGCAGATTGACGATCACCTGGATCACGACGCCGCCGATCGAGAACTTCGGGTCGTCGAGGCTGCCCGTGACCGGCAGCCGCAGGTCGATTTCGCCGCGTGCGTTCTTCAGCAGGGCGACGGCCAGCGGGATCGGTAATGAGGTCGCATTCGGGCTATCGCTGCGCTCGCCGAGCGTCAGTTGGTCGATGAACAGATGGTTGCTGGCGTTGAGCTTGCGATCCTCGATCTTGTAGCTGACCTCCATCGTCAGCTTGCCCTTGAGAATCGGATAACCGGCGTAGTGGGCGGAGTAGGGGGTGAAGCGCGGCAAGTCCACCCCCTGCGTGCTGCCGGTGATGTCGAGGAAGAGTTTGGGCGCCAGCGGGTTGAGCTGCCCCTCGATCTTCACCGGCGCTTCGCCGTCCACGCTGCCGGCCAGCGCCAGCCGGGCCGGCTCGGTGCTGTCGGTGGCGAGGCGCCCGATGCTGCCGCCGATGTCGGTCAAATTGGCCGTGTAATTGGGCCGGATGAAGTTGTCGGTGAAGTTCAGATTGCCGCGCGCGAACTCGATGCCTTCGATGCGCAGCGTCGGCGCCGGGGCACTGGGCTCCGTTGCGCCGGCCTCGGCGGCCGGCGGCGCGCGGCGGGCAATCAGATCGGCGAGGTTGAGCTTGCCCTGCACCGACACGATCGCCCGCGCGTAGAAGTCGGTCAACGCGATCCGACCGAGTTCCACCTCGAGCGGGCTGCCCAAAGTGACTGCCACACGGTCGATGTCGAGCGACTGCCACTTCAAGAGGTCTTCGCCGCCGGTCGGGTCGGTCAGGTGCAGATCGGTCAGGCGCAGCGTGCCCCGATACGCGAGCGGTGCCGGGCCGTCGGTCAGGGTCAGTTCACCGCGGCTGGACACCTGGGCCGAGACCAGCCCGGCGTTCAGATACTGGGCTAGATACGCTTGCAGCCGCGTGATGTCGGCCGCGCGCAGATCGATGCGCAGCTGGCCCGCCGGCCGGTCCCAGCGCAGCCGACCGTCGACCGCAAGACTGCCGCCGCCTGCCAGTCGCGTCCGCAGTTGCAGCGCCACCGGCTGAGTACCGTCGGCGCGCACGCCGGTCGCCTTCAGACTAAGCGCCTCGAATCCCAATCGAGCCGTGGGATTGACGGCCTCGTCCTCAAACTCGACGCGGCCCTGTTCCACTGCGAACTCCTGCACCTCGGCCGACCAAGGCAGTTGTCTGGCGGCCGGCCTTTCCTCGGCCACGACGGCGGCAGGCGGCTCGGCGCGCAACACCCGCATCCACCCGATCTCACCGGAGGCAAGCCGTTTGGCCGCGATCCGTGGCGCTTGCAGCAGCACCCGGTCGGCACCAATGCGCCGCTGCGCCAGATCGAGCCGGCCACCGGCCACCGTCAGCCGTCGCACGTCGAGCGCCGCGCCGGCACCGTCCGGGCCCCGCACTCGAATATCGCGACCCTCGATGCCAACCTCGGACAAGCGCAGCTCGAAACCCTCGGCGCCGCGGTCGAAGGCGAGCTTGCCGCGCACGCTGCTGCGGCCGTCGAGCGTTGCGTCGGCAATCTGTGCGATGTAGCGGGTAAAGAGCCGCAGCCGCGCCTCATCGACGTTGAAGTCGAGGCGCGCAGAAAGCGGCGCCAGCGCCAGTTGCCCCTCGATGCCGAAGCGCTCGCCGATCGAGGTCGCGCCAGACAGTTGCACGCGACCCGGTGCCGCGTCGGTCGTAGACAGCGCGCTCGCAGTCAGGTTCAACTCGCGCGCCTCGATCCGCAAGTCGCCCACGCTGCGGTCGAAGAAGTGCAACTGTCCGTCGGCCAGCTTGACCGCATCGATCTTGACCGCGTAAGGCGCCGCTGCCTGCGCGCCCGGCGCGGAAGAGGTCTCGACCGGGCGCGCCAGAAACGCGCTCCAGTTGAGCGCCCCGCGCGCATCGCGTTCGACCCAGGCCTGCGGCGCCTGTACTTGCACGCTGGCTACTTCAAGCCTTCGCTCAAGCGGTGCGAAGGCGGCGATTTCCACCCGCAGACTTTGCCATTGCAGCAGCGGCGCGGCCGCCGGCCCGGCCGGCGCGGCAAGCTTCAGGTCGCGCAGCGTGGCGGTCCCGCTGACGGCCACCGCGGCCGGTGCGTCGCCGTGCGCCTGGCGGAAGGCGACCGTCAGATCGGTGTCCAAGCGCGCCGAAGGCAACTCGAAGTTGAGTTTCATCGGCACCGCCGACAGATACCGCGGTACATCGAGGCCGTCGAGTTTGAGATGCAGCACCGACTCCAGCGAATTCGCAAAGGGCCGCGTCTCGCCGGTCAGCGCCAGTGCAGTGCCATCGAGTCGCGCGGCAAAAGCCGGCTGAACCGTGACCTCGATGTCGGCCGGCAGGTTGGACAGGAAGGGCAGCCCGAGGCGGATGTCCTCGAGCGCATGCTTTTGTCCGCGCGGACGGTCGTCGAAGTCGATGCGGCTGTCGGCGACTTCGAGGTTGAAGAGCGCAAACCGCGCCGGGCCGCTGTCGCTCTTGGGGCGGGCGGCCAGCCGATCCAGTATGTCGCTGAAGTTGAACCGCTGCGCGTCGAGCCGCGCGAGATTCAGCGTCAGGCCGTCGATGCGCAGCGCATCCAGCACCGGCGCGCGGTACCACAGGCTCGCCAGCGAGATGTTGACCTCGATCTCGCGCACCAACGCGAGCGGCGGCTCGCCGGCGGCTGCGGCATCGATCCGCAGGTTGTCGAGCCGGGCCGACAGGCGCAGCGGGTTGACCGTGACCGTCTCGACCTGCACGGTGCGGCCGAGCGCCTCGCCGGCAGCGGTGCCCACCGCCCAACGCAGCGCGCGCGGCAGCAGCAGCAGCGACAGAACGACGTACAGCAGGTACAGCGCGAGCAGGGCAACTGCGATGCGTCGCAGCCGCGGCGAGGCGAGACGGCCGATCTGCATCGCTATGCCAATGGGGTCGGAATCAGCGGCAGCAGTTGTTGCGGCGTGTCGATTGCATGGTCGGCGCCCCACTGGCGCCAGTCGCTGTCGCCCAGATAACCATAAGTGGCGACGACCGTGATGAGTCCTGCGGCGCGGCCGGCGTCGATGTCGCGGCGGTCGTCGCCGACGTAGATCGCCGCGCTCGCCGCGACGCCGCAGGCGGCGGCGGCGTGCAGCAGCGGCGCTGGGTGCGGCTTGGAATGCGGGGTCGTATCGCCGCTGACTACCACCGCGGCGCGCTCCGCGAGACCCAGCGCCTGCACCACCGGCCCGGTGTAGCGGGCGACTTTGTTGGTGACGATGCCCCAGCGCAGGCCGCCTGCCTCCAGTGCGGCGAGCGTGGCTGTCACGCCGTCGAAGAGCCGCGTATGCACGTCCAGCGCCTGCGCGTAGTAGTCGAGAAAGCGTAGCCGCAGCGGCTCATAGTCGGCGTCGTCCGGCGTCACGCTCAAGGCGGCGCCGATCAGCCCGCGCGCGCCGTGGCTGGCGTAGGGACGCAGCCGCGCCAGCGGCAGCGGCGGCAGGCCGCGGTCGGCACGCAACCGATTGGCCGCGGCGGCCAGGTCCGGCGCCGTGTCGGCGAGCGTGCCGTCCAGATCGAACAGCACCAAAGAAGTCTGCGCCATCGCCTACGCCGCCTTGCGGCAGGCCATCAGGTAGTTGACGTCGGTGTCGGGGCCGAGCCGCGCCGTATGCGTGAACGGGTTGTACGTCATGCCGAGCAGCTCGACCACCTCCAGCCCGGCAGCGCGCGTGTGACCGGCGAGTTCGCTCGGGCGGATCAGCTTGGCGTACTCGTGCGTGCCGCGCGGTAGCAGATTGAGCACGTACTCGGCGCCGACGATGGCCAGTGCGAACGCCTTGGCGTTGCGGTTGATGGTGGAGAAAAACACCCAGCCGCCGGGGACGATCAAGTTCGCGCAGGCCGCCACGGTCTGCGCCGGGTCGGGCACGTGTTCGAGCATCTCCAGGCAGGCCACCACGTCGAAACTGGCGGGCGCTTCGGCGGCAAGTTCTTCCGCCCCGGCGACGCGGTAGGTCACGCGGGCGCCGCTTTCCAGCGCGTGCAACTGCGCCACGCCGATCTGCCGCTGAGCGAGGTCGATGCCAGTCACCTGCGCGCCCTTGGCGGCCATGGCCTCGGCCAGGATTCCGCCGCCGCAGCCGACATCGAGCACTCGCTTGCCGGCCAGGTCGCAGTGGCGGTCGATCCACTCGCAGCGCGGCGGGTTAATGACGTGGAGCGGGCGCATCGCGCCCTGCGGGTCCCACCAGCGGTGCGACAGTTCGCTGAAACGGGCCAGTTCGGCTGGGTCGGCGTTGGTGGGGGCGGCGCTCGCCATGGGGGTGCTCCAATGCGGGAGTGGCGATGTTAGCGAGCCGGCCGTCCGTTGGCGTAAAGTCGCGGCTCCCTGAAAACACGGAGGCAGTTGCAGGCATGAAGCGCAAGCATTTGGTCGGCGGCATCGCCGCATTGGTGGCCGCGTGCACCGCGGGCGCGCAAACCCCTGGCGTGGTGACCCGCATCCACCCGGGCGATCCCGAGCCGGTGCCGGGAGCCAAGCCGGTCGCAGTGCAGGCGATCGACACGCTACGCGGCGAAGGCTTGTACTCGATCTTGGGCAGCCGCGTCGTGAACCTGCGGGTGGGCGACAAGCTCGTGGACAACCGCTATCCGGTCACCGAGACGGCGACCGATGCCGCCGGCAGCTTCAATGCGCACCTGGACGTGGCGCATTTTCTGCGCGACGGCGAGCGGCGCGCGCTTGGCCGGCCCAACTTCGCCGCCCCCGGCGAGGGCGGCGCGATGACGCTGGTCTACCAGTCGGCCACTCCGTTGCGGGTGTCGGTGACGATGCAGGGCTACGACGTGTCGGGCTTGGCAATGCGCGACTTTCTCCGAACCGCCGAAAGCACCGCCGACATCAATGCGGCCAAGGTGGGCGAGGCGAAGTTCCCCGCGGGCTCGATCGCCTACCTCGCCACCGTGAGCTTCGCCGACGACGTGCTGGTGCTGCCGCGACGCGAGTCGTTCACGGGTGCGGCCAACGTCAAGCAGATGGTCGCCAACTTTTCCAAGGACATCCCGTTCTGTCTGAGCTACGAGGAGCGCGGTGGCGCCACGCCCTATGCGATGCGCTTTCATCCCGGCGGCACCTCGGGCAAGGTGAGCCTCTACATCGCCAAGCTGGGTACGGTGTTCTGCGCGCCCGGCGAAAATCTCGTCCGGGCCGAAGGTACCTGGGAAGAGAAGACCGTCGGCGGCACGCGGTCGATCGTGTTGTCCTTCCCGGCTAACGTCGATCCGCTCGACACCGGCGTGTCCCCGGCCGAGCGCGATGCTGCGCTGGTGGCGTTTATCGAACCGACCAAGGGCGCGCCCGGCGTGCGGCCCGGCAAGATGTATCGCGCCGGCGCCCGGGTGGCGGATCACAAGTACCGCTTCAATGCCACGGCGGCGCAGGCCATCCGATCTGCAGCGGGCATTTGATCGGCTGCAAGGACGAAAAAAAAGCCCCGCCGAGGCGGGGCTTTTTAATTGCGGCGAAACCGCTTACTTCTTGACAGCGCGGGTGCCGACGACCTCGACTTCGGTGCGGCGGTTCGGCTGCAAGCAGGCGATCAGCTGCTCGCGGTTCTTGATCTCGCCCTTGGCCGACGGATCCGGGCAGTTGACCAGCGGGTTGGCCGGGCCCTTGCCTTCCGTGTAAACACGGTTCGGCTCGACGCCCTTGCTGACCAGGTAGGCCTTGACGGCTTCGGCACGGCGCTGCGACAGCCCCATGTTGTGAGCCAAAGGACCAATCCGGTCGGTGTAGCCAACAGCGATGATCACTTCCAGGTTGATACCCGCCAGCTTCGAGACCAGGTCGTCGAGCTTGGCCTTGCCTTCGGGCTTCAGATCCGACTTGTCGAAGGCGAACAGCGCATCAGCCGCGAAAGTGACCTTCTCCGGCGGAGGAGGCGGCGGCGGGGGCGGCTTCGGAGCCGGCGGCGGGGGCTGCGGGGGCGGCGGGGGCGGCGGCGGGGGCGGCTCGCAGACTTCCTTCGGCAGCACCGCCTTGTCGCACTTGCAACCGGCGCCGTTCGGGCCGTCGATACCGGCCAGTTGCGGCGTCCACCACGGGGTCCGCCAGCACAGGCCGAACGGGTCGACTACGACGTTGCCGCGCGCGTCGAGGACATACGCCGGGGCGTTCTTGGCCCCGTTGATGTCCTTCGGCTGGGCGAAGGCAGCGCCGGAGACGGCCAGCATCGCCGAGGCGAGCAGACCGATTTTCACGGCAGATTTCATGGACTTTCCTCACTCGTTGAAGTTGCGGCTGTCCGGCCGGATGGCCGTTTGCAGCCGTTCTTTGCGGCGTCTGTACTGAGTCGAACCTTTAGGGGCATCCGGATTGAGCCTCTAAAGCCCCGCTTCAAGACAGCGCCGGGCACGATTTTGCCACGCCGCGGCTCGCTCCAGCGCGGCGCCGGCGACGGCCGGGCCGCCTTCGACGGTTGGCTGTCGCCCCCGAACAACGTGCCGGCCGGCAACCCAGACATCGCTGACGCGCTCGCGCGAGGCCGCATAGACCAGGTGCGAGACGGGGTCGAAGCAGGGCGTGGTCTCGGCGGCGGCAAAGTCGAAGGCGGCGAGATCGGCGTCCTTGCCGGGCTCGATGGAGCCGATCCGCGCTTCCAGACCGAGCGCGGCAGCGCCGTTGAGCGTCGCGCACTCCAACGCCTGCCAGGCGGGCAGGGCGGCGGCGTCGCCGCTGGCGCCTTTGGCGAGCAGGGCGGCCAGGCGCGTCTCCTCGATCAGGTCCAACCGGTTGTTGCTGGCCGCGCCATCGGTACCGAAGGCCACCCTCGCCCCCGCTTGCAGCAGCCGCGCCACCGGTGCGATGCCGCTGGCGAGCTTGAGGTTGGAGGCCGGGCAGTGGACGACCGTGGCGCCGCGTTCGGCCAGCAGCGCGATCTCGCCGTCGGTCAGGTGCACCGCATGCACGGCGATCAGCCGCTCGGACACGAGCCCCAGCCGGTCGAGCCGCGCCAGCGGGCGCTGGCCGTGCTGGGCGACCGACTCGTCGATCTCGTGCTGCGTCTCGTGCACGTGGATGTGCACTGGCAGGTCGAGTTCCTCGGCCAGCGTGGCGATGTGCGCGAGCGTGTCGTCGGCCACCGTGTACGGCGCGTGCGGCGCCAGCGTGAAGTGCGCGAGCGGGTCGTCGCGCAGCGCGTCGCGCGCGGCCAGGCCTTTGCGCAGATAGTCGGCGGCATCGGTGGCGTAGCCGGTGGGCATCTCGATGGCGATGATGCCGACCACCGCCCGCATCCCCAGGCTGCGCAGCGCGCGCGCCGCCACGTCGGGGTAGAAGTACATGTCCGAGCAGGTGGTGGTGCCGGCGCGCAGCATTTCCAGCGCCGCCAGTTGTGAGCCGTCGTGGACGAACTGCTCGTCCACCAGCGCGGTCTCCAGCGGCCAGATGCGCTGGTTCAGCCACTGCATCAGCGGCAGGTCGTCGCCCACGCCGCGCAGCAGCGTCATCGCCGCGTGCGTGTGCGCGTTGACCCAGCCGGGGGTGAGCGCGTGGGTGGGTAGATCGATTCGCTGCGCCGGCGCATAGGCGGCGTCGGCCTGCGCCGAGGGCAGGACCGCGACGATCTTGCCGTCGGTAATCGCCACCGCATGGCCTTCCAGTACGGTCGCGCGCGGCCGCACAGGGATCACCCAGCGGGCGTGGATCAGGGCGTCGACGGAGGTCATTTCGGGTCGGGCGCGAGTGTGCCACGGGTGCCGCTTTTGCGGGGTCGATCGGGGCCTCGGCTGGTAGGATTCGTCCTTCTCCCAGGGCGAACAAAACACACTCCTCTCGCCCGCCTCCCCATGGATCAATTCGCCAAGGAAACCCTGCCGATCTCGCTCGAAGAGGAGATGCGGCGCTCCTATCTCGACTACGCGATGAGCGTGATCGTTGGCCGCGCGCTGCCCGACGTGCGCGATGGCTTAAAGCCCGTGCATCGCCGCGTGCTGTTTGCGATGCACGAGTTGGGCAACCACTACAACCGCGCCTACAAGAAGTCGGCGCGCATCGTGGGTGACGTGATCGGCAAGTACCACCCGCACGGCGACCAGGCGGTGTACGACACCATCGTGCGTATGGCGCAGCCGTTTTCGCTGCGCTACATGCTGATCGATGGGCAGGGCAACTTCGGCTCGGTCGATGGCGACAGCCCGGCGGCGATGCGTTACACCGAGGTGCGCCTGGCCAAGATCGCGCACGAGATGCTGGCCGACATCGACCGCGAGACCGTCGAATTCGGCCCCAATTACGACGGCTCCGAAAAAGAGCCGCTGCTGCTGCCGGCGCGGCTGCCGAATTTGCTGATCAACGGCTCCTCGGGCATCGCTGTGGGCATGGCGACCAACATCCCGCCGCACAACCTGAACGAAGTGGTCGACGGCTGCGCACTGCTGCTCGCCAACCCGCAGGCGAGCGTGGAAGAGCTGATGGAACTGATCCCGGCGCCGGATTTTCCGACCGCGGGGATCATCCACGGGCTGGACGGCGTGCGCGAGGGCTACCGCACCGGCCGCGGTCGGGTGGTGATCCGGGCGCGTACGCACTTCGAGGAGATCGACCGCGGCAACCGCAGCGCGATCATCGTCGATGAGCTGCCGTATCAGGTCAACAAGCGGCTGCTGCTGGAGCGCATCGCCGAACTCGCCAACGACAAGAAGATCGAGGGCATTTCCGATCTGCGCGACGAGTCGGACAAGTCCGGCATGCGGATGGTGATTGAGCTCAAGCGTGGCGAGCTGCCCGAGGTGGTGCTCAACAACCTGTACAAGCAGACGCAGTTGCAGGACAGCTTCGGCATGAACATGGTGGCGCTGGTCGATGGCCAGCCGCGCCTGCTCAATCTGAAGCAGATGATCGAGGCCTTCCTCTCGCATCGGCGCGAGGTGGTCACGCGCCGCACCGTGTTCGAGCTGCGCGAGGCGCGCGACCGCGGCCATGTGCTCGAAGGCCTGGCGGTGGCGCTGGCCAATATCGACGAGTTCATCGCCATCATCAAGGCCGCGCCGACGCCGCCGGTGGCCAAGAGCGAGCTGATGGCGCGCGCCTGGGACTCCGCGCTGGTGCGCGAGCTTCTCGCCCGTGCCGGCGAGCAGCGCGAAGCCTGGCGTCCGCAGGGGCTGGATGCGCGCTACGGTCTGCAAGCCGATGGCCTGTACCGGCTGACAGAAACGCAGGCCGAGCAAATCCTGCAAATGCGCCTCCAGCGGCTGACGGGTCTCGAGCAGGACAAGATCGTCGCCGAGTACCGCGAGGTGATGGAAAAAATCGCCGACCTGCTCGACATCCTGGCGCGGCCGGAACGGATCACCACGATCATCGGCGAAGAATTGGCGGCGCTGAAAAAGGAGTTCGGCGATGCGCGCCGCTCCGAGATCGTCCGCACTGCCGAGGACTTGCAGACCGCGGACCTGATCGCCCCGCAGGACATGGTGGTGACGCTGTCGCATACCGGCTACATCAAGAGCCAGCCGCTCGCCGACTATCGCGCGCAGAAGCGCGGCGGGCGCGGCCGGCAGGCGGCGGCCACGCGCGAGGACGACTGGATCGATCAACTCTTTATCGCCAACACGCACGACACGATCCTCTGTTTCTCCAACCGTGGCCGCTGCTACTGGCTGCGCGTGTGGGAGGTGCCGCAGGGTTCGCGCACCTCGCGCGGCAAGCCGATCGTCAACATGTTCCCGCTGGCTGAGGACGAAAAAGTCAACGTCGTGCTGCCGGTCAAGGCT
>JBKCXU010000095.1:0-44096 GCA_046316025.1 Betaproteobacteria bacterium | reverse complement strand
GGTCGTCCCACCCCGGGCCGCGCGCGCGGCCACCCTCTCCGGGTGGGGGTGTGTTGAACGCCCCTCTCCCTCCGGGAGGGGGTTTGGGGTCAGGGAAGACCGCAGCCGACGAAGCAGGCTATGGCAGCGCGCGCCGCGCGGACTACTTCTCCACCGCGACGTTCTGCTGGTAAGCCTCGGCCGACATCAGCGCGGTCACGGAGCCCGCATCGGCCGGCTTGAGCTTGAAGAGCCAGGCCGCAAACGCGTCGGCATTAACCGCCTCGGGCTTGCTGCTCAATTCTTCGTTAACGGCCAGCACTTGGCCGGCAATCGGCGCGTACACGTCCGAGGCGGCCTTGACCGACTCGACCACCGCGCAGGCTTCGCCGGCTGCTAGCGTGCGACCCACCGCGGGCAGTTCCACGTACACCAGGTCGCCCAACGCGTCCTGCGCGTAGTCGGTGATGCCGACCGTCAGGCTGCCGTCGGCTTCCTGCCGCACCCATTCGTGCGAGGTTGTGTACTTGAGGTTTGCGGGGACGTTCATTGAATGCTCCTCATCGAGGTGATGTTCAGTCGATCAGCGACTTGCCATTGCGTACGAACGGATACTTGACTACCTGCGCCGCTGCCGCGCGGCCGCGCAAATCGACCTCGACGCGGTCGCCCACCGCGACGCCCGCCGGCACCCGCGCCAGCGCGACCGAGCAGTTGAGCGTGGGTGCAAAACTGCCGCTGGTGATTTCTCCGGCACCCTGCGCGGTCGTCACCTTTTGGTGCGCGCGCAGCACGCCTTTGTCGAGCAGTTTGAGGCCCACCAGTTGCCGCGGTACGTCGGTGCCGCGCTGGCGCTCCAGCGCATCGCGGCCGATAAAGCGGCGCTCCGCGTCGCTGAAGTCCACCGTCCAGGCGAGGCCGGATTCCAGCGGTGTCACGGTCTCGTCGATGTCCTGCCCGTAGAGCGCCATGCCGGCTTCCAGCCGCAGCGTGTCGCGCGCGCCCAGACCGCAGGGGGTCACGCCATCGTGCGCCAACCGCTGCCACAGATCGACGACCTCGCCGGCGGGCAGCACGATCTCGCAGCCGTCCTCGCCGGTGTAACCGGTGCGGCCGATGAAAAACTCATCGACGATGGCCGCGCTGAAGGGCTTCAACGCATCCATCGCCAGCGCGGCGTCGCCGTCCAAGCCCTCCATCGTGTTGCGCAGGATCTCGCGCGCCCGCGGCCCCTGCACGGCCAGCATGGCGAGCTCGCGCCGCGGCAGCAGCGACACGCGAAAGTGCCTGCCCGGCCCAGTACGGCCATGCTGCACCTCGTGCATCCAGGCGAGATCCTTGTCGGCGGTGCCGGCGTTGACCACCACGCGGTAGTGCTCACCGCCCATCCAGTAGACGATCAGATCGTCGATCACCCCGCCGTCGGGCCGCAGCATGCAGGAGTACAGCGCCCGGCCAAAGGTGAGCTTGGCCACGTCGTTGGCGATCAGCGTGCGCAGAAACTCGCGGCTGTCGTGGCCGTCCAGATCGACCACCCGCATGTGCGAAACGTCGAACATCCCCGCGTGGCGGCGCACGGCGTGGTGCTCCTCGATCTGCGAGCCGTAGGCGACCGGCATTTCCCAGCCGCCGAAGTCCACCATCTTGGCGCCGGCGGCGACGTGCGTGTCGTAAAGGGGCGTGCGTTTGAGCGTCATGCGGCACCGAAAAAGAAAAAGGGACAGCGTCCGACCGTGGTCGAACCCTGCCCCTCTGTCCTTGGTGCCTGAGAGTTTGGAACCGCGTGCGGTTCACTGCCCCTTCGGCGCCGGCCGCGATGGGCCGGTCTCTCCAGAGTCGCTCGCGCGGAACGGTTTTGGAACCTGAGCGATTACGGGCGTTGCGCCTTCGGCGGCGACCGGGGCTGCCGGTCGCGCTCTCCCGTACCGCGCGGTGAGCGATGCGGCAGGATAACAGAGCGGTCGCGGCCGGCCGCTGCTTCTGCTACCGCCCACCGCCGCACGGCGGTAAACCGCACCGGAAGCAACGCACGGAGCCACAGATGCACGGCGTGACCCCCGAACAGCTTGCAGAGCACCCGCTGCAAATCGTGCAGGACGCGCAGCGCGGCGAAGCCATCGTGGTCGGCCGCGAAGGCGAGCCGATCCTCGTCACGCTGCCGCTGGCTGCCGGCAGTGCGTCGCGTGCCGCGCGGCTGAAAGCGGGGTCGATCCGTACCGGCGCGACGAAGTGAGCCTCGGCCGCGCTGGTGCTGGCGCACGAGTGGGAAGAACCGACGCGGGCGCGCTTGCGCCGCGCCACTGGGTCTGCAGGTGCTCGGCAGGCTCGGCCAGCTGCGCGCGCCCGCGACGCCGGCCAGGGCGAGCGCGTGCTTCCGCTTCCCGAGACGCCGACCCGCTCCGGCTACTCTTTCTGGCTACGGAACTCGCCGACCGCCTGGCGTTTCTTCGGGGCGTTGCGTCGCCGGTCTCCGACCGTGCCGGACCTGTCGGCATCGAGCATCAGCGCGAATTCCCGTTCGGGCGAGTGCGACCACCGTCGCACCACCTCGCAGCCGTTGCGCGCCGAGCGCGGCAGGTTCGCGGCGGCACGCAGGGTCGCGGGCAACGCTAGGGGGGCCAGCGTCTGCTTGAGCAGGGCGCAGAGTCCCCGTCAAACTACTTCCTCTGTTGCTTGACCACCCAGACCACCAAGCCGACAACTACGGCCAGCACCAGGAAGGGCACCCAGTATCCGCCGTATCCACCCATCGCTCCGGAACCCCACATTCCGCCATTCATCATGGTTCCGTCCCGGGCCAGGGTATTCGCTGCGACTAGCAGCGACGCCAGGCCAATTCCAATGCCACGACCATTACGTGAGTTCATGAGTTCAGCTCCTTGAAAGAAAGAGAGATACTCCGAGAACCGCACGATGTCGGTGCGCTAGCGAACACGGAATCATCGCCCGACCCGCGCAACTCGACCTTCAGACCGTTGGCGATGGCCTGATGCGCACGGTGCTCGCCACCAACTACGCCGAGCACGCGGGACCGGGTGCCGCGTCCAAGCCCTTCTGCGACAGCCAACGCGGATCGTTGGCGATGCCGTGCGCTCCGGCGCATTGCCGCGGGCAGCAACACCGCGCTACCGCCCCAACCCCGCCCGCCGCAACTGCGTGCGCAGCCGCTCGACCTCGTCCAGCAGGTCCAGCATCACCGCCACGCTCGCCAGATTCGCCTCGAAGTCGCGCTGCAAGCGGCGGATGCGGCGCACGCGCGCGAGCTCGTCGCCGCCAAAGCGCCACGCGGGCGCGGCCACCGGCGGCGTCAGCAGACCTTCGTCCACCAGCAGCCGCACGAACTGCGTATCGGCGCCGCAGGCGCGGGCAAACTCTTCAAGCTCCAGCCAGCCGTCTTCGCCCAGGCAGACACCGGCCACGATCGTCGTCTGTGTCATCGCTCAAGCCTCCAGGTCGCGACGTGGGTTGAAAGGCATGGCCTGCGCCATCTGCCGGTACAGCGCGCGGGCGGCCTCTGTGTCGGCCGGCGGCAGCGCCAGTTCCAGCACCGCGTAAAAATCGCCCGGCGGTGTGCCGGGGATGCCGCGCCCCTTCAAGCGCAGCTTGCGGCCGTTGGCCGAGCCGGCCGGGATGCCGACCTCCAACTCGCCCGTCGGCGTCGGCACCTGCACCGTGGCGCCGAGCGCCGCCTCCCAAGGCGCGACCGGCAGCGTCAGATAGAGATCGCGGCCGTCCACGCGGTAGCGCGCATGCGGCGCGAACTCCACCTCCAGATACAGGTCACCGGGTGCGCCGCCGTTGAAGCCGGGGCTGCCCTGGCCGGCCAGGCGGATCTGCTGGCCGGCGCGCACGCCCTTGGGGATCGCCACGCTCAATTGCCGCTCGCGCAGACTGAGGTGGCCTGCCGCGTCCAGTTCCGGCGTGGCGAGCGTGATCGTGCGGGTGACTCCGCCGAAGGTGTCTTCCAGCGGGATCACGATCTTGGCGTGATGGTCCTCGCCCGTCATGCGACGCTCGGCGCCACGGCCGGCGCCGGCGCGCCGCGCGGCGCCGAACAGGTTGGCAAAGAACTCGCTCTGCGCCTCGGCGGCCTCGTCCGGCGCGCCCGCGAACTCGAAGCCCGCGTCCCAGTCCGGCGGCGGGCGGAACTCCTGGCCGCCGCGCAAGCCTTGCCCCAACTTGTCGTAGGCGGCGCGCTTTTCCACGTCGCTTAACACGCCATACGCCTCGTTGATCTCCTGCATCCGCGCCTGCGCCTCGGCCGCCGGGTTGAGATCAGGGTGATGCTTGCGCGCCAGCTTGCGAAACGCCTTCTTGATCTCGTCGGCGCTGGCGGTGCGCGGCACGCCCAGCACTTCGTAGTAATCCTTGAATTGCATCGGGATGGTGTCGTGGGGCCGTGAATCGAGAACGGCTACGAACTCTACGCGCACGCCAATCGTCCCCTGCCTCCCGTCCAGCCCGCGCCGCGTAGCACACCAAGTGTTAGGCGGTGTCTACGCCGACCGCTCGTCGCTCCTTCACGATCTCGTGGATGCGCGCGGCGGGCAGGTCCAGCACCGCCGCGAGCGCGTCGAGCGACAGGCCCGCTGGAGAGAGGTCCTCCTCGCGCTTCGCCAGGGCGGACGGGGCGCACTCGACGTATTGGAAGAGCCTTTCGGACGATGGCTGGGAAGTCGGCGGGCAAGCGAACACCTGGCGAACGCCGTAGAGGCCCGTCGACCACAGCGTCGAGTCACCCTCAGCGGTCGGCAAGGAAGCGACCGCATCCCATCGTCGGTCGGTCGGGGTGGCGGGTTCCTATGGACCGCCGCAGATCGATGTCAAGCGACACTTGCCGGCGGCGGGTCGGGCACGAGAGCCTGTTGTTCTGCCGAGCCTGGGACCGACGACAACTGCGACACCCAGGGCAGCGCCGAGTGCTGCCAGATCTGGAGGGTTGGCTTGAACCACGCTCGCTGCGCCACGCAACCGAGGCGAATGTTGACCGAGGTCGGATGGTCGGGATCGGTTGACCAAAGAGGAGCGGCGCATTCCGGGCAAAACACCTGAGCACGGCGATTGCCACTCTGCGCCATCTTGATGTAACTCCTCGTCTGTCCCTTGACGATCAAGGTTCCGTAAGGCGCCGTGACGATTGCGCGGAATGGCCCTCCTGAAAGGACCTGACAGTCGGTGCAATGACACACTACGACCCGAGTGGGGTCGACCTCCGCGGTGAACGAGACCTCACCACAGTGACATGCACCATCGATCTGCATTTCCGGCCTCCTGGTAGCGAACATTTACCTGCAGCCGGGTAACGGGAAGTACGGTCGGCGCTCGGCCGCCGGGCAGGATAGTAGTCAGGCTACCGCTGCGCTCCTGGCCTCCCTGCCCGCTCCATCTCGTACCGCGCGCGCGTGGCCGCATCCGGCGGATACAGCCCCGGCAGCGGTACTCCGCGCTCGACCTCGCGCATGATCCAGGCTTCCAGCCGCTCCTGTTCGCGGGCTTGCTCGGCCACCTCGGCGGCGAGCGCGGCGGGGATCACCACGGCGCCGTCGCCGTCGGCGACGATCAGGTCGTCGGGGAACACGGCCACGCCGCCGCAGCCGATCGGCTCCTGCCAGCCGACGAAGGTCAGCGCCGCCACCGACGGCGGGGCGGCGATGCCGGCGCCCCACACGGGCAGGCCGCTGCCCTGCACGCCGGCGGCATCGCGCAGCGCGCCGTCGGTGACGAGGGCCGCCACGCCGCGCTTGTGCATCCGCGCGCACAGAATGTCGCCGAAGATGCCGGCGGTGGTGAGGCCCATCGCATCGACGACCGCGATGCAGCCGGCGGGCATCGCTTCGATGGCGGCGCGGGTGGAGCGGGGGGAGGACCAGGATTCGGGCGTGGCGAGGTCTTCGCGCGCCGGCACGAAGCGCAGGGTGAAGGCGCGGCCCACGGCGCGAGTCGCTGCCGCCGTCAGCGGGCGCGCGCCGCGCAGCCAGACGTTGCGCAGGCCTTTCTTCAGCAGCACGGTGGTGATCGTGGCGGTGGAGATATTGGCGAAGGCGGGGGTGGGGTCGATGGGCTGGGTCATATCGCGGGTGCAATGGGTGCCAAATCTGTTGGGGCGACGGCGCCTGGTGATAGTCCCCGGCCCTCACCCCCGGCCCCTCTCCCGCTGATGCGGGCGAGGGGAGAAGGGCGTCAGCGCACGCAGTCGAGAAAGTAGTCGGTGCCGTCGGCGCCGGCCTGCTTGACCAGCCCGTGGATGTCGCTCTCGAAGCCGGGGAAGCGTGCGTTGAAGTCGCGGGCGAAGCGCAGGTAGTCGACGATGCGGGCGTTGATCCGCTCGCCGGGAATCAGCAGCGGGATGCCGGGCGGGTAGGGTGTGAGCAACACCGCGGACACGCGGCCTTCCAGCGCGTCGATCGGCACGCGCTCCACTTCCCAGTGCGTCATGTGCGCATAGGCCTGCGCCGGGGTCATCGCCGGCTCCATCTCGGAGACGTACATCTCGGTGGTCAGCCGCGCGATGTCGCGCTCGCGATAGACGGCGTGGATCGCGTCGCACAGCGCGCGCAGGCCGAGCGCCTCGTAGCGCGGCTGCGCGCGCACGAAGCGCGGCATCAGGCGCGCCAGCGGCCGGTCGTGGTCGTAGTCGTCCTTGAACTGCTGCAACTCGGTCACGAGCGTGTTCCAGCGGCCCTTGGTGATGCCGATCGTGAACATGATGAAAAACGAGTACAGCCCGGTCTTCTCCACCACGATGCCGTGCTCGGCCAGGTACTTGGTCACCACCGCGGCGGGGATGCCGCGCTCGCCGATGCGCCCGTCCACGTCCAGCCCCGGCGTGATCACGGTGGCCTTGATCGGGTCCAACAGGTTGAAGCCCGGCGCCAACTCGCCAAAGCCGTGCCAACGCTCGCCCGGCCGCAGCAGCCAGTGTTCGCGCTGCGGCGTGCCCTCGGGCTCCAGTTCGTCCGGCCCCCAGACCTTGAACCACCAGGACTCGCCGAGTTCCGCATCCACCTTGCGCATCGCGCGGCGAAAATCGAGCGCCTCGTCGAGCGACTCCTGCACCAGCGCGGCGCCGCCGGGCGGCTCCATCATCGCCGCCGCCACGTCGCAGCTGGCGATGATCGCGTACTGCGGCGAGGTCGAGCTGTGCATGTGATACGCCTCGTTGAACTGAAACGTATCCAGCCGCTCGGTCTGCGCGTCCTGCACCAGGATCTGCGAGGCCTGCGACAGCCCCGCCAGCAGCTTGTGCGTGGACTGCGTGGAAAAGAGCATCGACTGCCGCATCCGCGGCCGCGGCTCCACGCCGCCAATGGCGTGCATGTCGCGATAGAACGGATGGAAGGCCGCATGCGGCAACCAGGCCTCGTCGAAGTGCAACGTGTCGATCTTGCCGTCGAGCAGCTGCTTGATGGTCTCGACGTTGTAGACGATGCCGTCGTAGGTGCTCTGCGTGAGTGTGAGCACGCGCGGCTTGAGCGTGCCGCGCCCTTGCAGCAGTGGATGCGCGGCAATGCGCGCGGCGATCGCTTCCGGCGCGAACTGTTCGCGTGGGATCGGACCGATGATCCCGTAGTGGTTGCGCGTCGGCATCAGGAACACCGGCACCGCACCGGTCATGACGATCGCGTGCAGCACGCTCTTGTGGCAATTGCGGTCCACCACCACCACGTCGCCGGGGGCGACCACGTAATGCCAGACGATCTTGTTGGCGGTAGAGGTGCCGTTGGTGACGAAAAACAGGTGATCGGCGCCAAAGATGCGCGCGGCGTTGCGCTCGCTCGCCGCCACCGGGCCGGTGTGGTCGAGCAACTGGCCGAGTTCTTCGACCGCGTTGCACACATCGGCGCGCAGCAGGTTCTCGCCGAAGAACTGGTGGAACATCCGGCCGACCGGGCTTTTGAGAAATGCCACGCCGCCCGAGTGCCCCGGGCAGTGCCAGGAGTACGAGCTGTCGCGCGCGTAATCGGTCAGCGCGCGGAAAAACGGCGGCGCCAGACCGTCCAGGTAGGCGCGTGCTTCGCGGACGATGTAGCGGGCGACGAACTCCGGCGTGTCCTCGAACAGATGGACGAAGCCGTGCAACTCGCGCAGCAGCTCGTTGGGCAGGTGGCGCGCGGTGCGCGTTTCGCCGTACAGAAAAATCGGGATGTCCGCGTTGCGGCGGCGGATTTCGCGCACGAAGTCGCGCAGTATCGCCACCGCCGCGCCGTCGTCGTCGCCCTCGACGATTTCCTCGTCGTCGATCGAGACGATGAAGGCGCAGGCGCGGCTTTGCTGCTGCGCCAGGCTCGTCAGGTGGCCGAAGCCGGTCAGTCCCACGACCTCCAGCCCCTCGGCCTCCAGCGCGCGGGTGAGCGTGCGGATGCCCACGCCGCTGTCGCTGTCGGCGCGCAGGTCTTCGTCGATGACCAAGATGGGGAAGCGGAACTGTTGCAGCATCGGCAGACCTTCAGGAGGAGGGCGGCGCACCGCGCGGCGCGACGAAGAAGCTCGCCGGTTGCGCGCGGAAGCGCCGCCACAACGCGCGCAGCAGTTCGCGCGTCTGGGTGAAGGTCACCCCGCGCGCCTTGATCGCCATGCGCAGCGCCAGCGTGAAGCTCACCGCCAGGTTGATCGTGCCGATGACTGCCACGCCGAGTGCGGCCCAGGCGAGTGCTGCCCACGGCAGCGCGAAGTCGAAGGCCACCAGCGCATAGCCGACGTTGGCCGACGCAAACGCGATGTGGCGGATGTCGATCGGCAGCCCGAGAAAGGCGCCGAAGACGCCGGCGCTGCCGAGCATGCAGCCGAAGAGAAAGTTGCCCATCAGGCCGCCCAGGTGGTTTTCCACGTACTCGCCCACGCGCGCGGCGCGCTCGCGCCCGGCCGTCCCGCGCAGCCAGCGCAGGCGCGCCACGCGGGCGCCGACGCGCGCGTAGGTCGCCCAGTTGTCGAAGTAGCCCGACAACACGCCGGACAGAAACAGAAAGAACCCGGCAATCGCCGCGTACCACGGCGCCCAACTGAGCGGATTCACGTCGCCCAGCAGGTACGCCGCCTTGCCGAGGTCGATCACCGGCCCGCCATGCAGCCAGCGCAGCAGCAGCGCCACGCCGATCGCGGTCGGCACCGCCAGCACGACGTTGCCGAGGATCGCCGCGAACTGCGTGCGCGTCACCGCGACGATCAGATCGACCACCGGCGCCAGGTCGAGCTGGCGCCCGGCCTTCAGTTCGCCCAGGCGGTTGGCGATGGTCTGCGCGGTCATCGCCGGCTGCTTGGTGGCGATCACCAGGTGCAGCATGTAGATCAGCACGAAGCCCAGGCCGTAAATCAGGCTGTAGGCGGTGGCGACCCCGGCGGGCGGCAGGTCGAGCTTGCCGGCGAAGATCTTCAGCAACGCCAGTACCGCGATGATCGCGCCCGCGCCCATGGCCGCGCGCCACATGCGCGCCAGCTCGCGCGGCGACTCGGCCACGTAGTGCTCGCCGGTTTTGGCCGCGTTGTCGGTCACGCGCAGCGCCAGCAGCGCCGCACCGCCGGCCAGATGCTCGCGCAGGCTGCCGCGGCGGCTTTCGGCGGCGAGCGTTTCGCGCATCAGCCCGAGCCAGGCCTCGAGCGCGTCCGCGCGCGCTTCCGGCCGCAGCCAGGCGGCAAGCAGCGCGGCGAGCGTTTCGATCCGCCGCAGGCTTTGCGCGGAGCGCCGCAGCAAGTAGGTCAGCGCGAGACTCGTGCCCAACCGCATCGAGGCCCGGCGGGCGCGTTCCAGCAGTTGCCGGCATTGATCGACCAGCACCAGTAACTGGCGCTCGTCGGTGGCCGGCGCGGCGGGGTCGGCCAGGCGCGCGCGCAGATCGTCGACGAAGCGCTGCGCCTCGCCGGCCACCGCGCGAAAGTGCACCGCGCTGTCGGTAAACGCAGCGCCCAGCCGGGTGAACTCCGCCTCGGCGTCCACGCCGCCGATCCGGTAGGCGAGCACCAGCAGCGCCTCCAGCATCTGGTCGAGCGCCGCGGTTACGCGCGGATGGTCGGGCGTCGATTGCCCGCCGAGCACGGTCCACAATCGGCGCGAGTCTTCGTGCGGCAGCGCCTGCAACCAGGCCCAATCGTCGCGGCGGTTGAAGATCTGGCCCAGCGCGTCGCGCAGGCTGCGCTCGTCGGGCAGTTCGGGCAGCAGTCGGTGCGCGACGATGCGGCCGAGTTCGGTAAAGAATCCGGTCGGCGGCAGGATGCCGCTTTCGGCAAAAAAACTCACCAGCCGCCGCTGGCCGAAGAGCCGCGCGAGCTGCGCCCGCAGCACGGCGGCGGCTGCGGCATCGTCTTCGAGCCGCTCGACGAGCAGCGCGTAGCGCGCCACCGCTGCTTGCGTCGACTCACCGCGCGCCGGTCGCAGCCAGGCGGCGAGCGCGTGCAGCGCCCGCACCGGGTCGGTCGCGGGATCGGCTGCGCGCGCCAGCGCGGCGTCGAGTTCGGGGTCGGTCATCGGCTCTCTTGCTCCTCCGCCTTCAAGGGGGAGGTCGGGAGGGGGACGGGTTGTTGGGGTCGGGCTTGGTGGTGTCGTGGCGCTCGCCGCCACCCATCCCCACCCCAACCCTCCCCCCGGATCGAGTCCGGGGCAAGCTCTTGCAGGGGACGGAGAAAACTGAGCTCAAGTCCGCGGCAAGGTCACGCCCACCTGCCCTTGGTACTTGCCGCCGCGGTCGCGGTAGCTCGTTTCGCAGACCTCGTCGCTTTCGATGAAGATCACCTGCGCGCAGCCTTCGCCGGCGTAGATGCGCGCCGGCAGCGGCGTGGTGTTGGAAAACTCCAGCGTCACGTGCCCCTCCCATTCCGGCTCCAGCGGCGTCACGTTGACGATGATCCCGCAGCGCGCGTAGGTGCTCTTGCCCAGGCAGATCGTCAGCACGTTGCGCGGGATGCGGAAGTACTCGACCGTGCGCGCCAGCGCAAACGAGTTGGGCGGGACGATGCACACCGGCCCTTTGACATCGACGAAAGAGTTGGGATCGAAAGCCTTGGGATCGACGATCGTGCTGTTGATATTCGTGAAGATCTTGAATTCGTCGGCGCAACGGATGTCGTAGCCGTAGCTGGAGGTGCCGTAGCTCACGATCTTCTGGCCGTCGCGGCTGCGCACCTGGGCAGGCTCGAAGGGTTCGATCATCCCCTGCGCCGCCATCCGGCGGATCCATTTGTCGCTTTTGATGCTCATGGCTCGTTTCCGTGAGGGAGCGCGGCGATTCTACGGGTGCGGCCGCCGTAGACTCGCCGCATGAACCCTGCATGGATCCCGGCCCAGCCCGGCATGGCGCTGGAAGACGTCGACACCCCAGCCCTGCTGCTCGACCTCGATCTGTTCGAGCGCAACCTGCGACGGCTGGCCAATGCCGCCGCAGCCGCGCGCGTGCGCTTGCGCCCGCATGCCAAGAGCCACAAGTGCGTCGAGATCGCGCGCCGGCAGGTCGCCGCTGGCGCCGTCGGCATCTGTTGCCAGAAGGTCAGCGAGGCGGCTGCCTTCGCCGCCGGTGGCGTCGCCGATGTGCTGATCACCAACGAGGTGGTCGGCCCGCGCAAGCTCGCGCGGCTGGCGCAGCTGGCGGCAGCGTATCCACAGACGCGGCTGGGCGTCTGTGTCGAGGACGCCGAGGTCGCGCGCGCGCTCGGCACTGCCTGCCGCGAGGCCGACGCCTGGCTCGACGTTTATGTGGAAGCCGACGTCGGCCACGGCCGCGCCGGGGTGCCCGACGCCGACTCGCTGATCGAAGTCTCGCGCGCCGTGCTGGGGCAGCCGCGGCTCACCTTCATGGGCCTGCATGCCTATCACGGGTCGGCGCAACACCTGCGCAGCGTGGCCGAACGGTGCGCCGCCATCGGTGCCGCCGTGCAAAAGGCGGATGCGTTCCGCGCCGCCCTGCGCGCGGCCGAGTTGCCCTGCGAGGTGGTCACCGGCGCGGGCACCGGCAGCTTCATCTACGAGGCGGCCAGCGGCGTCTACACCGAGATCCAGCCCGGCTCTTACGCACTGATGGACGCCGACTACGCGCGCAACGAAGCCGACGCCAACGCGCCGCAGTTTGCGCAGGCGCTGTTCGTGTTCGCCTCCGCGCTGAGCGTGCGCGGCGACCGCGTCACGCTCGATGCCGGCCTCAAGGCACTGGCGGTGGACTCCGGCCCGCCGCAGCCGGCGTTTGCCGGCTGGTCGGTGGCCGGCGTGTCGGACGAGCACACCGTCCTGCGCCGCAGCGGCGACGGCCCGGCGTTCGCGCTCGGCGACAAGGCTCTGCTGATCCCCGGCCACTGCGACCCGACCGTCAACCTGCACGACTGGATCGTCGCCGTGCGCGGCAACGTGGTCGAAGCGGTGTGGCCGGTCGATGCGCGCGGAGCGGTGTTCTGATCGCGGCGCCGGTTCGACCGCCGTGCGGAGAGAGAAAAGCAGGTTCCTCGCTGCGCTCGAAACGACGAGCGCGGGAGAGACCGCCGGATGCCGTTGCATCCCGACTTCGGCCCATGAACCAGGCCCCCACCCCAGCCCTCCCTCGCTTCGCAGGGTAGGGGCTTACTGCCTCCCCCGCCTGCGGGGGAGGGTTGGGGTGGGGGCGGGGGCGCCCCAACTCGGTGAGATCATGGGTAAGGTACTGAGCGCGCGCGTGTCGCTCGTGTTGTCGTCCCGAGCGCAGCGAGGGACCTGCTGTTTCGGTGGCGCAAACAGCAGGTTCCTCGCTGCGCTCGGAACGACAGTCGGCCTGTCAGTCTTCCATCTCCGCCTTCGCCAACTCCACGTCGAGCTTTTCCATCGCGTCGTTGGGTTCGGCGGCGGCCGCTTCGGCGTACAGCTTCTCGGCCTGCGCCAGCGCCTTCTTGCCTTCCAGCAGCACTAGGCCGTTGGCGTATTCGATGCGCGCGATGGCCGAGTCCGGATTGAGCTTCAGCGCCGTCTCGAAGTGCTTCAGCCCCACGTCCTTCTTGGCGCCGTAGGTCAGGCCACCGATCATTCCGCCAACCTTGTCGATCACCTCGGCGTGATAGGCGCCCAGCGCGATGTGCGCGTCCGCGTGCTTGGGCGCCAGCTTGATCGTCGTCTCCAGCGCGCTTTTGACCTTGCCGCCGATGCCTTGGGATAGCGCCTTGACGATGGAAATGCCCTGCGCATAGCGGCCGAATGCATAGGCGGCCCAGTAGTAGCCGGCGGGGTTCTTGGGCTCCGCCGCCTGTTGCGCCTCGGCGCGCGCGGCGACTTCCTGAAAGAGATCCAGCTTGCGCTTGTCGTCGTCTTCGACGTAATTGGCGTAGATCGCCTGCGCCTTGTTGGCGGCGGTGATGCCGGCGCCGCCGGCCTTGATCCCCAGTTCCACCGCTTTCTGAAACTCGCCGGCGTGAAAGGCGATCCACGCCTCGATCGCCGCGTCGGCCTTGGGCCAGGGTTCCGCGTCGCCCTTGTGCAGACGTTCCCACGCCTTCTTCAGCGTCGCCGCGGTGTAGTGGAACTGCTTGTCTGGGTAAGGGAACTTGGTCCAGGCTTTGGCCATGAGCGATGTCTCCGGGTGGGTGTCGCGCAGCCGCGACGCGCGTCGAAGCGTAACGCCGCGGCCGCCACCTGCGCGCTACGGCGCTGCGGTAAAGTCCGCCGCTCTCTTTCGGAGGTAAACCATGGGCGCAAAACTTGCGGCTGAATTCATCGGCACGTTCTGGCTGGTTCTCGGCGGCTGCGGCAGCGCCGTGCTGGCGGCGGCGTTTCCGGAGTTGGGCATCGGCTTCACCGGCGTGGCACTGGCATTCGGCCTGACCGTGCTGACGGGGGCCTATGCCTTCGGCCCCATTTCGGGCGCGCACTTCAACCCGGCGGTGTCGATCGGCCTGTGGGCGGGCGGACGCTTTCCGGCTTCGCAGCTGCCTGCTTACATCGCAGCGCAGGTGGCCGGCGCGATCGCCGCCGCCGCCGTCCTGTATGTCATTGCCAGCGGCAAGGCGGGCTTCGATCTGGCCGGCGGCTTCGCCTCCAACGGCTTCGGCGAGCACTCGCCGGGCAAGTACAGCATGGGCGCCGCGCTGGTCACCGAGATTGCGCTGACTTTCATGTTCCTGCTGGTGATTCTCGGTGTGACCCACAAGCGGGCGCCGGTCGGTTTTGCCGGCATCGCCATTGGCCTGTGCCTGACGCTTATCCACCTGATCAGCATTCCGGTGACCAACACCTCGGTCAACCCCGCGCGCAGCACCGGGCCGGCGCTGTTCGTCGGCGGTTGGGCCGTGCAGCAGCTGTGGCTGTTCTGGGTCGCGCCGATCGTCGGCGCGCTGTTGGCTGGCGCGGTCGGCCGCTGGTTGTTCGGCGCGGCAAGCGAACCGGACGTTGCCGGTCGCGGCTAGCGCCGCGTGGGGCTACGCCGCCGCGTCGCGGTACGCGGCGGCGAGTTTCTCGAACAAGGCGCGCGCGTCCCCGGTCAGGTAGGGCGCGGTGAGCGCCATCACCTGATAACAGCCCTGCGCCACCGCCTGGCCGACGAACTCGGATTCGGAAAAGCGCCGCGCGTTCATGACGTACTGGTACGACAGCCAATAGGTGGCGACCACCACCATGTTGGTCGCCAGCGCGGCGATCTCGGCGCGGCTCGCCTTCAGCTCGCCGTTGGCGGCCAGCCCCTCGCACAGCCAGCGCGCCATCTTGACCTTCTGCCCGAGCAGCGTCTTGAAGCGCATCTCCAGCGTGCGACTGTTGATCAGCAGATTGTTCAGATCGCGGTAGAAAAAGCGGTACTTCCAGATCAGCTCGAAGAGCAGGTGCAAAAAGAGCCAGGCGTCCTCGACGTTGGGGCGGCGCTCGGGCGGCACCGCCAGCAGCTTGTCGATCTCCCGCTCGAACTGCTGGAAGATGCAGTTGACGATGTCGTCCTTGTTTTTGAAGTGGTAGTACAGGTTGCCCGGCGAGATGTTCATCTCCTGGGCAATGATCGTCGTGTTGACGTTCGGCTCGCCGAAATCGTTGAGCAAGCGCAGCGACAGTTCGAGAATGCGCTCGCGCGTGCGGCGCGGGGGCTTGCGTTGCATGAGTTTTTGGCGGGGAGCAGACCCGGGCGCGGACAACGGTGACGATGGGATATTACCCATGCGCCATCGCTGAGGTAGATGCGTCGCAGCATCGCTGCCGCGCATCGATCCACGATGCGCGTTCAATCGGTGCCGACTCGCTTCCTGGTATCGAGAGCCTGGATTCCCGCGAGCGCGGGTTGCGGTTCAGCCGCTGGCGCGGATCCGGGGTGTTGCCCAATGCCCCGGCGGCTTTGCCCGGCGCGGTACCGTATTGGGCGCGCCGATACCCCGCGGCGCGCCCGGACGTGTCTTCAAATCGGGGTCGCCACCATCGTGATGGTCGTCGTGAAGCTGGTTCCCCCGATCGTCTCCGGCAATGTCTGACTCGCGGGAAGGGAAACGTGGATCTTCACATTGCCGACTCCGCAAGCCGCCGCGGCGCTGACGGTCTGCCCAGCGGGAATAGTGGCGGTGAAGCTGTTCGCCCCGCTGAACGCGCCCCACAGGCTTGAGACACTGACATTCGTTACTTCGGGATAGATAGTGACCGTGGTGCCGGAAGTGGCCTTGAGGAGGAACCCGTTGCTATCAATGCCGTTCGTGCCGTCGTTGCTGACCTGAAGGGTCACGGCGCCGGCGTAGGTGTCCACCACGCAAAACGTCATGGTGACGCCAGGTGTCGAAGGCGACCGTTCCGACTGCGTGCTGTTGTTGAACGTCGCGTCCTCTACGTCCAGCACTTGCACGAGGCGCGGGGTTGCTGGGCCGTTTGCCGTGACGCCGAAGGTCGCGGTGGAGGTGGTGCCGAGGGATCCTTGGGTTGCCGCGATGGCCGGCAAAGCAGAGATGGAGGCTAGAGCGACGGCGGCAAAGTGAAGGACCTTCATGGTGACTCCCAGAAAGACACTTGGGTGGATGGAATGTTTGTCGAAGTGCGGATCCGGTAGCACCGAGGGAAGTCCGGGCGCTACCACGCCAGCACTCTGCGGACGTAACAATCTTATCGTTGCGCTGGCAAAACTAACAGGTGACTTTTGTCATGAAACGGCCGTTCAATGGTCATGATTTTGGTAACTCTGTCAGGCTGGTGGGCTGTGCAGGCGCAACCAGCGATCCAGGTCGTCCAGCGTGTGCGTCAGTTGCCGCGTGGCGGCGGTCGAGGCGAGATCGAGCCAGCTTTCGCGCTGCTTGCGGATGCTCTTGATCAGCGTGAGCTTGTCGTCGCGCAGCGTGGCGACGTCGATCCGCACGCCGTGGCGCGCCAGCAGCGGCGCCAGTTCGTGCCGGCGTGCCCAGAGTTCGTGGCGCGTCTTTTGGTAGGCGTGCTCGCACAGTCGGCGCCGGCTGGAATACGAAAACAGGTTCGTGAAGAACATGTCGGCGTCCGAGCGGTGGGGCTCGAACAGCACGATGTCCGTTTGCGGGTAGGCGGTCTTGTAGCGCTCCATCCCCGCGTCCAGCCGCGAGCGGATGATCGAGCGGAAGGTCTGCGCCAGCACCACCGGCAGGCCGCCCTCGACCAGCGAGTGCATCCGGTGCTCGGGCTCGCGGGCGCGCTGGCCGGGCGTGGCGTCATAGGGGACCAGCGGATTGATGCAAATGAGCAGATCGACGCCGTGCTCCAGCGCGACCGAGGCGTGCAGTGTCTTGCGCAGCGCGCCGTCGACGAAGTAGTGGCCGTCGATCAGTACCGGCGGGAACAACCCCGGCAGCGCCGCCGAAGCCTGCACGGCGCGCGAGATTGGGACATGGTCGGTGCCCGGTCCACCGAAGGCCACCGGCATGCCGGTGTCCAGATCGGTGGCGACCAGATAAAGCTTGTGCTTGAGCTTGCGAAAGTCGTCGGTGCGCGCGCCGTGACTGAAGGTCTCCGCCAGATAGCGCGAAGCCTCGTCGCCGCTGAAGACGCCGGTCGGAATCGCGCGGCCGAGCCGCTCGAACGAGCTCATCAGGCTGCTGGCGCCGGCGAGGTAGTGCCAGATCGCGCCCGCCGTAAGGCCGGGCACCGAGCGCAAGCGCTGCCAGTATTCGCGCAGTGCCGGCTGTAGCAGGATCGAGGGGTCGAAGCTCTCGTCGCGGGTACGCCCTTCGATGAACAGACGCGACATCTGGTGCGGCGTGTAGCCGTTGGCCAGACCCGCCGCGACAAAGGCGCCGGCACTGACGCCGACGTAAACCTCGGCGTCGTTGAAGTCGATGCCGCGCAGCGATTCCGTCAGCGCGGCCAGCGCGCCGATCTCATAGATGGAACCCAATGGACCGCCGCCGGCCAAAGCCAAGCCGATGCGGGGTGGGCGCTTGTCACGCCGGACTGGCGACGCCATGAATCGCTTCGCTTACGCAAAGTTGTGGCGGTCTTCCCTCACCCCCAGCCCATCTCCCGGGGGGAGAGGGTGGCCGCGCAGCGGCCGGGTGAGGGAGGAACCTGGGCTAACGGCAGAGCAGCGCAAGTTGCTTACGCCGTTTTCCGTGCCCGTACCGGCCGCTTGGCCGCAGCCTTCTTGACGGTCGGCTTCTTCGCGCCCGACAGCTTGTTCACGCTCGCGGTGAGTTCTTCGACGCGCGCGGTCAGCGCGGCGATTTCCTTGTTGGTGGGCACGCCCAGACGGGTCAGCGCGCGCTCGACGCGCTGCTCGAACACGGCTTCCAGCTTGTCCCAGGTGCCATTGGCCTGCTTCTGGATGTCGTCGGCCGCCTTGACCACGCGGTTGGTGACCTCGTTGACCTTGTCTTCGGTCATGCGCATCGTGCGCTTTTGAATCGAGTTGCCTTCCTTGACCAGCAGGTTGAAGACCTTGCCGCCTTCTTCCTGCGCCTTGGCAAAGGCGCCCAGCCCGGCGAGCCAGATCTGCTGCGCAGAGTCCTTGACCGCGGCCGCCAGTTGGCTGTCCTTGTTGCCGTGCTCGGCCATCGCCTTGAGTTTCCTGACCATGATCTTTCCTTTTGCGGGGAGTGGATGACGACCGAACAAGTCTAGGCAGCGACGCTAGAGGCCGCCAACTAAAGGCCCTAGAATGATCTTTCGACTCTCTAAACACATCCGCATAGGAGGAGACACCCCATGGAGTACTTTGTCACCGGCGCGTCCGGATTCATCGGCAAGCGGCTGGTCAAGAAGCTGCTGGCGCGGCGCGGCGCCGTGGTGCACTTTTTGATCCGCGAATCGAGCAAGGACAAGGTGCCGGATCTGCTCGACGCCTGGGGGGTGACGGACAAGCGCGCGTTGCCGGTCTACGGTGACCTCGCCAAACCGCTGCTGGGTTTGACCAAGGCGCAGATCAAGGCGCTGGGCGGCCGGATCGATCACTTCTACCACCTGGCCGCGGTCTACGACCTGAAGGCCGATGCGGAGAGCCAGATCGCCGCCAACATCGACGGCACGCGCAACGCGGTGGCGCTCGCCAACGAGATCCGCGCCGGCATCTTCCAGCATGTGTCCTCGATTGCCGCGGCCGGCATGTACGAGGGCGTGTTCCGCGAAGACATGTTCGACGAAGCCGAAGGGCTGGATCACCCGTACTTCGCCACCAAGCACGACTCGGAGAAGATCGTCCGCCGCGAGTGCAAGGGCGCGTGGCGCGTGTACCGGCCGGGCCTGGTGGTGGGCGACAGCAAGACGGGCGAGATGGACAAGATCGACGGCCCGTACTACTTCTTCAAGCTGATCCAGCGGATGCGCGCGATGCTGCCGCCGTGGATGCCGGCCGTCGGCATCGAAGGCGGGCGCATCAACATCGTGCCGGTGGACTTCGTGGTCGATGCGATCGACCACATCGCCCACGCCAAGGAGGGCGACGGACGCGCCTTCCACCTCGTGGATCCGACGCCGTACCGCGTCGGCGACATCCTCAACATCTTCGCCAGGGCCGCGCACGCGCCGCAGTTTTCGCTGCGCGTCAATGCGGCGTTGCTGGGCTTCATCCCCAACAGCGTCAAGAAAGGCATGCTGGCGTTAACACCCGTGCGTCGCATCCGCAACGCGGTGATGAAGGACCTTGGCCTGCCCGACGACATCATCACCTTCGTCAACTACCCCACCCGCTTCGACTGCCGCGAAACCACCGCCGCGCTCAAGGGCACGCGCATCGAATGCCCGCGGCTGGAGGACTACGCCTACCGGCTGTGGGATTACTGGGAGCGCAACCTCGACCCGGACTTGTTCATCGACCGCACACTCGCCGGCCAGGTGCGCGGCAAGGTTGCGCTGGTGACGGGCGGCTCCTCGGGCATCGGGCTGGCGGCGGCGCACAAGATCGCGCAGGCGGGTGCCATCACCGTGATCGTCGGCCGCGAGCAGGACAAGCTCGACGCCGCCAAGCGCGAGATCGAAGACGCACTGGGCGAGAACGCCAACGGCGGCACGGTGGTGACCTTCTCGGCCGATCTGGCCAGCATGGAAAGCTGCGACCAACTGGTGGCCTGGCTGGTGGAGACTTATGGCGGCGTGGACGTGCTCGTCAACAACGCGGGCCGCTCGATCCGCCGCGGCATCGAGTCCAGCTACGACCGCTTCCACGACTTCGAGCGGACGATGCAGTTGAACTACTTCGGCTGCCTGCGCGTCACCATGGGCTTGCTGCCGCACATGAGCAACAAGCGCAAGGGGCACGTGGTCAACATCTCGTCCATTGGCGTGCTGACCAACGCGCCGCGCTTCTCCGCCTACGTGGCGAGCAAGGCGGCGCTCGATGCCTGGACGCGCTGCGCGGCGAGCGAATACATCGACCTGGGGGTGACCTTCACCACGATCAACATGCCGCTGGTGCGCACGCCGATGATCGCCCCGACCAAGATGTACCAGAACGTGCCCACACTGGCGCCGGACGAGGCGGCCGATCTGATCGTGCAGGCGATCGTCTACAAGCCGGTGCGCATCGCCACGCGGTTGGGCGTGTTCGGCCAGGTGCTGCACGCGGTGGCGCCGCGGATCGCGCAGATCGCGATGAACACCACGTTCCGCATGTTCCCGGACTCCGATGCCGCCAAGGGCGCCAAGGCCGGCGAGAAGGGCAAGGCCACCGCGGATCAGATCGCGATGGCGAATCTGATGCGGGGGATTCACTTCTGATGTTTGCTCCCCTCCCCTTCGAGGGGGCAGAGGCGGGGTTTCGCAAAGCGAATGCTTTGCGCCGCCGCAGCGACGCGCGCCTGCCAGCGCGCGGCTACGTCACGGGTGGGGATGGGTTGCCGCGTTCGAGGAACCCATCCCCCTCCCAACCTCCCCCTTGAAGGGGGAGGGGCTGGCGACGAAGCGGGCAATCGACTCCCACGCCCGCGGATCGGCGAGCAGCGCGAGGTGGCCGACATCGTCGATCACCTCGTGCCGCGCCCCCGGCAACAGCGGGCTCGCTCGCGGTACGACCAGATTGTCGTCGCGCGTGCCGATGCAGACAAAAAGCGCTCGCCGCGCGGCGTCCTCACCGGCAGCCAAGTCGCGCAACCAGGCTGAACCGACCGCCATCTGCTTGGCGTTGCGCCCGATGCCGAGGCGCCCGACCACCGTGCCCGCGTGCGGTGAGGCGAGCGTGATCACCCGCGCCACGGCGCTCGCGCCATGGCGCCGGAGGTAGGCGCGCGCCGCCAGCCCGCCCATGCTGTGGCAGACCAGCACCACCTGCGCTGCACCGCTGTCGGCGCGCAGCCGTTCGACGGCGGCGTCGATGACGGCGGCGTAAGCGTCGATGGAGCCGAACACCGGCTCCAGGTTGACCGTCGCCACGTTGCAGCCGGCGAGCTTGCCGCTCGCCAGCAGCGGCCGCCACACCGCGCGGTTGCACACGTAGCCGTGGATCAGCAGCACCGCGGGCCGCGCGGGGTCGCGCGCGAGCGGCGGCTCGGCAAAGCCCGCGCGCCACGGCTGCCGCCCGCCGAAGACCACGGCGGAGTCGAGCGTCTCCACCCACCACACACGCAGCAGGGTGGCCAGTGGGCGCGGCGGCGCGGGTGGATCGACGGTGGCGCCGACCACCATCTCGATCGCCAGAACCAGGCCGGTCGCCGGCAGCGGCGCCACGAGGCCGATCAGCCACGGCAGCCACGCCGGTGTGCCCTGCGGCAGCAACGCCCACGCCAGCAGCGTGCCGGCGCCGACCAGCACCAGCAGCCACAGCCGGACCAGTGCGGCGAGGCTCATGCCGCGGGCCGCAGGGCCGGATCGACGTCCAGGTACTCCCAAAAGCGGTTCCACACCGTCGGACGCCGATAGCCGATCAGCCAGGGCCAGGCCAGGTCGGTGATGATTCGATGCACATGGACACGATATGGCGCATAGGCGACGAAGATGCGGTTGGCCTCGTCGAACAATGCCTGCCGCGAAGGGTCGTCGGGCAGGGCTTTCATCCGCTCGTAGATCGCATCGAAGTCCCCGCGCTTGAAGCGCGCGTAGTTCTGCGCACCGATCGACTTGCCGTAGGCACGCTCCAGCGACTGCTGCCCATCGGGGGATGCCGCGGTACTGCCCAGCGACCACAGCATGAACTTGCCGGCGCGTACCGCCTTGAGATTTTCCGGCCACTTGGCCACCTTGAACCGCACGCCGATGCCAAGTGCGGCGAGGTTCTTCTTCGTCAGTTCGTCGAACTGGCGCGTGATCTGGTCGGGTTGAGTCGAAATCTCCAAAGTGATCGGCGAACCATCCGGTTGCTCGCGCCAGCCGTCGCCGTCGCGGTCCACGTAGCCGAACAGGTCCAATAGCGCACGGGCGCGGGTCAGGCTGTGCTCACCCATTTCGGTACGCAAGCCCGGCCGATAGCCAAAGGTGTGTGGCGGCACAATCGTTTGCGCGGGCACTGCCTGTCCGCGCCGCACGAGCCGGATCTCCGCGGGCACGTCGAGCGCCAGATTAAGCGCCCGCCGCAGCGCCACGCGCTCGGGGCTGTAGCCGCCGACGACCGGATCGTCCATGTTGTAAATGGTCAGCGTGACGTCGGCCCCCAGCACCCGGAACATCTGTACCCCCTGACGCGCCAGACCGGGTGCGAGCCGACCGCCGGGGATGGCGACGTTGGCGAAGTCCAGTGGTACGCGATCGAGCAGATCGTGCTCGCCATTGAGGAACGCAAGCCAGCGCGGCTGGTTTTCTTCGACGATGTAGATCTCCACCCGATCGAGCATGGGCAGCCGGCGTCCGGCCAGACGGCGGGCGACAGCCTGGCCGTCGGCGTCGTCGGCGTTCGGTTCCGCCTCGTAGAACTGCTCCCGGTAGCCGGGGTTGCGCTCGAGCACGATGCGTGAAGAGCGTCGCCATTCCGCGAGGCGGAAAGGTCCGGTGCCTACCGGGTGCGCCATGACCTCGTCGCCATAGAACTCAACCACCTCACGCGCTACCGCGCCCCAGACGTCGGGCGCAGCCAGCACGTAGTTGAACCGGGGCGCCGGCACGTCCAGCTCAACGCGCAGTGTGTAGCGATCCAGCACTTGCAGGCCGGCGACCGGGCGGTCGTAGTCGAAAGGCTGTCCGGCCAACGCGGCGTCGCGCAATGCTTGCAGCCCCTGGATGCGGTTTTCGGCCAGCAGCGAGTACGAAGGGCTCTTCCAACGAGGGTCGTAGATGCGCTTGATCGAGTAGGCGAAATCCGCCGCCACCAGCTCCCGCCGCTGGCCGCGAAAGGCGGGATCGTCCGCGAAGTAGATACCTGGCCGGAATCGAATCGTGTAGACGCGAAAGTCGGCCGATACGTCGGGCAGCGCCGCGGCCAACGATGGCTTCAGCTTGTACGGGCGTGCCAAGTGGTCGTAGGCCAGCGGCGCATCGAAGATATGCGCGGTCACGTAGCGCGAATACAGGTCGCTGATTTGCGCCGGGTCGAAACCGGTTTCGGCGATTTGAAATGCGTAGCGCAGAACGCGCGCCGTGCCGGCTGTGGCGTGCGTGGCCGGCCACGCGGCACCGGTGGCCAGGGCGCCCGCGGCCTTCAGCGCGGCGCGCCGCTTCATCCGAGCGTCTTGTCCCGCAGCGCGGTGTCGATGTCCACGTAGGGCCACCACACCTGCGTGAACAGCGGCCGGCGGTAGCCGATCAGCCACGGCCAGGCGAGGTCGGTGAGGATGCGGTGAATTTGCACCTTGTATGGCGCATACACGGCGAGGATGCGCTTGGCCTCGCGGAACAGTTGTTCGCGTTCCGGGCCGTCGGGGATTTCGCGCATCCGGGTGTAGATCTCGTCGAAGCGCGGGTACGTGAAGCGCGCCAGATTCTGGCCGCCGAAGTGGATCGTTGCGCCCTGGTCGAGCCCCGGCTGGCCGTCGGGCGAGGCCGCTGAGTTGCCCGACGTCCACATCATCAGCTTGCCGGCGCGGGCGTTTTTCAGGTTCTCCTGGAACTGCGCGGGCTTGAACACCACCCGGATGCCGAGCTTGCTCATGTCCTTGCGCCGCAGTTCGTCGCGCTTGCGCGAGCGCTGGTCGGGGGAGGTCGACCACTCGAGCGCCAGCGGTGAGCCGTCGGGCTGCTCGCGCCAACCGTCGCCGTCACGGTCGACATAGCCGTACATATCGAGCAGGGCCTTGGCGCGCGCCAGGTTGTAGCTGCTGTCTTCGGTGCGAAACGCCGGGTCGTAGCCCGACGTGTGCGGCAGTACGGTGGCGTGCGCCGGAATCGCCTGCCCCCGCCAATACAGCCGGATCTCCTGGTCGATGTCGAAGGCGAGTCCGATCGCCCGGCGCAGCGCGATCTTCTCCGGCGTCATACCACCCACCACCGGGTCGTCCATGTTGAAGAAGGTGTAGAAGCGATCGGCGTTGAGCGTGCGCTGCATCTGCATGCCGCGCCGCGCAAGGTTGGGCGCCAGCCTGCCATTGGGTGCGGCCAGTTCGATGAACTCGAACGGCAGACGCTCCAGAAAGTCCTGCTGCATGTTGACGAAGGACAGCCAACGGGGTTGTTGCTCCTCGATGATCGAAATCTCCACCCGATCGACCATCGGCAGCCGCCGGCCCGCAAAGCGCGCGGCGAGCGCCTGGCCTTCGGCATCGTCGGCGTTTGGTTCGGCCTCGTACCACACCTCGCGGTAGCTTGGGTTGCGCTCGAGCACGATCTTGGCCGAGCGCCGCCAGTCGGCCAGACGGAACGGCCCGGTGCCGACCGGGTGCTCCATGATCTTGTCGCCATAGGCCTCGACCACTTCGCGCGCGACTGCGCCCCACAGGTCGGGCGTGGCCAGCGTCTGCACCAGCAAGCGCGGCGAGGGCCGCTCCAGCCGGAACTGGATCGTGTGGGCGTCGAGCGCGCGCATGCCCTCGATCTCGCGGTCGTAGTCGAACGGCTGGCCGCCTTTGGTCACCTCTTCGCGCAGTTGTGCGAGTCCGAGGATGTGCAGGTCGGCAATGCTGGCGTAGGCCGGCGACTTCCAGCGCGGATCGGCAAAACGCTTGATCGCGTACACGTAGTCCTGCGCCACCAGCTCGCGCGGCCGGCCCTTGAAGACCGCGTCGTCCTGAAAGTAGATGCCGGGCTTGACGCGGATCGTCCAGACGCGAAAGTCGTCGGACACCTCCGGCATCGCCACGGCCGTGACCGGCTTGATCTTGTACGGCCGCGCCAGATAGTCGTAGCCGTACAGCCCCTCGAAGATGTGCGCGGTGACGATGCGCGAATACAGGTCGCTGATCTGGGCCGGGTCGAAGCCGTTTTCGCTGTTGTCGAACGCGTAGCGCAACACCTTGGCACCTGCGGCGTCGGCTGCCACCGCAGGCATCCCCGCCGCCGCCAGCAGCGGCGCGCCGGCGAGCGCCCCGAGCGCGCTGCGGCGCTGGCGGTCGAAGCGATGCCTCATGCCTTGGCCAGCCGGTCGAGGTCGATGTCCACGTACTTCCAGAAGTCGCGCATGAACGGATGGCGCCGGTAGCCGATCAGCCACGGGTGCCAGATTGCGGTCTCCATCCGGTGGCCGAGGAACTTGTACGGCGCATACGCGGCAAACAGGCGCTTGGCTTCAAGGAACAGTGCTTCGCGTTCGGGGCCGTCGGGGAGTTCGCGCTGGCGGGCGTACAGCCGGTCGAACTCCGGCAGGCTGAAGCGCGCGTGGTTGGCCTGCCCCTTGTTGATGCTGTAGCCGAGAGCGAGAAACGTGTCGCCATCGGGTTGTGCGGCGACCCAGCCGACGCGCCACATCATCAGCTTGCCGGCACGCGAGTTTTGCAGGTTCTCAGGCCACTTGGCGGGCTTGAACTGGACCCGGATGCCGATGGAGTCGAGACTCTTTTTCCATACCTCGTCGAGCTGGCGCCACAACTGATCGGGCTGAGTGGCGATCTGCAACAGCAGCGGTGAGCCATCGGGCTGCTCGCGCCAGCCGTCGCCGTCGCGGTCGACATAGCCATAGGTGTCGAGCAGCGCCTTGGCCCGCGCGCGGTTCTGCTCGCTCATCTCGCTGCGGAAGCCCGGGTCGTAGCCGGTGACGGACGGTGCCACCGGCGACTGCGCGGGAATCGACTGGCCTTTGCGCACGTTCTGGATTTCCGCATCCAGTTGGTACGCGAGCCCAATCGCGCGGCGCAGCGCCACCTTGTCGGCCGAGTAGCCGCCGACCAAGGGGTGCTCCATGTTGAAGAGCGCCATGTCCACGTTGGCGCGCGGGCTGCGTTCCATCTGGATGCCTTGGCGCACCAGGTTGGGCGCGAGGCGGCCGTTGGGGATGATCAGCGGTGCCAGGTCGTACGGCAGTTCGTCGATCAGATCGTGCTCGGCGTTAAGGAAGGCCAGCCAGCGCGGCTGGTTTTCTTCGACGATGTAGACCTCGACCCGGTCGATCATCGGCAGTTGCCGGCCGGCCAGAGCTTGGGCGACTTCGCGTACCGCGGGGTCGTCCTGTTCCGGCTGCGAGTCGTAGCGGTCGTCGCGGTAGCCGGGGTTGCGCTCGAGCACGTTGCGCGACGAGCGGCGGTAGGACGCCAGCCGGAACGGCCCGGTGCCGATCGGGTGCGCCATCAGCGTTTTCTCGTCGTAGCTCTCGCAGACTTCACGCGCAACCGCGCCCAAGAACGAGTTGTCGGCCAGATACTGATAGAAGCGCGGGTTGGGCTGGCCGAAGCGCAGCTCGAAGGTGTAACGGTCCAGCGCACGCACGCCCTCGACCTCGCTGTCGTAGTCGAACTTCGCACCCTTCAGCGCCGCAGCCCGAATCGCCGGCATGCCGAGCACGCCGCTCGACTCCAGCAGATACACGCGCGGGCTTTTGAGCTTGGGGTCGTAAATGCGCTTGATCGAGTACACGTAGTCGTGCGCCGTCAGCTCACGCTTCTGTCCCTTAAAGGCCGGGTGATCCTGGAAGTAAGTGCCGGGTCGAATGCGCACCCGCAGCGACGTGTAGTCGGGCGCGACCTCGGGCAGCGCGGCCGCGGTGTTGGGCACGATCTTGGCCGGCCGGGCCAGAAAGTCGTAGGTCAGCGGCGCTTCGAAAATGTTCGCGCAGACCGTCGAAGAGTAAAAGTCGTTGACCTGGGCCGGATCGAACCCCGTCTCCGCGACGCGAAACGCATACCGCAGCACTTTCTCGCGCGGTGCCGGGGCGGTGGGTTGGGCAGCGGCGTTGGCCACTGGCAGCGCCAGCAGGCTTTGCGTCAATGCGCGTCGCGTCTTGGAAACCACGGTGGTATCGGCAGGCAAGGGTTAATGCGGGGGTGGGGACGGCGGCGCCGGGTGGTGGGCATAATGCGCGCCTTGCGCGTGGCCGGTGGCGGCATCCGCGCCGTTTTCGACCGCTCACCGTTCCAGGCGTTCCGTGACCGCGTATATCTTACGCAGGCTGTGGCAGATGATCCCGACCTTGTTCGGGGTCATCCTGCTGATCTTCTTCCTGTTCAAGTTTTTCGGTGGCGACCCGGCGGAGATCCTGGGCGGGCTGCTTGCCACGCCCGAGCAGATCCAGGCGATCCGCCAGCAACTGGGGTTAAACGACCCCTGGTACGTGCAGCTCGGCATCTTCATCAAGCAGATCTTCACCTTCGATTGGGGCAAGAGCTGGGCCACCGGCGAGTCGATCTCCAGCATCTTTGCCACCCGGCTGCCCAACACCCTGACGGTGATGATCCCGATCCTGGTGCTGGAAACGGTGCTCGCCACCATCGCCGCGATGGCGGTGGCCTATGTGCGCGGTTCGCTCACCGACCGGCTGGTGATGATCATCACCACGGTGGCGCTGTCGATCTCCTTTCTCGTCTACATCATCGTCGGCCAGTGGCTGTTCGGCTTCAAGCTCGGCTGGTTCCCGGTGCAGGGCTGGAGCGACAGTGTGTGGACCAACCTCACCCATTACGCGGTGCTGCCGGTGCTGCTGGCGGTGCTGGTGAGCCTGGCGCCGCAGACGCGGCTGTACCGCAGCTTCTTTCTGGACGAGATCGGCCAGGACTACGTGCGCACCGCGCGCGCCAAGGGCCTGTCGGAGAACACGATCCTGTTCAAGCACGTGCTGCGCAACGCGCTGATCCCGGTGCTCACCAACGTGGCGGTGCAGATTCCGGGCGTGTTTCTGGGCTCGTTCCTGATCGAGACGTTCTTCTCGATCCCTGGGCTCGGGCGCGAAGTGCTGCTGGCGGTCAACCGCAGCGACTACCCGGTGATCCAGGCGGTGACGGTGTATCTGGCCGCGTTGACGATGGTGATCAACCTGATCACCGACATTCTTTACAAGGCGGTCGATCCGCGGGTGGTGCTCAAGTGAGCGCAGCGACTGTGCCCGTCCCGCCCCCGCAGCGCCGTTCGGCGGGCGTGTGGGTCGCCGCGTGGCGGCGGCTGCGCACCGACCGGGTGGGGATGACCTCGCTGGCGATCGTGGCGTTCTGGGTGTTGTTGATTCTGGGTGCCGCGACCGGCTTGATCGCCAAGAACTGGCAGGCCGAGGTCGGCGTGCCCAACGCGCCGCCGACTTTCCTCGGCCCGGCGCCGAAGGAGACTGGCAGCGACCCGCTCGCCAATCTGGTCGACCGCGACGCCAAGCCGGTGGACTTGTCCGACATCGACCCGCTGGCGCCCAAGTACCAGGAATGGGCCGAGCGCGCCTCCAAGATCCAGATCGAAGAGCCGGTACGTGCCGAGACGCTGCCTTTCGGCGGCGACCGTCTGGGCCGCGACGTGCTGGCCAAGGCGATCAAGGGCGGAGAGATCTCGATCTTCGTCGGCGTGTTTGCCGCGGTGCTGGCGACCTTGATCGGCACGCTGCTCGGCGCGCTGGCCGGTTACGCCGGCGGCAAGATCGGCGACTTTCTGGAGTGGGTCTACAACGTCTTCACCTCGGTGCCGTACATCCTGCTGATCTTCGCGCTCGCCGCGGTGCTCGGCCGCGGTATGGGCACGGTGATCGTGATCCTGGCGCTGGTGGGCTGGACCGGCATCTACCGGCTGGTGCGCGCCGAGTACATCAAGCACCGCACGCGCGAGTACGTGCGCGCGGCCGAGGCGATTGGTGTGGGCCACCTTTCGCGGATGTTCGTGCACATCTTGCCCAACGTCAGCCACGTGGTGCTGGTGCAGTTGGCGCTGCACGTGGTGAGCTTCATCAAGGCCGAGGTGATCCTGTCTTATCTCGGGCTGGGGGTGTCGGTCGATCAGGTGTCCTGGGGCACGATGCTCGCCGAGGCGCAGGCCGAACTCGTGCTCGGCCACTGGTGGCAACTGGTCGCGGCCACCGTCTGCATGGCGACCTTCGTCACCGCGTTTGCGCTGTGGACGGATGCGCTGCGCGACGCGCTCGACCCCAAGCTGCGGTGAGCACGATGAGCAACTTCGTTCGTGCATTGAGGAAGAAACTCCTCCCCCTTCAAGGGGGAGGCTGGGTGGGGGATGGGTTTCCTGGTGCGCGAGCGCAACCCATCCCCACCCCAACCCTCCCCTTGAAGGGGAGGGAGTAATCCATGAACAATCTCGTGTCCGTGCGCGATCTGCGGGTGTCGTTCCGCCTGGGCAAGCATGAGATCGCCGAGGCGGTGCGCGGCATCTCCTTCGACGTGCCGGAAAACTCCACCGTCGCGCTGGTGGGCGAGTCCGGCTCGGGCAAGAGCGTGTCGGCAATGTCGATCGTGCGGCTGCTGCCGGACAACGCCATCGTCGATCCCGCCAGCCGCATCGACTACGGCGGCCGCAATCTGTTGACCGAGCCGATCGAGCGGCTGCGCGAGCTGCGCGGCAAGGACATCTCGTTCGTGTTTCAGGAGCCGATGACCTCGCTCAACCCCGTGTTCACCGTTGGCGACCAGGTGAGCGAGGTGGTGCGTCTGCACCTGGGCCTGTCGCGCAAGGCGGCGGCGGAGCGCACGCTGGAACTGCTGAACGAAGTCGGCATCCCCGAGCCGCGCGCGCGGCTGGGCGCTTATCCGCATGAGCTGTCCGGCGGCCAGCAGCAGCGGGTGATGATCGCGATTGCCATCGCCTGCGAGCCGAAGCTCCTGATCGCCGACGAGCCGACCACCGCGCTCGACGTGACCGTGCAGCGGCAGATTCTGGAGTTGCTCGCGCGGCTGCAAGACAAGCGCCGGATGAGCGTGCTCTTCATCAGCCACGACCTGGGCGTGGTGGGCGAGATCGCCGACTCGGTGGTGGTAATGCGCGAGGGCACGGTGCGCGAGGCGGGCAGCACCGACCGCATCTTTGCCGATCCGCAGGATGCCTATACGAAAGCGCTGCTCGCCTGCCGGCCGCGGCTGGACGTAAAGCCGAAGCGGCTACCGGTGATCGACGACTTCATGAACGGCCACGCCGAGGGCTTGGCCAGGGCGACGGGCGAGCAGCGCGTGGCGCTCCCGCCCGAGGCCGAGCCGCTGATCCGCGCGCGCGGGCTGCGCAAGACCTATCGGCTCAAAACCGGCCTCTTTGCCCGCAAGGAAGTCGACGCGGTCAAGGAGGCGAGCTTCGACCTGTACCGCGGCCGCACGCTGGGCGTGGTGGGCGAATCCGGCTCGGGCAAGACGACAGTCGGCATGATGTTGATGCGCCTGACGCAGCCCACCGCCGGAGAAGTGCTGTGGGACGGCCGCGACCTGTTGAAGCTCTCCGAGCACGAGTTGAAGGCCTACCGCCGCCGCATCCAGATCATCTTCCAGAACCCGTACGCGAGCCTGAACCCTCGTTTCACCGTCGGCCAGATTCTCACGGAGCCGATGAAGGTGCACGGCATCGGCAGCGGCGACGACGACCGCTTTGCGCGGGCCGTGGCGCTGGCGCGGCGGGTCGGGCTGGCAGCGGATGCCGTGTACAAGTACCCGCACGAGTTCTCCGGCGGCCAGCGGCAGCGGATCGCCATCGCCCGCTGCCTGTCGATGCAGCCCGAGGTGTTGATCTGCGACGAGTCCGTCTCCGCCCTCGACGTCAGCGTGCAGGCCACCGTGCTCAACCTGCTGCTCGACTTGCAGGACGAGTTCAAGATGACCTACATCTTCATCAGCCACGACCTGGCGGTGGTCAAGTACATGGCCGACGACATGCTGGTGATGAACCAGGGCGAGGTGGTCGAGCGCGGCCTGTCCGAGGCGATCTACGAGAACCCGCAGAACGAGTACACCAAGCGCCTGCTGGGGGCGATTCCGCGGGGGTATGTCGCGCAGCGGTAGGGCGATCGCGGCGTGCACGGCGCCTCTATGCGAGTGGTCTTCCCTCACCCGGCGCCTGCGGCGCCACCCTCTCCCGGGGGGAGAGGGTTAAAGGCCCCTCTCCCCCCGGGAGAGGGGTTGGGGTGATGGAAGACCGCTCGCCGCCGGTCAACACAGCATCTCGGTATGTCAGCCATCCCCGACGACCCCAAAGACCGCCTGACCGCGCACTTGCAGCGCGTGATCGAGCTGCGTCGTGCGCTGCGCACCGATGCCGCGCGCGCCCGCACTTGGCTGGCGCTCAAGCGCTGGCAGTCCGACCGGCTGCGGCGCAGCTACCCCGATCTCTTTGTCCAGCCGCGCTACGCGGCCGCGGGCGAGTTTTTCCTGACCGAGCTCTACGGCGTGCGCGACTTCGAGCAGCGCGACTCCGAGGCGTTGCGCGCGGCCGGCAAGTTCGTCCGCATGCTGCCCGAGCGCGGCGTGCAGACGCTGCTGCTGGCGGTGGAACTCGACGAGTTGTCCGAGCGGCTCGACGAGCGCGTGGCCGCCCGGCTCGCGCTGCCGATCGACGATGTTGCCTACGCGCGTGCCTACCGCGATGCGGGCACGCTCGATGAGCGCACGCAGCAGATCGAGATGGTCGATGCCATCGGCCGCTCGCTGGAGCGGCTGGCACGGGTGCCGCTGCTGGCGGGCATGCTGCACATGATGCGGATTCCGGCCGAGGCGACCGGCTACGGCCATCTGCACCACTTTCTGCAAAGCGGGTTCGACGCCTTCAAGGCAATGGGGCCGGCCAGCGCGTTTCTCGATGCCGTGCGTGCGCGCGAGACGCGGCTGATGCAGCGTCTGTTTGCCGGCGACGTTACCGCGTTGACCGAGTTGCCGCCGGCTCGCGCGTGAGGCGCAAGCCGAGCCAGCGGTCGTACGGCATCTGCCGCTCGGGATCGACGAGCGCCGTGGCCAGCATGGCCAGCGGACTCACCAGCAGCAGCACAATCGTCGGCACCGGCCCGGGGTGCAGCGTGGCGATCGGGATCGCCGCCGGCAAGAGCAGCATCCAGGCGAGCGCAAAGCGCGCTGTGGCGCGGCCGACGGTGAGCGGGCCGCCATCGGCGTGCGCCAGCCGCAGCCGCCAGGTCTTCATCGGCAGCGTGCCGCCGCGTCGCCATTGCCAGACGAAGTACAGGCCGAGCACGGCGACCTCGAAAGCGAAGGTCGCCGCCTTTTGGCCGGCGGTGAGTGGGGGCGTCCATTGCAACGCCAGCGTCCAGGCGAAGCCGGCGGCAAACAGCACGGCAAAGAGCAGCACGGCTTCGTACAGCATTGCCGCGGCGCGGACGGGCAGGGAGGGGAAGTTGTGTTCCGCCATGAGCGGGAATGTAGCCGGGATGGAACACGGCGGAATCCGGGGGTAACCGTGGTGTCGCGACTACCGCGGATTCCGACGCCAACGTCACTCTCACTCCGATTCGATTTCTTGGAGATGCGCTCGTCGTTCCCGCGCAAGCGGGAACCCAGCGGGTTCCTCGACCGAAGCTGGATTCCCGCTTGCTCGGGAATGACGTGCCTTGGTTGTCGTATCGAAGTGGAATCTGAGCGACGCGCCCCTGCATCCGGCCTACTGCGGCGGATTGCCTCGGCGCGGCGGTGGCGCAGGGGCTTTGACCGCTTCCTGCTGCGCCTGCTCGGCCAGTGCGCGCTTTTGCTCGGGCGTCAGCTCCTGGAACTGCTGCACGCGCACCTGCCGCTCTTCGGCCGGCAGCTCGTAGAGCTTTTTGAAGTTGTCGCGCGCGTCGCGCTTTTGCTCGGGCGACAGGCGGGCGAACTCGCGCATCCGCTCGTGCAGCTTGTGCTGGCTCTCGGGCGGCAGGCTCGGGTAGCGGGCGGCGATCTCCAGCCACTTTCGCTTGCGGTCGGCGTCGAAGCTCTCCCAATCGCCGGCCAACGGCGCCAGCGCCTCGCGCTGCTGCGGCGTGAGCTGGCCCCAGGCCGGGCGCGCAGCAGCGGGCTGCGCCAGCGCCGGGGCGAGCGCGGCCCAACCGAGCAGCAGGGCCAGGAAGGCGCGACGCACCGGCGCTTACTCCTTGGGTGCCGGCACGTCGCCGGTCTGCAAGAAGACGCCGAAGCCCTTGTCGGCGACGGCGTCGATCGGTGTCTCGTCCATCAGCACGGCGAAGTCGAGGTTGGCCTGGTCGCGGATGCTGCGCGCGTGGTGCCACTCGGCCACGGCGAAGAAGGCGGCCGCCAGCACCGCCAGCGGCACCAACACGCCCAAGCGGTGCCACCAGCGGGCGGCGGCATCGTCGGGGTCGCCCGCAGCGCCGGCGGCGGCCGGTTGCAGCACCCAGGCGGTCTCGGTTTGCGCTGCCTTGTGCTGCGCCAGCGCCTTGAGCCGCGCCTGCTCCAGCTTGTGCACCGTCGGGTAATCGAGCCGCTCCAGGCCCTCGTTGAGCGCCTGCCGCACGCGGTAGCCGAATTCTTCTTCCTGGTTGCTCATAGTTCGATGCCTCGCACACGCAAAGCGCGCGCCAGCGTATGCGTGGCGCGCGAACAGTGGGTTTTGACGCTGCCCTCGGAACAGCCCATCACGGCAGCCGTCCCGGCCACGTCGAGGTCTTCCCAGTAACGTAGCAGGAAGGCTTCCCGTTGACGTGGCGGCAGCTTTTCCAGCTCTTGTTCGATGGCGGCGATGGTCTGCGCCCGCTGCAACTCGTCGGCTGCACTCTCGGCGGCGCGGGAGCCGGGTTCGGCTTCCAGGGTGTCGAGCGGGTCGGTGTCGCCGTCTTCGTCGCCGCCGCCCAGCGCGGAAAAGAGCGTGGTCCAGGTGGAGCGCACCTTTTGCCGGCGGAAAAAGTCGTGGATCGCGTTTTGCAGGATCCGGGTAAAGAGCAGGGGCAACTCGGCCGCGGGCCGCTCGCCGTAGTGCTCGGCGAGCTTGATCATCGCGTCCTGCACGATGTCCAGCGCGTCCTCCTGCGTGCGCACCGCGAACTGCGCCTGCCGGTAGGCGCGGCGCTCCACGCTGGCAAGGAATTCGGCAAGCTCTTCGCGGGTGGCCATGAACAGTGCCGCCATAACGCGCTGGCGCGGCCGGCGGCTGACGGGCCGCGGATGCTAGCAGCGCCGCCTCGGTGATGCGCTGCGGTATAGTCCCGGCCCCACTTGCACCACAAGAGGCGCGCGATATCGGAGCAGCACATCCCGTTGTGTTCGATCGATCGCAGTTTTCCGGACCGACCTGCCGCACCAGCCGCCACAAGTGGCCACGGAACGGCATCCGATCAATTTCCCGTGGACCTTGAGAGGATCTTCAATCATGCAATCCGCCAGCGCCGAGACGGCGCGCTCCAGTCATTCCCCTTCCCGTTCCGAGATCACCGGCGCCGAGATCGTCGTGCGCTGTCTGGCCGAAGAGGGTGTCGAACACGTGTTCGGCTACCCCGGCGGCGCGGTGCTCTACATCTACGACGAGATCTTCAAGCAGGACAAGTTCCAGCACATCCTGGTGCGGCATGAGCAGGCCGCGGTGCACGCGGCCGACGCGTATTCGCGCTCCAGCCACAAGACCGGCGTGGCGCTGGTCACCAGCGGCCCCGGCGTGACCAACGCGGTCACCGGCATCGCCACCGCGTACATGGACTCGATCCCGATGGTGATCATCAGCGGGCAGGTGCCGACCCATGCGATCGGGCAGGACGCGTTCCAGGAGTGCGACACGGTCGGCATCACCCGGCCCTGTGTGAAGCACAACTTCCTGGTCAAGGACGTGCGCGACCTGGCCGCGACGATCAAGAAGGCGTTTTACATCGCCCGCAGCGGCCGGCCGGGGCCGGTGCTGGTGGACATCCCCAAGGACATCACCATCGAGCGCTGCGCCTTCGAGTACCCGCGCGAGATGCCGATGCGCTCGTACAACCCGGTGGTGCGCGGCCACGGCGGGCAGATCAAGAAGGCGGTGCACCTGCTGCTGGCGGCCGAGCGGCCGATGATCTACACCGGCGGCGGGGTGATCCTCGCCAATGCGTCGGACGAGTTGAACCGTCTCGTCAACCTGCTCGGCTACCCCTGCACCAATACGCTGATGGGGCTGGGTGCCTTCAGGGCGACCGACCCGAAGTTTGTCGGCATGCCGGGCATGCACGGCACCTACGAGGCGAACATGGCGATGCAGCACTGCGACGTGCTGCTGGCGGTGGGCGCGCGCTTCGACGACCGCGTGATCGGCAACCCGCGCCACTTTGCGACCAACCCGCGCAAGATCGTGCATATCGACGTCGATCCCTCGTCGATCTCCAAGCGCGTCAAGGTGGACGTGCCGATCGTCGGCGACGTGCGCGAGGTGCTGACCGAACTGCTGGCGCAGATCGAGGCGAGCGGCGCCAAGCCCAACGTCGCGGCGCTCAAGGCCTGGTGGACGCAGATTGCCGAGTGGCGCAAGAAGGACTGCCTGCACTACGACCGCGAGTCGGACATCATCAAGCCGCAGTACGTGGTCGAGAAGCTGTGGGAGGTCACCGGCGGCGACGCCTTCGTCACCTCCGACGTCGGCCAGCACCAGATGTGGGCCGCGCAGTACTACAAGTTCGACCAGCCGCGGCGCTGGATCAATTCCGGCGGGCTGGGCACGATGGGTGTTGGCCTGCCCTACGCGATGGGCGTGCAACTGGCCAACCCCGGCGCGACCGTGGCCTGCATCACCGGCGAAGCGTCGATCCAGATGTGCATCCAGGAGCTGTCCACCGCCAAGCAGTACCGGATGACGCCGAAGATCGTCAACCTGAACAACCGTTACCTCGGCATGGTGCGGCAGTGGCAGCAGATCGACTACGGCAGCCGCTACTCGGAGTCCTACGTCGATGCGTTGCCGGACTTCGTCAAGCTGGCCGAAGCCTATGGACACGTCGGCATGCGCATCGAGCGCAAGGCCGATGTCGAAGCCGCGCTGCGCGAGGCGTTTACCACCCACAAGGATCGCCTGGTGTTCATGGACTTCATCACCGACCAAACCGAGAACGTCTGGCCGATGGTCAAGGCCGGCAAGGGGCTGACCGAAATGCTGTTGGGCTCCGAGGACCTGTAGCCATGCGCCACATCATTGCAGTGCTGCTGGAAAACGAGCCCGGCGCGCTGTCGCGCGTGGTGGGGTTGTTTTCCGCGCGCGGCTACAACATCGAGACCTTGACCGTGGCGCCGACCGAGGATGCGTCGCTGTCGCGAATGACCATCGTCACCCAAGGCTCCGAAGACATCCTGGAGCAGATCACCAAGCATTTGAACCGCCTGATCGAGGTGGTCAAGGTGATCGACCTGACCGAGGCCGAGTACGCCGAGCGCGAGCTGATGTTGGTCAAGGTGCGGGCGGTGGGCAAGGATCGCGACGAGATGAAGCGGATGGCGGACATCTTCCGCGGCCGCATCATCGACGTCACTGAGCGCACGTACACGATCGAACTCACCGGCGACACCCGCAAGCTCGACGCCTTCATCGCCGCGCTCGACCGCGCCGCGATCTTGGAGACCGTGCGCACCGGCAGTTGCGGCATCGGGCGGGGCGAACGCATTCTGCGCGTTTGAGGCACGGCGCCGTCCCGCCTCAATCATCCATCATCAATCATTCATCATCCGAACTCGCCGCAGGCGAAGAGAGACACACCATGAAGGTCTACTACGACAAAGACGCCGACCTGTCGCTGGTTAAAGGCAAGCACGTGGCCATCGTCGGCTACGGCTCGCAGGGGCACGCGCACGCGCTGAACCTCAAGGAGTCCGGCGTCAAGGTCACGGTCGCCTTGCGCAAGGGCGGGGCGTCGTGGAACAAGGCGGTCAATGCCGGGCTGGCGGTGGCCGAAGTCGCCGAGGCGGTCAAGACCGCCGACATCGTGATGATCCTGCTGCCCGACGAGAACCACGCCGAGGTCTACAACCAGTCGATCCACGCCAACATCAAGCAGGGCGCGGCCCTGGCCTTTGCGCACGGCTTCAACATCCACTACGGCCAGGTGCAGCCGCGGGCCGATCTGGACGTGATCATGGTCGCACCCAAGGCGCCCGGCCACACGGTGCGCTCGACCTACACGCAAGGCGGCGGCGTGCCCTGCCTGATCGCCGTGCACCGCGACGTCTCCGGCGCGGCGCGCGACATCGCGCTGTCGTACGCCGCGGCCATCGGCGGTGGCAAGGCCGGTGTGATCGAAACCAACTTCCGCGAAGAAACCGAGACCGATCTCTTTGGCGAGCAGGCCGTGCTGTGCGGCGGCTGTGTCGAGCTGGTGAAGGCCGGCTTCGAGACGCTGGTCGAGGCCGGCTACGCGCCCGAGATGGCCTACTTCGAGTGTCTGCACGAGCTGAAGCTGATCGTCGACCTGATGTACGAGGGCGGCATCGCCAACATGAACTACTCGATCTCCAACAACGCCGAGTACGGCGAGTACGTGACCGGCCCCGAGGTCGTCAACGCCGAGAGCAAGGCCGCGATGAAGCGCGCGCTGGCGCGCATCCAGACCGGCGAGTACGCCAAGAGCTTCATCCTCGAAAACCGCGCCGGCGCGCCGACGCTGCTGGCCCGTCGCCGCCTGATGGCCGAGCACCCGATCGAGCAGGTCGGCGAGAAGCTGCGCGCGATGATGCCGTGGATCAAGGCGAACCGGCTGGTGGATCGGTCGAAGAACTAGATTCGTACTCGGCCAGATCGCCAGTTTTCATCTGCTCCTCGCCGCGCGAACCCGGCGCTCTTCTTTCGTTAGCCGAGATGCGAGTTCCGGTCAAGCCGCTGCGACACTGACTGGCTTGTCCATTTTAATTGGAGGCGATATGAATCCTCTCTGTGCGAAGTTGTGCGCCCTCTTGTGTCTAACGCTCTCGATTACTTCGGTGAGCGCGCAACCGGCGCTCAATCTCGACAATCCGTTGCTCCAACAGGCACTGCCGTCTGAAGGTTGGAGCGCGGCCCTGATGAGGCTCTTCCGACCCGAGAACTTGGCGATGCAGGTGGCTGGCAGCGCCGAGATCGAGGTGCCAAACGATGAGGCGTGGGTGACCTTTATGGTCGAAGTCCAGGATGCCGATGCTCGGCGCGCGCAGACGCAAGTCGGCCAGCGTTCCTCGGCCGGCGTCGCCGCGTTGAAGGGTGTCGATCAGACGGCACAGGTCGAATCGACGGGGCTCGTTACGGATCCGATTTTCGACACCGGTGGTCGCGTGATTGCTTGGCGGGTGCGCCAGGCTGTTCGGTTGCGCACGTCCAATTTCGATGCCCTGGCGCGCACCGTTGCGCAGGGGCAGGAAACGATGACGCTTTCGGCGGTCGACTTTCGCCTTTCGCAGAAGTCGCGACAAGCTGTCCAGCCCGAATTGATACGACGCGCGATGGACGATCTCTACGGGCGGGCAGCCACTATCGCGCAAGCGTTCAAGATCTCGCCCGAGAGGCTGAGGTTGGAGGATCTGAGCTTCGGTTCCGATCCGAGTGGCCGATCGTCGCCCATTGCGCTTCGCAGGGGGGCGGTCGGTCCCGGCGAAGCACCTCCTCCCCTCCCAACCCTCGACCCCGGCACGACCGTCGTGTATCAACCGGTGACCGCCAGACTGAGGTTTGGCCCGTGAGACACGAACACAGGACTACCCGACGCGGCGTTACCCAGCCGCAGATGAGTAGCCGCACCCAACCGAGTCCGAATCTGCTTCCAGCCGGCTTCCTCGTTGGGTGCCGGCTACGGGTCTTTCGGCGCCGCCCACGGTTGGCGCATAACATGCTCCTATGGTGTCCGCGAGCGTGGTGTAAGTCCATAGCCCGGCGGAGTTAAGGCGCGTGGTACTCGGCGGTCCACGGCCAGCAGCCGAGTGGGTGCGGTGTTGCTGAAGGTCCGCAGGCCTCCAAGCCGCATAGGGGTCGGACTCCGATCGACGTTTTGCGTCATCGTCATCGCACCTACCAAGCGTTCGATGGCCGCATCGTTGGCGAAAGCACCCGCCACATCGCGCGCCGCTTGATCTCCACGTTCAATCGCTCCAGCGGATTGAAGCGGTAGGTCTGCGTCCAGTGTGTCAGTGGCAAGCCCGGGAAGGCCAACACGCCGGCCCCGGCCTCGTCGATTAACTCCGTCAGCTTTGGGAAGCGGCCCCGCAACTGGTCGGCCGCCGTGCCCCAGTCGGCGTGCGCCACCTCGACCGAGTCCTGTACGAAGACGGCACGAATGAGCACGCGGATCGGCCCCCACAAGCCGAACCATTAACTGGCCGACCCTCTCTCCTTTGCCCTAGTAAATCTGACGGGGAAGATAAATCAGCGATCTCGCACCGTGCCATAGTAGCAGAGGTCATCGTAGTTCTTTTCGGTCGAGGCGGATGGGTCGCTCCCAGGCCTTGCCCTCGATCACGATGGTCACCCTGTCCGCGGCCGGCTGCCGCGGAGCGGTAAGCCGCTTCGGTCTATGCACTGCGCGCCTTGCCGCACAGTGAAGGGCTTGGATCACTAAGGGGGATTAGCTAGAGACTTTCTGCAACGCGCTCTCGGTCGCTTACATGACAAGGCCGTTGTTGTCAACCAACGCGATCCGCGCGACGTGAATATTCGACAGAAGTCAACCTTGACGCGGTCACCATTTCGCGTGATAAACACAACAAAGACCTAAAGTGCCTTCAGCAGCGCGGTACCGGCAGCATCTCTTAGGACGGTGCGCGCAGACCAGCTCATAAGAAAGAAGGCCAATGATCGACTTTTGCGCTGTTTTGAGGGGGATACAAATGGAAGTCGGATGCACGCTCGGCGATGTCAGTGGCGTCGCATCCCTTTCCGATCGTTCCCAATCGATCGTTCGCCTTGGCCGCGCAGGCGGCGTTCGCGTTCGTCAAGCTTGGTAATCGACGCCCTAGAGCATTGGAGAACACAGTGAAGTCCATCAGTTGCCGCGCCTTACGGGGCGCAGCCTTTTTGGCGGTTTTGCTTGTCTTGGCCCCGCCTTCACTTTCGCAGGTCAGGCCGGCGCCCGATCCGACTCAGAACCCGCAACGCGCCGGCAGCGAACTGCCTGCCCCCGGCGCGCCGGATGTCAAGGTGGTGCAACCACGCCCCGCACACGTCGCCGGCGACGTGAGGGTGCGGCCGGCGGCCTTCCGCATTGTCGGCAACACGATCTTCCCTGAGTCCGAGCTGCTCGCGCAGATAGCGGAGTTCAATGGCCGGGAACTGGATCTCGGCGGCCTCGCTGATGCCGCCGCCAAGCTGCGGCGCTTTTATGCCGCTGCGGGGTACATCCTGACCGACGTGTATGTTCCGCAACAGTCGTTCCCTGCGAGTGGTGGCACGATCGACCTCGCGGTCGTCGAAGCGCGTGTTGGCAAGGTGACGGTCAAGGTCGACCCCAACTCCGGCGTCTCGGAGTCTTTTGCGCAGTCGCTTGTCGATGCCAGCTTGCCCGCGGGCAGTCTGATCCGGCAAACCCGGCTTGATCGTCCGATCCTTCTCTTGCGCGACCTTCCCGGCGTAAGTGCTTCCGCCTCGGTCACGCCGGGGGCATCGGTTGGCGAAGCCGACATTGCCGTGACTGTTGCGCCGGAGGGCCGCAGTTGGGAGGCGTGGGTCGGCGCAGATAACTTCGGTTCGGAACCGTCGGGGCTGTACCGCTTTACGTTGGCCGGGACGGCAAGCCGGCTGCTGCTGTCTGGCGATTTGCTGAGTGCGATGGTTCAGCCCACCAGCAGTGGAACCGACACCATTTTTTACCGCATCGGCTACCGCGCGCCGATCGGGCCGTGGGGCACCAAGTTCAACATCGGCGCCAGCCGCAGTTCATACGTCCTCGGCCGGCAGTTTGAAGGCTTGGATGCCTCCGGTACGGCCACCATCGGTTCCGTGTCCCTGATTCAGCCGATCATTCGGTCGCGCTTGAACAACCTGTTTGTGCAAGCGGCCTGGGACGGTCAAAATCTCGTCGACAGTGCCGCCGGCCAAGACACCGACCGCAAGATCAACGATTTCCGGCTCGGCATCCTGGGCAACTTTGCCGATAACCTGTTTGGCGGCGCGTCCACCAGCTACGGTCTGACCTACACCGCTGGCGATCTCTCGATCGATACCGCGAGTGCGCTGGAGGTCGATCAGTCCGAATTCGGCCCGCAGACGAACGGAAGCTTTGGCAAGCTCAACATCGAGTTCGGTCGCGTGCAGTTTTTCGACGCCAACTGGAACCTCGGGTTCAATTTCTACGGCCAGTGGGCGTCCAAGAACCTCACCGCCGCGGAGAAGCTTCTGCTGACCGGCCCACAAGCCGTGCGCGGCTACACCGTCGACTCTACCGCGGTGGTCGACCAAGGCCTCGTGGCCACGCTGGCCCTGCGGTACCGTCCGGACTACAAGCCGTTCGAGATTCCGCTGAACGTCTCCCTTTTCTACGACTACGGTTGGGGCCAGATCAACAAAGTGGTCAACGCCACCACCAACAGTTTGTCGCAGGGCCAGTCCAACACGATTTCCATCGACTCGATCGGTGTCGGCGCTGCTGCCGGCACCGATGGCAAGTACCTCTTGTCGTTGTGGGTAGCCACCAAACTGGGGGACTCCAGCGTGGTGCAGAGCAGTTCCAACTCGTCGGTTCAGTTCTGGTTCAACGCCCAGTACTGGTTCTAGTCCAGGTGCAGCACCCGCCAACGTTACGCCGTCGCTATTCGCGCTCACGGAGCCGTCATGAATCGCAAGAACCTCGTCCAGATCGCCGCCCCCCGCAACCGCATTTACGGCTATGTACGGGTTCGTATCTCGCGCCGCCTGTGGGCCACGTACCGGGTGCGAGCGCGCCGTTGGTTGTCGCACGCGATGGCGGCGTTGCTCACTGGCCTTTTTACCTCGAGTGCGGTCGCGCTGCCCAGTGGCGGCAACGTTGTGTCCGGCGAAGCGACCATCGAGCAGCAGAACTCCACCACCACCGTGGTGCGGCAAGACAGCCAGCGCGCCGCCATCAATTGGCAAAGCTTCAATATTTGGCGCGGTGAGAAGGTCCAGTTCATCCAGCCCAATTCCAGATCGGTCGCGTTGAACCGCGTGGTCGGCAGCGACCCGTCCAAGATCTTCGGCTCCCTCACCTCCAACGGCGCCGTCTTCCTGCTCAACCCCGCCGGCGTGTACTTCGCTCCCGGTGCCAGCGTCAACACCGGCGCCCTGCTCGCCTCCACGCTGGCCATGAGCGATGCCGACTTCTCCGCGGGTCGCTACGTCCTGTCCGGCTCCAGTTCCGCCGCAGTCGTCAACCAGGGCGACATCCGCATCGGCCCCGGCGGCTACGCCGTGCTGGCCGGCGCCAAGATCGACAACCAGGGCACCATCACTGCACCCAACGGCAGCGTGGCGCTGCTCGCCGGATCGCGCGTGGCCATCGACATCGGCGGCGACAACGCGGTGACGTTCTCGGTCGATGGTGGCGCCGTGCGAGCGACCGTCGACAACAGCGGTGCCGTGGTCGCCGACGGCGGACGCATCCTGCTGCAAGCCAGCGCCCTGGACGGCGCGATGACCACCGCCGTGAACCAGACGGGCCTTCTGCGCGCGAACAGCATTTCGGAGTCCAACGGCGTCATTACCCTCAAGGCCAGCGGTGGCGACACCGTCGTCACCGGCCGGATCGAGGCCACCGGCCTGGCGGCCGGTCAAACGGGTGGTCGGGTCGAAGTCTTTGGCGACCGCGTCGGCCTCTTTAGCCAAGCCGCCATCGACGCACGCGGTGCGGCCGGTGGCGGCACCGTACTGGTGGGCGGCGACTACCAGGGCGGCGGCGGCGCGCCGCGCGCGCAGACCACCATCGTCGATGCTGGCGCAAGCATCGTGGCGGACGCAACGGTCGCCGGCAACGGCGGTACCGTGGTCGTCTGGGCCGACGACGCCACGCGCTTCAACGGCACCATCAGCGCCCGCGGCGGCGACATGGGCGGTGACGGCGGTCAGGTTGAGACGTCCGGCAAGGTCAAGTTAAGTGTCACGACGGGCTCGGTCGACGTCGGTGCCAAAGCGGGCGAAGCTGGTACTTGGCTGCTTGACCCGAACGACTTGACGATCAAGAACAATGGCGGCGTCAACACCAACGTCTCCGGCAGCTTCGCGACAACCAACGATGCCGCCGTTCTCGACACGGGCGTTTTGGGGGCCGCCCTGACGGGTGGCGCTAACGTCATCGTGCTCACTAGCAGCGGCGGTACCAACGCGCAGAGTGGGACCATTACCGTTCAAAACACTACCACGGCTGCGCTGGCAGTGGGTCAAAGCGCAACGCTCACGCTCGCTGCGCAGGGGAGTATCGTCTTCGACGCGAATGCGACGATCTCCAAAGGCAGTGGCAACGCCTTGAACGTCAACCTCCACGCAGGCACCACCAGCACGGGTGTCGCGCCGGGCACCAACCCCAGCACCATCACCATGAACGCCAGCTCAAAGGTCGAAGCCGGCACGGGTGTGGTCACCGCGGAAAGCAAAGGCAATGTGCAACTTGGCGGGATCGTGGCTGGCGGGCTTCAGGTAAAGAGCAATAACGGCGCGGTCACGCAAACCGGAGTGCTTGATGTCACGGGCACGAGTACGGTCAACGCGGGCACGGGCGACATCACGCTGGCGCAGGCGGGCAACAATTTCGGCAGCATTGGGCTGACGGGTGGCGCGATCAGTGTTGCCGACGGCACGGGCGGCCTGACGGTGACGGGCGTGAGCAGCGGAGCGAACAAAGCGGTATCGCTGGTATCGACCGGTGGGACGCTGACGTTGCCGGGCACGGCGATCAACACGGGTACGGCGAATCTGACGTTGCAAAGCGCGGGCACGCTGGCCACGGCGGCGGCGTTGAGCGGGGCGAACGTATCGCTGACGGGCACGGGCGGCATCACGCTGGGTCACAACGTGACGGCGAGCGGGACGCTGGGTTTGACGAGCACGAACAACGCCATTAATCAGACGGGTGGAGCGGTTGCGGCCACGGGCACGAGTACGGTCAACGCGGGCACGGGCGGCATCACGCTGGCGCAGGCGGGCAACGACTTCGGTGGGGCGGTGACGCTGACCACGGCGGGAGCAGGCAACGCCACGGTGAGCGACACGAACACGCTGGCTTTGGCGGCATCCGGCGTGGGCGGCAATTTGACGGTGACGGCGGGCGGCAACATCACGCAAAACGGGGCGCTGACGGTAGGGGGTGCCTCGAGCTTCAACGCCGGGGCGAACTCCATCACGCTGGGTAACGCGGGCAACGACTTCAGTGGGGCGGTGACGCTGACCGGTGGGGCGACGCAGATCAAGGACGGCAACGCGCTGACGCTGGGGACGTTGAGTACCGGGGCGCTGACGGTGGAGGCGAATGCGGGCGGCGGCACGGCCGATCTGAACCTGGGCAAGGGCACGGTGGCGTCGCTGGATGCGAAGAGCAACGGCGGGGCGATCAAGCAGAGCACGGCTGCTGTGGGCGACACGCTGACGGTGACGGGCACGAGTACGGTCAACGCGGGCACGGGCGACATCACGCTGGCGCAGGCGGGCAACAATTTCGGCAGCATTGGGCTGACGGGTGGCGCGATCAGTGTTGCCGACGGCACGGGCGGCCTGACGGTGACGGGCGTGA
>JBKCXU010000094.1:0-11549 GCA_046316025.1 Betaproteobacteria bacterium | reverse complement strand
CTGCACCTGTCGCAGCACCTCCCGCCCTGGGCCGGCGGCATTCTGGCCTACTTCATCGCCACCTTCGTCTTCTACTGGTGGCATCGCTGGCGCCATACCGTTCACTGGTTGTGGCTGGCGTTCCATCAAATTCACCACAGCCCGCAGCGGATCGAGACGATCACCTCGTTCTACAAGCACCCCGGCGAGATGGTCGTCAATTCGCTGATCGGCAGCGCGCTGGTGTATGCGCTGCTCGGCCTGTCGCTGGAAGCGGGCGCCGTGTATACCGCCTGCACCGCGCTCGGCGAGTTTTTCTATCACACCAGCATCCGTACGCCCCGCTGGATCGGCCACGTGTTCCAACGGCCGGAGATGCACCGCATCCACCATCAGCATGGACGGCACCGCAACAACTACGGCGACATCGTCTGGTGGGACATGCTCTTCGGCACCTACGAAAACCCGCACGAGTTCACCGCCACCTGCGGCTTCGACGACGCGCGCGAGCAGCGCTTGCTCGACATGCTGCGCTACCGCGATGTGCATGCCGAAGAGCGTGGACGCTCAGGCTGAGGCCGCCTCGTCGAGCAGCCCGCGCTTGGCCAGCAGCGGTTCGACCTTCGGGTCGCGCCCGCGAAACGCCCGGTACGCAGCCCCTGGCTCCAGCGTGTTGCCGGCCGAGTAGACGTAGCGCAGCAGCCGGTCGGCGGTGGCGCGGTCGAAGATGTCGCCGGCTTCGCGGAACGCGTCGAAGCCGTCGGCGTCCAGCACCTCGGCCCACAGATACGAGTAGTAGCCGGCGGCGTAGTAGTCGCCGGAGAACAGATGGCCGAAATGCGGCAGCCGGTGCCGCAGCACGATCTCGCGCGGCATGCCTATGCGCTGCAACTGCTCGGCCTCGAAGGCACCGATGTCCACGCCGTCCGCGTCGGCGCGCGCGTGCAGCGCCATGTCGAGCAGCGCGCAGGCGGTGTATTCGACGGTGTCGAAGCCTTTGTTGAAGCGCTGCGCGCGTTGCAGCCGTTCGATCAGCTCGGCCGGGATCGGCTCGCCGGTCTCTGCGTGGCGGGCGTGACGCTGGAGCACCGCCGGGTCCTGAATCCAGTGCTCGAAGATCTGCGACGGCAGTTCGACGAAGTCCCAGAGAACGTTGGTGCCCGCCAGCCGCGCGTAGGTCACGTTGGACAACAGCCCGTGCAGGCCGTGGCCAAACTCGTGGAACAGCGTGCGCGCATCGTCCAACGAAAGCAGCGTGGGCGCGCCCGGCGCAGCCTTGGCGAAGTTGTTGTGGTTGGCGATGATCGGCCGCACTTCGGTACCGTTGCGCGACTGGCCGCGGTACTCGCTCATCCACGCGCCGCCGCGCTTGGTGGGGCGGGCAAAGTTGTCGGCGAGAAAGAGCCCTACCGCCGCGCCGTCGCGGCCAAAGACTTCGTACACGCGTACGTCCGGGTGATAGACGGGCAGGTCGGGCCGCGGCACGAAGCGCAGGCCAAAGAGTCGCTGTGCACAGTCGAACAGCGCCTCGACCATCCGCTCGAGCGGGAAGTACGGCTTGACCGCCGCATCGTCCACCGCATAGCGCGCCTGGCGTAGCTTCTCCGCGTAGTAGCGCCAGTCCCAGGGTTCGATCGGCTCGCTCTGGCCGAGCGAGCGGGCAAGTTCGGCCAGCGCATCGCGCTCGGCCTGCGCGCGCGCGCGCGCCGGCGCCCACACCTGCTCGAGCAACGCGACCGCGGCGGCGGGCCGCTGCGCCATCCGGTCGGCCAGCGCGTAGTCGGCATAGCTCGCGTAGCCGTGCAGCCGCGCCTGCTCGGCGCGCAGCGCCAGGATCTCGCGCGCGATGGCGCGGTTGTCGGTGGCGCCGCCGCGCTCGCCGCGCGTGGTCCAGGCTTGGTGCGCGGCCTCGCGCAGGTCGCGCCGGTCGCTGAAGGTGAGGAAGGGCACGATCAGCGAGCGGCTGAGCGTGATCGCCCAGGCGTCGTCGATGCCGCGCTCGCGCGCCGCGCCGCGCGCCGCATCGCGCGCGAAAGGCGGCAGCCCAGCCAGCTCGGCCTCGCTGCGCAGCACGAGGGTGTAGTCGGCTTCGTCGGCCAGCACGTTCTGCTCGAACTGCGTGGTCAGCGCCGCCAGCCGCGCGACGATCTCGCCCATCCGCGCGCGGCCCGCGGCATCGAGCCGCGCCCCGGCACGGACGAAGTCGAGGTGCAGCCGCTCGACGAGCCGCAGCGCTTCGCCATTAAGGCCCAGTTGCGCACGGCGCGCATGCACGGCGTCGACACGGGCAAAAAGCCGCGGGTCGGTGAGCACCGCGTTATGGTGCGCGGCCAGCCGCGGTTGCATCTTGCGCTCGACTTCCTGCAAGGCGGGCGAGGTTTCGGCCCCGCACAGGTTCTCGAAGAGGTTTTGCAGGTCGGCCAGCCGCCGCCCTGCGCGGTCCAGCGCCGCCACCGTGTTGTCGAAGTCCGGCGCCGCCGGGTTGTTGGCGATGGCGTCCAGCTCCGCCCGGTGCTCGGCGAGCGCGAGTTCGAACGCCGGCTCGTAGTGCTCGGGCCGGATGCGGTCGAAAGGCGGCAACCGATACGGGCCGATCCAGGGTTGCAGCAAGGGGTTGTCGGTCGCGGGGTTCATGGTCGATCACCAGATGAGAATGCGTTGGGCTTCGGCGCGCAGCATCGGCGCGTCGGGCGGGCAGGCAAAGGCTTGGGCAAAGGCGTCTTTGTGCGCCAGCGGCCCCAGCACGCGGTAGCGCGCCGGCGAATGCTGGCCGGTGCGCAACTGGTCGAGCAGCGCTTCGTCGCGCATCTTGCTGCGCCAGATCGTGCCGTAAGAGACGAAGAACCGCTGCGCCGGCGTGAAGCCGTCGATCGGCCCCGGGTCGCGCCGCGCGAGCGCGCGTTGCAGCCCGGCGTAGGCGATCTGGATGCCGCCGACGTCGGAGATGTTCTCGCCGAGCGTCTGCTTGCCGTTGATGCGCACGCCGGGCAGCGGCTCGAAGGCGTCGTACTGCGCGGCGACGCGCGCAGCGCGCTCGCGGTAGCGCTCGGCGTCCTGCGGCGTCCACCAATCGGACAAGTTGCCGACCTCGTCGAACTGGCGGCCGCGGTCGTCGAAGTGATGGGTGATCTCGTGTCCGATCACCGCGCCAATGCCGCCGTAGTTGACCGCGTCGTCGGCGCGCGGGTCGAAAAACGGCGGCTGCAAAATGCCCGCCGGAAACACGATCTCGTTCAAGCCGCCGGCAAAAGCGTTGACGATGTGCGGCGAGGTAAACCAGCGGCTGCGGTCCACCGGCCGCGCCAGATCGGCCACCCGCTGCGCATGCTGCCACTCGCCCGCGTGCAGCCAGTTGCCGGCGTAGTCGTCGATGCGGATCAGCAGGCCGTCGTAGGTCTTCCAGCGCGCCGGGGCACCGATCTTGAGCGCCATCGCGTCGAGCTTGCGCAGCGCGCGTTCGCGCGTGGCGTCGCTCATCCACGGCAGTTGTTCGATGCGCACGCGCATCGCGGCGCGGATGTCTTCGACCATGGCCGTGGCCCGCTGCTGCGCCAGCGGTGAAAACGCCGCGGCCACGTACAACTGGCCCAGCCCTTCGGCGAGCGGCTCGTTGCCGATGCGCCCGGAGATCAGCTCGATCGTCCGCTCGTTGCGCGGCCGCGGCGCCTGCGTGCCGCGCACCGCGCGCTCGCGGTAGGCGAAGTGCGCCTCCTCGTACGCGCGCGGCAGCCTCGGCGCGGCGGCGTCAAGCAGGCGCAGCCGCAGGTAAGCGCGCCAGACATCGAGCGGGATGTCTGTTGTCGCCTGCGCCACCACCTGCGCAAAGTCCGGCGTGGCGAGGTTGACCGTCCCCGGCTGCGGCGTGCCGAATCCGGTAAACAGCGCCGTCCAGTCGAGCCCCTGCGCGAGCTTGGGCAGGTCGGCCACCGCCGACGGGTGATAGATCGCCGGCGGGTCGCGCAACTGCACGCGCGAAAGCGACGCGCGCGCCAGCCGCGCCTCCAGCGCGTAAACCTGCGGCGACAGGCGGGCGACTTCTTCCGCCGGCATGCCGGAGAGGGTCCACAGCCGCTCGCGGTAGACGCGGTAGGCCTCCTGCAACGCGCGCGAGCGCGCGTCGTCTTTGAGGTAGTCGTCGCGGTCGGTCAGGCCGAGGCCGGACTGCATCACCTGCACCATCTCGCGCCGGCGGTCGGCGGGGTCGGGCGCGATGTAGATCGACAGCGGTGCCGCCACACCGATGCGGTTGAACTCGCCGATCGTGGCCGGCAATTCGCGCGGATGGGCGATTACGTCGATCCGCTTCAACCAGGGCTGCAAGGCCACCAGGCCGGCGCGCTCGATGGCCGCCTCGTCGAGGCCACTCGCGTAGTAGGTGGTGGTCAGCCGCTTGCCGGGCGTGTCCTGCCGCGTCGGATCGGCCAGCGCCTGCGCCAGTGCGTGCTCCAGCACGCGGTTGTTGCTATCGACGAGGTCGGTAAAGCTGCCGATGCGCGCGCGGTCGGCCGGGATTGTCGCGCGTGCCAGCCAGGCCCCGTTGACGTAGGCGAAGAAGTCGGTGCAAGCCTGCTGCGGCGGCCCCAACCCGGCGAGGTCGAGCACCGGTGGCGCAGCAGCGGGCTGCGCGGCGGTGGGCTGCGCGGCGGCGGGCGGCGCGAGCGCGGCCAACACGAGCGAGGCTACAAGACGTTGCATGGGGCACCGGCAGACGGACAGGCGCCGGAGCATAACGACCCGGCTGCCTACAATCGCCGCATGCGGTGGACGGTCGTTATTGCGGGTGCTTTGGTGCCGGCGCCCTTGGCGGCCGAGTTGTGCGCCGGGGTGCGCGCGCTGCCTTTGCTGGCGCGCACGGCAGTGGGGTCGGTACGAGCGACCGAGCACGCGCCGGCGCACGCTGCGTGGCTGTGGCAGGCGCTCGGCGGTGCGGGTGCGCCGGTGACGGCGCCCTACTTGCCTCCTGGTCGCCCCGGTGCAGACCGTGGCGACGTTAGGGACGCCTTTCGCAACGAGCCACTTCGCGCCAGCGGTCTTCCCTCACCCCAACCCCTCTCCCGGGGGGAGAGGGGCTCTCTTCAACCCTCTCCCCCCGGGAGAGGGTGGCGCGAAGCGCCGGGTGAGGGAAGACCACAGGCAATAGCGGTGCGTCCCCGAGAAGCTGTGCAGCACTTCATTGGCAGTTTCGAGTACGACACCCAACTCTGGTTCTGCGACCCCGTGCACTTCGCCGTGGGCCTCGACGACGTGCAAGTCCAACCGCTCGTCGCCCCGCTCACCGAAGCAGAGTCGCGAGCGCTGTTCGCATCCGCCGCCGATGCCGCGCAAGCCTGCCGCGCCACGCTAATTGCCACCGGAGACCGTTGGCTGCTGTGTCCCGAATCGCCCTGGACGCTCGACACCGTGCCGCTCGATGCTGCGCTCGGCCAGTCGGTGCGGCAACTGTGGCCGTGCGGTGTCGATGCGCTGCACTGGCGCAAGCTGCTGACCGAGGTGCAGATGCGCTGGCACGAGCATCCAGTCAACGAGGCGCGCGCGCAGCGCGGCGCCGCCTTGGTCAACGGGCTGTGGCTGCATGGCGGCGGCATCCCGGCCCCGCTGCCGCAAGCACGCTGGCAGGCCGTGGTCGGCGACGACCCGGTGCTGCACGGCTGGCTGCGTGCCGCCGGTACGACGCCCGAGGCTTGCATCCACAACGACGCTCCCCTGCCCCGCACCGCCGCCGCGCTGGTGCTCGAAGAACGTCTCTGGCCCAGCCACCTGGCGCAAGACTGGCATGCGTGGCAGCGCGCCTTCGACGCCACCGCCAAACGCCTGCAAACGCTGACCGCGCACGCTTACGCGCAGGGCGCGCAAGCGGTGGAGGTCGTGCTCTGCGGCCAGCGCAGCGTGCGCACGTGCACGCTGCGCGCGTCCGACCGCTGGCGCTTCTGGCGCAACGCGCCGCTGGCGCAGTTGCTGGCCGAACCCCTTCCATGACCGCGCTGCGTTTTGCGGTCCGCCCCTTCGATGCCGCCGCCGCGCGCCGGCTGGAAGCCGGCGGCATCCCCGCGCCGCGTGCCCGCGTGCTGGCCGCGCGCGGCATTGCGCGGGCGGAAGACCTGCTCTTGGCGCCGCAAAACCTGCTCGCCCCGCAACAGCTGACGCACGTAGCCGCTGCCGCATGCCTGTTGGCCGACGCCATCGAGCGCCGCGAGCGGCTGCTGATCGTCGCCGACTACGACTGCGACGGCGCCACCGCCTGCGCCGTCGGCCTGCGCGGGCTGCGCGCGCTGGGCGCGACCGTGGACTACCTGGTGCCCAACCGCTTCGAGTACGGCTATGGGCTGACGCCGGAGATCGTCGATCTCGCCGCCGCGCGCGCGGGCGCCGCACCCGATTGGCTGATCACCGTGGACAACGGCATCGCCAGTGTCGCCGGCGTGGCGCGCGCCAATGCGCTTGGCATGCGGGTGCTGATCACCGACCACCACCTGCCGGGCAACGAACTGCCGGCCGCCGCGGCCATCGTCAACCCCAACCAGCCGGGCTGCGGCTTCCCGAGCAAGCACCTGGCGGGCGTGGGCGTGATGTTCTACGTGCTGCTGGCGCTGCGCGCGGAACTGCGCTCACGCGGGCGCTTTACCGAAGCGACGCAGCCGAGGCTGGATGCCCTGCTCGACCTTGTGGCCCTGGGCACCGTGGCCGACGTGGTGCGGCTGGACCACAACAACCGCATCCTGGTCGCCGCCGGCTTGCAGCGGATGCAGCAGGGCCGGATGCAGCCCGGCGTTGCCGCGCTGTTTCAGGTGGCCGGCCGCGATGCGCGGCGCGCGCAGGCGGCGGACCTGGGCTTCGCGCTCGGCCCGCGCATCAACGCCGCCGGCCGGCTGGCGGACATGACGGTAGGCATCGAGTGCCTGACCACCGACGACTCGGCCCGCGCGCTGGAACTCGCCCGCGCGCTGGACGCGTTGAACCGCGAGCGGCGCGAGATCGAGGCCGATATGCAACTGGACGCGCTGGCCGAACTCGACACCGGCGTGGCCGATGGCCAGCGGACGATTTGCCTCTACAACGACACTTGGCATCAAGGCGTCGTGGGGCTGGTCGCCTCGCGCGTCAAGGAGCGCTTCCACCGCCCGACCATTGCCTTTGCGCGGGCGGAAGGCGGCGCGCTGCGCGGCTCCGGCCGCTCGATCGAGGGCGTGCACCTGCGCGACACGCTCGACCTCGTGACCAAGCTCGCACCGGACTTGATCGAGCGCTTTGGCGGCCACGCGATGGCCGCGGGCCTGACCCTTGCGCCCGACGCGCTGGAACCTTTCACCCGCACCTTGGAAGCCGCCGCGCGCGAGACCACCGATGCGATGCTGTACCAGCGCGTCGTCGCCACCGATGGCCCGCTCACGGGCGGCGAGATCGGCGTGGGGCTGATCGATGCGCTCGACCGGCAGATCTGGGGCCAGGGTTTTGCCCCCCCGCTCTTCGACAACGAGTTCGCCGTGCTCGACCAGCGCCTGGTCAAGGATCGGCACCTGAAGCTCACCCTTGAGTTGGACGGCAAGCGCTTCGGCGCGATCTGGTTCGGCCGTACCGAGCCGCTGCCGGCGCGGGCGCGGCTGGCCTATCGGCCCACGGTCGATGAGTACCGGGGCGAGCGGCGGGTGGCGCTGTTCGTCGCGCACACGGCGGCGTGACGGCAAATCCCGGATAATCCGCGCCCTTTGCCGGACCTACACATCATGGAAGCGGAACGCCTGAACCAGATCAACGCCCAGGTGGGCGACCTCAACGCTCGCGTCGGCGAGCTGCGGAGGTATCTTTGACGTCGATGCCAAGCGCCAACGGCTAGCCGAGGTCGACCGCGCGCTGGAAGACCCGGCGCTTTGGTCCGACGCCAAGCGCGCGCAGGAACTCGGGCGCGAGAAGAAGCTCCTCGACGACGTCGTCGGCCGCATGACGCGACTTACCGACCATTTGCGCGACGCCGGTGAGCTCTTCGAGATGGCCGCGGCCGAGGGCGACGATGCAACGCTGGTCGCCATCGGCGCCGACGTCGACCAACTCGCGCGCGAGGTGCACGACCTCGAGTTCCAGCGGATGTTCAACAACCCGCTGGACCCCAACAATTGCTTCATCGAAATCCAGTCCGGCGCCGGCGGCACCGAGGCGCAGGACTGGGCCAGCATCCTGCTGCGCATGTACCTGCGCTTCGCCGAGCGGCGCGGCTTTACCGCCGAACTGCTGGACGAAGCCGAGGGTGAAGTCGCCGGCATCAAGGGCGCGACGATCAAAATCAGCGGCTCCTACGCCTACGGCACGCTGCGCACCGAGACCGGCATCCACCGGCTGGTGCGCAAGTCGCCCTTCGACTCCAACGCGCGCCGCCACACCTCGTTTGCCAGCGTGTTCGTCTACCCCGAGGTAGACGAGACCATAGAGGTCGAGATCAACCCGGCCGATCTGCGCATCGACGTGTACCGCGCCTCCGGCGCGGGCGGGCAGCACGTGAACAAGACCGAGAGCGCGGTGCGCATCACGCACCTGCCGACCAACACCGTCGTGCAAAGCCAGAACGACCGCAGCCAGCACCGCAACCGCGCCGAGGCGATGGCGGTGTTGAAGTCCAAGCTCTATGAGCTGGAACTGCGCAAGCGGATGGCCGAGCAGAGCAAGCTCGAAGAGAGCAAGACCGATATCGGCTGGGGCCACCAGATCCGCTCCTACGTGCTGGATCAGAGCCGGATCAAGGATCTGCGCACCAACGTCGAGATCGGCAACACGCAGGCGGTGCTGGACGGCGACCTTGACGAGTTCATCGAGGCGAGTCTCAAGCAGGGGGTGTGATCGGGCTGTCTCGGCGCGGCGCGCGTCACGCTGTCGGTGGCGGTCTTCCCTCACCCGGCCGCTGCCGCGGCCACCCTCCCCCGGCGGGGGCGGGTCAAATGCCCCTCTCTCCCCGGGAGAGGGGTTGGGGTGAGGGAAGACCGCCGCCACGAAGAAAGCTCCCGCGCTGCGGTAGTCCAAACCAAACCAAACCAAACGAGAGTCGAAATGACCGAGCTTTTCATCCTCACCGGCGCCTCGCGCGGCCTGGGCCGGGCGATGGCGAGCCAACTGCTCGCGCCGGACATCGATCTGCTGACGCTGTCGCGCAAGCCGGATGCCTCGCTGGCCAAAGAGGCCGGTGCGCGCTGCGGCCACCTGGAACAGTGGGCGGTGGACGTCAACAACGCAAGCAACATCGCGGCGCGGCTGGAAGCTTGGCTGCACGGACAGAACGCCGCGCGCTTTACCCGCGCCACACTCATCAACAACGCCGGCATCATCGGCAGCGTAGGCCCGGTGGACTCAACGGATGCCGACACCCTGGCCGCCGTGCTGCGCGTAGGCCTGGAAGCGCCGTTGCTGCTCACGGCAGCCTTCCTGCGCGCCACGCGCGGCTGGGCGGCGCAGCGGCGCGTGCTGAACATCTCGTCCGGCGCTGGTCGGCGACCGATCGCCGGCTGGACCGCCTACTGCGCGGCCAAGGCCGGGCTGGATCACGCCACCCGCACGATCGTGCTGGACGAAGCGCGGCAGCCCAACCCGGCGCGGCTCTGTTCGTTGGCGCCCGGCGTAATCGATACCGACATGCAAAGCGAGCTACGCGCCGCCGCGGCGGCCGGCTTTCCGGACCAACAGCGGTTTGTGGAGTTGAAGCAGACCGGCCAGTTGGCCACACCCGAGGCGGCCGCCACGCGCGTTCTGGCGTACCTGAACCGCGACGACTTTGGCGCGGACCCGGTGGCGGAAGCGCGAGGTTGAGTGTCTATGTTTGACCCTTGTGGCACACTTCTGCCACTGTGACACATTTGGAGCCAGCTATGAAAACCTTGGGCGTGCGCGAAGTTCGCCAGCGCTATGAAGTGCTGAAGGAAACCCTTGAGCGTGAGGGCGAAGTGATCCTCACCCACCACGGCAAGCCCTTCGCGCGTGTGTTGCCGATGAGCGGTAGCACCCAGCAGGCGCTGCGCGCGCAGCGCGGCAAGGAGCTGGCCGCCTTCCGCGCCACGCTGCCCCGGCAAAAGACGCCGTCGGAAGTCCTGATTCGCGAAGATCGCGACGCGCGCTAGGCGATGCCGCCCGTCATCCCGGTCGGCATCGCCTACGTCGACACCTCGGCGCTGCTCAAGTGGTACCTGCCCGAAGCCGGCGACGCCAAGCTGGCCGATTGGATCGAGTCGGTCGAAGAAGCGGCGATCTCGCGCTTGACCATCGTCGAGGCCCACTGCGCGCTCAATCGGCGCTTGCGTGAAGGCAGTCTGACCGCGCGCGCCTCGCAAGAGGCCTACCGTCTGTTGCAAGAGGACGTCGCCGCCGGACGCTTGACGCTCTTCACTGTCCGCGACGCCGACTTGCTGGCGGCCGACACGCTGCTGCACCGCCTGACGAAGCACCCACTGCGCACGCTCGACGCTTTGCATCTGGCGATCTGCACCGAGCGCAATGGGCGCAGCTACGCCAGCGCCGACCGCCGCCTGATCGCGGCGGCCGACGCGCTTAACCTGCAAACCCACCTGTTTTGAGTCTCACATGTCTACGCCCCCGATGTCATCCCCCGCTGCCCCCGAGGAGAACCAGATCATTGCCGAGCGCCGTGCCAAGCTGGCGCGGCTGCGCGCGGCGGGGCCGGCCTTTCCTAACGACTTCACGCCGGCCAACACGGCGGCGGAGTTGCATGAGCGCTTTGGTCCGCTGGATCGCGATGCGCTCGCCGCTGCACCGACTGAGGTCAGCATCGCCGGCCGCGTGATGCTCAAGCGCGTGATGGGCAAGGTGAGCTTTGCCACCCTGCAAGACGGCTCGGGGCGGATTCAGCTTTTCGTGGCCGACGATTCGGCCGGGCACGAAGCGCACGAGGCCTTCAAGCAGTGGGACCTGGGCGACATCGTCGGCGCGCGCGGCACGGTGTTCCGCACGCAAAAGGGCGAACTATCGGTGCGCTGCACTGAGTTGCGCTTGCTCACCAAGTCGCTGCGCCCGCTGCCGGACAAATTCCACGGCCTGGAGGACAAAGAGCAGCGCTACCGCCAGCGCTACGTCGACCTCATCATGAACGAGGAGACGCGCCGCACCTTTGTCACGCGCTCGCGCGCCATCGCAGCGGCGCGCGCCTTCATGGTCGAGCACGGCTTTCTGGAGGTGGAGACGCCGATGCTGCAAGCGATCCCCGGGGGTGCTGCGGCCAAGCCCTTCGTTACGCACCACAATGCGCTCGGCATCGAGATGTTCCTGCGCATCGCGCCGGAGCTTTATCTGAAGCGACTAGTGGTCGGCGGCTATGAGCGGGTGTTCGAGATCAACCGCAACTTCCGCAACGAGGGGATGAGCGTGCGCCACAACCCCGAGTTCACGATGATGGAGTTCTACGCCGCCTATCGCGACTACCGCTGGCTGATGGACTTCACGGACAGCCTGCTGCGCGCGGTGGCGGCGGCCGCCACGGGCAGCGCAGTGCTCGACTACCAGGGGCAGCGGATCGATCTGTCCGTCCCCTTCGCGCGGCTGACGATGGTGCAGGCGGTGCTCGCCCACAGCGACCGCTACAC
>JBKCXU010000093.1:0-13416 GCA_046316025.1 Betaproteobacteria bacterium | reverse complement strand
TCGACTTTCGCCTGCGGCAGTCCGACTTCTCGGCCGACGGCAAGCGCGCCGGTGCGCCCTGGCTCGGGATGCCGGTGGCGGAGCTGAACACGCTCGACCGGCTGCTGCTGATCGGATCCTTCCTGCGCAAGGATCATCCGCTGCTTGCGGCGCGCGTGCGCGCTGCCGTCAAGCGCGGTTGCCGGGTGAGCGTGGTGCACGCCACCGACGACGCTTTGCTGATGCCCGTCGCGCACAAGGCGTTGGCCGCGCCCGATGCGTGGGTCGAGCGCTTGTCGCGGATCGCCGCGGCGGTGGCAGCGGTCAAGGGGGTCGCGGCGCCTGCGGGTGCAGCGGCACCGGACGAGGTCGCTCGCGGCATCGCCGCCAGCCTGTGCTCGGGCGAGCGCAGTGGCGTGTTGCTCGGCAATGCCGCGGTGCAGTCGCCGCAAGCCGCGCAGGTCGAGGCTTGGGCGCGCTGGATTGCGCAGGCCGCCGGTGCGAACTTCGGCGTGTTGGCCGAGGCCGCCAACAGTGTCGGTGGTTACCTGGTGGGCGCCGTGCCAATGGCCGAGGGGCTGAACGCCGCGCAGATGATCGAGCAGCCGCGCCGCGCTTATCTGTTGTGGAACCTCGAGCCGGAATACGACTGCGCCAACCCCGCGGCGACGATGCAGGCGCTGGCCAATGCGGATACCGTGATCGCCTTCTCCGCGTTCCGCAACGGCGCGCTCGACTACGCCGATGCGCTGCTGCCGATAGCGCCGTTCTTCGAGACGTCCGGAACCTTCGTTAACTGCGAGGGCCGGGTGCAAGGGTTTACCGGTGTCGTTCGTCCGTTGGGCGAGGCGCGTCCGGGCTGGAAGGTGCTGCGTGTCCTCGGCAATGCGCTGGGGCTGGCCGGCTTCGACTACGAAACGCCGGAGTCCGTGCGCGCCGAGGCGGTGCCCACCGACGTCGCGGCGCGGCTGTCTAATGAAGGCACGATGACGCCGCAGCCGGTCGCGCCAGGCGGGGCGGTGCAGCGTGTGGCCGATGTGCCGATCTACTGGACCGACTCGCTGGTGCGCCGCGCCGAGGCCTTGCAGAAGACGGCCGATGCGCGGCCGCCCAAGGCCAGTGCCAACAGCAAGACGCTTGCCGGCTTTGGCTTGTCGGCCGGCGACAAGGCGCGGGTCAGGCAGGGCGGGGCGAGCGCGCTGCTGGAGTGCGCCGTTGACGAGCGCCTGCCCAACGGTGTTGTGCGCGTGCCGGCCGGGCATGCGGGCACGGCGACGCTGGGGGCGATGTTCGGGGCGATTGATTTGGAGCGTGCGTAGTGATTGCCGTGATTGCGGCCCCGTGGCCCTCACCCCCAGCCCCTCTCCCGCCGATGCGGGCGAGGGGAGCAAGAAAAACCCTCGCCCGTATCAGCGGGAGAGGGTGGAGCGAAGCGCCGGGTGAGGGCGCTTTGGCGCCAGCAACTCCCGAGGTGGAGCGCTGATCGCGATGGACTCCCTCCACGTCCAAGGCACCGCACTGCTAGGCAGCGCCTGGCCGGTCGTCTGGTCGCTGCTCGCCATCGTCGCCATCGTGCTGCCGCTGCTCGGCCTGGTCGCCTACCTGACGCTGTGGGAGCGCAAGCTGATCGGCTGGATGCACATTCGCCTCGGCCCCAATCGTGTTGGGCCGCTGGGCCTGCTGCAACCGATTGCCGATGCGGTCAAGCTCATCTTCAAGGAAGTGATCACCCCGACCGCCGCCGACCGGGTGCTGTTCTTCGTCGCGCCGGTGCTGGTCATCATGCCGGCGCTGGCGGCCTGGGCGGTGATTCCGTTTGGCCCCGGCATCGTGCTCGCCGATGTCAACGCCGGGCTGCTGTACGTGATGGCGATAACGTCGGTGGGCGTCTACGGCGTGATCATCGCCGGCTGGGCGTCGAACTCCAAGTACGCCTTCCTCGGCGCGATGCGCGCTTCCGCGCAGATGGTGAGCTACGAACTGGCGATGGGCTTCGTGCTGGTGGCGGTGCTGCTGGTGGCCGGGACGCTCAATATGAGCGGCATCGTCAACGGCCAGAACACGGGCTGGTTTGCCGACCGCGGCCTGACCTTCCTGTCGTGGAACTGGCTGCCGCTGCTGCCGCTGTTCGTGATCTACGTGATCTCGGCGGTCGCGGAGACCAACCGCCACCCCTTCGACGTGGTCGAGGGCGAAAGCGAAATCGTCGCCGGCCACATGATCGAGTATTCCGGCATGAGCTTTGCGATCTTCTTTCTCGCCGAGTACGCCAACATGATCCTGCTCGCCACGCTGGCGACGATCATGTTCCTCGGCGGCTGGGCCGCGCCGGTCGATCTGGGCAAGCTGCTCGGCGTGGAGTTTCCGGGCTGGATGGTCGCGGTGTCGCACTGGTTCTGGTTGTTTGCCAAGGTGTTCTTCGTGGTGTCGCTGTTCATCTGGTTCCGCGCCTCGTTCCCGCGCTACCGCTACGACCAGATCATGCGGCTCGGCTGGAAGGTGTTCATCCCGATCACGCTGGTGTGGGTGATCGTGATCGCGGTGTGGATGCAGACGCCGTTCAATATCTGGAAGGCGGGCTGAGCCGATGGCCGTGCGCGAATTCTTCAACTCGCTGCTGCTCAAGGAACTGCTGCGCGGCATGGCCTTGACCGGGCGGTATCTATTCGCCCGCAAGATCACCATCCAGTACCCGGAGGAAAAGACGCCCGCGAGCCCGCGCTTCCGCGGTCTGCACGCGCTCCGTCGCTACCCCAAGGGCGAAGAGCGCTGCATCGCGTGCAAGCTGTGTGAGGCGGTCTGCCCGGCGCTGGCGATCACGATCGAAAGCGAGCAGCGCGCCGACGGCACGCGCCGCACCACCCGTTACGACATCGATCTGACCAAGTGCATCTTCTGCGGCTTCTGCGAGGAAAGCTGCCCGGTGGACTCCATCGTCGAGACGCACATCCACGAGTACCACGGCGAAAAGCGCGGCGATCTGCTGTATACGAAGGAGATGCTGCTGGCGGTCGGCGACCGTTACGAGAAGGAAATCGCCGCGGCCCGAACGGCCGATGCGCCCTACCGGTAAATCATGCTGTCGCAACCGACCCTGTTTTTCATCTTCTCCGGCGTGCTGTTGCTGGCGGCGCTGCGCACGATTACTGCGCGCAACCCGGTGCATGCGGTGCTGTTCCTCGTGCTGGCCTTCGTCTCCGCCGCCTGCCTGTGGATGATGTTGCACGCCGAGTTTCTGGCCATCGCGCTGGTGCTGGTGTACGTCGGCGCGGTGATGGTGCTGTTCCTGTTCGTGGTGATGATGCTCGACATCCATATCGACCGCCTGCGCGCCGGCTTCTGGCGCCACCTGCCGATCGGCGCGCTGGTCGGGCTGGCGATCGCCGTGCAACTGTGGTTGGTGCTGTCGCACGGTGCCTGGCGCACCGCGTTGCCACCGCAGACAACTGCCGGTAAGAGCAACATCGAGCAACTGGGCTTGCTCACCTTCACCGAGTACGTCTATCCGTTGCAGGTGGCAGGCGCGATCCTGCTCGTGGCGATGATCGCCGCTATTGCGCTGACACTGCGCGCGCGCAAGGACAGCAAGCACCAAGACCCGTCGGAGCAGGTCAAGGTCAAGCGCGGCGAGCGCGTGCGGCTGGTGTCGATGCCGGCCGAGACCGACGCGCGGCAAGGGCGGAAGTAGGGCGGGGCGGGGAGGCATAAGAACAAGATGATTCCTCTGTCCTGGTACCTCGGTGTCGGCGCGCTGCTCTTCGCGCTGTCGGTGATTGGCATCTTCTTGAACCGCAAGAACCTGATCGTGCTGCTGATGGCGATCGAGCTGATGCTGCTCGCCGTCAACATGAATTTCGTCGCCTTCTCGCACTACTTGGGCGATCTGCACGGGCAAGTGTTCGTCTTCTTCATCCTGACGGTGGCCGCGGCGGAGTCGGCCATCGGCCTGGCGATCCTGGTGATCTTGTTCCGCAATCTGTCGACCGTCGCGGTCGATGAGTTGGACGCGCTGAAGGGCTAACGAGTGTCCCGACCTATCGGTTCCGAAGCAACAATGGCGAAATCGCCGCCACACTTTGTCGCCGTGCTCGCCGGGTTCCCAACCCGGCTGCGCGCGGCTTCGCGTTTGGCGGCGATTGCGCCATTGTTGCGGACCAGTGCGGGACCGGGTCTTGGCGTCCATTCGAAACCGATAGGTCGGGACACTCGCCGATGACCAGCATGCAGAAGCTCTACCTGCTGGTGCCGTTGGCACCCCTCGTCGGCGCGCTGTTGGCGGGGCTGTGCGGGCGCTGGCTCGGCCGGGCCGGCGCACACACGGTGACGATTCTCGGCGTGCTGGTGGCGACCGTTGCCTCGTTCGTCGTGCTGCTCGACGTGATGGCCGGCAACACCTTCAACGGCGCCGTCTACACCTGGGCCACGGTCGGCGACCTGAAACTCGAAATCGGCTTCCTGATCGACAGTCTCACCGCCACGATGATGCTGGTGGTCACCTTCGTCTCGCTGATGGTGCACGTCTACACCATCGGCTACATGCGCGACGACCCCGGCTACCAGCGCTTCTTCTCCTACATCTCGCTCTTCACCTTCAGCATGCTGATGCTGGTGATGAGCAACAACTTCCTGCAACTGTTCTTCGGCTGGGAGGCGGTGGGCCTCGTGTCCTACCTGCTGATCGGCTTCTGGTTCAAGCGGCCGACCGCCATTTACGCCAACCTCAAGGCCTTTCTCGTCAACCGCGTCGGCGACTTTGGCTTCATCCTCGGCATCGGGCTGGTGTATGCCTACGCCGGCTCGCTCGACTACGCGACCCTGTTCAAGGCGGCGCCGCAACTGGCCGCGCAAACGCTGCCCGGTACCGACTGGTTGCTGATTACGGTGATCTGCGTGTGTCTCTTCATCGGCGCGATGGGCAAGAGCGCGCAGTTCCCGCTGCACGTGTGGCTGCCGGATTCGATGGAGGGCCCGACACCGATCTCGGCGCTGATCCACGCGGCGACGATGGTGACGGCCGGCATCTTCATGGTGGCGCGGATGTCGCCGCTCTTTGAACTGTCGACGGCGGCGCTCTCGTTCGTCCTGGTGATCGGCGCGATCACCGCGTTCTTCATGGGGCTGCTGGGTCTGGTGCAGAACGACATCAAGCGCGTGGTCGCCTACTCCACGCTGTCGCAACTCGGCTACATGACGGTGGCGCTGGGTGCTTCGGCCTATCCGGTGGCGATCTTCCACCTGATGACGCACGCCTTCTTCAAGGCGCTGCTGTTCCTCGCCGCCGGCAGCGTGATCATGGGCCTGCATCACGACCAGGACATGCGCAACATGGGCGGCTTGCGCAAGTACCTGCCGTGGACGCACTGGACGATGCTGATCGGCTCGCTCGCCCTGATCGGCACACCGTTTTTCGCCGGCTTCTACTCGAAGGACAGCATCATCCTGGCCGTGCACGCGGCCACCGTGCCGGGGGCCGGTATCGCCTACGCCGCGGTGCTGGCCGGTGTGTTCGTGACGGCGCTTTACTCGTTCCGGCTGTACTTCATGGTCTTCTGGGGCAAGGAGCGCTTCGGTCACGCCCACCATGACGACCACGGACACGATGCGCACGGGCACCACGGCCTGGCGCCCGGCGAGAAGCCGCACGAGTCGCCCGCGGTGGTGCTGATCCCGCTGCTGCTGCTGGCCATCCCGTCGGCGGCGATCGGCTTCGTCACGGTCCGCGACTTTCTGTTCGGCGACTTTTTCAAGGGCGTCATCTTCATCGACGCTGCCCGCCACCCGGCGATGGCCGAACTCGCCGGCCACTTCCATGGGCCGACGGCGATGGCGCTGCATGGCTTCGTCACGCTGCCGTTCTTCCTCGCGCTGGCCGGTGTGGTGGCGGCATGGTTCCTCTACATCAGGCAGCCGGAACTGCCGGGGCGCATCGCCGCGCGCTTTGCGTGGCTGTATCGGCTGCTCGACAACAAGTACTACCTGGATCGGATCAATGAGATCGTCTTCGCCGGCGGTGCGCGGCTGCTCGGCCGCGGGCTGTGGCGCGGCGGCGATCAGATGCTGATCGACGGCCTCGCCGTCAACGGCAGCGCGCGGTTGGTCGGCTGGTTTGCCGGCGTACTGCGCTTGGTGCAGACCGGTTACCTCTACCACTACGCAATGGCGATGCTGGTCGGTGTGGCCGTCGCGCTGTTCCTGTTCCTGACCTGGCCTTACGTCTGGGGGGCGAGGTGACGATGGCGCCGCAGCAGCCTGCGCTGGAGCAGAGCCCCCTCACCCGGCTGCTGCGCGGCCACTCGCTCCCGCCGATGCGGGGGAGGGGTGTCTCCCCTCGCCCGCATCAGCGGGAGAGGGGCGGGGGTGAGGGCAGTCACTGGTCTTGGCGCGGCAACCGATAACAAGAAATGCCGAACACGATGCCCTGGCTCAGCCTTTCGATCTGGATCCCGATCGTCTTCGGCGCAATCCTGCTTGCCCTCGGCCGCGACCAGAACGCGGCGGTGACCAAGACGGTCGGCCTCGTCGGGAGCCTCCTCGGCCTGCTGGTCACCGTGCCGCTCGTCACCGGCTTCGACCCCGCCGCGCACGGCTTGCAGTTTGTCGAGAAGGCCCCGTGGATCGAGCGGCTCAACGCCCACTACCACCTCGGCGTGGACGGCATCGCGCTGTGGTTCGTGCCGCTCACCGCCTTCATGACGGTGATCGTGCTGCTCGCCGGCTGGCAGGTAATCGAGAACAAGGTCGGCCAGTACAGCGCGGCGTTCTTGATCCTCTCCGGCCTGATGATCGGCGTCTTTGCCGCCGCCGATGCGCTGCTCTTCTACGTGTTCTTCGAGGCCACGCTGATCCCGATGTACATCATCATCGGCATCTGGGGCGGGCCGAACCGGGTGTACGCCGCGTTCAAGTTCTTCCTGTACACGCTGGCGGGCTCGCTGTTGATGCTGCTGGCGCTGATCTACCTTTACTTCGTCTCCGGTGGCAGCTTCGATCTGGCCACCTGGGCCGCTACGCCGCTGCCGATGGCGGCGCAGATCGCGCTCTTCATCGCGTTCTTTGCCGCCTTCGCGGTCAAGGTGCCGATGTGGCCGGTGCACACCTGGCTGCCGGATGCGCACGTGGAAGCGCCCACCGGCGGCTCGGTGGTGCTGGCGGCGATCATGCTCAAGCTCGGCGCCTACGGCTTTTTACGCTTTTCGCTACCGATTGCGCCGGACGCCGCGCACGCGCTGGCGGGCTTCATCATCGCCATCTCGCTGGTGGCGGTGGTTTACATCGGCTTCGTGGCGCTGGTGCAAACCGACATGAAGAAGCTGGTCGCCTACAGCTCGATCGCGCACATGGGCTTCGTCACGCTGGGCTTCTTCATCTTCAGCCCGATCGGCATCGAAGGCGGCATCGTGCAGATGATTTCGCACGGCTTTGTCTCGGGCGCGATGTTCTTCTGCATCGGCGTGCTGTACGACCGCATGCACAGCCGCAACATTGCCGACTACGGTGGTGTGGTCAACACGATGCCCAAATTTGCCGCCTTCATGATGCTGTTTGCGATGGCCAACGCCGGGCTGCCCGCGACCAGCGGCTTCGTCGGCGAGTTCATGGTCATCCTGGGCGCCGTGCAGTTCAATTTCTGGATCGGCATGCTCGCCGCAACCACGCTGATCCTCGGCGCCGCCTACACGCTGTGGATGGTCAAGCGGGTGATCTTCGGCGAGGTGGCCAACGCGCATGTGGCCGAACTCACCGACGTCAACGCGCGTGAACTGCTGATTCTCACCCTGCTCGCCGCGGCCGTGCTCTTCATGGGGGTCTATCCCAAACCCTTCATCGACCCGATGCACACGGCGGTTGCCGACCTGCTGGCGCACGTGGCCAAGAGCAAGCTGCCGTGACCCAGGATTTACGGACAAGCGAGCCTCCGATGTGGCGTTCCTCCCTCACCCCAACCCCTCTCCCGGAGGGAGAGGGGCTGTTCACCCTCTTCCTCCGCGAGAGGGTGGCCGCGCAGCGGCCCGGTGAGGGAAGGCTGGCGCTTGCGAAGCCTGGTCGCAGAGCATTGAGAGGCGGGGGCGTATCGCGCCCGCAACCACAATGAACACCTTCCTCGCCGCCCCCGAAATCGCGCTGCTCACCGCGGCCTGCGCGATCCTGCTGTTCGACGCCTTCCTGCCGCAGCGGCGCCAGGTGACCTACGCGTTGACGCTGCTGTCGCTGGCGGTGGCGGCGGGGCTCAACTTTGGCCTGCTCGGCAGCGACGCCGTCGGCTACGCCTTCGGCGGCATGTACGTGACCGATGCGATGAGCGCGCTGCTTAAGGTCTTTGCCTACCTGACCGTCGGGCTGGCGCTGGTGTACGCGCAGGGCTACGTGCGCGACCGCGGCATGTGGCAGGGCGAGTTCCTCACGCTGGCACTGTTCGTCGCGCTGGGCTTAAGCGTGATGATCTCGGCCAACAACCTGCTGCTGATCTATTTGGGCCTGGAGTTGCAGGCGCTGGCGCTGTACGCGCTCGTGGGCCTGCGCCGCGACGATGTGCGCGCTACCGAGGCGGCGATGAAGTACTTCATCCTCGGCGCGCTGGCCTCGGGCTTCCTGCTGTACGGCATGTCCATGCTCTACGGCGCCACCGGCACGCTCGACATCAACGCGCTGGGCCAGGCGGTGGCCAAGACCCGGCCGGACATGAAGATGGCGCTGGTGCTCGGCACGGTGTTCATCGTCGCCGGGCTGGCCTTCAAGCTGGGCGCGGTGCCGTTTCACATGTGGGTGCCGGACGTGTACCACGGCGCACCCACGGCAGTGACCCTGTTGATCGGCTCCGCCCCCAAGCTCGCCGCCTTTGCCATCGCCTACCGGATGCTCGTCGAAGGGCTGCTGCCGGTGGCGGTCGATTGGCAGCAGATGCTGCTGGTGCTGGCGGTGGGCTCGCTCGCACTCGGTAACCTGGTCGCGATAGCGCAGACCAATCTCAAGCGCATGCTTGCCTATTCGACGATCGGGCAGGTGGGTTTCCTGCTGCTGGCGATGGCCTCGGGCACCGTCGCCGGCGCCAGCCCGGCGCTCAATGCACTGGCCGCGGTCAACGCGTGGAGCGCCGGCATGTTCTACGCGATCACCTATGCGCTGACGGCGCTCGTCGCCTTTGGCGTGATGCTGTTGCTGGCGCGCGCCGGCCACGAGTGCGAAGAGATCGCCGATCTGGCGGGCCTGAACAAGCGCAGCCCGTGGCTGGCCGGCGTGATGGCGGTGGCGATGTTCTCGCTCGCCGGCATTCCGCCGCTGGTGGGCTTCTACGGCAAGCTCATCGTGTTGCAGGCGCTGCTCGGTGCCGGACATCTTTGGCTGGCGGTGGCCGCGGTGCTGTTTTCGCTGATCGGCGCGTACTACTACCTGCGCGTGGTCAAGGTGATGTACTTCGACGCGCCGGCAGACGGCGCGGCGCCGCTCGCCGCCGCGCAGGACGCGCGCGTGGCGCTATCGGTGAACGGTGCCGCGCTGCTCGTGCTCGGCATCTTCCCGCAGGGGCTGATGGCGCTGTGCACGCAGGCGACGGTCAAGGCGCTCGGCGGGTAGGGGACGAGCAAAGCGTTGTCGGTTGTCTGTTGTCCGTTTTCCGTTCACAGACAACAGAAGACAGACAACGGACAACCTTGGGTTTCAGCGCGTGGCAGACGATCCCGTACCCGATCCCTTGGCCGAAGAAACGCTGACCAGCCGCGAAGTCTGGTGCGGCAGCTTTCTGCGCGTCTTTGAGGATCGCGTGCGCTGCCCCGATGGCCACGAAGCGACCCGCGAATACCTGCGCCACCCTGGCGCGGTGATGACGATCCCGCTGCTCGACGACGGGCAGGTCGTGCTGGAGCGGCAGTACCGCTACCCGCTGCGCGCGAGCTTGATCGAGTTCCCCGCCGGCAAGATCGACCCCGGCGAAGCGCTGCTTGCCTGCGCGCAGCGCGAGCTGCGCGAAGAGACCGGTTATGAAGCGGCCGAGTGGACCTACCTCGGCGGCTTTCACAACGCCATTGGCTACTGTGACGAGAAGATCGAGGTCTACCTCGCCCGCGGCCTCAGCCACGTGGGCGGCGCGACAGATGCCGGCGAGGTGCTCGAAGTCTTCAGCGCGCCTTGGCGCGACCTACTGGACTGGATCCGCTCCGGCCGAGTCACGGACGTGAAGACCATCGTCGGCGTGTACTGGCTGGAGCGGTTCCTCGCCGGCGAGCCGTTGCCGCCGGCGGCCTGAGCGCGCTGAGCGCGCTGAGCGTCTTTACGTCGGGGCCGGCTCGCCCGCCAGCGCCACTTTCATCAAGTCGGCCACCGTCCGCGCGCGCAGCTTGTCCATGATGTTGGCGCGGTGCGCCTCGACCGTCTTGATCGAGATGCCCAGGTCGTCGGCGATTTGCTTGTTCAGGCGCCCGGCGACGATCCGCTCCAGCACGTTCTGCTCGCGCGGGGTGAGTTTGGCGAGCAGCTCGGCGTTCATCCGCCGGCGCTCGACTTCGGCGGCTTCGCCGCGGGCGCGCGCCAGCATCTTCTCGACCGTGGCCTTGAGCGCCGCCTGATCGAAGGGCTTTTCGATGAAGTCCGCGGCGCCGCGCTTCATCGCCGACACGGCCATCGGCACGTCGCCGTGGCCGGTGATGAAGACGATCGGCAGCCGGTGGCCTTGCGCCAGCAGCAGTTCCTGCAATTCGAGGCCGCTCTTGCCGGGCATGCGCACATCGAGCACCAGGCAGGCGATCGCCTTGGCGTCGAAGCCCACGAGAAAGCTCTCGGCGCTGTCGTAGCAGGCCACGCGGTAGCCGGCGCCTTCGAGCAGGAATTGCAGCGAGTCGCGCACGGCTTCGTCGTCGTCCACCACGTAGACGGTGCCGAGCACGGCGGGGGGATCTTGTGGGGTCATCACGGGGTTTGCTCCGGTAGGGTAGGGGAAAGCTGTCGTGCGCGCGCTTCGAAGAGCGGCAGCGTAAAGCGCATCGTGGTGCCGCCGGCGGGGTTGGCGGTCACCGTCAACTGGCCGCGGTGATACTCGACGATCGAGCGGCAGATATTGAGGCCCATGCCCATGCCTTCGGGCTTGGTGCTGTAAAACGGCTCGAAGAGCTGCGGCAGCACTTCCGGCGCGATGCCGCTGCCGTGGTCGGTGACCGCGATCTCGGCCAGGTCGTCGCCGGTGCGGCGGGCGGCCACCTCGATGCGCCGCACGCGCGCCTGCGCCATCGCGTCCATGGCGTTTTTCAGGAGATTGAGCAGCACCTGCTCGATCAGCAGCGGGTCGATGTCCAGCGGCGGCAGGCCGGGTTCGATCCGCACGTCGATGGCGATGCCGACTCGCTGTGCCTCGATCTCCGCCAGCGCCACCGCGTTGTCGATGACCTGCGCTGCCGCCGTGGCGCGCCGGTGCGGCGCGGAGCGCTTGACGAACTCGCGGATGCGCCGCACCACCCGCCCGGCGCGCAGCGCCTGCGCGGAGGTTTTCTCCAGCGCCGGCAGGGCGCTGGCGGCGGTCAGCTCGCCGCTGCGCGCGCGCGCGGCCAGCGCTTCGCAGTAGTTGGCAATCGCCGTCAGCGGCTGGTTCAACTCGTGCGCCAGCGTGGAGGCCATCTCGCCCAGCGTGGTCAGCCGCGCCGTGAACTGCATTTTCTCCTGCTGCTGGCGGAAGGCGTCCTCGGCGGTCTTGCGGGCGGTGATGTCGGTGGCGACTTGCAGGCGCGCTTCGCGCGCATCGACCCAGCGCAGCGGGCGGCTGCGCAGGTCGAACCAGCAACCGCTGATGGCATCGAAGACCTCGCCGCCGTTGGCCACCGGCGCCCGCAGCGCCGCCAGCAAGCGCGCGTGGCCGGTGCCGTCGGCACCAAAGCGCTCGCGGTAGGCACGGTTGGCGAACACCAGCTCTTCGCCGCCCGCCGGCAGCGGGGCCATCACCGACACCGCCGTCTGCAGGGACTCCAGTACCGCGGTAAAGCGGTCGTGCGCGGCGGCCAGCGCGTTGCGGATGCGCTGGGTTTCGGTGATGTCGGCGAGCGAGATCACCCAGCCCATTTGCGTGTCGGCATCGTCGAGCAGAGGCGAGGCGTACAGGCGCGCGGCGAAGCGGGTGCCGTCGCGCCGCTGCACGGTGGTCTCGACACCGGCGGCGGGCAGCGTACCCTCCAGCACGCGCGCCAGCGTGGCGCGCAACGCCGCCACCTGATCGGCCGGCCAGTAGGAGTAGGGCGGCGTCTGGCCGATCAAGCCCGCTTCGGCCAGACCCGTCATCTGGCTGAAAGCGCGGTTGACGTAGCGGATCGTCCCCTGCGCATCGATCACCTGCAAGCCGGTGGCCTGCGACTCTTCCAGCGCGCGGCGCAGGCCAGCCTCGGCGGCCAGCGCGCGGTCGATCCGCGCCTGCCGCGCAGTCACCCAGGCCAGGCCGCCCAGCGCAAGCGCGGCGGCAATGCCGAGTGCGAGCGCCAGCAGCGGCGCCCCGCGCGCCAGCGGCGCGGCGGTGCGAAACGCGCTCGCCTGCAACTGCACGCTCGGCGGCAACATCGGCACCGGCGCGGCATGGGTGTGCGCACCCGCGCCGCCCACGCTGGCCGAGGTGCTGCCCAGGACGCGCTCGCCCGCGACCAGCGCCAGCCGATAGCGGTCGGTGGTCTCGGGCGCAAAGGTGTTGCGCAGAAGTTCGGTCGGGGCGACGCGGGCGACCAATGCGCCCTCCTGGCGCCCGTCGTTGAGCACCGGGGCGACGACGGCGAGCAGCGGTGCGGCGCCCGGCAGTTCAACGACGTAGGGCTTGCCGGCGGTGGGCACCTCGGCCGCGGCCACCCGCTCGATGCCCAGCACCTCCGGCTTGGCGAGCTTCAGATCGCGCGCCAGCGCGGCCAGCCGCCGCTCCGCGTTGGCGCCGCTGCCGGCTTCGAGCGCGGCGGTGCCGAGCGCTTCGGCCAGGGCGCCGATGCGGCTGCCCAGTTGCTGCGCGGCGCTGTCGGTGTCGCGCAGCAGCGCGTCGCGGCGCAGCTGGCGGTCTTCGAGCACGAGGGCGGCGAGCAGGCCGGCGATCAGCAAGACGAGCAGGGCGACGATCGCCAGCGGCAGCCAGACTGCGCCGACGCGCCGGCGCGGCGAGTCGAGCAGCGCGTCGAAGCGGTCGGCAATGCGGTCGGCGTCCATGGTGGCAAGGTCTGCGGCTTACCCCGATGTTAGTCAGCCGCCATGCCGGCGCGGCCGCAATCCCGCCCGGGAGTTACCCGCAGCGACGGCGCGGCCCCTGTTCAAGCCGCGCCAGTGGCGGTAGCGTCCGCGCACACTGGTTGCGTGCGTATTTCAGCCCATCGTAGACGGCATTTCAGGCCGATCGTAGACGGCATTTCAAGTTGATCGTGGACGCTGTTTCAGCGTGATCGTGGACGGGGTTTCAGGCGGATCGTGGACGATCCGGGAGCGCGCAGGCGATCC
>JBKCXU010000092.1:0-8128 GCA_046316025.1 Betaproteobacteria bacterium | reverse complement strand
GCCGCGCGCGGTGCAAACTCCGGTCGCCCTACGGGCTCCCTCCGTTTGCACCGCGCACCTGATCGGCGCATCGAGGTGTACGACTAACGCTGAGACTCGGGTGTACGACTAACGGTGAGACTTCTCCGATCACCGATCACCCGATGGTCGAGCGCCGGCAGGCTGGCGCGGCACTGCGCAATCAGTTGGGGGTCGAGGTCGCCCAGTACAAGCCCCGGACCATCGGCGTGGCTTGCGACCACGCGTCCCCAGGGGTCGATCAACATACTGTGGCCGAAGGTGGCGCGGCCGTTCTCGTGCACGCCGCCTTGTGCGGCGGCGAGCACGTAGCAGAGGTTTTCGACTGCGCGGGCGCGCAGCAGCAGTTCCCAATGCGCGCGGCCGGTGGTGGCGGTGAAGGCCGCCGGCACCAGAATCAGGTCGAGTGCGCCCAAGGCCCGGTACAGCTCCGGGAAGCGCAGGTCGTAGCAGACCGACAGGCCGACTGTGCAGGCGCTGCCGTCGTCCAAGGCCAGGGTGAACGCGACCGGCTGCGTGCCGGGCGCGATCGTGCGTGCTTCGTCGTAACTTTCTTCGCCCTGGCGGAAGGCAAAGAGATGGATCTTGTCGTAGCGCGCCGCCCGCCGGCCCTGCGGATCGAACACGAGCACGCTGTTCATCACGCGCTGCGGCTCGGGCGCTGCCAGCGGCAGCGTGCCGCCCACCAGCCACAGGCGGTGCCGCTGCGCCTGCTCGGCGAGGAAGTCCTGGATCGGCCCGTGCCCTTCGGCTTCGCGCAGCGCTACCTTGTCGGTGTCGCGCCGGCCCATCAGGCAGAAGTACTCGGGCAGCACCGCCAGTTGCGCGCCGGCGGCGGCTGCTTGTTCGATCAGGGCGGCGGCGTCGGCCAGGTTGGGCGCCAACTCGGCGCGCGAGACCATTTGCAGCGCAGCCACGCGCAGCGGGCGGGTGGTCGGGTTCATGAGGCGGGCGTGGACGGCGTCGGTGCACTGCGCTCGATGCGCTTGACCACCGGGTCGTTCCACGTACCGGTGACCGAATACTCGACCGAGAACAACTTGGACAAGGGGTCGCGAAGCAGCAACTGCGCCAGGAAGGTGCCCAGCCCGATGGCCGGGTTGATCAGCGCAGCATAGAGCAACGAGGCCGAGTCCAGGCCGACGTCGGGCAGTACCAGCAGGCGCAGGTTCTGCGTCTCGCGCGGCAGGCTGACGCTGCCGTCGAGCAGCACCGCCGCCGCCGGCCCGAGCATCTTGAAGTCGCGCGTGGTCATCGTGCCATCGTCGACCTTGGCATTGGCCACGATCGAGGTGAAGGCGAAGCCGCTGTCGAAGCTGCTGAAGTCGAGCGTGGCCGTGCGCGCGAGCGCTTGCAGCGAGATCAGGCTCAGCAGCCGCGCCGCACCGGGGTCGGCCTTGAGAAACTGCCCCTGCTTGAGATCGAGGGCCAGCGCACCGTCCAGGCTCGGCAGGTCCAGGTGCGTCGGCGAGCCGCGCCATGCGAGCTCGCCCTGCATGCGGCCGGCGGCGTGGCGCAGCACATTCGGCATGCCCAGGCGCGCCAGCAGCGCACCGCCGTCGGCAATGTCCAGGGCGAACTTCAGGGCCATCCGCTGGCCGCTCGGCGTCGTCGTCCATTCGCCGGTCGCATCGAGCGTAGCGTCGGGGTTGGCGATGCGCAGTGTGCGCAGTTCCCACCGGGCCGAGCCGCCGGAGCCAGTATTGACGGCGGCGAGTTCGAGGCGGCCGTAGCGGGTGGGGCCGAGTTGGAATTCATCGACCACGACGTCGAAGGCCGGCAACTCGCGGCGCGGGTTGGCAAGCGCCCGCGCGGCGCCGTCGTCTTCGGTGCGCGCCAGCGTCAGGCGCGACAGGCGCGCGGTCACCCGGGCCTCGCTGCCGTCCGCGGCAGGCTGCCAGCGCAGCGTGCCGGCCGCCTCGTTCGAGTCCACGCTGCCGCTCCAATGCCCGTCCGTGCCGCGGGCGGCGTCGAGCGTGACGCGCTGGAGGGCGGCGCCCTCGAAGTTGAGCGTGCCGGCCTTGATCCGCGCGATGATCGGCAGCGCCAGAGGCCGCCGTCCCGGCGCCGGCGGCGCATCGCCCTCGGGCAGCAGGTCGTCGAGCAGATCGGTCCAGGCGGCGGCATCCAACCGCTCGAACTGGGCGGCCACGCGCAGGCCGCTGTCAGGCAATACGGCCGGCTCGCCGATGCCCACGGCAGCGCGCGTCAGGCGCAGTTCGCCGCGCGCGTTGCGGCGCTGTTGCAGTTGCACGTCGAGCCGGTCGCCGGCCTGCACCGCCCACTCGTCCGGGCCGGCTGCGGGTGTGCGGTGCACGAGGCGCAGCGGCAGCGCGGCATCGGCGGGCTTGGCCAGCGGCGGGGGCAGGGTGAGCGCCACGCCGACCAGGTCCGAGCGCACGTCGAGCACCGGCGCCGGCCCGCCCAGCGCCAGCGTGCCGCTGTAGCGCAGGCTGCCCTGGGCGTGCATGGCGAGCCGCCGCATCGGCCCGCTGTCGAAGCTCGTGCCCAGCGCGGCGACGGTGGCGGTGCCGCGGCCTTCGACAACCACTGCGCCGTCGGCGCGGGTGCTGGCGTCCGCGGCAAGCCGCCCGCCAAGGAAGCCGGCGGTGAGCCCCTCAAAGGCGATGCCCCGCTCGTCGAAGCGCAGCGTGCCGTCGATGTCGGCAAGCGGCGGCACGTTGCCGCCCAAGGCCAGATCGTTGTCGGCAAAGACCACGCTGCCGCTGGCTTTGGCGCCGGTGCCGGCCGCTAAGCCCAGGTCGAGGTCGAGCGTGAAGCGTGCGTTGCCGGCGCCCGTGGCGTCGGCCAGCGCGTTCCCGGTCCAGCCAGACAGCGGCGATTGGTTGACCACGCGCAGCATGTCCGCCAGCGGCCCGGCGCCGGCGCCGCGGACCACCAGATGCGCGTTGTGGGCCAGGTCGGGGATGCGCGCCACCGCCTGCGTCACGCGCAGCCCCCAGGTGCGGCCGGCGCTGGCCTTGACCTCCATCGAGTTGCCGGCAAACACGATGTTGCCGCGCACCCCTTCGAGCACCGGCCAGATCTGCCCTGGCCGCGCGCGCCCGTCGTCGCCGCGTTCGGCGCCGGCCTGGTAGTCGATGGTCAGATCCTTCAACTGTCCGGCGGCGCGGAACTCGCCCGACTTGCCGTCGGCCCAGGGAAAGTCCGCCAGCTCGCCGCGCAGGCGTAGTTGCGCGTCTTCGAGACTGCCGGCGCGCAGGCCGTCGCGCAGCCAGTCGCGCACGCCGGCGCCCGCGGCCCGCGGCACATAGCGGTACGCGGCGGCGGCGCTCAGCCGCTGCACGGCGCCGCCGGCATCGATGAAGCCCGCCTCGCCGTGCCCTGCGGAGGCGCGATAGGTGCCCTGCACGCTCAGCGCGAAGTCGGCATTGCGCGCGGCGAGCGACTCGATGCGGACCTCCAGCCGCGGCGCGGCGGTCCAGTGGGCCAGCGCGTCGAGCCGCTCCAGCACAAAGCGCGGCTCGTCGAAGAGTGCTGGGGCCGCGATCTGCACGTCGGCGCCGGCCAGGCGCAGCGTGCCGCCGGCCTCGGAGAGTTCGACGCTGCCGGCAAGGTTGGCAAAGCCGGCGCCGGCGGCGGCGCCGTTGGCGTCGTCCGGCACGGCCAGTCGCAGGCCCTCGAAACGCGCCCGCAGCGAGTAACGCAGGGCCCGCTCGCCGCCGGCCTGCTGCCCGGCGGACTCCTCCCATTGGGCCGCCAGTTCGCCGATCCGTCCGCCCACCGCGTAGTGCACGAGCGGCTCGCGCCAACCGTCCGGCAGCGGCAGCGTGGGCGCCAGCCGGGCCAGCGCGCCGAGCTCGAGCTGGCCCACGGCAAGTTCGCCGCGCGCCGGGGCGGCCGCGGAGGCGCGCCTGGTGCGCAGGCGCAACTGGCCGATCGGTGCGCTGCTGGCGCCGGCCTCACCGCCCATGGTCAACTGGCCCAGCTCGATCTCCTGCCCGCCTTCGCGCGCGTTGCCCCACTCGCGCTGGGTAAGGCGCCCTTGCAGGCTGCGCACGCGCAGCGGCTCGGTCTGTGCGCTCCAGCGGGCGTCGACGTCGGCCAGCGCCAGATCGGCAACGAGGCGGGTGAGCCGCGCCTCGTCGATGTTCGCCCACAGCCGCAGCGCGCCCTGCGCGCTGGCGATGTGCTCGTCGGCGGCTTGCAACCGCAGCAACGCGGCCACCCGCGCAATGTCGACAAAGTCGGCCTGCACGAAGAGCCGCCCACGCCATTGCGCCAGTTGCGACGGTGCGGCCAGCAGCGGTTGGGTGAAGTCGCCGCGCACGTCGAGCGGCCCGGCCCAGGTCGCCGGCGGCCGCCCGCGCAGCGCAAAGCGGTGGGTGGCGAGCCTGTTGTGCAGTTCGAAGTCGAGGTCGTCGAACCACACTTCGTGCTCGCCGCCGCTGCGCGACTCGTCCGTGTAGCGCAAGCGGGCGTGGCGGATTTCGATCTGCCGCTGCGACAGCAGCCAGTCGAGTGCGCCGCCGTTGCCGCGGGCATGTGGGTCGAGCACGTAGCCGGCCACCTGGTAGCGGCCGTCGGCCAGGCGTCGTACGTCCAGTTCGGGCGCCTCGAAGGCGAGCGACTGGAAACGGATCCACAGCAGCGGCGCGGTCGCCCAGGCGATGGTCGCATCGACGCGCGGCAGCGCGAGGTTGATCTCGCCCGCCGGTCCGAGCAGCCGCACGTCCGACAGGCGCAGCACCGGGTCGATGCCGCGCCAGGTGGCCTCGATGCGGCCGATCCGCACGTCGGCCGCCAGCAGCGCGCTGGCGCGCGCCTCGATCCATGGCCGCGCCTGGTCGATGCGCGGCAGCAGCCAGTAGCGCGCCGCCAGCAGCGACAGGCCGAAGACGAAGTAGAAGACGAGCGCCGCGATGCCGATCGCCTTGAGCGCGGTGCGCAGCCCGCGCACGCAACCGGCGCCGAAACGGCGGGCCAACGAGGCTTCGGTGGCGGCGACCGCGTGCTCGACCGCCGTCTCGACTTCCTGTTCGAGCCGGTGCAGGCGCTCGCCGGGCGAAGCCGATGGGGGCGGAGGGGTGGTCACTGCGGCAGGCGGGCGCGACGAGGCGGAAACGGTCGAGGCGCTACTTAGAATGATCGAACTGCGGCACCTTAACTCTCGAGGCGCAGTTCAGACTATCACAGCAACGGGAAGTCGCTTGTCCGCTTCTGCAACCGCCGACGCCTTGGTACGGGGCTGCGCGCTCGCGCTGTCGCAGTCGCGCTTCGTGGCGCGGTCGCTGGCCGGCGAGGCGGCGCCGCTGGCGACTCTGGGCGTCCTTGCCGGCGCACCGTGGGACGCGGCGCGGCTGGAAGTCGGGCTGGTCGCGGAACTGGCGTGCAGCGGCACCGACGCCGCCGGCGTGGCCGTCGCGCTGCGCCGGTTGCGGCGGCGGATGATGCTGGGCTTGATCGCCCGCGACGCCGCCGGCCTGGCGCCGCTCGCTGAAGTGGTCGGTGCCGTCACCGCGCTCGCCGAGTTGGCCGTGCAGCGTCTGCTGGCCGCCCACGCCGCCGAACTAGCCGCCATCCACGGCGTGCCCTGCTCGGTCGCCGGCACGCCGCAGGACTTGCTGGTGGTGGCGATGGGCAAGGGCGGTGGCGTGGAACTAAACGTCTCCTCAGATCTGGACCTGATCTTCGTCTACGACGAAGACGGCGAAACGCAGCCACTGCCGCCTTATGCCGATGCCGCGCGACCCATCACCAACCACGAGTTCTTCGCGCGGCTCGGCCGCCGGCTGATCGGCGCGTTGGCGGAGCCGACCGCCGAAGGCTTCGTCTTCCGCATCGACATGCGGCTGCGACCCAACGGCGAGGCCGGGCCGCTGGCCGTTTCCACCGCGATGCTGGAGGAATACTTCCTGCGCCAGGGCCGCGAGTGGGAGCGCTTTGCCTGGTTGAAGGGCCGGGTGATCTCGGCGCCGGCGTTTGCGAGTGCGGCGCAGTTTGCCGCGCAGTGCCGCGCGCTCGACGACTGCGTGCGGCCCTTCGTCTACCGCAAGTACCTGGACTTCAACGCCATTGCCGCGTTGCGCGAACTGCATGCGCAGATCCGCGCCGAGACCACGCGCAAGAGCGCGCGCCGCGCCGGCGGCGCGGACGCGCACGAGGACAACGTCAAGCTCGGCCGCGGCGGCATCCGCGAGATCGAGTTCATCGTGCAGGCGCTGCAAGTGGTGCGCGGCGGCCGCGACGCGCGGTTGCGCGGGCGTTCGACGCTCGGCGCGCTGGAGCGCCTGGCGCAGGCTGGCGCCTTGTCGGCGGCGACCGCCGGGCCGCTGGCCGCGGCCTACGACTTCCTGCGCCGGCTGGAGCACGCGTTGCAATACGTGGACGATGCGCAGACGCATCTCTTTCCGCCGCAAGCCGAGGAGCGCGAACGCATTGCGCGGCTGCTGCGCCAGCCGTCGGCGGCGGCGCTGGAGGCGCAGTTGCGCGCAACGCGGGAGTTTGTCGCCGGCGCCTTCGACGCGGCCTTTATCGAGCCGGTGCATGGAGAGGGCGACGCGGTGCCGGCGGCCGAGCTGCCTGCCGCCAACGGCGAACTCACCGCCCGGCTGGCCGCGCTCGGCTACGCCGATGCCGAGGCCAGCGCCGCGCGCCTGCGCGGTGCGCTCGCCTCGCGCCGCGTGCAGGTGGCAAGCGATTCCGTGCGCGGAGCCATCGAGCGCCTGCTGCTGCGCGCGGCCGCCGTGCTCGCGCGCGAACAGTGGGCGGCGCCGCCCGACGAGGCTCTGGGTCGCTTTGCGCAGCTGATCGAGGTGATCGCCGGGCGCAGCACCTATGTGGCCCTGCTCACGCAGTACCCGCAGGCGTTTGCGCGCGTGCTGCGCCTGCTGGCCGCCAGCCGCTGGGCGGCCGACTATCTGGCGCGCCACCCGCTGCTGCTCGACGAACTGCTCGACGAGCGGCTGGTGGAGCTCACCAACGCCAGCCCGGTGGACTGGGCGCGCTGGCGCGCCGAGGTGCAGTCGCATCTGGCCGCGCATGCCGACGACCCCGAGCGGCAGATGAATCTGCTGCGCGACGAGCACCACGCCGAGGTCTTCCGCCTGCTGGTGGCCGATCTCGACGGGCGGCTGACGGTCGAGCGGCTGGCCGATCATCTGTCGGCGTTGGCCGATGCCACGCTCGCCGTGGTGCTCGAACAAGTGTGGGCGATGCTGCCGCGCAAGCACGCGGGCGAGTGCCGCTTTGCCATCCTCGGCTACGGCAAGCTGGGCGGCAAGGAACTCGGTTACGCCTCCGATCTGGACCTCGTGTTCGTCTACGACGACGCGCACGCGGAGGCTGCCGAGACCTACACCACGCTGGGGCGGCGGCTGATGCTGTGGCTGTCCACGCAGACTTCGAGCGGGCACCTCTTCGACGTCGACCTGCGGCTGCGGCCGAATGGCGACTCGGGCCTGATGGTCGTGCCCTGGGACGCGTTCGAGCGCTACCAGCGCAACGACGACGGCCACGGCGCCTGGACGTGGGAGCATCAGGCGCTGACGCGTGCGCGCTTTTGCGCCGGCGACGCGGCGCTGGGCGCGCGCTTCGAGCGATTGCGCAGCGAAGTTCTTGCGCGCCCGCGCGACCTGGAGAAGCTGCGTGCCGATGTGCTGGAGATGCGCAGCAAGATGGCCGCGGGGCATCCGAACCGCAGCGCGCTGTTCGATCTCAAGCACGACCGCGGCGGGATGGTCGACATCGAGTTCATCGTTCAGTACCTGGTGCTGGCGCACGCCCATACCCATCTGAGATTGCTCGGCAACCTCGGCAACATCGCGCTGCTGCGGATTGCCGGCGAACTGGGCTTGATCGATGCGACGCTCGCCGGGGCAGTGGCCGATGCGTACCGCAGCTTCCGCGCCTTGCAGCACAAGCTGCGGTTGAATGGCGCGGAGTACGCGCGGGTGGCGCCGGCGGAGGTGGCGGCACAAGCGCATGCGGTGCGCGGGTTGTGGGGAGTGGTGATCGGTGATCGGTGATCGGTGATCGGGCAGGTCTCAGCGTTCGTCGTACACCTTGATGACGTCGGTGTGACCGAGTCTCAGCGTTAGTCGTACACCTGCGGCTTGCCTTTGACGGGTCGATCGAAGCGATGGTAGGG
>JBKCXU010000091.1:0-5991 GCA_046316025.1 Betaproteobacteria bacterium | reverse complement strand
AGCGCCGGGTGAGGGAAGACCGCAGCCATGACTTCGTTGCCCCAAGCGGGCAAAGCTCACCTCGCCGTCGCGATCAACCCCGCCCGCCCCGCTTCCCAGCGGCGCAGTTCGGTGGTCAGCAGCTCGACGTGCTCGCGCTCTTCGGCGGCGAGTTCGCGGTACAACTCGCGGGCGATGGCGGTGGCATCCGCGCGCTCGGATTCGGCGGTGAAAAACTCCACCGAACGCTGCTCGAAGGCGATGGCGATGCGGAACAACTCGGCCGGGTCTTCGGGCCGGCGGTCGATGCCGGCGAAGATCGCCGCGCGGTCGATCTGGAAGTCCACCGCGGGCGCCGGCAGATCGGCGTGATAGCGCTTGCGCAAGGTGGCCATGTGCTCGGCCTCCATCTCGGCAAAGCGGCCGAAGAGTTCGCGCAGTTCCGGGTCCTTGGCCTCGCGCGAGGCGCGCGCATAAAACGCCTGGCCGCCGATCTCGATCTCGAAAGCCTTGCGCACGGCGATCAGCGCCTGGTCGTCGGAGATGTCGCTGCGCTCCAGCACTTCGAGCTTGCCCTTGCAGTAGGGGCACAGGCCGTAGGGAAAGGCAAAGCCTTCCGACACCTTATGGCAGTCCGCGCAGCGCCAGCGCAGTTCGATGCCGGCGCAGCAGATGTAGGACTCGTCGCCCTCCAGCGGGCGGCGGCAGCGGGGGCAGAGGTTCATGGTCTTGTTCCTTCGCTTGCGGGCGCCGTGCAGCGTTGTGAGGCTCGCGCCCCCACCCTAGCCCTCCCCCGCAGGCGGGGGAGGGAATAGGACGGAGCCGTTCGTTGCACCGAGCGGAGAGATAGAGTTCCCTCCCCTGCGAAGCGGGGGAGGGCTAGGGTGGGGGCGTGGCTCATGCCGCCGCCTCGCCCTCGGCGAGGGCAGGCTTTTCCGCGGGCGCCGTCTCAACCACCGGCGGCCAAGACGCCTTGCCGCTCGCAAGCCACGCGCCAATCGCCTTCGCTGCGCGCCGCCCGGCGCCCATCGCCAGGATCACGGTGGCGCCGCCGGTGACGATGTCGCCCCCGGCAAACACGCCGCGCACGCTGGTGGCCTGCGTGGACTCGTCGGCGACGATGTAGCCCCACTGGTTCAGCGCCAGCCCGGGCGTGCTTTGCGTGACGATCGGGTTGGCCTGCGTGCCGAGCGCGTAGATCACGGTGTCGCATTCCAGTTCGACCATTTCGCCGGTCGGCACGGGCTTGCGGCGGCCGCGCGCGTCGGGCTCGCCGAGTTCCATCTTCTCCACCTTCATGCCGCGCACATTGCCTTCGGCATCGGCGTGGATCTCCACCGGGCCGTGCAGGAAGAAGAACTCGATGCCTTCTTCCTTCGCGTGGCGCAGCTCTTCGATGCGCGCCGGCGCCTCGGCCTCGGAGCGGCGATACACGCAGCGCACGGTGGGCGCGCCCAGGCGCTTGGCCACGCGCAGGCAGTCCATCGCGGTATTGCCGGCGCCGATCACCACCACGCTTTTGCCCATCGCCACCGGCGTGTCCAGATACGGGAAGCGGTCGCCGCCCATCAGGTTCACGCGCGTCAGGAACTCGTTGGCCGAGTAGACCTGCCCGGCGTACTCGCCGGGGATGCCGAGGAAGCTTGGCGCCCCCGCGCCCGCGCCGACGAACACCGCGTCGAAGCTGCGCTCTTCCATCAACTGCGGCACGGTGAAGGTCTTACCGACAACCTTGTTGGTCTCGAACTGCACTCCCATCGCGCGCAGCCCTTCGACCTCGCGGGCGATGATCTCGCGCGGCAGCCGAAACGCCGGGATGCCGTACTGAAGCACGCCGCCCACCACGTGCAGCGCCTCGTAGACGACGACTTCGGCGCCCTGCTTGGCGAGATCGGCCGCGACCGCCAAACCCGACGGCCCGGAACCCACGACCGCAACCCGACCGAGCTTTTGCGCCTCGACCTTCACCGGCGCGCGCGGCTTGGCGTTGTCGCCGACAAAGCGTTCCAGCCGGCCGATGGCCACACTTTCCACCTTGCGGCCGACGATGCACTGCGCCTCGCATTGCGACTCCTGCGGGCACACGCGGCCGCAGACCGACGGAAACAAATTCGCCTCGTTGATGACGGCCAGGGCGCCGTCCAGATCCCGCACCAGCAGCCGGCGGATAAAGCCGGGGATGTCGATCCCCACCGGGCAGCCGGCCACACAGGTCGCCTTGGCGCACTGGATGCAGCGCTCGGCCTCGGCCAGCGCATCGGCCAGCGCGTAACCGAGGTTCACTTCCTTGAAGTTGCGCGAGCGCTCCAGCGCATCGCGCTCCGGCATCGGGGTGGCGTGCGGAGCGAGGTCCTTGTACTTCTTGTAATTGCGCTTGCCTTGCTGGATCAGCAGCCGCTCGGCATTGCAGACGTGCGCGTAGTCCTCATTGGCCTTGGCCTCCTGCGCGCGAAAGCGCTTCTGCCGCAGCATCAGCTCGTCGAAGTCCACCTGATGGCCGTCGAAGTCCGGCCCGTCCACGCAGGCGAACTTGATCTTGCCGTCCACGGTCACGCGGCAGGAGCCGCACATGCCGGTGCCGTCGACCATGATGGCGTTCAACGACACCATCGTCTTCACGCCAAAGGGGCGCGTGGTTTCCACGCAGGCACGCATCATCGGCAGCGGGCCGATGGCGATCACGAGGTCGGGCCTGTCCTGCTCAAGCACCTCTTGCAGCGCCGCGGTCACGAACCCCGGCCGGCCGTAGCTGCCGTCGTCGGTGCAGACCAGCAGCCGGTCGCTCTCGGCGGCAAAGCGATCTTCCCAGAAGACCAGGTCCTTGTTGCGGAAGCCGACGATGGACGTGCAGCGGTTGCCCGCCTCTTTGAAGGCCCGCAGTTGCGGGTACACCGGCGCCACACCCAACCCACCGCCCACCAGCACCACGTGGCCCAGCTTGGCGACGTGCTGCGGCAGCCCGAGCGGCCCGACAAAGTCGGCAAAGCTGTCGCCTGCCTTGTAGCGGTCGCGCATCTCGACCGTGGTCTTGCCCAGCGCCTGCACCACCAGCGTCACCGTGCCGGCGGCGCGGTCGTAGTCGGCGACGGTCAGCGGCACGCGCTCGGCGCCCTCGTGCAGCCGCAGCATCACAAAGTGGCCGGGCTGTGCCGATGCCGCCACGTCGGGCGCCAGCACATCCCACAAGAAGGTCGTGTCGGAAAACGTCTCGCGCTTGAGGATCGTGTACATCGCGCCGTGCCTGTCGTTGGCCCGCGAGCATCGTCGCACCGCGCGCGCCGCAAGGCTTGATGGCGGTCAATGCGCCTTTTGTAACGCGGCTTGCGTTTGCGCGATGCGGAAAGATGGAAGGGCCACCGTAGTCCAACGCATCGATTCAATGAACCCCGATCTGCCCTGCCAAGAAAACACCTACCCGCGGGTTCAGGCCCGAGCTCGGGCCTGCTTGCGCCCCATCACCTCGACGAACCGCTGAACTACCGCTGGCTACGGGGCCGTATACGGTAGGTGCCGCGCCGGCCGGCGAGCAGGACGGCCATCAAAGGGCGGAACAGCGCCGCCCACGGGAGTGCGCCGGCGGCTTACTTCAGCGTGTCTTTATAGATCCGGCCGTCCTTCATGATGACGAGAAAATTGCGGGCCGGGTCGGCCAGCAGGTCGAGATTCACGGTCGGGTCGCCGTCGACCAGCAGCAGGTCGGCGTAGGCGCCGGGCTCGACGACGCCGAGCTTGCCGGGGTAGGGGTTGCGCGGCCCGGACAGCGCGAACACCTGCGCGTTGTCGTAGGTGATCAGCCGCAAGGCCTGCGCCGGGCTGAACCAGCGCTTGAGCTTGAGAATGTCCTTGTTCTGGTTCTCGTTCTGTGCCGGGTTGAACAGGAAGTCCGTGCCCCACAAGAGACGGACCTTGTATTGCCGGGCCCAGGTAAAGGCGTTGTCGGTGCCGCCGACGACTTCGTCTTTCTTCTTGCGCACCTCGAGCGCTGCGCCGGCCGGCGCCGGATCGAGCGCCTGCAGCGACAGAAAGACGCCCTTGTCGCCGAGGCTCTTCATGGTCGCCTCGTCGAGCAACTGGCCGTGCTCGATCACCTTGACGCCCGCCTCGACGGCGCGGCGCACCGCCTTGACCGTGTAGGCGTGCACCGCGACGTAGGTGTTCCAGTCGTCGGCGGCCTCGACGGCAGCCTTGAGTTCGTCGAGCGTGTACTGCGTGACATCGAGCGGGTCGTAGTCGCTCGCCGCGCCGCCGCCCGCCATCACCTTGATCTGCGAGGCGCCGAAGCGCAGGTTCTCGCGCGTCGCGGTCAGCACCTCGTCGCGGCCGTCGGCGATGAAGTTAAAGCCCAGCTCTTCGCCGAGCGAAGGCTTGCCGAAAAAGCGCCGCGAGCGTTCGGTCGGCAGCCGCGAGTCGCCGTGGCCCGAGGTCTGCGACACCATGGCGCCGCTCGGGTAGATGCGCGGGCCGATCGCCTGGCCGGCGTCGATTGCGCGCTTGATGCCGAAGGTCGGCCCGCCCAGATCGCGCACCGTGGTGAAGCCGCGCAACAGCATCTGGCGCGCTTCTTCAGTGCCACGCGCCTCGATGGTCGCGAAGCTCGACTGCGGATCGAGCATCTGCGCCTGCGTGTTCGCGGTCATCACGATGTGCACATGGTTGTCGATCAGCCCCGGCATCAGCGTGCGGCCGCCGCCGGCGATGCGCGTGAGCGTTGCGTTCGGTGGCGCGGCGAGGGCCGAGGCGGAGATCGACTGGATCGTGTTGCCGACCACCAGCACGTACGACGGCGGCGACAAGCGTTCGCTCTTGCCGTCGAAGACGCGAACGTTCTCGAACAGAACCGCCGACACCGCCGATCCCGGTGCCGGTGCTCCACCGGGCGCGGGGGCCTGTGCCTCGACGGACGCTGCCCCGAGCGCGGCAAGCGCCATCCCGATGATCAGAAAACTACGCATGGCGGTTGCTGCCTGCCGATGCAAGCGTGGTTTAGGGGAAGCGAATGTAGTGGATGGGAGGATGGTTGCACCAGTCAACCGTTTCTACGCGGTGGGCAAGGTCGCGTCCGCTGGACGATTGCGGCTGCTGCGCCGCGCGCCAACCCTGAGCCATGGAGGTTGCGCAAGCGCCCACTGTCCATTGCGGTAAGTCAAGGCTGTCGCTCGATCGATCCGTTGTAATGCGCAGCTATGGTGGAACTGCCGCGTTCCTTTACCCCTTTGTCGCCTCCGCAGCGCGCCTCGCGCTGGCCCGCCCGGCTGGACGCCGCGCAAAGCGCCACCGGCCTGCTGCTAGGTCTCTTCCTCTGCGTACACCTGCTGCTCGATTCGGCGATCCTGATCGGGCCGGACGCTGCCGACTGGGTGGCGCGCGCGCTCGAAGGCGCCTTCGTCTTCCAGCGCCCGCAACCGTGGTTCGTCTCGGTGGTGGCGGCGATCCTGTTTGCGCTGTTGTTCGTCCACGCGGCGCTCGCCATGCGCAAGCTGCCGGGCAACTGGCGGCAGTGGCAGGCCTTCCACGCGCACAGCGCGCTGCTCAAGCACAATGACACGCGGCTGTGGTGGAAGCAGGCGATCACCGGCTTTCTGCTCTTCTTCCTGGTGGCGCCGCACCTGTGGATGGTGATGTTGCAACCGGAGAACATCGGCGCCGTGGCCTCGGCCACGCGTATCGTCGAGCACCTCGCCATCCTGTACTACGCGGTGTTCCTGCCGGTGGTGGTCGTGCATGCCTTTGCCGGGCTGTACCGGCTGGCGGTCAAGTGGGACTTCCCGCGCGGCGCTTCGCGGCGGCGGGTGTTCTTGTTCTGGCATAGCGTGGCGATCGTCTACCTGCTGCTCGGGCTGGCCGCGCTGGCGGCGTACGTCCGTTACGGTTGGGCGCTATTGAAATGACTTGGCTGCACACCGGCTTGTTGTCGTTCCCCCGGAAGCGTGGACCCAGCGGTGGTCCCAGACGCGTCGGGGGTCCCGCGTCCGCGGGCCCCACGGGCCCCCTGGGGGCGCCGGCGGCCCGCCC
>JBKCXU010000090.1:0-21522 GCA_046316025.1 Betaproteobacteria bacterium | reverse complement strand
TGGTGCGGCTCGTGGCCGCAACCCGTCGAAAGAGACAACGGGCGCGCCCGCGGTCGGATGTGGCGAGCAAAAGCGGCACGCAGGACGCGCCCCGCTTTCGCTTACCCACTTGACAGGAGTCGGCTAATGGGTGGCCCCTTTAATTCGCAGAAGAGAAGTTGCATAGCCGCTAATGGGTGGCCCCTTTAATTGATTTGTATAATAAAATAATCTCATGTATCTATTATTCTCGTAACATCGCGAAGCAACTCCTCAACCTCTAACACGCTAGCACCTATTCTAGTCTCAAAATGAGGAATAGAAATGCCATTGCAAATTTCATTTAGAGCGTTGTTAATCACAATCAGTTCGTGTTGCGACAGTTCCACGCAAATTACATCATCGTGTTTGAATTTTAGTTTCATATTTACCTTAAATCATCGAAATACTTTCTCCCTGTCGAGGGTTGAAATATCGTTCCCATGTCTTTCGACCTGGGATCGACGATCACGAGGCTGCTGCTCGGGTCGTGCCAGTAAGCCGTTCGTCCTTGGCTCAATGATCGCTGAGCAGTAGGGTTCTGAATCACATTAGCGACATGCGCTTCTAGCTGGTTAGTGGTACGAATGCCAAGTCCACGGAAGAGAGGGTCGTCAACGCGTGCGCCACTGCCCACAAGGTGCTTTTCTAGCGCATGGCCGCGTGCGATGCGAGTTGCAATGCTCATGCCCCGGGCAACGGCGCCACCCACCCCGCCCGTCACCGCAGTAACGGCTCCTTCTTCGAGTATCGCCTCACCGATCTTCGCAGCTTTGGCGCCTGCAGCCGCTTGCTTACGCAATAACTGTTGGCCGGGCGTTCCTTCGGAGAATTCATCCTCGCCGCTTCCTGCGGTGGCTTGGTTGTACAGGAACGTAAACCCCGCCTGAATCGCCCCGTTGGCAAACTTCCCGCCGCCGATGACGGAGGCAGTGCCGCCGGCGATCACCGCGGCTATCGCCCGCGCCGGGGCCGGCACGTCGCCCGGCAGGCCCTCGGAGACGATCTTACTGAACGCCGCCGCCATCGCCCCCGGCCCGCACTTGCCGCCGCTGCTGGCCGCCTGCGCACAGCCGATCAGCGCATGGCCGACGACCTTGCCGCCAAAGTTCAGGCCCATGCCGTGGCCGACACCAAACGTCAGCGTCGCAAAGAACCCGGACTTGATCCCCTCGCCGATGTCGCCGCCGCTGGAGATCGTGGTCGCCACAAACGCCGACGAGAAGGCGGTGACCGCTCCCGGCACGGTGCCGGCGTAGCCGGCGGCATTGGCCGCCATCTGGATCAACCCCGGCTCGCCGATGGCGGGGGCGCCGTTCATTGCCGCCATCATCATCAGGGAGCCGACCAACCGCAGGTTTTCGTTCTTCGACGCCTGCAAGGCGGCACCGACGATGAAGGCGACGATCTGCCAGAACTCGCCGCTGGGGTCGGTGTAGCGCAGCGGGTTGTTCAGCACGTAGCTGTAGCGGTTGTAGTTCTGCAGCAGTTCTTCGGCCTGGATCACCGGGTCGGGCGACAGGAAGCGGCCCAGCAGCGGGTCGTAGATGCGCCCGTTCATGTGCACGAGGCCGATCTCGTCCAGGTGCTCGTGCCCGGTGTAGCCGCGGTCGCCGTGGGCGGGATTCAACTGCCCGCGCGGATCGGCCACGCCGTTGGCGGCGAGCCGCTTGCCCCAGGCGTCGAAGGCCATGCGCTCGAGCAAGGCCCCGGCGCCGTTGCAAGGTGCGGGCCGAATCGCCAGCGGTCGATGGCAATCTCGGCGCCGTCGTTCAGTTCCGCTCCTGCCCAACCCGCTCGCGCAATAGCGCGTCGAAGGTTTCGGCCCCGGCCACGGCGCGCAGGCGCTCCACAACGGCGGCGGAAAGTTGCCCCTGCGAATACTCGGCCGTCAGCAGCAACGGCAGTTCGTCGTCGAGCGCGCGCGCGCCGCCGCTGGCTGCGGCAATCGCCCGATCGACCGCCAGCCAGAAGTTCGAGCCCTCGGTGTAAAGCAGGCGGTAGTCCCGATAGTCGCCGGCGTCGATCCGGCGCTGGACCGCCAGCAGCGTCTGCTGCGGCGGTGCGCTCACCGGCGGATAACGACGCTCGACGACGTGCAGCGCGCCGACGCCCGGTTCTGCCCGGCGCAGCGCTTTGCGCGCGTAGTACTCGGCCAGGCTTTCGTTGACCCAGTGCGGCAGCGGCTGCGGCGCCAGTTGGTGGAACTGCTCGTGCAACACGACGTGCAGCGCCAGCGGCAGACGCACCGGCTGGGCGCGCCCGTCGACGCTGACGACGTTGGCCAGAATCGATGAACTGCCGGCCGCGCCGCCCGCGCGGTGTTGCGACTCGTCGATCGGCAGCCACACGACGATGGAGGGCTCCGCCACCGGCGCCGCGCGCACGACCTGCGCCAGATAGTCGAGGCCGGCGCGGTGCACGCGTTCGATCGCTGCGTAGTCGGCCTCGGCCACCTGCAGATAAACGACCGGGCGCTCGCCGGCGACGAATCGCCGGGTCGGCAGGCTGCCGCCGGCAAAGTAGAACTCCGGCGCGGAATCCAGCCCCGGCACGGTGCGCCGCGTGGCCGAGCCGCGCGCCATGCCGCCCAATACGTCGCCGACGCCGCGGAAATCGATCAGCGCACCACCTTCGGTGCCTGGTGCACGCACCAACGAGGCAGGCTCCGACACGAGCCAGAACTTCCGGGCCGGGTCGTACAGATTGCGCTGCTCGGAGGCGTCGGCGCCGGAGGGGCCAAGGGTGTCGAACGCGATGGTCCAAGTGAGTTCGCGGCAGCCGGCGCGCGGCAGCTGCCATCCATCTCTTCGCAACGGCACGGCCCGTCCGTCGCAGTGCAGCCGCGCCGCCTGGACGGCCACGCCGATCTGCGCGCCGCGCGCGTGCACCGGGCCGGTGGGCAGGAAGCGCTCGCCCGCAGGGGCGGCCAGGCGCACCTGCGCGACGGTGGGCTTGGCCGGGTCGAGCGCGACCTCGTAGACAAGGCGACCTTCAGCGGCGGCGCCGAGCGCGGCTGCCGCCAGCAGAGCGCCGGCAGCAACACGGGGTAGCGGGCAAAGCGACATGCGAGCCTCCTCCGTTGCGCGCGGCAAGCGCCGATCAATCGTTGGTTCGTCGTTCCCGCGGAAGCGGGAACCCAGGGAAATCGCCGTCATGGATACCCGCTTCCGCGGGCATGACGAACTTCTCCCGCAGGTGCCTCACTACCCGCCGCGTTTACTCCACCCCATGCCCCTCGCGCGCCGGCCTCGCGGCGACGGCTTGCGGCTCCCCGCGCAGCCGGATGTGCAACTCGCGCAACTGCTTCTCATCGACCGCGCTCGGCGCCTGGGTCAGCAGGCACTGCGCGCGCTGGGTCTTGGGGAAGGCGATCACGTCGCGGATGCTGTCGGCGCCGGCCATCATCGTGACGATGCGATCCAGGCCGAAGGCGATGCCGCCGTGTGGCGGCGCGCCGTATTGCAGCGCGTCCAGCAGGAAGCCGAACTTGGCACGCGCTTCCTCCGCATCGATCTTGAGCGCACTGAAGACCTTGCTCTGCACGTCGGCGCGGTGGATCCGCACGCTGCCGCCGCCGATCTCCCAGCCGTTGAGCGCCATGTCGTAAGCCTTGGCCAGGCACTTGCCAGGGTCGGTCGTCAACAGGTCGAGGTGCTCGTCCTTGGGGCTGGTGAAGGGGTGATGCGCGGCGACAAAGCGCTGCGCCTCCTCGTCGAACTCGAACATCGGAAAGTCCACCACCCACAGCGGCTTCCAGCCGGGCGCGGAGAGGCCATGCTTGCGGCCGAACTCGCTATGGCCGATCCTCGTGCGCAGCGCGCCCAAAGCATCGGCAACGATCTTGGCGCGGTCGGCGCCGAAGAAAATCAGGTCGCCGTCTTGCGCGCCGGTGCGCTCGAGGATCGTGGCGAGCGATGCGTCGTGCAGGTTCTTGACGATCGGGCTTTGCAGGCCGTCGCGGCCTTTGGCCTTGTCGTTGACCTTGATGTAGGCAAGCCCCTTGGCACCGTAGATCTTGACGAACTCGGTGTAGCCGTCGATCTCGCTCCTCGGCATTTCGCCGCCGTGCGGGATGCGCAGCGCGGCCACGCGGCCGTCGGCGAGTTCGGCCGCGCCGCGAAAGACCTTGAACTCCACGTCGCGCATCGCGTCGGTGAGTTCCGTCAGCTCCAGCACCACGCGCAGGTCGGGCTTGTCCGAGCCGTACCGCTGGATCGCGTCGGCATAGCTGATCACCGGGAAGGGCTTCGGCAGATCGAGGTCCAGCACCTGCTTGAACACCACGCGGATCATCTCTTCCATCAGCGCGCGGATTTCGGCCTCGCCGAGGAACGAGGTCTCGATATCGATCTGCGTGAACTCCGGCTGGCGGTCGGCGCGCAGGTCTTCGTCGCGAAAGCACTTGACGATCTGGTAATAGCGGTCGAAGCCCGCCACCATCAGCAGCTGCTTGAAGAGTTGCGGCGACTGCGGCAGCGCGAAGAACTGCCCCGCGTGCACGCGCGAGGGCACCAGATAGTCGCGCGCGCCTTCTGGCGTGCTCTTGGTGAGCATCGGCGTTTCGATGTCGATGAAGCCCGCCGCGTCCAGGTACTTGCGCACCGCCATCGCCACCCGGTAGCGCAGCTTGAGGTTGTTCTGCATCGCCGGCCGGCGCAGGTCGAGCACGCGATGCGTCAGGCGCGTGGATTCGGACAGGTCGTCGTCGTCCAGTTGGAACGGCGGCGGTACCGAGGGGTTGAGAATCTCGATCGACTCGCACAGCACCTCGATCTCGCCGGACACCAGGTTGGCGTTGGCCGTGCCCTCGGGCCGACGGCGTACGAGGCCGGTCACTTGCAGGCAGAACTCGTTGCGGATTTTTTCGGCGGTGGCAAAGAGTGCGGCGCGGTCGGGGTCGCACACCACCTGCACCAGCCCTTCGCGGTCGCGCAAGTCGATGAAGATCACTCCGCCGTGGTCGCGGCGGCGGTGCACCCAGCCCATCAGGGTGACGGTCTGGCCGATGAACTTGCTGTCCACCAGGCCGGCGTATTCGGTACGCATGGCAAATACTCCGTAAGGCGTGGGCCGCGGCCGGCGGGCGGGCGCGGCGGGAAAAGGTGTCGCGGGCGAGGATCGGCCGGCGAGCGCCGGCGCAAGCGGGGGCCGGACGGTCGCTACCCCGTCCGACCCGTTCGGTTTCGGGCGGCGCGGCGCGGCGGGCCGGCGCGGGACGGGGCGGGCGAAGTCGACATGGCCGGCATCTTAATGGCCCGCTCCCGGCCGCTCAACCGCGGGGCGCGCGGCGCCACTGCCCGGCGTCACCACACCGAGCGAGACGTGGAATTTGAGCGCATCGTCCACCGTGATGTCGGCGTCGCGCAGTTCCGCCTCGGCCACGAACAGGACGTAGCCGGACGTCGGGTTGGGCGCGGTGGGCACGTAGACGGTGACGAAGCCCGGGCCGATCTTGCGCTCGACCGGCGCGCTCGGCTCGCCGACGATGAAGCCCAGCGTCCAGTGCCCCGGCTGCGGAAACTGCACCAGCACCACCTTGCGGAAGGCGTTGCCCTTGGGCGAGAGCATGGTGTCGGACACCTGCTTCACGCTGGAGTAGATGGAGCGCACGATCGGGATGCGCGAGAGCAAGCCCTCCCACCAGCGCAGCAGCCGGCGGCCGAGGAAGTTGCGTGCCAGCACACCGGTGGCCAGCACGATCAGTACCGACAGGATCAGCCCAAAGCCCGGGATGTGGACGCCAAAGACCTGATCCGGATGCCAGGCGCGCGGCAGCAGCACCAGCGTGCGGTCGAGCGTGGTCAGGATGATGTCGAGGATCCACAGCGTGATGGCGAGCGGCAGCCAGATCAGCAGGCCGGGGACCAAGTACTTCTTGAGCATCGAGGGGTGCCGGGAGGTGGAGCACGAGCGGGGCGCTCAGGCCCTCACCCCCGGCCCCTCTCCCGCTGATGCGGGCGAGGGGAGCAAACCCTCGCCTGCATCAGCGGGAGAGGGTGGCGCCGCAGGCGCCGGGTGAGGGCAAAGGGCGCAGCGCGCGCCGAGGCCCTTCAAGGGATCTGCTAACTGCACGCCGCGCAAGCCCCCGTCCCGCAGGCGGGTGCGGCGGCTTTGGTTTCGGCGGGCTTGCTGTCGGCAGGCTTGCCTTCGGTGGGCTTGCTGTCGTTGGCCGCGGGGGCGCTGTCGGGCTTGGCCTCGCCGTCTTTCTTCTTGGCAGCGCCGTTGCCCTTGAAGTCGGTCGCATACCAGCCGCTGCCTTTCAACTGGAAGCCGGCGGCGGTCAACTGTTTGGCGAGCGACGGGGCGCCGCAGCCGGGACAGTCGGTCAGCGGCGGGTCGGAGATCTTTTGCAGCTTCTCCAACTCGGTGCCGCAGTCGTCGCACTTGTAGGCATAAATCGGCATCGGTTTCCTCCGGAAGAGTCTGGGTCTGTCGAGCAAGAAGCGCGCCGGATTATCGCCGAGCAACGAGCGCCGCAGGGAATTGCGGGCGCAGCCCGGCAGATTCAAGCCGCGCGGCACAATGCGCCCTTCCACCCGCAGGAGCGCACCACCCCATGCCCGCCCGCTCGCGCAAGGCCGCACAGCACCCCGCGCTCGCCGCCGTCGCCGCTGCCAAGCAGCCGAAAGTGAAGGTTGCGGTCAGCGATATCGACGGCGTGCTGCGCGGCAAGGTTCTGCATCGGGACAAGTTCCTCTCCGCGGTGCACAGTGGCTTCGGCTTCTGCGACGTCGTGTTCGGCTGGGACATGATGGACGCCTGCTACGACAACACCACCCTGACCGGCTGGCACCACGGCTTTCCCGACGCGCAGGTGCGGCTCGACCTCGACACCCACCGCAACGTGCCCTGGGACGGCGGCATCGATTTCCTTCTCGGCGAATTCGTCACCGGCGACGGTGCGCCGCACCCGCTGTGCCCGCGCCAGGTGTTGAAGCGCGTGCTGGCCCGCGCCGCCAGGCTCGGTGTGCAACCGATGTGCGGGCTGGAATTCGAGTGGTTCAACTTCCGCGAGACGCCGCATTCCTGGGCGGCCAAGCGCGGCGTGGACCCGACTCCGATCACGCCCGGCATGTTCGGCTACTCGCTGCTGCGCGCGAACGAGAACCGCGAGTTCTTCAACGCGCTGCTCGACGACATGCTCGCCTTTAACGTGCCGATCGAGGGGCTGCACACCGAAACCGGCCCCGGCGTGTACGAAGTGGCGATCCAGTTTTCCGCCGCGCTCGAAGCCGCCGACCGCGCGCTGCTTTTCAAGGCGGGCGCCAAGGAAATCGGCGCGCGCTTCGGCATCATGCCGAGCTTCATGGCCAAGTGGAGCGCTCAGTACCCCGGGTGCAGCGGGCACGTGCATCAGTCGCTGTCCGACGGCGAGAAGAATCTCTTTTTCGACGCCCGCGGCCGGCACGGCATGAGCAAGCTCTTCGAGAGCTATCTGGCCGGGCAGATCGCGGTGGCGCTGGAGTTCGCGCCGATGTTCTGGCCGACCATCAACAGCTACAAGCGGCTGGTCGATGGCTTCTGGGCGCCGGTCAAGCCGACCTGGGGGTTGGACAACCGCACCGCCAGCTTCCGCGTGATCGCCGGCTCGCCCAAGAGCACGCGGCTGGAGACGCGCTGCCCCGGCGCCGACATCAACCCCTATCTGGCGGTGGCTGCCCTGGTGGCTGCCGGACTGCATGGCGTGGAAAGGAACCTCAAGCTCAGCGCACCGCCGATCACCGGCACCAACCAGGGTGCCGAGCACATCGCCCGCGCGCCGCGCTCGCTCAAGGAGACCACCGCGATCTTCCGCGACAGCGCCGTGGCGCGCGACTGGCTGGGCGACGACTTCGTGGAGCACTTTGCCGCCACCCGCGACTGGGAATGGCGGCAGTGGCAGGACGGGGTGACGGACTGGGAGCTGAAGCGGTACTTCGAGATCGTTTGATTGGGACAACCATGACCGCCATCGACACCGCCGCCCTCGACCAACTATTCCGCAGCGCCCGCACGCACAACGCCTTCTCCGGCGAAGTGACCGAAGCCGACGTGCGCGCGCTCTACGACCTGGTCAAGATGGGGCCGACCACCGCCAATTCGCAGCCGGCGCGGTTTGTCTTCCTGCTCACGCGCGCGGCGCGCGAGCGGCTGGCGCCGGCGCTCGCGCCCGGCAATCTGGAAAAGACGCTGGCCGCCCCCTGCGTGGTGATCGTGGCGCACGACCTGGAGTTCTACGAGCAGTTGCCGCGCACCTTTCCGCACACCGATGCGCGCGCCTGGTTTGCCGGCAAGCCGGAGCACATCGCCACCACCGCGTTGCGCAACGGTTCGCTGCAAGGCGCCTACCTGATCCTCGCCGCGCGGGCGCTGGGCTTCGACACCGGGCCGATGTCGGGCTTCGACAACGCCAAAGTCGATGCGGAGTTCTTCCCCGATGGCCAATGGAAGAGCAACTTCCTCGTCAACCTCGGCCGCGGCGATCCGGCCAAGATCTTTCCGCGCAACCCGCGGCTGGGCTTCGAGGAAGCCTGCCGCGTGCTCTGAAGGACGAGGTTTGCCGATGACCCTGCCCCGCACCCTCGCCGCGCTCGCCGGCGCGCTGCTCCTTGCCGCCGCCGCCCATGGCAAGACGCTGCGCATCGCCAGCGCCTTCGACCCGAACTCGCTCGACCCGCATGCGCTGGCGCTGCTGTATCACTCGCGGGTGGCAACGCAGATGTACGAGGGGCTCGTCAACCGCGACCGCGACTTCAAGCTGGTGCCGTCGCTGGCGGTGTCGTGGCAGGCGGCGACGCCGACGCTGTGGCGCTTCAAGCTGCGGCCCGACGTGCGCTTCCACGACGGCGCACCGTTCACCGCCGACGACGCCGTCTTCTCGCTGGAGCGGGCGATGGCCAGGACCTCTCAGCGCTCCACCCAGCTGCGCGGCATTGCCGGCGTGCGCAAGGTGAATGCGCTGACGATCGAGATCGCGCTCGCCGCCCCCGATGCGGTGCTGCCCGAAAAGCTCTGGCTGGTGGCGATGATGAGCAAGGCCTGGGCGGAGAAGAACAACGTCGCCCTGCCGCAGGACTACAACGCCAAGCAGGAGACCTACGCGGCGCGCAACGCCAACGGCACCGGGCCGTGGGTGCTCAAGCGCTACGAGCCGGACCGCCGGCTGGTGCTGACCGCCAACCCGCACTGGTGGGGCCGCGACGAGCAGGGCCTCGGCAACGTCACCGAGGCGGTTTTCGCGACGATCCAGTCCGATGCAACGCGGCTGGCGGCGCTGGCCTCGGGCGAGGTGGACTTCGTCTTCGACCCGCCGTTCCAGGACATCGCGCGGCTGCAAGCCGGCGGCCGCTTCAAGCTGGCGCAGACGAGCGACATCGGCACGCAGTACCTCGGCTTCGACCAGGCCCGGGCCGAACTTGAAGGCTCCGACCTCAAGGGGCGCAACCCGTTCAAGGACGTGCGCGTGCGCCGCGCGGTGTACCAGGCGATCGACGTCGAGGCGATCGTCGCCAAGGTGCTGCGCGGGCAGGCCACACCGACCGGATCGTTCGTGTCGCGGCAGGTCGACGGCTACGTGCCGGAACTGGAGCGGCGGCTGCCGTTCGACCCCGCGGCCGCGCGCGCCCTGCTCAAGGAAGCCGGCTACGGCAACGGGTTCTCGGTCACGCTCGACTGCGTCAACGTCACCTTTCGCGCCGCGGTGTGCCAGGCGATCGCGGCGATGCTGGCGCAGGTGGACATCCGGGTGAGCTTCCAACCGGCGCCCGCGGCGATCTTCTTTCCCAAACTGACGCAGGCCACCACCAGCTTCTTCGAGGTCGGCTGGTCGCCGGGCACCGATCCCTGGGCCTTTCTCCAGAACATGGTGCGCACCTACGACGGCGCCGGGGCCGGCGCCTTCAACGGCGGGCGCTACAGCAACGGCAAACTGGATGCGCTGATCGACGCGATCCGCGTCGAGCCCGACCTCAAGCGGCGCAACGCGCTCGCCGGCGACGCGCTGCGGCTGATGGCGGCGGAACTGCCGCTCGTGCCGCTGTACCGCCGCACGCTCACCTGGGCGATGCGGCCCAACATCGCCGTGGTGCAGTGGCCGAGCGACGTGCTCGAGTTGCGCTGGGTGCGCATCGACTAACCGGCGATGAACCCCCACGCCGCCCAGTTGTGGCGCGCGCCCCGTTGGGCGCTGGCGCTGCTGCTCGCCTGCCTGGGAATGCTGGGGCCGTTTGCGGTCGATACCTACCTGCCGGCCTTCGGCAGCATGGCGCAGGCGCTGGACGCATCGCCAGCGCAGATGCAGCAGACCCTGTCCGCCTATCTGGCGGGCTTTGCGCTGATGAATCTCTTCCACGGCGCACTGGCCGACAGCTTCGGCCGCCGGCCGGTGGTGCTGTGGGGCGTGGCGGCGTTCACGCTCGCCTCCATCGGCTGCGCGCTGGCGCAGACGATCGGGCAATTGGTGTCCTTCCGCCTCGTGCAGGGCCTGGCCACGGGGGCCGGGATCGTGGTGTCGCGCGCGGTGATCCGCGATCTTTATCCGCCCGCCGATGCGCAGCGGATGATGTCGCAGGTGACGATCTTCTTCGGCGCCGCACCGGCCGTGGCGCCGATCGTCGGCGCGCAGTTGTATGTGGCGCTCGGCTGGCACGCGGTGTTCTGGTTCCTCGCCGCGGTGGGCGCGCTGCTGTGGGTGGCCAACTGGCGGCTGCTGCCGGAGACGCTGCACGCGGAATACAAGCAACCCTTCAACGCCGGCAACCTGATGCGCGGCTACGTGGCGCTGCTGGCGCACCCGCGCTTTTTGCTGCTGGCGCTGGCCAGCGGCGTGCCGTTCAACGGCATGTTTCTCTACGTGCTGTCGGCGCCGGCGTTTCTCGGCGACGTGCTGGGCTTGCAGCCGACGCAGTTCTTCTGGTTTTTCTGCACCACCATCGCCGGCATCATGGCCGGCGCCTGGGCGAGCGGGCGGCTGGCCGGCCGCATCAAGCCACGGCTGCAAATCCGCATCGGTTTTTCGATCATGGTCGCGGTGTCGGTCGTCAACGTGGCGGCCAATTGGCTCTTCACCGCGCAACCGTGGTGGGCGCTGCCGCCGATCGGCGTCTTTGCCTTCGGCTGGTCGCTGATGGTGCCGGTGGTGACGATCATGGTGCTCGACCTCGTGCCGGAGCGGCGCGGGCTGGCCTCGTCGTTGCAGGCGGTGGTCGGCAGCGTGGCCAACGCCTTCGTCGCCGGCGTGATCTCGCCACTGGTGATGCACTCGGCGCTGGCGCTGGCGCTCACGTCGATGGGGCTGATGTCGATCGGGCTCGCGGCGTGGATCGTGGTCAACCGGGTAGCGCGGCGCGGGCGATCGGTGCCCCTTACAATAGAGTAAGGAAATAGACTTTGAGTAAGGAGCCCCCAATGAGCGAAGCGACGCTGACCAGTAAAGGCCAATTGACGCTGCCCAAGCCGGTGCGCGACGCGCTGGGCCTGCAAGCGGGCGACCGGATCGACTTCGTCGAGTCCGAGCGCGGCTATCTGCTGGTGCCGGTCAACCGCGACCTGCGCACGCTGCGCGGCATGTTCAAGGGCCGGCGCAAGAAGGCAGCCACGCTCGATGAGATGAAAGCCGCGATCGCCGAACTGGGCAGCGAAAAGTGGTAGGCGTGGACACCAACGTGCTGGTGCGCTACTTCGCCGACGACGACGCGGCGCAGTCGTCGCAGGCGCGCACGCTGCTGGAGCGGCAACTGACCCGCGAGACGCCCGGCTACGTCTGTGCCACCACGTTGGCGGAGTTCGCCTGGGTCCTGCGGCGCGTGTACGGCGGCGGCCGCGCGGAGATCGCCGAGGCGCTGCTGGGCGTGCTGACCGCCTCCAATCTGGTCGTCGAGCACAAGGCGCAGGCGTGGCAGGCGCTGGCCGAGTTCCGCAATGGCCCGGCCGGGTTCAGCGACTGCCTGATCGGGCAAATCAACCGGGCGGCAGGCTGCGAGCACACTGTCACCTTCGACCGTCAGGCCGCGCGCCAGACGGGGTTCAAACTGCTTGGCTCCTGACCGAAACGCTCCCATGTCCATCGGCAAGTTCTCTTTCCCCACCGCCATCCACTTCGGCCCCGGCGCGCGCAAGCTCGCGGGCGTGCATCTGCGCGAGCACGGCTGCAAGCGACCGTTGATCGTCACCGACCGCGGGCTGGCGGCTCTGCCCGTGCTGCGCGAGTTCATGTCGCATCTGGCGACCGGGCTCGACGTTGGCGTCTACTCCGGCGTGCACGGCAACCCGACCGCGCAACAGGTGATGGATGGCGCCGCGGCATTCCGCACGCATCGCGCGGACAGCGTGATCGGCTTTGGCGGTGGCGCGGCGCTCGATGTCGCCAAAGTGGTCGCGCTGATGGGCGTGCACGACGGGCATGTGATCGAGTACGCGTGGGATCACCCGCGGGTGCGGCCGATCGAGCGCGAGCTGCCCTACTTCATCGCGCTGCCGACCACCAGTGGCACAGGCTCCGAGGTCGGCCGCTCCAGCGTGGTGAGCGAAGACGACACGCATCTGAAGCGGATCGTCTTTTCGCCCAAGCTCCTGGCGCGCGCGGTGTTTGCCGACCCGGAGCTGACGCTCGGCCTGCCGCCTGCGGTGACCGCAGCCACCGGCATGGACGCGCTGACCCACAACGTGGAGTCGTACCTGTCGCCGGCCTATCACCCGCTGTGCGACGGCATCGCGCTGGAAGGCACGCGCATCGCCGCGCGCGCGCTCGCCACCGCGGTGCGCGAACCTGCCAACCTGCAAGCGCGCGCCGACATGATGATGGCCTCGATGATGGGTGCCATCGCCTTCCAGAAAGACCTGGGCGCCGTGCACTCCTGCGCGCATGCGCTGGGCGCCGTTTGCGACCTGCATCACGGGCTGGCGAATGCGCTGATGATCGAGCCGGTGATGAAGTTCAACCTCGAAGCGGTGCCGGGCAAGTTTGCGGAACTGGCGCACGTGGTCGGCGCTGCCGGGGCGGAAGATTTCGTGCCCTGGTTGGCGCGGTTGAAACGCGAGATTGGTATTGCGCGGTCGCTGTCTGCCGTGGGCGTGAAGCGCGAGCAAGTGGAGCGGCTGGTGGAGATTGCCGAGAAGGACATCTGCCACCAGACCAATCCGCGCAAGTGCGCGGCGGCGGACTTCGAGAGGTTTTTCGTCGAAGCGATGTAACGCGATGCCCCACCGCCCCGACATCGGCATCTCCGCCTGCTTCTTCCACGCCGACCCGGCGCGGCCGATCTTTACCGGCAAGACGCTGCAATACGTCGAGCAGTCGATCGTCCATTGGGTGCAGTCGGCCGGCGCCATCGCCTACCTGATCCCCTCGCCCGAGGGGCCGACCAAGCGCGGCGATGTGTCGCTCGACCACTATGCGGAGCGGCTCGACGGCCTGCTGCTCGAAGGCGGCGCCGACATGTGGCCGGGCAGCTATGGCGAGGAACCGCTGCAACCGCAGTGGAGCGGCGACCGCGTGCGCGACGAGTACGAGATCGCGCTGATCCGCGCCTTTGTCGCACGCGGCAAGGCGGTGTTCGGCGTGTGCCGCGGCTTGCAGGTGATCAATGTCGCCTTCGGCGGCACGCTGTATCAGGACATCGCCACGCAGATGCCGGGCGCGCTCAGGCACCGCGACGCGGCGCTTTACGACCGCAACTTCCACACCGTGGACCTCGTGCCCGGCTCGCGGCTGGCGGCGCTCTACCCCGGCGTGGACAACGCCACGGTCAACAGCGTGCACCACCAGGGCATCCGCGATCTGGCGCCGTTCTTTGAGGTCGAAGCGCGCTGCCCCAAAGACGGCACGATCGAGGCGATCCGCTACGACAACGCTCGCGGCAGCGTGAAGAGCCATGTCGCAGCCGTGCAATGGCACCCCGAGTTTCATGACTGGACCAACCCCGATATCCTGAGCGGCGATCCGCTGCTGGCCGACTTTCTCCGCGCCTGCAAGCCCTGACCTTCGCACGCCCGACTCCCGACGACCGACTGTCCCCATGCTGCACATCACCAACCCCGCCAACGGCACCGTCATCGCCGAACTGCCCCAAGACTCCGCCGACGGCGTCGCCGCCAAGTTCACCGCCGCGCGCGCTGCGCAACGCGCGTGGGCCGCCACCCCGCTCGCGCATCGGCTCGAATGCATCGCGCGCTTTCGCCAGGCGCTGATCGACGACCGCGAGCGGCTGGCGGCGATCCTCACCTCCGAAGTCGGCAAACCGATCAAGCAGGCGCGCAACGAGTTGAACGGACTGCTCGGCCGCATCGACTTCTTTCTGGCGGAAACCGAACGCACGCTCGCTCCGCGCACGGTGCACGACGATGCCGCCATGCGCGAGGTCGTTGCGCACGAGCCGCTCGGCGTCATCGCCAACATCTCGGCCTGGAACTACCCGTACTTCGTCGGCGCCAACGTGTTCGTGCCGGCGCTGCTCACCGGCAACGCGGTGTTGTACAAGCCGTCCGAGTACGCCACGCTCACGGGGCTGGAGATCGGCAACCTGCTGCATGCGAGCGGCGTGCCGCAGGACGTATTCGCCGTGCTGGCGGGCGGGCCGCGAGTGGGCATCGAACTGCTCAAGCAAGCGGTCGACGGCGTGTTCTTCACCGGCAGCTACGCCGCCGGCAAGCGCATCGCCGAGGCGACGGCCGGCCGGATGATCAAGCTGCAACTGGAACTCGGCGGCAAGGACCCGACCTACGTCTGCGAAGACGTGGACGTGGCGGCCGCCGCCGCGTCGCTCGCCGACGGCGCGATGTACAACACCGGGCAAAGCTGCTGCTCGGTCGAGCGCATCTACGTGCACGAGAAGATTCACGACGCCTTCGTCGCCGCCTTCGTCGCGGAGGTGCGCGGCTTCAAGCGCGGCGAGCCGACGATGGAAGACACCTACATCGGCCCGCTGACGCGCGCGCCGCAGGTCAAAGTGTTGGAGTTGCAAGTGGCCGATGCGCTGGCCAAGGGCGCGCGCTGCCTGCTGGGCGGCCACAAGGTCGAGCCGCCCGGCAACTGGTTCGAGCCGACCGTGCTCGTGAACGTCAACCACGACATGACGGTGATGCGCGAAGAAAGCTTCGGTCCCATCATCGGCATTCAGAAAGTGGCCGGCGACGAGGAAGCCGTACGGCTGATGAACGACACCGAATACGGCCTCACCGCCGGCGTCTACACCCGCGAAGAGACGCGCGCCCGCCGCATCCTGGCGCAAGTGCACGCCGGCAGCGTCTACTGGAACTGCTGCGACCGCGTCAGCCCGCGGCTGCCCTGGTCGGGCGTCGGGCACTCGGGCGTCGGGCTGACGCTATCGACCTACGGGATCGAGACGTTCACGCGGCCGAAGGCCTGGCATTTGCGGACGGCGTAGTCGCCGTCAAAGACCGTCCGATCAATCGCCCTTGAGCCGCTTGATCAACGCGGCGCCGGTCAGCAACTCCAGTTGCGCTTCGAGCCGGATGACGCGGGCGGTGAGATCTTCGATCCGGGTCTGCTGCGACTTGATCGCTTCCGACTGACGGGCGACGCGGTCTTCGAGCCGGATGACCGCGGTCAGCGCGTTCCAGATTTTCTCGGTCGCACTCACCGCGCCACCCGCAGCCGCTTGCTCCGCGCGCGCCGGGCCTGCGCCTCGAGCGCCGCGATGCGCTGGTTGCTGGCCGCCACGAACGCCAACGCATCGTCGATCGCCGCCGCGCTGCGTTCGGCCGCCGCGCGCGCGGCGTCGGCCAGGGCGCCGAGGTCATCCTCGCGCGCCGAATCGTAGGCGGCAGCGCCGCGCCGCATCAGTTCGGCCAACGGAATGTCGAGCGCGCGCGCCTTGGCCGCCATCGCCCGCTTCTCGGCGGGGGTGGACAAAACGACGGTTCGAGCGGTCGCGACGGTCATGGGCGTCTCCGAGGTCGTGATGAACATGTGCATTGTATGCACATCGAAGCGGCCTTTCAACGATCCGACGCCGCGCCGTCCGTCGCATCCGCGCGCAACCGGCCGCGCCGGGCCATGACGGCCGGTGCCACCAGGACGCCCATCGCATCGACCAGCGCGTGCGCCAGCATGCAGGCCCACAGGTCGCCGGTCAGCACGAAGAGCAGCGTCAAGGCACCACCGGCAATGAGCACCGAAATCAGGTGGCCGAGCCCCCAACGCAGGTGGGCAACGGTAAAGACCAGCAACGACAGCACGGCCGCCACGCCGACGCTGCCGAAGAGTTGCGCGCCGATGCCGATGGCGTAGCCGCGATAGAGCACCTCTTCGGTGACCCCGGCGGTCAACACGATGAAGACGCGGTAGCCGAACGGCAGCGCTGCCAGCTGCTTGAACTGCGCCAGCTTCTCGGTCGGCTGGAAGCCGAGACGGCTTTGCACGGCGCCGACCAGCGGAAACACCGCGCCGAGCGCCAGTGTTGCCGTCAACGCCAGCACCCAGGTCGAAGCCGTCGGCGCACCCAGCCCGAGGTGGTCTGTACCCCCGGGCAGCGCCAGCGCAATCGCCAGCACTGCTGCGGCCAGCGCCCACAGTGCCAAACGCGACGACCAGCCGAGCGGATCGAGCCCGAAGCGGCGGCCCAGCAGCGACAACAGTGGGACGCCCAGCAACGCAATGACCAGACCAAGCCACGCCAACGCGGTCATGGTCAGCGCGCTGCTCGCGTCAATCCTCGTCTTCTTCCGCCCCCTTCTTGCTCTTGTACGCAGTGGCCAGTTGCGCCTGCACCTGCGGCGGCACGGCTTCGTAGTGGGACAGTTCCATCGAGAAGCTGCCGTGGCCCTGGGTGATGGCCTTGAGCCGGCCGGCGTAGCCGTCCAGTTCCGACAGCGGCGCCACCGCGCGCACGATCATCATGCCACCGGCGAGGTTGTCGGTGCCCGTCACCTGGCCGCGGCGGGTGGATAGATCGCCGGTGATGTCGCCCATGTTGGTGTCGGGCGTGACCACCTCGACGTTGACGATCGGCTCCAGCACCACCGTGCGTGCCTTGGCCAGCGCATCGAGCATCGCCTTGCGGCCGGCGGAGACGAAAGCGATTTCCTTGCTGTCCACCGCGTGGTGCTTGCCGTCGTACACGACCACGCGCAGGTCGTGGATCGGGTAGCCGGCCACAAAGCCGGCGGCGAGCACTTCGCGCACGCCTTTTTCCACCGCCGGGATGAAGTTGTACGGGATCACGCCGCCCTTGACCTGATCGACGAACTCGAAGCCCTCGCCGCGCGCGCGCGGCTCGATGCGCAGGTAGACCTCGCCGAACTGGCCGGCCCCACCCGTCTGCTTCTTGTGGCGCGCATGGCCTTCGGCACCGCTGGCGATGGTCTCGCGGTACGGCACGCGCGGCGGCCGGGTGTTGACCTCGACCTTGTACTGGTTGGCCATCCGCTCCAGCACCGAGCGCAAGTGCAGGTCGGACAGCCCGCGCACCACGGTCTCGTTGAGCACGGCGTCGTGCTCGATCGACAGCGTCGGGTCCTCGGCGGCAATCTTGGCCATCACCTCGCCGATGCGCGACTCGTCGCCGCGCCGCTTGGGCTCGATCGCGAGACCAAACATCGGCTTGGGAAAGTCGAGCGGCTTCATGTGGATCGCGTCTTCGTCGTGCGAGTCGTGCAGCACGCAGTCGAACACGATCTCCTCGATCTTGGTCACCGCGCCGATATCGCCGGGGACGAGCTCGGGCACTTCGACCGTGTCCTTGCCTTGCAGCAGGTACGGGTGGGCGACCTTGAACGGCTTCTTGCCGTCGCCGACAAAGAGCTGGGTGTCCTTGCCGATCCGCCCCTGGTGCACGCGGAAGATGCCGATCTTGCCCACGTACGGGTCGTTGACCACTTTGAACACATGCGCCAGCACGTGCTTGGTAGGGTCGGGCTCGGAGTGAAATTCGGTGCCCGTCTCGCCCTCGCCCTTGACGAAGAGCGGGGGATTGCCCTCCGTCGGGTTGGGCAGGTGGCGGACGATCACGTCCAGAAGATCAGTGACCCCCGCCCCGGTGCGGGCGGACGCAAAGCACACCGGGATGATGTGCCCTTCGCGCAGCGCTTTTTCCAGCGGCGCGTGCAGGGTGGACGGATCGACGCTGCCTTCTTCCAGATACTTCTCCATCGCCGCGTCGTCGACTTCCACGACCTGCTCCATCACCTTGCGGTGGACTTCCGCCACCGACGAGAAATCGGCTTCGCCGTCGTCCTTGTCGAAGCAGTCGATCACGCGGCGGCCTCCCTCGGCCGGCAGGTTGATCGGCAGCACCTCGGCGCCGAAGGCTTCTTGTAACTCGGCCAGCAGCCGCGGCAGGTCGAGGTTCTCGGCGTCGATCTTGTTGACGACGATCATCCGGTCTAGCTTGCGCTTGCCCGCCCAGTCCATCATCCGGCGCGTCACCAGTTCGACGCCTTTGGCGGCATCGACTACCACGGCGACGGTTTCCACCGCATCCAGCGCGCCGATCGCGTGGCCGAGAAAGTCCGGGTAGCCCGGCGTGTCGATCAGGTGGATGCGCGTGTCCTTGTACTCGCAGTGCAGGACGGCCGCGCGCAGCGAATGGCCGGCGGCTTTTTCCTGCGGGTCGAAGTCCGACACCGTGGTGCCGCGTTCGACCGCGCCGGCTGCGGCGATCTTGCCGGCCTTGGCGAGCAGTTGTTCCGCAAGGGTCGTCTTCCCGCTCGCACCGTGGCCCACGAAAGCGAGGGTACGAATGCGGTCGGTGGTAAAGCTGGGCATGGCAGGGTCTCCTGTCGTTCTCGAAGGCGGGGCGCGAATGGGCCGGAATTTACCCGCCTGCCACCGCTGCCGCTCGCGGGATACGCGCGGGCTTTGGCGCAGGTCAAATCCTGTCGGCTATTGTCCGACCCATGGCTTCCGTGGTCGCCCCGACCGTGCGCCGGCGCCTCTGCGCCCTACCCATGAACCTCACCGGGTCGGGGCACCCATGCCTCCACCCCAACCCCCCGCAGGCGGGGGAGGGAGTAACCCCCTCCCCTGCGAAGCGGGGGAGGGCTGGGGTGGGGGCCCGGTTCATGGTCCGGAGTCGGGATGCAATGGCATCCATCGGTCTCGCCCTGCTGACCCTCGCCGCCACCGGCGCCGCTGCACAGGTGGCACTGCCCGGCTTGACCAAGCCGGCGACCGAGGCGCCCAAGCCCGCCGCGCCGGCGGAAACGCCCGAGCAGTTGCGCACCCGCCTGCACGCGCAGTTGGACGAGGCGCGCGCCGAGCGGCAGAAGCTCGAAGACGAAGTCCAGCGCGGCGCGCTGCCGGCCGGTATCGGCGAAGACGACACCACCCGCCTGCGGCGCGCGCTCGACGAGACCGTGTTCGCCCTCGAAGGCCAGTTGCGCCTGCTGGCCGACCTGGACGCCGCGCGGCGCGCGCAGAAGGAAGCCGAGCAGGCGCAGCGCGACTGGAGCGGCTTTGCCGAGCCGCCGCCCTACTCCGCCCTGATGGTCGACCGGCTGCGCGACGAGGCCGCGCTGGCCGGCGCGCGGCTGGTGGCGCTGGAAGGCAGCGGCTTGCAGGCGGCGCGCGAGGTGGCGAACCTCAAGCAGCGGATCGACGCCGCCGAGGCCGAGATGCGCCGCTTGCAAGAGGCGCGCGAGCGCGCCAAACCCGGCACCGAGGCCGCGGTGGCCTGGCGGCTGGCCGGCGCGCAGCGCGCGGTGCGGGCGGGGGCGGCGCTGGCGGCGCTGTCGCAGCTGTCGGGCGAAGTCGCTGCGGCGCGCGCCGCCGCCGAGCGGGCGCGGCAGGCGCTTTTGCAGCGGCAGATCGGGGTCGCCGCGGCGCAGGAGCGCTTCGACGAATCCGACCTCGCCAAGCTGCGCGCCGAAACGCGCGCGCAGACCGACAAGCTGCAAAAGCAGCTCGACGAGGCCATCGCCCGCAGCAACCGCCGCACGCACGAGCGCGACCGCGCCGCGCAGGCGATCGCCGCCAGCACGGCGGCCGACGGCAGTGCGGAAGCGGTCGCCCTGCGCGCCAAGCTGCGCGCCGCCGATGCCTGGACCGAGACGGCACGCTTCGAGGTCGATGCGTTAAGCGCCCATCTGACGGTGGCTGCGGCGCGCGACGACCTGGCGCGGCTGCGCTTCGAGGCCGGCCGCTCGGATAACCCGGACGCGCGCCGCAAGGCGCTCACCGAACTGTCCGACATCCAGACCCGGCTCGCACAGTGGGTCGCCTACGCCACGAGCCAGCGCGAGCTGGCGCGGCTGGCCGAATCGCGCGAGACGCAGACCCTGCTCGGCGAGGGCCGGCGCGACGCCGCCACGGCCGCCGCCGACCGCGAACTGCTCGCGGCCCTGCAAACGCGCGTGGCGCTCGCCGACCAGATGGTGCGCACGGCCGAGCAGACGCAACGCTCGGTGCAGCGCTGGGTGCAGGAGCTCACCGCCGACAAGGCGGCGGCGAACTTCGGCGACCGGGCCGAGTACGCCGCCGCGGCCGTGGCGGCAGCGACCAAGGCGATCTGGAACTTCGAACTCTTTGCCACCGAGGACAGCACCGTCGTCGATGGGCAGCGCGTGACCACCACGCGCGGCGTCACCGTCGGCAAGAGCATCGGCGCGGCGCTGATCTTCGTGCTCGGCATGCTGGCCGCCGCCGTCCTCGCGCGGCGGCTGGAAGCCGCGCTGGTGCGGCGCGCCCACGTAAGCGCGCCGCAGGCGCGCACCATCAAGCGCTGGCTGCTGGCGCTGACCGCGGCGGTGATGATCGTGGTGGTGCTCAATCTGGCGCGCATCCCGCTCACGGTGTTCGCCTTCCTCGGCGGCGCGCTCGCCATCGGCGTGGGCTTCGGCACGCAGACGCTGATCAAGAACTTCATCAGCGGGCTCATTTTGCTGATGGAGCGACAGGTGCGGGTCGGCGACACGATCGAGGTGGACGGCACCGTCGGCACCGTGACCGAGGTCAACCTGCGCTCCTCGACCGTGCGCGGCTTCGACGGCGTCGAGGCGCTTCTGCCCAACGCCACGCTGCTGGAGCAGAAAGTCGTCAACTGGACGCACACCGACGCCACCGTGCGGCGCGCAGTCAAGGTCGGTGTGGCCTACGGCAGCCCGGTGCGGCAGGTGAGCGACGTCCTGCTCGAATGCGCCCAGCGCCACGGCCTGATCCTCAATGACCCGGCGCCCTACGTGCTGTTCGAAGACTTCGGCGACACCGCGCTCGTCTTCGGGCTGTACTTCTGGCTCGAGTTGAATTCGAACGTCAACAGCAGCGTCGTGATGAGCGACCTGCGCTACATGATCGAGAAGCGCTTCGGCGAGGCCGGCATCGAGATCGCGTTTCCGCAGCGGGAGGTGCGGTTGGCGACGACGAAGCCGTTGGAGGTGCGCATTGCGCGCGAACCGGGCGCGCAACCGTCCGGATAACAGGCGTTATCGCACGCGCCGACGGTCTTCCCTCACCCGGCGCGGGCCGCCCCCCCCCCCCCCGGGGGGCGGGGTGGGCGGCCGGCCCGGGGGGGGGGGACCCCCCGCCCGCAACGGCCCCCCCCCCCGGGGGCCCCCCCGGGCGGGCAC
>JBKCXU010000089.1:0-8610 GCA_046316025.1 Betaproteobacteria bacterium | reverse complement strand
GCTCGAAGGGGCGCAACAACCGTTGCAGGTCGGCGGGGGCGATGCCCGGCCCCTGGTCGGCCACGGTGAGCAGCGCGGCGCCGTCCTGCCGCGTCAGCGTCAAGGCGAGCGTCAGTCGTCCGCTCTCGGCATCGCGCCCGTAGTGGTCGGCGTTGGCCAGCAGGTTGTCGAGTGCGCGGCGCAGTTCGGTTGCGTAGCCGTCGAGCACCAGGCCGGGTTCGATGCGGCTGTCTACCGCCGTGTCCGGTGCCTCCGTCAGGCGACTGGCGGCGAGTGCCTCGCCGGCCAGTTGCGACAGTTCGACCGGCGCCTTCGGCTGCTGCGGGCTCGGCCGCGCGTAGTCGAGAAACTGGCGGACGATGGCGTCCATCTGGTCGATGTCGCTTGCCATCGCCGCGCGCGTGGCGTCGGGCAGGGCGTTTAGCTCGAGTTCCAGCCGCAGCCGCGTCAGGGGCGTGCGCAGGTCGTGCGAAATCCCGGCGAGCAGCACGGCGCGATCCTGCTCCAGCTTCGCCAGCGCGGCCACCATGCGATTGAAGTTCTCGTTGACCGTACGGATCTCCGGCGGCCCGCGCTCGGGCAGCGGCGGCGGAGCGCCGCCGCCCGCCAACTGCCGCGCTGCCAGGCTCAGCCGGCGCAGAGGCTGGTTGACCACGCCGGTGATCGCCACCGCCGTGGCGAGCGACAGCAGCAGCGCCGCCACCGCCCAACTGATCCACTGCGTGCCGGTGTTGCGCGCCAGCGGGTCGCGCTCGAACGCTACCCAGTAGTCGTCGCCGGCGATGCTGAAGCTCACCCACAGTGCTGCCTCGCCGTTGACCGCACCGGCCAGCCGCGTCTGCGGGCCGAGCTGGGCGCGCAATTGCGCCTCGATCAATTCCGCCAGCGGCAGGTCCGGCGGCGGCCGGACGCGGTCGCTGGTCTCGTGCGGGACGATGCGGATGCCCTCGTTGTCGGCGAGTTCGGCGAGCAGCGCGCGCCGCAGCGCCGGGTCGGAGTAGAGCAAGGCGGCGCGCGTGATGTTGACCACGCTCACCATCTGGTGCGCGATCTGGTGCGCGCGCGGGGTGCGCTCGAACACGCGCAGGCTCTGCGCCCAGGCAAGCACGCTTGCCGCCAGCAGGAGCAGAAGCAGCAGGAAGGTACGCCAGAACAGCGGCAGCGCGGCGGGACTCACGCGGACTGGCCGTCGGGGATGAAGACGTAGCCCAGTCCCCAGACGGTTTGCAGATAGCGCGGCTTGGCCGGGTCGGATTCGATCAGTTTGCGCAGCCGCGAAATCTGCACGTCGAGGCTGCGGTCGTAGGCCTCGTACTCGCGGCCGCGCGCCATCTCCATCAGCTTGTCGCGCGACAGCGGCACGCGCGGGAAGCGGGCAAAGGCCTTGAGCACGGCGAACTCGCCGGTGGTGAGCGGCACCGGCTCGCCGTTGCGGGTGAGCGTGCGCGTGCCCAGGTCGAGCAGAAAATCGCCAAAAGCCACCTCGCCCGCCTCCTGCGCCGGCGCGCCGGGTGCCTCGTTCGGCGTCTTGCGCCGCAGGATCGCGTGGATGCGCGCCAGCAGTTCGCGCGGGTTGAAGGGCTTGGGCAGATAGTCGTCGGCGCCGAGCTCGAGGCCGACGATGCGGTCGACGTCCTCGCCCGTGGCGGTGAGCATCAGCACCGGTGTGGTGTCGTTGCCGCCGCGCAGCCGGCGCAGCACCGACAGGCCGTCTTCGCCGGGCATCATCAGGTCGAGAATCAGCAGGTCGAAGTGCTCGCGCTGCCACAGGCGCTGCATCGCCTGGGCGTGCTCGGCCGTGTAGACGGCCATGCCGTTGTCGGTCAGATAGCGGCGCAGCAGATCGCGCAGGCGCGGATCGTCGTCGACGACGAGAATCTTGGGGGGGCCGGATCGGCTCATGAGTCGTAATCTCCGCAGGACGCCAGCACGGATTGTGCGGCGATGCGCACGGCGCGCGGAGCGCAGCCTGTTGTGACCAGACAAAGTGTTACAGACTTTACCCCGCGCGATGGCGGGCGACGGGGATCTGCGCTGGCGCGATGCGGCGACTTGCCTAAGATTCCATCGATGTTCGCCATTCGCTTTTCCCCCTGCGCGCTGCCACTCGCGGCGGCGCTGTGCGCCGGCAGCGTATGGGCGCAGCCCGCGCCGCCGGCCTCACCGCCGGAGGTGGAACCGCGGCCGCAGGCCACACCCGAGCAGCAGCGCGAGCACTTGCGGGGCTTACCGCCCGAGGAGCGGTTGCGCGCCTGGAACAGCCTGCCGCCCGAGCAACGCTGGCAGATGTGGCACAGCCTGTCGCCGGAGGAGCGCATGCGCATCCGCGAAAGCCTCACCCCGGAGCAGCGCGAAGCCTGGCGCCGCCGCTGGCAAGACCAGCGCGAGCAGATGCTGCGCCAAGGCGGCCCACACGACTCGCCGCTCTATCGCCAGTTGACGCCCGCGGAGAGGCAGCGCATGCGCGACCAGATCCGCGAGGCGCATGGTGTCTCGCCGCCGCGCCCGCCCGGCCCGCCGCCGGGCGCGCCACCTTCGCCGCCACCGCCGCCGCGCTAGGCGTGGCGCCTTCGTAGAATCCGTTGCGTCCGCGCCGGTCTGGCCGAGCGGCGGTCGCCGCGTGTCTGCCGACTCCTTGCCCACCGTACTCGCTCTAGATACCGCCACCGAGGTCTGCGCGGTCGCGCTCGGCTGCGGCGAGCGGGTGGTCGAGTTGGCCGAGACGGTCGGCCAGCGCCACTCCGAACGCCTTTTGCCGATGGTCGATGCGCTGCTACGCGAACAGCGCGTGACGCTGGCCGATTGCGCGGCGATCGCCTTCGGCGCCGGACCGGGGTCGTTTACCGGATTGCGCATCGCCTGCGCCGTGGCGCAGGGGCTAGCCTGGGCGACCGAGCGCCCGGTCGTGCCGGTGGGCAACCTGGAGGCGCTGGCGTGGAACGCCCGCGCCGTGGTGCCGCAGGCGCAGCGCGTCGCGACGGTGATCGACGCGCGGATGAACGAGGCGTACTTCGCCGTCTTCGACATGAGCGGCGCGGCGCCGGTCGAGCTCGCGGCGCCGGCGCTGGTGGCCGCGTCGGATCTGGCTGCGGCGCTGGCGCCATGGGCACCCGAAGCGCTGGCCGGCGAGGGCGTGGACGCTTTTGCGCCGTACCTTGCCGGGCTCGCCGCGCCGCTGCGCTTGCCGCAGTTGCGCGCGAGCGCCGGCACCATGGCCCGCCTGGCGCAGCAGGCCGTGGCTGCGGGGCGCAGCGTGGCGCCGGCGCTGGCCGCACCGCTGTATGTGCGCAACCAGGTGGCGCTGACGATCGGGCAGCGGGCCGCGCGCCGTGCCGCGGCGGCAGGATGAGCGCGCAGCTGCGCCCGCGTGTGGAGCGCTTCGCGCCGCTTTTGGCGTCGGATCTCGACGCCGTGCTGCGCGTCGAGGGTGCTGCCTATCCGTTTCCTTGGACGCGCGGCAACTTCCAGGACGCCCTCGCCTCCGGCTACAGCGCCTGGGGCTTGTGGTCGGACGACGGCGAACTGCTCGGCTACTCCGTGGTGATGCTCGCCATCGACGAAGCGCATCTGCTCAATCTGACCGTGGCGCCGAGCGCACAGGGCGGCGGGCACGGTTGGCGCTTGCTCGAGTGGATGGCGCGACGGTCGCGCGAGTATGGCGCGCGCACGATGCTGCTGGAGGTGCGGCCGAGCAACACGGCGGCGCTGCGCCTGTACGAGCGCTACGGGTTCCAGAGGATCGGCGTGCGGCGCGGCTACTACCCGGCGCACGGCGGGCGCGAGGACGCCTGGGTGCTGCGCATTACGCTATGACCATGGACGCAAGGCGCGCTCGACTTTGGCAGGCGATGGGACTCGGGCCGGTGTGGGTCGCGCGCGCTCGCGCGGACGCCGCGGCGGAAGTCGCCGTAGCAGACGAAACACGCCAATCGGTGGCGCCCACGCCCCCACCCAGTCCCTCCCCCGCAAGCGGGGGAGGGAGTAATCCCTTTCCGCGAACTGCGGGGGAGGGCGGGGGTGCGCGCGATGGCTCAAGCAAGACCGATGTCAGGGACGGCGCCATCGTCCGCCTCGACACGCCGAGCGCCGGCCGCGCCGCGCAGATCGCCGCGCTCGACTGGCCCGCGCTGGAAGACGCGGTGCGCAACTGCACCGCCTGCCCGCTGTGCCGCACGCGCAAGCAGACGGTTTTTGGCGTGGGTCATCGGGGCGCACGCTGGATGCTGGTCGGCGAGGCGCCGGGCGCCGAAGAAGACGCGCGCGGCGAACCCTTCGTCGGCCAGGCCGGCAAGCTGCTCGACAACATGCTGGCCGCGGTCGACTTGATGCGCGCGGGCGAAACATCGCAGTCCGTCTACATCGCCAATGTGCTGAAGTGCCGCCCGCCCGGCAACCGCAACCCCGAGCCGACCGAGGTGGCGCTGTGCGAGCCCTATCTGCTGCGGCAGGTGGAGTTGGTGCAGCCCGATCTGCTGCTCGTGATGGGCCGCTTTGCCGCGCAATCGCTGCTGCGCACCGACGCGACGATCGCCAGCCTGCGCGGGCGCGTGCACCGCGTGCAGGTGGCCGGGCGCGAAATTCCGACCGTGGTCACCTATCACCCGGCGTATCTGCTGCGCAATCTGGCCGACAAGGCCAAGTCCTGGGCCGATCTGTGTCTGGCCGCGAGCGTGGTCAAGACTCCGTAGCGAGCCAGTCGCGCCGCAGCAGCGACAGCATCAGCAGATCGTGTTGCGCATCGCCCCAGCGGGCGACCTCGCGCAGCAGACCTTCCTCGACAAAGCCGAGCTTGCGGGCCAGCCGCAGCGAGGGCTCGTTACGTGGGTCGATCTGCGCTTCGATTCGGTTCAACTCCATCTGGTCGAAGCCCCAGTCGAAGATCGCCGTCAGCGCTTCATGCATGTAGCCCTGGCCCTGCGCCGTTGGGGTCAGTTCGTAGCCGGTGGTGCAGCGGCGCCAGCCGCGGTTCCAGTTGAAGAGCCCCGCGGTGCCGAGCAAGGCACCGTCGGCCTTGCGCTCGAGGCCCCAGCGTGCGCCGGGGTTGGCGAGTCGGCGCCAGCCGGCAAAGAGTTCGATCAGCGCGTGCGCCGCGGCCAGATCGGGCAAAGGGTCGGCACCGTACCAGAGCATCGCCTCGGCATTGCCGTGGATTGCATAAATCGCCGGGGCGTCGGAGGCGGTCAACTCGCGCAGGCGCAGGCGCGGCGTTTCGAGCAGCGGGAAGGGTGCGCCGCTCACCTACGGCGCCTTGTGCTGCCCGATCAGCGAAGACCAGTCGAACTCGCGGTGGTTGGCGCGGTTGCGCAGGATCACCAGGTACATCGTCGTCGCCACGAAGAAGCCGAACAGCACGATGATCGTCTGGATGCTCAGGTTGAGCCAAAGCAACAGCGCATAGACCGAAAGCAGGGCCAGGATGCTCAGGTTCTCGTTGAAGTTCTGCACGGCAATCGAGTGGCCGGCCGACAGCAGCACGTGGCCGCGGTGCTGGAGCAGCGCGTTCATCGGCACCACGAAATAGCCGGCCAGTGCGCCGACGGCAACCATCACGGCCGCGGCCAGCAACTGTGCCCAGGTGATCGTGGTCGCACCGATCTGCCAGCCGCCCGCGGGGAGCGCGGTGAAGTCGACCAAGGCGATGCTGGTCACGAGCAGCCCCATCGCCACGCCGACCGGCAGCACCGACAGCGAGCGCTTCAGCGACACGCGGCTGGCGGCCAGCACCGACCCCACCGCGATTCCGATGGCCACCACCGCTTGCATGATCGCCCCCTGCGACAAGGTCATGCCCAGCACCTGCTCGCACCATTTGAGGATGATGAATTGCAGCGTCGCACCGGCGCCCCAGAAGAGGGTGGTCACCGCCAGCGAAATCTGCCCCAGCTTGTCGCGCCACAGGGTGGCCACGCAATGGCCGAAGTCGGCCAGCAGCTTGCCCACGCGCCGCTCCTGCCGCGGGTAGCGCGCGCCGGTGTCGGGGATCGCCAGGTTGATCAGTGCCGCCAGCGCGTAGACCGAGGCGATCACTGCGATCGCCGCTTCGCCGGTCTGATCGATGTCGAGGCTGACCAGCGGCACATCGACCGCCATCAGCGCGACGGCCACGTTGGGCGACACCAGGATGCCGCCGACGACGAAGCCGAGGATGATCGAGCCGACCGTCAAGCCCTCGATCCAGCCGTTGGCGACGACGAGTTTCTCCGGCGGCAGCAGCTCGGTGAGGATGCCGTACTTGGCCGGTGAGTAGGCCGCCGCGCCGATGCCGACCACCGCGTAGGCGAGCAGCGGGTGCACCGAGAAGAACATCAGCGCGCAGCCGCCGATCTTGATGAGGTTGGTGACGAACATCACCCGCCCCTTGGGCATCGAGTCGGCAAAGGCGCCGACGAAGGCGGCCAGGACGACGTAGCTGACGAAGAAAAAGAGCTTCAGCATCGGCGTCATCCACTCCGGCGCGTGGATGTCGCGCAGCAGGGCGATGGCGGCGATCAGCAGTGCGTTGTCGGCCAGCGACGAGAAGAACTGCGCGGCCATGATCGTGTAGAAGCCGCGCTTCATCCGGGGCGCCTGAACATGCGTGCTGCGTGGGGGGGGGCGGGAAGGCGCAGTCTTATATCACGCAACATCGCCGCAACGCGCGAGGGGTGGATCGGTATTCTCCGCGCCATGCCGCGTCCCATCGAAGCCGCAATCCACCGCACCGCGCTGCGCCGAAATCTGGCGCAGGCGCGCCGGCACGCGGCCGGCCGCGCGGTGTGGGCGGTCGTCAAGGCCAACGCCTACGGGCACGGGCTGGAGCGCGTGCTGCCTGCGTTCGCCGAGGCCGACGGGCTGGCGCTTCTGGACTTGGCCGAGGCCGAGCGTGCGCGCGCCGCCGGCTGGAGCAAACCGATCCTGCTTCTGGAAGGTTTCTTTCGCCGCGAGGATTTGCGCGTCGTCGAGGCCCTGAAACTGACCACGGTCGTCCACTGCGCCGAGCAGTTGGCGATGATCGAGCAGCACGACGCGGCGGAGAAGATCGAGGTTTACGTCAAGTGCAACACGGGGATGAATCGGCTCGGCTTCATGCCCGATGCGGTGCCCGCCGTGTTGTCGCACCTGTCCGCGTTGCCGTCGGTCGCAGTGCGCGCGCTGGCGATGCACTTCGCCAACGCCGACCGCGCCGATTCCAACCACGGTCCCGCGGCGGCCAACGAACAATTGCGTTGCTTTGCCGGCATCGCGCCGGGCTGGCAGGGCGCCCGCAGCATCGCCAACTCGGCCGCCTTGTTCACCTTGCCGCAGACGGGTGGCAATTCGGTGCGCCCGGGCATCGCGCTGTACGGCGGCACGCCGGTCGCGGGAGGTGCTGCCGCGGATTTCGGGGTGCACGCGGCGATGACCCTGCGCTCGCGCGTTCTGACGGTACAGCACGTCGCTGCGGGCGGCGCCGTGGGCTACGGCAGCCGCTGGATCGCGCAGCGGCCGAGCCGGGTGGGTGTGGTGGCATGCGGCTATGCGGACGGGTACCCACGCGTCGCGCCCGACGGCACGCCGGTCGTGGTCGATGGCCAGCGCGTGCCGCTGGTCGGCCGCGTGTCGATGGACATGCTCACGGTCGATCTGACCGATGCGCCGCAGGCCGGCGTCGGCAGCGAGGTCGAACTCTGGGGGACACAGGTGCCGATCGACGCGGTGGCCGAACTCGCCGGCACCGTCGGCTACGAGCTGATGTGCGCCCTCGCCGCGCGCGTGCCGGTGCGGGTCGAGGACTGATGGCCAAGCCGCGCACCGTTTACGTCTGTACCGAGTGCGGCGGCGATGCGCCGAAGTGGGCCGGCCAGTGCCCGCAGTGCAATGCGTGGAACACGCTGGTCGAGACCAGGGTCGAGCCGCCACCGACGCACCGCCGCGCGCTGCACGGGGCCGAGGCGGCGGCCGTGGTGCCGCTGCGCGAAGTGCAGGCGCGCGAGGCGCCGCGGCGTGCGACGGGCCTCGAAGAGTTCGACCGCGCGTTGGGGGGCGGTCTGGTCGAAGGCGGTGTGGTGCTGATCGGCGGCGACCCCGGCATCGGCAAGTCCACGCTGCTGTTGCAGGCGCTGGCGACGATGGCGGCGCGGCACAAGGTGCTGTACGTCAGCGGCGAAGAGTCCGGCGCGCAGGTGGCGCTGCGCGCGCGGCGGCTGGGGCTGGCGACGACGGCCGGCGACGACGTGCGGCTGTTGGCGGAGATCGCGCTGGAGCGCATCGTTGCCGCGCTGGCGAAGGAGCGGCCCGAGGTCGCGGCGATCGACTCGATCCAGACCCTGTACAGCGGCGATTTGCAGTCCGCGCCCGGATCGGTCGCGCAGGTGCGCGAATGCGCTGCGCAACTGACGCGGGTCGCCAAGCAGAGCGGCACGAGCCTGGTGCTGGTCGGCCACGTGACCAAGGAGGGGACGCTAGCCGGCCCGCGCGTGCTCGAGCACATGGTCGATACGGTGCTGTACTTCGAGGGCGATACGCATTCGTCGTTCCGCCTTGTGCGGGCGGTGAAGAACCGTTTTGGCGCGGTCAACGAGATCGGCGTCTTCGCGATGACCGACCGTGGCTTGCGCGGGGTCGCCAACCCGTCGGCGCTCTTCCTTTCGC
>JBKCXU010000088.1:0-52105 GCA_046316025.1 Betaproteobacteria bacterium | reverse complement strand
GACAGGTCGGGCAGCGCATCGAGTGGCGTGCGCAGCACCGCGAGGATGCCGCCGAAGACGAGCGCCAGCGTGGCGATGCCGATCAAAAACGGGTTGCGTGCGGACCAGGCGATCAGGCGGGGGATCATGGCTGTCCTCCCGTGGTGGTTTTCTCCTCCCCCTTCATGGGGGTGGCCGGGTGGGGGATGGGTGGTAAGGGGCAATCCCGCTTGGTGGACAGTGCTCCCAACAACCCATCCCCACCCTGCCCGCCCACGCTCGCGCTGGCAGGCGCTCGCGGCTCTGCAGGCGCGTCGCTGCGCGCCGCGAATTCCCTGCGTCGCCCCCTTGAAGGGGAGGGTTCGTGTCGAGGCCGGCGCTTCATTTCCGCGCCTCCACCTTCGTAATCACCCACTCTCCCGGCTTCCTCTCGACGAACTCGAAGTCGATCGCCGTGCCCGGCTTCAAGTCCTTGCCCACCGCCTCGTTGGCAGGCTTGAACTCCATCGTCATCTTCGGCCACTTCAGGCTCGGTACCGGCTCGTGGGTGACGATCCAGGTGCCGGCCTTGGCGTCCACGTCGTCGAGCTTGCCGGTGGCGCGATGCGCGGCGCCGGCGCCGGCGTTGCTGCCGCCGGTCAGCCCGGCCAGCGCGGACTTGAGATTGCTTTCGGAATCGATCAAGAACTGCGCGGACACCACAACCGGCTCGCCCTCCTTGAGCCCCTCCAGCACCGCCACGTAATCCTGCCCGCGCGCGCCCAGCTTGACCTCGCGCGGCTCGAAGCGGCCTTCGCCCTTGTCCACCAGCACCACGCGGCGGGTGCCGTTGTCGATCACCGCCTCGACCGGGATCGCCAGCACGGTGCCGCCGCCGGTCGGAATCTCCACCTGCGCGTACATCGCCGGCTTCAGCCGCCCGCCGCGGTTGGGCAGCTCGATGCGCACCTGCGCCGAGCGCGTGTCGGCACGCAGCGTCGGGTAGATGTAGCCGACGCGACCTTCGAACACCTCGCCCGGGTAGGCCTGCAACTGCACCCGCGCCGGCTGGCCGACGCGCAGCCGGCCGATGTCCTGCTCGAACACATCGGCGATCAGCCACACGCTGGACAGGTCGGCGATCTGATACAGCATCTCGCCCGGCATGAAGCGCATGCCCTGCACCGCATTGCGCTCCATCACGATGCCGCCGGCCGGCGCGCGGAAGGCGAGCTCGCGGCGCGGCTCGGCGCCGGCGGCGAGCGCGGCCACCTGTTCGTCGTTCACGTCCCAGTTGCGCAGCCGGGCGAGCGCGGAGTCGGCCAGCCGCTTCATGCCCGCCTGCGCCTGCGCGTCGGCGTCCTTCAACTGCGCCAGCGCCTGCGCGGCCACAGCGTATTCGCGCTGCGCGGCGAGCAGGTCGGGGCTGTAGGCGTCGAAGAGCTTGTCGCCGCGCGCCACCGGCTGGCCGACCACGTTGACGTAGAGCTTCTCGATGTAGCCCTCGAACTTCGGCGTGATGTTGGTCAGGCGCCGCTCGTCGACCTCGATCCGCCCGGCGGCGCGCACCACCGCGTCGAGCGTGCGCCGCTCGGCGGGCGCCACCCGCACGCCGAGCCTCTGGATCTTCGCCTGCGACAGCTTGACCGTGCCACCGTCGTCCTGGTCTTCGCCCTCGTAGACCGCGATGTAGTCCATCCCCATCGAGTCTTTCTTGGGCGTGGGCGAGGTGTCGGGCAGGCCCATCGGGTTGCGGTAGTAGAGGATCTTGCGGCCGCCTTGCTCGGCGCCTTTGCCGGCGTCGGCCATGTTGTCGGCGGCGGGCATCGCCTCGTGCGCACCGCGGCTGCCGACCCAGTAGCCGCCTGCGGCGGCCAGGGCCGCCGCGATCAGGACAGCGATCAGCGTCTTGTTCATAGTTCTTCTCCCAGCAGGCGTTCGATCTCCGCCAGCCGCATGCGCGCCTCGGTGCGCGTCTTGATGAGGTTCAACCGCGTGGTGCGGATCTGCCGCTGCGCCTCCAGCACGGTGGCGAAATCCACCTTGCCGGTCTCGTAGCCGGCGAGTGCCGATTGCAGCGTCACCTCCGCCTGCGGCAGGAGGCTGCCGGCCAGCAGGGTCTCCACGCGGCGCGCGGCGTCCAGCTGCGCGACCGCCTCGGCCAGTTGCGCGCGACCGTCGTTGAGCGCGGCCTCGCGCCTGGCCTGCGCGGCGTCGAGCATGGCGAGCGCCTCCTGCTCGTCGCCGCGGCGCGCCGACTGCTGCAAGGGCAGGTTGAAGGCCAGCCGCAATTCGTATTCGACGATGCGCGAGTTCTGCTGGACCAGCGACATGCCGGGCACGAACTCCGGCCAGCGGTTGGCAAGCACCGCGTCGCGGTTGAACTCGGCGGTGCGCACGCGCGCGGCGTCGGCCTGCAGGCCGGGGTTGCGCGCCAGCATCCGCTCCAGCAACGCCGTCGGCTCCAGCCGCGCCAGCGGCGGCAGCGGTGTTTCGCCGGGTGCGGCGAGCGGGGCGTCGGCCGGGCGGGCCAGCAGGCCGTTTAACCGGGCGCGGACGGTGGCCAGCTCGCCTTCGAGCATGGCCACGTCGGCAGCGAGCGTGGTGCGCTCCACCTGCGCGCGGATCGCGTCCTGCTGCGGCGCCAGGCCACCGGCATAGCGCACCTGCGCGGCGGCCTCCAGCCGGTTGACGAGATCGAGCAGCGCGCGCGACTGCGCCAGGCTCGCGTCGACCGCCTGGTAGCGCGCATAGGCGGTCTTGATCCGCAGCGCCAGGTCGGCCCAGGCGGCCTGCGCCTTGGCGCGTGCCTCGTCGGCACCGGCCTGGGCCACGGCGCGCCGGGCGTCGCGCCTGCCCCAGGCGGGCAGCGGCTGCGCCAGCGTGTACTTGGTGCTGCCGACGTTGGCCGGATTGACGCTCCAGTTGGCGTCCGGGTTGGCGTTGTTGGACAGGTCGCGCAGCTCGATCTCGAACATCGGATCGGGCAGCGCGCCGGCGGGTACTTCGCGCGCGGTGGCGGCGTCGACCTCGAGCCGCGCCATCCGCAGCTCCGGATTGCGCTCGCGCGCATAGGCGAGCACGCCGGCGAGCGAGGTGCCCAGCGGCAGCTCGGCCGCCGCGGCCGCGAGCGGCAAGGCCAGCGCGAGCGGCGCGAGCGCGCGGCAAAAAACGCGGGCGGTGCTCATCGGCTGTTGCCTTCATAGGCGGCGTACACGCGCGCGCTGCCGTCGCGGCCGATCAGCAGCACGTCGTAGGGGTCTTGCTGGCCGCGGTACTCGGGGCCGTCCATCCCCGGCGAACCCACCGGCATCCCGGGCACGGCCAGCCCCAGCGCCTTGGGCCGCTCGCGCAGCAGCCGCTTGATCTCGCGCGCCGGTACGTGACCTTCGATCACGTAGCCCTCCACCAGCGCGGTGTGGCAGGAGCCGTAGCGGGCCGGCATGCCGAGCCTGGCGCGGGCGTGGCGCGACTCGGGGATGTCGGTCGCGGCCACCGTGAAGCCGCTGGCGCGCAGATGCGCGATCCAGTCGTTGCAGCAGCCGCAGGTGGGCGATTTGTAGACGTGCAGTTGCGGGTTGGCGGCGCGCGCGGGCGCAGCCAGCGCGAGCGGCGCCGCGAGCAGGGCGAGGGTCAAGGTACGTCGTATCGGCGTCATCGAAGCCTCCGGGACGGATGGCCGGCGGGCCGCCGCGCGGGCGGCGCCGTTGATCGAACAGGGACAGGCGCGCGCACAGCGCGCGCCGCAGCGCAGGGACGCGACTAGGCGTTCGGCGGCGGGCAGGGCACGTCGAGGACGACCGACGGAGCGGAGCGGCTCGTGTGCCCGACCTGCTGCGGCGCGACCGGCGAGGCCGGCACGGCGATCACGCTGGTGGCGACCACGGCCATCGCCAGGTGCGGGCAGCCGTGGTCGTGCATGAGATCGCGCGCGCCCTCGTCGCAGCAGCAGGGCGCTTCGTTGTCGGCGGCGGTGTCGTGCGCAGCCGTGTGGCCGGCGCGCGCGTCGGCAGCGTGCGGCGCCGCCGCGGCAAACGCGGCTGGCGCACCGATGATCGGCACGACCATCGCCGCCGCGGCCTTCAGAGGCAGCACGCAGGCCAACAGGAAGATCAGCACTCGCCGCATGCCGCGCAGTGTACGACGGCAACCCCACCCGGCCGCGTTGATCTGGCGCAAGCCGGGGCGCCGCTGCCTACACTGCGGGACATGCCGACCGAAGTCGAGTTGAAGCTCGCCGTCCCACCGGAGGCCCTGCGCGCGCTGCGGCAGCGGTTGCGCCAGTTTGGGCGCCCGCAGCGGCAGCAAATCGACAGCCGCTATCTCGACACGGCGGACTTCCGGCTGGCACGGCGCCAGGCTGCACTGCGGCTGCGCCGCAGCGGCCGGCGCTGGCTGCAAACCTTCAAGACCGGCGACGCGCTGGCGGCCTTGGCGACGCGCGGCGAGTGGGAAACGCCCGCCCCCGGCGGCCGCCTTCACCCGCAGTTGCTGCGCGACTCGCCGCTGGCCCAACTGCTCGGCAAGCGCGGCATGCAGCGTCTGGCGCCGCGCTTTGCCACCCGTTTCCTGCGCGAGACCTGGCAGGTCGAGCGCGGCGAGGCGCTGATTGAAGTCGCTCTCGACCGCGGCATCGTGCAGACGGTGGACGGCACGCAAACCGAGCCGCTGCTCGAACTGGAACTCGAGCTCAAGCGGGGCGAGCCGGCGGCGTTGTTCACGTTGGCGCTGGAACTGCAAGGCGGTGCCGCGCGGCAGGCTGAAGACGAAACGCCAGGCGCCCGCCCTGGCGCCGAACCGGAACTGGCGCTACGCCCACTGCCCGAGTCGAAGGCTGCACGCGGCGTGCGTCTGGCGACGGGCATCGGCCCGGCGCCGGCCAAGGCGAACGCAGAAGGCTTCTGCGGGTGTTGGCGCGAAGACGACAGCGCAGCCGCCGCCTTGCGCGCGGTGGCCGCCCATGCGGCCGACCTCGTCGCTGCCAACGCCCAGGGCGCACTCGCCAGCAACGAGCCGGAGTTCATCCACCAAGCGCGCGTGGCGTTGCGCCGGCTGCGCTCTGCGCTGCGCCTGCTCGGCGACGGGGGCGATTCCTTCCCGGCCGATCTGCATGAAGAACTGCGCTGGCTGGCGCGCAGCCTGGGCGCCGCACGCGATGCCGACGTGCTGCTGCTGGAGACACTGCCGCGCATGGAAAGCGCTGCCGGGCCGACCGCCTTGCAGCGGCGCCGCTTGCGCGCGGCGCTACAGGCCGAACGGCTGCGCGCCGGCGCGCAGGCACGCAGTGCGCTGGCCGGCCCGCGCTGCGCGCGCCTGTTGCTGCGCCTGGTGCAGTGGTCGGCGAGCACGGCACCGACGGGCCCGCCGCTCACCATGGTCGCCCCCCGGCTGGCGCGGCGCGCGCAGCGGCGGCTGGCGGTGCAGGCGCGCTTCTTTGCCGCCCAGTCGGCCGAGCGGCGCCACCGCGTACGCATCCTGGCCAAGCGGCTGCGCTATGCGCTCGATCTGCTCGCGTCCGCATTGCCGCGCAAGGCCACTGCGCGCCAGATCGAGCGGCTGGCAAAGCTGCAAGACCGACTGGGCACGCTGAACGATGCGCGCGTCGCCGTCGCCGTGTGCGCGCGCCTGTTGCCTGGCGATGCGTTGTTGCACAAGCTGGCCGCGTGGGAACGGGATGGCGAAGCGCGCCTGCTGCCGCAGGCCGAACGGGCACTGATGCGCGTTCTGCGCGGCGACTGAGTCGTGTCGGGACGAGGCCGCCGGATTGAACGGCCGGCCGTCGTAGCGGTGGTGGGTGGTACAGGGTTCGAACCTGTGACCCCTGCCGTGTGAAGGCAGTGCTCTACCGCTGAGCTAACCACCCGCTGCAAAGAGGCGGCGGAGTGTACACAAGCCGGCCGGCGGCGAGATCGCGCCGGCACGATTGTCCGCCTGCGCCGTCCACCGGCGATGCCCAGCTCCGCAAGAGCCGCTGGTCGCCGCCGGTCCGCGGGTTTCAGCTCGCCGTGGCCGCGCTCTGCCGCGACCAGATCACGCCGGCCTTGGCGTCTTTTGCCAGCCGCGCGAGAACGGCCTCGTGCGCGGCAACCTCTTCGTCGCTGGCGGCGAGCATGAGCAGGCTTGCGGGGTCCACCGCATCGTAGCCCTCGCCATCGACCGCCTGGGCGAGTTCCATTGCCAGCGTGTCCTGCCCGCGCGTCATCGCCAAGTACACCTCGGCCAACAGTCCGGCGTCGAGCAGCGCGCCGTGCAGGGTGCGGTGCGCGTTGGAGATCGCATAGCGCTCGCACAGCGCGTCGAGCGAGTTGCGCTTGCCGGGGTGCAGGCTGCGGGCGAGCAGCAGACTGTCGGTGACCTTGGCGCACGCCGCGGCAAAGTTGCCGCGACCGGCGCGAGCGAGTTCGGCATCGAGAAAGCCGACGTCGAAGGCCGCGTTGTGGATGATCACCTCGGCATCGGCCACGAAGGCAAGCAATCGATCCGCCACCTCGGCGAACTTCGGCTTGTCGGCGAGGAATTCGGCGGTGATGCCATGCACGGCGAGCGCGCCTTCGTCGATCTCGCGCTCGGGGTTCAGGTACAGATGCAACCGCCGCTCCTCGACGATGCGGCGGCCAACGATCTCGAGCGCGCCGATCTCGATGATCCGGTGCCCATCGCGCGGCTCCAGGCCGGTGGTTTCGGTGTCGAGAACGATCTGGCGCATGCTCAGTCGGCGCGGGACGCCGGCCCCTGCACCGCCACGCCGCCGCCGTGCGCGGCGGCGCCGCGCTTGTGCGACCCCGCCCCGCGCGCCAGCCACTGCTCGGCCAGCGTGTACATCGTCGGCACGACGTACAGCGTCAACAGCGTGCCGAAGGTCATGCCGCCGACGATCACCCAGCCGATCTGGATGCGGCTCTCGGCACCGGCGCCGGTGGACAGCGCCAGCGGCACCGCGCCCAGCACCATCGCCCCGGTGGTCATCAAGATCGGCCGCAGCCGCAACACCGCGGCCTGGCGCACCGCGTCGAACAAGGCCTCGCCGCGCTCCTGCAACTGGTTGGCGAATTCGACGATCAAAATGCCGTGTTTGGTGATCAACCCCACGAGGGTGATGATGCCGATCTGGCTGTAGATGTTCCAGGTGCCGCCGGTGGCCCACAGCGCCAGAAAGGCGCCGGCCATCGACAGCGGCACCGACAGCATGATGACCAGCGGATCGGCAAAGCTTTCGAACTGCGCCGCCAGCACGAGATAGATGAACACCAGCGCCAGCACGAAGACGAGATAGATGTTGCCGCGCGCGTCGCGGAACTCGCGCGACTGGCCGTTCAGATCGGTCAACGCCGAGTCCGGCAGCACGCGCTTGGCGGTGGCGTCCATCATCGCCAGCGCCTCGCCCAGCGTGGCGCCGGGAGCCAGCGCCGCCGTCACCGTCACCGCGCGCAGCCGCTGGAAGTGGTTGAGCGACTGCGGTGCCACACCCTCGCGCACGTCGACCACGTTGGCCAGCTGCACCATCGAGCCGTCGCGCGCACGCACGTAGATGTCGGCAATGTCGTTGGGCCGGCTGCGGTCGCGCGGCGCGACCTGCACGATCACGTCGTACTGCTCGCCGTCCTTCTTGAAGCGCGTGACCTGGCGGCCGCCGATCATGGTTTGCAGGGTTTTGCCCACCGTCTCGACCGGGATGCCGAGGTCGCCGAGCTTGTCGCGGTTGACTTCCACGCGCAGCTCCGGCGTGTTCAGCCGCAGGTCGGACTGCGGGTTGATCAGCATCCCGCTCTTGGCGATTTCGGCGATGAACTGCGTGACCAGCCGGTCGAGCTCGGCGTACGGCACCTGCGACATGATCACGTACTCGACCGGCAACTGCCGCGGCGACTGGCCGAGCGACGGCGGATTGACGGCAAAGCCGATCGCCCCCGGCAGCTGCTGAAACTTCTGGTTCAGCTCGCGCGCGATGTCCTGCTGCTTGCGGCTGCGTTCCTCCCAGGGCTTGAGCCGCAGGATCGCGTTGCCCGAGTCCACCGTCGGGAAGCCCGCGATCGCGTTGTAGCCGCGCGCATCGTCGATCTTGGCGTACATCGCCTCGACCGCGCGCAGTTGCTCGGAGGTGTAGTCGACGGTCGCCCCCGGCGGCGACAACAGCCGACCGAAGATCACGCCGCGGTCCTCCAGCGGCGCCAGCTCCGACTTCAGTTGCAGGAAGAAAAATGCGCCGGCACCGGCGGTCGCCAACCAGACGATCACGACGAGCCAGCGCCGGCCGAGCACCCAGCCGAGCGAGCGAGCGTAGCCTCGGGTCAGCCCGTCGAGCCAGCCTTCGATCAGCGTGAAGGCGCGGCCGTGCCTGGGCTCATGGCGCAGCAGTTTGCTGCACATCATCGGCGACAGGGTGAGCGCGACGAAGCCCGACACCAGCACGGCGCCCGCCAGCGTCAGCGCGAATTCGATGAAAAGCCGCCCCGTGCGCCCGGTGGCAAAGGCGAGCGGCGCGTACACGGCGGTCAGCGTCAGCGTCATCGCAACGACCGCGAAACCGATTTCCTTGGTGCCCTTGATCGCCGCCTCGACCCGCTCCATGCCGGCTTCGATGTTGCGGTAGATGTTCTCCAGCACGACGATGGCGTCGTCCACCACGAGACCGATGGCGAGCACCATCGCCAGCAGCGTCAGCGTGTTGATGGTGAAGCCCAACACGACCATCAGCGCGAAGGCGCCGATCAGCGACAGCGGGATGGTGACGATCGGGATCAGCGTGGCGCGGAAGCTGCGCAGGAAGAAGAAGATCACGAGCACCACCAGCACCACCGCCTCGGCCACGGTGCGGAACACCGAGTCGATCGACTTTTCGATGAACACCGAGGAGTCGTAGGCGATGTTGATCTGCATCCCCGCGGGCAGCGTCGGGTTGATCTTCTCGACCTCGGCCCGCAGCGCCTGCGACAGTTCGAGCGGGTTGCCAGTGGCCTGCTTGACCAGCCCCATGTTGATCGACGGCTCGCCGCGGAAACGGGCGATCACCCGCTCGCTCGCCGCGCCGACGTCGATGCTGGCCACATCGCCCAGCCGCACGGGGTAGCCGTTGAACTGCGCGACGATCAGGTTTTCGAACTGCCCGCGCGTGCCGACGTCGGTGGCGGCGACGATCGAAAACTCGCGCGCGCGCGACTCGATCCGGCCCGACGGCAGTTCGACGTTCTGCCGGCGCAGCGCGTCTTCCACATCCTGCACGGTGAGCCGGTAGCCGGCCAGGCGGTCGCGATCGACGTCGATGCGCATCGCCGTGCGCCGCTCGCCGAAGATCCACACATCGGCCGCGCCCGGCAGCACCGACAGGCGCGGCTTGACGTAGCGCGCCAGATAGTCGGAGACCTCCAGCGGCGTGCGCTCGCCCGCGGTCACCGCCATCCAGATGATCGGGAAGGCGTCGGCCTCGACCTTGGCGATCACCGGCTCGTCGACCTCCTCCGGCAGGCGCGCCCGCACGCGCGCGACCTTGTCGCGCACGTCGGCGGCGGCCGAGTCCGGGTCGCGCGTGATGCGAAAGCGCACATCGATGTCGCTCCTCTCGGCGCGCGAGCGCGAGGTCATCAGCTCCACGCCCTCGATACCGGCCAGCGAGTCTTCGAGGATCTTGGTGACCTGGGACTCGACCACCTCGGCCGAGGCGCCGGGGTAGGTCGTGCTGACGCTGACCACCGGCTCGTCGATCTTCGGGTACTCGCGCACCGCCAGCCGCGTGTACGAGACGATCCCCACCACCAGCAGCAGCAGCGACAGCACCGTGGCGAGCACGGGGCGGCGGATGCAGAGTTCGAAGAAGGACATGGCGGTGATCGGTGATCGGTAGAGAGTTGACCTTCGGCCGGCGCCGGAGTTCAACCTTTGCCGGCCGGTTCGACGACGCGCACCGGCTGCCCGTCGCGGCCCAGGCGCGAGCCGGCGGTGACGATCAGGTCGCCGGCGGCCACGCCGTCGGTCAGTTCCACCGTGCCGTCGCGGCGCACGCCGGGGCGCACCTTGACCCGCTGCGCCACCTTCTGCCCGTCGCGCTCGATCACGCGGAACACGTAGAACTCGCCGCCGGCGGGGACGATCGCTTCTTCGGGCACCAGCAGGGCGTTGGGCCGGCTGCCGACGATCGTGCGCACGCGCACGACCAGGCCCGGCCGCTGATTGCCGCCGCGGTTGGCCAGCCGCGCACGCACTTCGAGCGACCGGCCACCGGCGTCGATGCGCGGGTTGATCGCCTCGATCGCACCGGCAAACCGTCGATCCGGCAGCGCATCGGCCACCACCTCGACGGGCAGGCCGACCCGCACCTGCTCGAAGGCGCGCTCGGGCAGGCGGTAATCGACCTTGAGCGTACCGATGTCTTCCAGGTTGACGAGGTCGGCCCCCTCTTTCACATAGTCGCCCACACTGACCGAGCGGATGCCGGCCACGCCGTCGAAGGGCGCCACCAACCGCATCTTGGCCAGTCGCGCCTCGGCGAGCTTGAGATTGGCCGCGGCAACCTGCGCGCTGGAGGCGGCCTGCTCCTGCGCGCTGCCGCTGACGAAGTTCTTGCGCGCGAGGTCTTCGGTGCGCTTGAAGTTGGACTGCGCCAGATCGAGCTCGGCGCGCGCCTTGACCACCTCCGCCTCTTGCAGGCTGGCGTCCAGGCCGATCAGCACGTCGCCGCGGCGCACCGCCTGCCCGTCGCGAAAGCCGATCGTGGCGATGCGACCGGAGACCTCGGGCCGCAGCATCACGCTCTCGTTCGAGCGCAGCGACCCCACGGCAGGCAAGTCTTCCTGCACCGCGGTGGGTACCAGCTTGACCACCGCCACCGGCACCGGCCCGCCACCGCCGGGGCCGCCCTTGGCCTCGCCCTTGCCGGCCACGGCCGCCTTGGCATCGCCCTTGGGCTCCGCCAGCGCCTTCTCGGCGGCGGCCTTCAGCGCCGGGCTGTTGGGGCTGCCTCCCAGCCGGTCGAACGCAACATAGGCCACGGCCGCCGCGACGAGCAGCGTCGCAATCGCGATCAGTGCAGTCTTGTGAGTCATCGAAGGAGCGGCCGCAGGCGACAGGCCGCAGGAAGAGCGCGCGACTTTATCACCGCGCCACCGACGCCGCGCCGCGCCGCGCCAACGCGTCGGCGCGTTCGTTGCCCGGCACGCCGGCGTGCCCGCGCACCCAGCGCCAATCGACATCGTGGCAAGCGTTGAGTTCCGCCAAACGGCGCCACAGATCGGCGTTTTTCACCGCGCCGTTGCCGGCGGTCTTCCAGCCGCGCCGCACCCAGTTGGGCAGCCACTCGGTGATGCCGCGCTGCACGTACTGCGAGTCGGTGTGCAGCACGACGCGGCTGCGCCGCTTGAGTGCCGCCAGCGCCTCGATCACCGCCGTCAGTTCCATCCGGTTGTTGGTGGTGGCAGGCTCGCCGCCGAAGATCTCGCGCTCGTGCACGCCCCACTTCATCCACACGCCCCAGCCGCCGGGGCCGGGGTTGCCGCGGCAGGCGCCGTCGGCATAGATCTCGACCGTGGCGTCGGTGGCGCCAGAGGGGATCTCCACCACATCGGGCGCGAGTTCGACGCTGCGGGCGTGCTTCATCCGCGCGCGGCCTGCGCGCCACCGTCGTTGGCGGCGGGCACATCGTCGAGCACGCGCACGCTGGCGGCCTCGTCGGTGCGCAGCAGGTTGCGGGCGGCGGCAGGCGTCAGCGCGGGGCGCAGCAGTTCGCGCCGTTTGCGCAGCGCGCCCACCAGCCGCATGCCGCGCACGCGCTTGACGGCGGTCACCACGTAAACGGAACCCAGCACCGGCCACCAGCGGTCGCCGGCTTTCTCCATGAAGCTCCAGCGCGTCAGCCACTTGTCGCTGCGCGCCCACGGCAGGTAGCAACCAAAGCGACCGCGATGGGTTTCGAAGCTCAGCAGCTTCAGCCAGTCCTTGATCCGCGGCAGCGCGATGAATTGCGCCTCGCGCGGCAAAAAAGGCGCCGCACCCAGCCGCGTGCAGAACTGCCGCAACCCCCACAGGCTGGCCGGATTGAAGCCGGTGACCACCACCTGCCCTTCGGGCACCAGCACGCGCTCGACCTCACGCAACACCTGGTGCGGCTCGTCGGCAAACTCGAGCACGTGCGGCATCACCACGAGGTCGATCGAGCCGCTGGCAAACGGCAGTTCCTCGTAGCGGTTGATCGCCGCCACCTGCGCATGGCCGTTACTCTGCGCGGGGTCGAGCAGGCGGTCGGCGGCGCAGAAGCGCAGCTTCATCCGGCTCTCGCGCAGCGCGTCGACTTCCGGCAGGCCGAGCTGCAGCGCGTGGTAGCCAAAGATGTCGGCCACCACCGCGTTCAGTTGCCGCTGCTCCCAGGCGAGCACGTAGCGGCCTGGGGGCGATTGCAGGAACTCGGCGATCCGCAATTCGGCAATCGGCTCCGACGGCGGGGGCGGCGCACCGAACAGAGGCTCAGGCTGCATGCTGTCCCCGGTGCGGCGTAAATTGCGTAACGATGAACACGATTGCCATCGAACCGATCCCCGCTTTTGCGGACAACTACATCTGGCTGCTGACGCAGGGCGATCGCGCGGCCGTCGTCGACCCTGGCGATGCCGCGCCGGTGCTCGACGCGCTGCGCGCGCGCCAACTTCGACTCGCAGCGATTCTAGTCACGCACCATCACGGCGACCACGTGGGCGGCGTGCCGGCGCTGGCCACGCCCGGTGTGCCGGTGTACGGGCCGGCGGGCGAGACGATCCCCGGCCGCACCCACGCACTCGTCGAAGGCGACGCCATCGAGGTGCTGGGCACCGAGTTCCAAGTGCTCGATGTGCCCGGCCACACGGGCGGGCATATCGCCTACTACGCTCGCGACATGCAAGCGCTTTTCTGCGGCGACACGCTCTTCGCCGCGGGTTGCGGGCGCCTATTTGAAGGGACGCCGGCGCAGATGGTGGGTTCGCTCGCCAAGCTGGCCGCGCTGCCGCCCGCCACGCGCGTGTACTGCGCGCACGAGTACACGCTCGCCAATCTGCGCTTCGCGCGCGCGGTGGAGCCGGACAACGCCGCACTCGCCGCGCGCAGCGAGCGCTGCGCGGCGCTGCGCGCAAGCGGCACGCCGACCGTGCCTTCCACACTGGCCGAGGAACTGGCGACCAATCCCTTCCTGCGCTGCGAGGTCGCCGCGGTGCGCGCGGCGGCCGAGCGGATCGACGCCGGCACCGCAGCCGGCCCGGTCGCCACCTTTGCCGCGCTGCGGGCGTGGAAGAACCGCTTCTCGTGACCGCTTCGGCGCAGAGGCGCTTCTATACTCCGCCGATGCGTCGTTGCCCTCGCCTGCCCGCCCTGCTCGTGCCGTTGTTGTTCGCGGCCGGCTGCGCGCAGTTGCCGCAGTCCGCCGAGCAAGGCGAGACAACTATCGCCACCACGCCACCGGTGGTTGCACCGACGCTCCCGCCGAAAGGCGCAGCGCCTTCGGTGCCTGCGCCGGCGCCCGCGGCCACACCGGTTGCTGCCCCACCGCCGCCCGGCGATCTCTGGGTACGCGTGCGGCGCGGCTTTGCCATGCCCGATCTGGAAACCAAGCGGGCCGAGCAGCGCACCGCGTGGTACGCGGCGCGGCCCGACTACTTCGACCGCATGGCCCAGCGCGGCAGCCTCTACCTCTTTTACATCGTCGAGGAGATCGAGCGCCGCGGCATGCCGACCGAACTGGCGCTGCTGCCGTTCGTCGAAAGCGCGATGCAGCCGGAAGCCGTGTCGATCGCCAAGGCGGCGGGGCTGTGGCAGTTCATCCCGTCCACCGGCAAGTTTTACGCGCTCGACCAGAACCTCTGGCAAGACCAGCGCCGCGACGTGGTGGCCTCCACCCGCGCCGCGCTCGATTACCTGCAAAAACTGTACGACGACTTCGGCGACTGGCAGCTGGCGCTGGCCGCCTACAACATGGGCGAAGGCGGTTTGGGCCGAGCCATGGCGCGGGCACAGCGGGCGCGCCAGCCGACCGACTACGCCAGCCTGCGCCTGCCGGCCGAGACGATGGACTACGTGCCCAAGCTGCAGGCGATCAAGAACATCGTGCGCGAGCCGCAGCGCTACGGCATCGTGCTGCCGGAGATCCGCAACGAGCCGTATTTCGTCGTGCTGACCAAGACGCGCGACATCGACGTGGCAACGCTGGCGCGGCTGGCGGAGATGCCGCTCGACGAGTTGCGGGCGTTGAACCCGTCGTTCAACCGCCCGGTGATCGTCGGCGCGGCGCAACCGACCATCCTGCTGCCGGCGGCCAAGACGGAAACCTACCTCGCCAATCTGGCGGCGTGGGAGGCGACCGGCCAGCCGCTGTCGAGTTGGACCACAACCACGCTGGCGCCGGGCGAGACCATCGAGCAGGTGGCGCGCCGCGTTGGCGTCAGCCCCGAACGCCTGCGCGAGGCCAATCGCATACCGCCGCGTTACCGCCCGACGACGGGCTCGACCCTGCTGATCCCGCGCGACGAGACGATGGACGAAGACATCGCACCGGCGATGCTCACCGCCTCGCTGCAACTGGTGCCGCTCTCCGCCAACACACGCCAGGTGACCTATCGCGTGCGCCAAGGCGACACGCTCGCCTCGGTGGGGCGGCGTTGGGGTGTCTCTGCCGCAGATATTCGCAGCTGGAACGATCTGCGCTCCGACCGGCTGTTTGCCGGCCAGCGGCTGACGCTGACCGTCGCAAGGCAACCGACAGCGGCCAAGGGCAGCAAAGCGACCAAGACCAACCGGCCTGCCCAATCCGCCAAGCCCGCCAAGTCCGGCAAGCCGGCGGCGCGTGCCACCGCCTCCAACGGCGCGCGTGCGACGACGACCGGCGCCACCGCCGCGGGCAGTGCCGGCGCCGCGGCGGCGACGCGCAAGTAGCCCCCGCCCGCACTGCGACTTCCACACCTACTCCGCCCGCACCAACCATGGCTTTTCTCGCCGGCAAGCGCATCCTCATCACCGGACTGTTGTCCAACCGCTCGATCGCCTACGGCATCGCCCAGGCCTGCCGGCGCGAAGGGGCAGATCTCGCCTTCACCTACGTGGGCGAGCGCTTCCGCGACCGCATCGTCGAGTTCGCGCGGGAGTTTGAAAGCGACCTCGTGTTCCCCTGCGACGTCGGCGACGACGCGCAGATCGCCGCGGTGTTCGCACAGCTCGCCGCACGCTGGGACGGGCTGGATGGTCTGGTGCATTCCATCGGCTTCGCCCCGCGCGAGGCACTGGAGGGCGAGTTGACCGACGGGCTCACGCGCGAGGGCTTCAAGACCGCGCTCGACATTTCGGCCTACAGCTTCCCGGCGCTGGCCAAGGCGGCCGCACCGCTGCTCACCGCGCGGCGCGGCGCGCTACTCACGCTGACCTACCTCGGCGCCGAGCGCGCCGTGCCGCACTACAACGTGATGGGACTGGCCAAGGCGGCGCTGGAAGCGTCGGTGCGCTACCTGGCGGCCGAGTTTGGCCCGCGCGGCGTGCGCGTGAACGGCATTTCCGCCGGCCCGATCAAGACGCTCGCCGCCAGCGGCATCAAGGGCCTCTCAAAGATGCTCGACTACAACGCGCAGGTCGCACCGCTGCGGCGCAACGTGACGATCGACGAGGTCGGCAACGTCGCCGCCTTTTTGCTGTCCGACCTCGCCTCGGGCGTCACCGGCGAGATCACCTACGTCGATGCCGGCTTCAACGCGGTGGCCTTCGGTGTCGAATCGAAGCCGGTCGTGGCCTAGCACTGCGCGACCGACGGTCGCGCTGATCACCCCCTACGGCGCCGACAGCAACAACGGCAACTGGCGCACCGCCTCGCGCTGGGCGCGCTTTCTGCGCCCGCACTACCGGGTGCGGGTGGCGACCCAGTGGGACGGCCGCGACGCCGACCTGATGATCGCGCTGCATGCGCGGCGCTCGGCGGAGTCGATCGCCGCCTTCGCCGCGGCGCATTTGCAGCGGCCGCTGATCGTCGTGCTGACCGGCACCGACCTGTACCGCGACATCAAGACCGACGCCGCCGCGCAGCGCTCGCTGCGCCTGGCGACCCGGCTGGTCGTGCTGCAAGACGAAGGCCGGCGGGAACTGCCCGCCGCGCTCGCGCGCAAGACTGCGACGATCTACCAATCGGCGCCGGCGCAGGCGGCGCTGCCACGGCGGCGACGGACGTTCGACGTCGTCGTGCTCGGCCATCTGCGCGAAGAGAAAGACCCAGGTTTGGCGATGCAGGTCGCGCGCCAACTGCCCGCCGACTCGCGCGTGCGCATCCTGCACATCGGCGCCGCGCTCGATGCCGAGTTCGGCCGCGCCGCCGCGGCCACGCAGCAATCCTGCCCACACTACCGCTGGCTCGGCGCCGTGCCCCACGCCGCCGCCCGCCGCTGGCTGCGCCGCGCGCCGCTGTTGCTGCATCCCTCCAGGATGGAAGGCGGCGCGCAGGCGGTGCTGGAGGCGATCCAGAGCGGCGCCGCGGTCGTCGCCTCCAACTGCGCCGGCAACGTCGGCATGTTGGGGCGGGGCTACGCCGGGATCTTTCCCGTCGGCAATGCGGCGGCAGCCACGGCCCTGATCGAGCGCGCGGCGCGCGAGCCGGCATTTGTGCGCCGTCTGCAGCGGCAGTGCCGTGCGCGAGCGGCGCGCTTTGCGCCCGCGCGCGAGCGGCGCGTGCTGCTGCGCTTGATCGACCGGGAGCTACGGGCAAAAAAACAGCGGGCGGTGCCGTAAACACCGCCCGCTGCACCTCTGCTTCCCCACCCGTTCTCTCTCCTGAATCCTGCCCTGCGCGCTAATGCGCGCGGCCGCGCGGCGCCACCACTTTCCAGCGGCGGCCATGGCGTGCAATGGTGTGTCCTTCTTCGTGCAGCCGGGTGGCGCGATAGCGTGCATCGAGCGCCCAGCCGTCGTGCAAACAGCCGTCGTTGCCGATCAGCCGCCACACCGGCCAGCGCGGTGCGCGATGCGCACGCAGATCGTCGCCGACGGCGCCGGCTATGGTCGAGGCGAAGACACCTGCCGTCTGCGCGCAGGTGCGATCGGCGCCAAAGCGCGCCGCCAGCCGCTCACGCAGTTCGGCCACGGTGAGCAACTGGCCGGGCGGAACGGCGGCGATTTCCGCCGCCACCGCCAGCGGCGTGGCAATGAGGACGCGGTCGCCGTGGCGGGCATCGCGCACGATGCGCGGCTGCAGTTCGGGTTTCAGCCGGGATTCCCAACCGGTCCGACTGCACGGCTTAGCCCGCCCGCTGCCCTCAGTGGGCCGTACCGTTTGAATCGGCTTGTCGCTGGAGCGGGCTACGACCGTCATGAGCGCGACAGTAGGCGCCTGCACGCAACGCATACTGACCTAGGTCAGCATCGCGCGCCGCGCGTGCGCGGATTGCCACGGGGTCGGTGGCAAACCCGCTCGGCTCGGGTCGTCCCGAGCGCAGCGACGGCGCCCGAAAGCGATCAATACGAGTCGATTTGCGCCGGCAGGCCGGCCGCACGCAACTCGGCCAGCACCTGCTCGATGTGCTCCGGCCCGCGCGTTTGCAACACCATTTCGAGCTGCGCGTTTTGCGCCGGCAAGGCCGTAAACGCGCGCTGGTGGGCGACCTCTTCGACGTTGGCGCCGGCGCGCGCCACCACCGTCGCGGTGCGCGCCAGTTCGCCCGGCACGTCGCGGATGTCGACGCGGATGCGCGCCAGCCGCCCGGCGCGCACCATGCCGCGCTCGATGATGTCGGCCAGCATCATCGGGTCGATGTTGCCGCCGCAGAGCACCACGCCGACGCGGCGACCGGCAAAGCGCTCGCGGTGAGCGAGCAACGCCGCCAGGCCAGCAGCACCCGCGCCTTCGACCACGGTCTTCTCGATCTCCAGCAGCATCAGGATCGACTGCTCGATGTCGCCTTCGGTGACCAGCAGCACGTCGGCCACGCACTCGCGCACGATGGCCTGCGTGATCCGCCCCGGCGTCTTGACGGCAATGCCTTCGGCGAGCGAGGCGTTCTGGCTCGGCCGATCCACGCCCTTGAACGCCGCATACATCGACGGAAAGCGATCGGTCTGCACGCCGTAGACCGCAATGTCCGGCCGCAACGCGCGCGCCGCGGTGGCGATGCCGGCGATCAGCCCGCCGCCGCCAACGGCAACGACCAGGGTGTCGATCTGCGGTTGCTGCGCCAGCATCTCCAGCGCGACGGTGCCCTGGCCGGCGATCACGTCCGCATCGTCGTAGGGGTGCACCAAGGTGAGTGCGCGCACCGCGCCGATGCGCAGCGCTTCCTCGCGCGCGTCGTCCAGCGTGTCGCCCACGAGCACGATCTCCGCGCCAAAGCCGCGCGTGCGCTCGACCTTGACCATCGGCGTGAACTTGGGCATCACGATCATCGCCGGGATGCCGAGCCGCTGCGCGTGGTACGCCACCCCTTGCGCGTGGTTGCCGGCGGACACCGCGATTACGCCCTGCGCGCGCTGCTCCGCAGTCAACTGGGCGAGCTTGTTCAGCGCGCCGCGCTCCTTGAAACTGGCGGTGAATTGCAGGTTCTCGAACTTGAGGAACACCTCGGCGCCGACGATCTGCGACAGCGTGCGCGAGGGCAGGCAGGGTGTGGTTTCCACCTGGCCGGCGATGCGCGCGGCGGCGGCACGGATGTCGTCGAGTGTGACTTCGGGGCGCGGCATGGCGCAGCATTCTACGGAGCCGCTCCGTAGAATGATCCGATGCTTGCCATCGCAGGTCTCACCAAGCTCTACGGCGCGCGGCGCGTGCTCGACGACCTCTCGTTCGACGTGCGCGCCGGCGAGTGGGTCGCTGTCGTCGGCGAATCCGGCTCGGGCAAGAGCACGCTGCTCAATCTGATCGCCGGGCTGGACGACGCCGACGCAGGCTCGATCCGCATCGGCGGCGTCGCACTCGAAGCGCTCGACGACGACGGCCGCACGCGGCTGCGGCGCGAGAAGCTGGGCTTCGTGTTCCAGTCGTTCCACATCCTGCCGCACCTGACCGCCGCCCAGAATGTGCAGTTGCCGCTGGCTTTGCTCGGAGCCGCACCGGATGCCCGCCGCGCCCGCGCCGCCGAGCTGCTGGCGGCCGTGGGTCTGGCCGACCGGGGCGATGCGCTGCCGCGCGAACTGTCGGGCGGCGAGTTGCAGCGGATCGCCGTGGCGCGCGCCCTGGCGCACCGCCCGGCGCTGGTGCTGGCCGACGAGCCCACCGGCAATCTCGACCCCGACACCGCCGGCGGCGTGCTCGACCTACTGGCCGGCGCGGTGCGCCACCAGGGCGCGGCCGGCGTGCTGGTCACCCACTCGCAGGCCGCAGCGGCCAGCGCCGACCGCATGCTGGTGCTGGCGCATGGGCGGCTGGCAGCGGACTGACCGCCTCCAGCCGCGTCACTTGGCCCCACTGCCGATGTTGCGGTCTAGGAACTTCTCAACCCGCGTCCAGAAGTCGACGCGGTTTTCGAGCTTGACCCAGCCATGGCCTTCGTCGCCGTAGACGACCCACTCGACGTCCTTGTTGGTCTCCGCGAGCTTGCTGCGGAACTTGCGGCCGTGCTCGATTGGCACGCGCAGGTCGGCCGCGCCGTAGGCAAGCAGAACCGGGCCGCGAATCTGCTGAGTGAGATTCACCGGCGAGGTTTCTCGCAATTGCCTTGCATCCTGGTTCGGATCGCCCAGCGTTACGGCCAGGCTGTAGCGGCGCGCACTTTCGGTCACGTCGGTCCAATTGGCAGTGAACATCAACTCCAGATCGGTGACACCGACCCAATTGACGCCGCAGCGGAACAGATCGCCGTCCTTGGCCAAACCCATCATCGCCGCGTAGCCCCCGTAGCTGGCGCCGGCAATGCAGATGCGCTGCGGATCGCCGATGCCTTCGGCGATGGCCCAACGGGCCGCGTCGGCCAGGTCGTCCTGCATCGCCAAGCCCCATTGTTTCCAGCCCGCCTGGAAGTGCTTGAAGCCGTACCCCGTGCTGCCGCGGAAATCCGGTCGCAGAACCAGATAGCCGCGCGAAGCGAGGAACTGGCTTTCCGGCTCCCAGGTCCAGTGATGGCCCCGCAGGTGCGGACCGCCATGTACCAGAACCACGGTCGGCAGCTTCTTGCCTTCGGCACCGCGCGGCGCCGTGACGTACATCGGAATCTCCATGCCGTCCCGCGCCTTGAATCTAACAAAGCGGGTTCGGGCCATTTGGGCCGGATCGATTTCTGGAAACGACTTCGCGATTTGAGTAAGCCGCCGCTCCTTGCTGTCGTAAAGGTAGAACACCGGCGGCTGCGTATCGGATGCCGATTCGACAAGGACGTACGGCGCCTGCGGCCGCGCCGCGATGTGCAAGCGGTTCGCCCGGCCGGGCAAGGCGGCGTCGATGGCTGCCTGCACCTCCCGCCATCCGGGGTGGAGCCAGACGGTGCCAGGGGCGTCACTTTCGAAGTGCATTCCGAGCAGCCGGTTGTCCTCGCCCGGATCGAGCAGGATCGAGCCGCTGAAGTCGAACCCGCGGACCGACACCAGCGGCTGCTCGTCGAAGACACCGCGGGCAGCATCAAGCAGATACAGTGCACTCGTATCGCCGCCGCCGCGCCTGGCCCACACGATGGCGGTGCTGCCGTCGCGCAGCGCAAGCACGCGGAACGAGGCACCACTCACCGAGGCCGCCTGCGCGACTTCGCGCCACTTGTCGGCGTCGGGGTCGCGGTAATGAATGGTGGTCCGTCCCTCCTTGTCGACGACCATCACGCGCGGCTGGTCGTTGGCGTCGAACCCCCAGTGGACCGAACCGGAAGACGAGGCGGAGAGCGAGGTCAAGCGAACGGCCCGCGTGTTCAGCCGAAAAAGCGCTGTGCTCGGCGCCTCGCGCCCCGGCCGGGCGGAGAGTCTGTCGTACGGGACCTGGGTCACGAAAATGTCGTCGTTGGTCCGGGAGCGCGTCGTGCCTTCAAAGAACGTATACCAAGGCAGAGAGCGATCAGACAAAGAGCGCCCTCCGGTGACGAAGCCGCGCCAGTTTCGATCCGCCAATTGACGAAAGTCCGATCCATCGGCATCGACTGCATACAGCCCGGGGGCATCCTGCTCGCCGCCGCCGGACGCGAGGTCGATCGCCGAAAACACGAGCCGCCGATCGCTCACCCAGCGCAAGCGCCCGACATCGGCGTCCGCAAGCGCCGCGACAATCCGCGACTTGGAAAAGTCGGCGGGGTCGAACACCGCCAGCACAAGGCGGCCCGAAGCGCCCGGCACCAGTGCGGCGATCAACTTCCCATCCGGCGAAAGGCTCGCACTGGCGAATGCCGGGTTGCGGAAAAACGCCGCGGGCGGTAGCAGCTGTGCACGGACGCCGACCATGGCGACGGCCAACGATACGGCCAGCAACAGGCGACAGGTGAATTTCATGAAAGACTCCGTCGTGTAGGACGAACTCCAGCCAACATTAGAACGCCGTCCGGGCAAACAGCTCTTTTTCCAGCGCAAATGTTGTGACAGTAGCAGTCGCCGCTGCCCGGCACCAACACGACAAACACTACTCAACAGAACGAATCGATACCACTTCCATATGACCTGGCTCTGGTGGCACGTCATCGCCGGCTACGCGCGCCAGCACAAGCTGCGCGCGGCGGTCGGCGTCGTGGCGATCGCCGTGGGCGTCGCCCTGGGCTACGCGGTGCACCTGATCAACACGGCAGCGCTGGCGGAGTTCTCGGCGGCCGTGCGCTCGGTGACCGGGCAGTCGGACGCGAGCATCACCGGGCCGCGCACGGGCTTCGACGAGCAGGTGTTCGCGCGTGCCGCCGCGCACCCGGATGTGGAACTCGCCAACCCGCTGCTGGAGGTCGATCTGCCGGTGCTCGGCACGGCGGACACGCGTCCGCCGATCCTGCAAGTGACCGGGGTCGATGTGTTCCGCGCGGCGCCGCTGGCGCCGGCGCTGATCGGCCGGCCACGCGACGATGCCGATGCGCGCTTCGCACTGCTGGGCGACGGCGTGTTTCTGTCGCCGGCGGCCTTGCAGCGGCTGAAGCTCGCGCCGGGAGATACGCTGACCGTCCAGGTCGGCGCGCAGAAGGTCGATCTGCCGGTGGCCGGCACGCTGCCCAACGCACGCGAGAACCAGCTGCTCGCGGTGATGGATCTCGGCCACGCGCAGTGGCGGCTCGACCGGCTGGGCCGGCTGACGCGGATCGAGTTGAAGCTGCGGCCCGGCACCACGGCCGAGTCGCTGGCGCCGCAGCTCGAGCTGCCCGCCGGCGTATCGCTCGTCTCGGCCGATGCGGAAACCACTCGCGTGTCGAACTTGTCGCGCGCCTACCGCGTGAACCTGAACGTGCTGGCGCTGGTGGCGCTGTTCACCGGCGCGTTTCTCGTGTTCTCGCTGCAAGCGCAGGCCACACTGGCGCGGCGGACCCAGCTTGCCTACCTGCGCGTGGCCGGGGTCACCCGCGGGCAGTTGCAACGGCTGCTGGTCGGCGAAGCGGTCTTGGCCGGGGTGCTCGGCGCCGCGCTCGGGGTGGCGCTCAGTGCGGCGGTGGCCGCCGCGGCTTTGCAGTTGCTGGGCGGCGACCTGGGCAGCGGTTTTTTCTCCGGCACGCGACCGCAGTTGCGGATCGAGCCGCTGCCGCTGGCAGGCTTCGCCCTGCTCGGGATCGGCGCAGCGGTGGTCGGCAGTTGGCTGCCGGCGCGCGACGCGGCAATGACGCCGCCGGCGCTGGCGCTCAAGCCCGGCACCGAGGAAGACGCCTTCAAGCCGCTCGGCGCCCCCTGGCCGGGGCTGGCCCTGGTGGCCGCCGCGGTGCTGCTGCTCGCCGCGCCGCCGTGGAACGGCATCCCGGTGGGTGGCTATCTGGCGATTGCCGCATTGCTGATCGGCGCGACCTCGTTGCAGCCGCGGCTGGCGCTGGCGGCAAGTGCGCCGCTGGCGCGCCGTGCCGACGCAACGGCGCGCGCCCCGCTCGTCTGGCTGGCCCTGGCCCGGGTGGCGCAGGCGCCGAGCTTTGCCGCCATCGGCATGGCCGGCATCGTCGCCAGCTTCGCCCTGATGATCGCCATGGCGACGATGGTGGCGAGCTTTCGCACCTCGGTCGACCAGTGGCTGGAGCGTGTGCTGCCGGCCGACCTGTACGTGCGCGTGGCGCTCGCCAGTACCGCGGCGACCTTGTCGCCGGCCGACCTGCAACGGCTGCGCGAGCACCCGGCGGTGGCGCGCGCCGAGTTCTCGCGTTACGCGCGCATCGTGCTCGACCCGGCGCGCGCGCAGGTGGTGCTGGTGGCCCGACCTTTTGCCGCAGCCGACCCCGGGCGCGAACTGCCGCTGCTTGGACCGGCGCGCCTGCCCGCCGAGAACGCGCCGCCGCCGATCTGGATCACCGAAGCGATCGTCGAAATCTACGGCTGGCAGGTGGGCCAGGTGGTATCGCTGCCGCTGGCCGGCCGGGCGCATCCCTTCACCGTGGCCGGCGTGTGGCGCGACTACGCGCGGCAGTTCGGCGCGATCGCGCTACGCCTCACCGACTACCAGCGCGCCAGCGGCGACACCACGCTGACCGACGCGGCGCTGTGGCTGGTCCCCGGCGCCCGCGCCGCGCCGGTGGCAGCGGAGCTGCGAGCGCAACTGGACGCGGCGGCGACGACGGAGTTTCTCGAGCCGGGCGAGATCCGGCAGATCAGCTTGCAGGTGTTCGACCGCAGCTTTGCCGTGACCTACGTGTTGCAGGTGGCGGCCATTGTCATCGGGCTGGTCGGTATCGCGGCGACGTTTTCGGCGCAGGCGATCGCGCGGCGGCGCGAGTTCGGCATGCTGCGCCATCTGGGCCTGACGCGCGGCCAGGTGCTGCGGCTGCTGGCGCTCGAAGGTCTGTGGATCACGGTGCTGGCGCTCGGCACGGGACTGGCGACCGGGCTGGCGGTGGCGCTGGTGCTGGTCAAGGTGGTCAACCCGCAGTCGTTTTACTGGACGATGGACTTCAGGGTGCCCGTGGCGACGGTGGCCGCGCTGATGGCCGCGCTGCTGGCCGCCGCCACGGCGACCGCGGTGCTGGCCGGGCGGCGCGCCGTCGCCGGCGACGCGGTGCGCGCGGTGAAAGAGGACTGGTAGCGATGCGCCGCCGCCCGCTGCTGCTCGCCGCCGCGGCGGCGCTCGCGGCGCCACGTGCCGGCTTCGGCTTCGACTACCCGGCAGTCGAACCGCGCCCGCTCGTCTTTCCGCGCGACCACGGCGCGCATCCGGACTTTCGCACCGACTGGTGGTACCTCACCGGCTGGCTCGACGGCGGCCCGACGCCACTGGGATTTCAGATCACCTTCTTCCGCACCCGCCCGCCGATCGCGCAAGGCAACCCGAGCGGCTTTGCCGCCAACCAATTGATCATCGGCCACGCCGCGATCGCCGACCCGGCGCGCGGCAGCCTGCTGCACGACGAGCGCATCGCCCGCGCCGGCTTCGGCCTGGCCCAGGCAGCGACCGAGGACACCGACGTATCGCTGTACGAATGGCGGCTGCGGCGGCAGGCGGGCGGCGCTTATGTCAGCGCCATTGCCGCCCGCGGCTTCACCCTGCGCCTGACGGCCACCCCGACGCAACCGCTGTTGCTGCAGGGCGACGCCGGCTACTCGCGCAAGGGTCCGCAACCGCGCAACGCCAGCTTCTACTACTCGCAGCCGCAGTTGCGCGTCGAGGCCGAGTTGACGCGCGACGGCCGCACGCAGCGCCTGACCGGCAGCGGTTGGCTGGACCACGAGTGGTCGAGCACGCTGCTCGAGGCCGAGACTGCCGGCTGGGACTGGATCGGCATGAATCTCGCCGACGGCAGCGCGCTCACCGCGTTTCAGTTGCGCCGGCGCGACGGCAGGGTGCATTTCGGCTATGCGTCGCTGCGTACCGCGGGCGACAAAACGGCCCGGGTGTTTGCGCCGGACGAGGTGGTCTTTACACCCATCCAAACCTGGACCTCGCCGCGCACGCGCGCGACCTGGCCGGTGGCGCAGCGCGTCCGCGTCGGCAGCCGCATCTTTACAACGCAACCGCTGCTGCCCGACCAGGAGCTCGACAGCCGCGCCACCACCGGCGCCGTCTATTGGGAAGGCGCAAGTCGTCTCCACGAAAAAGACGACGACATTGGCCGCGGCTATCTGGAGATGACCGGTTACGTCGCGCCGATCCTGCTGTGAAGCCTGTCAGGCTTCGCCAGCGAGCGGGATTCCGATGCAATAGTCTTTCTTAGTAATCGCCGCGATTCTTGCGTTGGAACGACATCATGCAAGACACCAAAAACATCGAACGCGGGGACGTAACCGCGCGCAATGCGACCAAAGTCACTTTCGCCGGACTTTGTCCACTTTCGCCGTTGCTTGGCCGAGGGTAGATTCACTTCGGTTTTTGAGAGGGAGGGTCGCGTCCCTAATCGCGACATTGAGTAATCCTAGTATCAGAGGAAAGAGGAAACATAAGATGAAAAGCATCCGCACAAGCATGATCGCGATCGCCCTGGCAGCCGCCTTTCCCGCCCTGGCGGCAACCGACGGTCTCCTCAGCGATACCTCGTCCACGGCGACGTTCAAGGTCACGGCCAACGGGCCGCAAACCAATCGCCAGGTTCAGGTGCGCGGCGCCAGCGACTTCACTGTGACCAATTCGACCTTCTCCGAGCTCAATGGCTCGTCGGTCGGCGGCAAGACCAATTTCTGCGTGGTCGACACCTGGGGCGGCGCGACGACCTTGCAGGTCTCGACCGGCAATACGTTGAGCGGAACCAACTGGCGCCTGGCGCCCAACACGACTCCGGTCGGCACCACACCGACCGGCGGCACGCCCGACATTACCTACACGCTCAGACTCACCAACATCGCCAACAACGTCAACTATCTGACGGCCGGCAACGACGGCGCCAACAACAAGACGGCGAGTCTGCCGGCGGGCGTGGCGGTCACCGACCCCACGCTGTGCGGTACCGGTAATCTGAAGGCGCACGTCGATCTCGGCGCGCCGATGCCCAACACGTATCCGTTCAACAGTTACGACGACACGCTGACCATGGTGCTGAGCCCGGTTTGAGCGGCGCCCGATCCCGGTTGCGGGCCGGCACGCTGCCGGCCGCAACCAGCAAGCCGGGAAAACAACGCCGCGCGCTGCGCGGCGTTGCGCTTTTCCGAGTAACCAAAGCGTGTTTGGCGCGGCCTACTCTGATCCGTGTCAATGAAGACGGCACTCCCGCTTTGCCTCGCGCGCAACTCCCCGTATCGTTTCGTCGCGGTGAGCGGCCCGCGTCGCTGGCGTTGCCCGCCTCCACTTTCAGCGTGAATCAAGCCTTGTACAAGCAACATCGATACATGATCCGGCTGCGCTTCCCCTGGCTCGTGCTCACTGTGCTCGCGGCAGCCTTCTGCCCCGTTGCACAGGCCGCCACACAGGGGCAGCTCGGCAGCACCTCGACCGGCTCGTTTTCGCCGAGCTTCGCGGCGGCACCGCCTGTGCGCTACGTGCAAATCACCAATTTGGCCGACGCGACGATCAACCAAAACTCCGGCAGCCCCGAAGCGCGTCCGGGCAAGATCGGGGTCACCGACGCGTTTTGCATTGTCGACACCGCCGGATCGGGCGTGACCATGACCGTCACCTCGGCGCAGGGCTGGGTCCTGCGCGAGCCCGGGGGTCAGACGCTGCCCTACGGCTTTCTCGTCACCAATCCTTCGCTGTCGGAGAGTTTCAATCCGCCGACCACGGGCGCCAGTTACGTCCTGGTGATCCCCGCCGCGAACGTGGTGACTGCGACGCAGTTCTGCGGCAGCGGCACGCTGAAGAAGCACTTCTGGGTCGACAGTCTGCCCGCGACCGGCTTCACGTACACCGATACGGTCACGCTGACCGTGTCGCCGAATTAGGCCGACGATGCGCGCAACCCTCGTCGTCGTCCTGCTGCTCGGCCTGGCGCTCACGCCCGGCACGTCCGGCGCGGACGTGCAGGTGACGCAACTGACCGACCCGACGGTCGCCTCGACGACCGGCCAGGTCTCGGATGCCGAAGGCTTCTCCGGGCCGGGACTGGTCGAGAACTTCTGCGTCGTCAGCAACGACGGGCGCTCGGTTCAGTTGACCTTGACCAGTGGCTTCGGCCCCGCGGGCGACGGCACCAGCTGGTTGGCCCGTAACGGCAGCGGAACCGGTCTGCGCTACCGCGTGAGCCTGGCGTTGGCCGACAACAGCGGTGCGCAACTCGTCTCGCGCACCGGACAGAACACGTTCACCGTCCCGGCCGGACGAACGGTTGCCTCCGCCGGGCTGTGCGGCGCCGGCAACATCAGGCGTACGGTCGTACAGGCCGAGACCCCGGCGGCCGGCAGCGGGACGTACGCGGATACGGTTACCCTCATCGCGTCGCCGCTTTGAGCGGATACGCCCCTTTCCTACAGCGGAGCATGTCCTCATGAGCAATCGATGCAAGCACCTGGGCGCCCTCTGGCGCGGACTCTGGGCCGCGGCGCTGCTCGCCGCAGCCCCGTCCTGGGCCGGGCCGGGCGACAGTTGGAACATCGATCCCAACGTGATCACCCTCGATCCGGGCAATCGCTTCGTCGGCAACATCGTGGCGATCAACCGCGGCGCGTCGCCGGTGTTCGTGCGCGCCACGATCACGCGCGTCGAACTGGACGCCAACGGGGCGCGCCAGCGGGCGCCGGCCGAACAGGGTCCGCTGCGCGTGTATCCGTCGGAGTTTGCTCTGCGGCCCAACGAGGCGTTCACGGTGCGCGTGATCGCCAACCCCGGCGTGATGACGCACAAGGCCGAGAGCTTCTACGTCAAGATGGTCGACGTGGGCGAGGTGGGCTTCTCCGGCGCGCAGCCCAACGCCGGCGCCATGGCCGTACTGCTCGGCTTCGAAGCGCTCGTAGCCGTCAACCGCGAGCGGTCGCCGCGCGAACTGCCGGCGACCAGTTTGGCGGTGTCCCGCGCCGAGGGCGTGCTGCGCATCACCAACCGTTCGCAGCGACACGTCTATCTGCTGGAAGGCTTCGGCTGCCCCAATGCGCGCACCTTTACGACGGAGTGCGAGAAGATCGCCGACTTTCCCCGCCAGTCGATGCTGCCGGACGAGTCGGTGACGATCAAAGCCGCGGTCGGCAGCCCGTTCATCGCGCTCGCCTTCCAGCCCGATCTGAACGCCACTTCGCAGCGGCAACTCGTCTACCTCGACAATCCAACGTCCACCGCCGCGCGCTGACGCCGCGGCCTGCGATGTCGGTACGGCGATGCGCTGGAGGTGGCCTTACGCGCTCGGTCTGACGGCGGCGATCGGTGCCACCGCCCACGCCCAGGCGCCGCCGCCGGCGGCCAAGAGCGCTCCGCCGGGTTTTGCCGCCTCGGCGGTGCTGCTCACCGACCGCACGCTGTTTTGGCAAGGACGGCCGCGTGCGGCGATCGTCTTCATCGCCAAGGGCACCGACAGCGTCTACGTCCTCGCCCCGGCGTCGGTGCAGGCGTTTCGCCGCTTTCTCATTGGCATCGGCTTCGAGCAAAACGCGGCCGCCGGTTTCGCCGAACGGCCACAGTTCAGGCCCAACGAGACCGAGTGCCTGGCCATCGCCGCCGCGCCGCTGACCTGCGCCGAGGTGAGTTTGCAGCCTAAGGACGGCGATCTGCTCGAACTCGTGACCTCGTCGGCCAAGGCGCGCGAAGCGCCGGATCTGCTGTCCGACCAGTACACGTTGCTCGGCGCCACCTTTCTTGCCCTGAGCGGCAACCGGGTGGCCGGCACCGACACCACAGACGCGACGCAAACCGCCAGCGGCTCGATTCTGCTGCGCGGCATCGGCTCCAAGGCCGACCGGCGTGTCGAGTACGACCTGGGTGCGCAGTACTCGCGCTTGCAGGGCACGCCACCGCCGACGATTCTGCCCAGTGCCGTGCAGGCCAAGGATCTGACCGTGCAACTGAACTTGTTGGCCGGCAGCGTGCCGGTGGACGACGATGGTGCGCGGGCCTACGCCGACTTGTTTCGCGCCGCCTCGCCGACCGACCTGCTGGCCGGCAACGCGATGTACTTTTTTTCCCGCCCGTCGGTCGTCGGACTCGCCTACAAATCGGCCGGCGAAGCCTTCGGCTCCGCCGCCCAGCGCCGACGCGTACGCATCCAGTTGACCAGTCCCAGCCTGGTGCGCATCCTGTGGAACGGCGTACAACTGCACGAAGCCAACCTGTCGCCGGGCGATCAGTTCGTGCCGTTTACCGGATTCACCGACGGCTTCGTCGACGTGATCATCCGCGACGCCTCCGGCCGCGAAACCACCGTGCGCGCCGAGGCCCTGCCCGACATCGATTCGTCCCTGGCCGCCCTCGCGGCGCAACGCTTTGGCCCGCACTACTACTACATCGACGGCGGGCGCGTATTGCGCACCGCGAACACTATCGCCTCCGGCATCGGCTTCACCGACGACGACCAGTTGACCGCGGCCTATACCTACAGTGGGAGCGGGCGGTTCGTCGTCCAGGCGGCGGTACAGACGGTGGCTTCGTTGTCCCGTCTGGGCGTCGCCGTCGGCGATGCCACCGGGCAGTACCGCGTCGCGGCCAACCTTGGCACAGGTAGCGAGCTCGGCCTGTTCGTGAGCGCCAGCCCACGCTGGGACAACCGCTTGCGCCTGGGCCTGACCGGTACCTGGTACCAGCCGCCAGACCGCGACACGCGCGCTGCGCTCGGCACCTGCCTGCGGCCCGGCTACTCGGCCTGCTACTCGCTGGCCCGGTATCAATCGGTGAACGTCAACCTGGGCTACGGCAACTTCCCCATCAGCTTCGGTTACCTCAATTCGCTCAGTGGTCGCTCGCGCAGCCAGTTGGCCCTGGCGCAGGGATCGTTCGCGGTGCCGGCCCTCGGTCGGGGCGCCAGCCTGCTGGCCCTGGGCAGCTACTCGCCCGAAAGCGGCAACTACTCGGTCGCGCTCACACTCGTCGTCCCGCTGGAGTTTGCGACCAACTCGTCGGCCACTTCGACCGGCAGTTACGACTCGACCGGGCAGACGGCGTTGTCGGCCGGCCTGTCGACCGGCTTTGCCGAGGATCAGTACGACTACATGCGCTCCTTCTCGCTCAGCGCCACGCACGCCAGCGGCGGCACCTCGGGCCGACGCACCTCGCTGTCGTCCAACCTGCAAATGCAGTTGGGCCCGCTGAACAGCAACTTCGCCCTGGCCGGCGATGCCAACGGCACCGTCTCCGGCTTCGCCTCGGCCAATACGATGTATGCACTGACCGGCAACGGGCTCGCCTTCAACCGCACCACGACCGACCTGTCGCTGATCGACCCCTTCTCCCCTTCGGGCCAGGCGGGTGTGGCCGTCTACAACCGCTCGCGCGAGCCGCAGAACATCATCGCCGGCGGCCGCAACACCACGGTGCCGCCGTACGCCAATCTGCTGCTGCCGCTGCCGCAGGGCTTGCTGGGGGAGACCGTCGTCGCGCCCGGCCCGGCGATGAACGAGGACGACCTCGGCCGTCCGGTGTACTTGTTCAAAGGCAACGTGCACCGGGTGGTGGTTGCGCAGGGCTTGTGGGTCACCGCTCGTTTCGTCGCCCGCCCGTCCGCCGACAGCGAGGACGGGCGCCTGCGCCCCGAGTTCACCTATCTGAAGGAAGGCGAGAAGATCGAGCGCATCTACCCCGATGCGTCCGGTCGGGTGCTGCTGTTCGAGACGCTGTTCGGCGAGCCGCGAATCGAGCGCTTTGTCATCGCCGGCGGCAGCGGGCAGGTCTACTCCTGCGTCGCGCCGACACCGCCCGAGCCGGAAGGGGAGGACTACAACTACCCCGAGGTCGTGTACCGCTGCGCCCCGGTGGCCCGTGCCACGACCGCACAGCGCAGCAACTAACGCTGCGACGGGGACGGCACGTCGTGTTGACGTAGCATCCGCCCATCCCCAGGCCAGGAGACCCCCGATGACTCAGGCTGCGCTGCCGGCACTCATCACGCTGCTGACCCTGCTGCTGCTCTTCGGCTGCGCTGTGCATGTCGGCCGCATGCGCGGCAAGCACCGCATCATGCCGCCGGCCACGCTAGGGCCTCCCGAGTTCGAGCGCGTCTACCGGGTGCAGGTCAACACCACCGAGAGCGCCGTGATGTTCCTGCCGGCGCTCTGGCTCGCGGCGACGTACTGGAGTGCGCCCTGGGCAGCCGCACTCGGCGCGCTGTGGCTGATCGGCCGCCTGTGGTATTGGGCGGCCTACACCCGCGCCGCGGAAAAGCGTGGCGGCGGCTTTGGCCTGTCGGTGCTGGCACTGTTGGCGCTATTGCTGGGCGCCGCCTGGGGCATCGTCCGCACGATGGCCGCGTGAGCGCCCAGACCGACCCGCCGCAAGGCAGACCGCTGCGTCCGCTGCGGGCGCTGCTGCCCTACCTTGCGCCCTACCGCAAGCAGATCGCGCTCGCGCTGCTGTTCCTGCTGCTTTCGGCGACGGCCACGCTGGCGCTGCCGGCAGCGATCCGCCAACTGATCGACCATGGCTTCGCGGCGGAGGTCGCCGACCCCGCCGCGCGGATGGCCGCGGTGCGGGCGCAGTTCGGCGGCATTGCCGCGGTGGCGCTGGCGCTGGCGCTGTTTACCGGGGCGCGCTTTTACATGGTGACCTGGCTCGGCGAGCGCGTGACCACCGACCTGCGGCGCGACGTCTACGGCCACGTGCTCACGCAAAGCCCGGCGTTTTTCGAGACGCTCAAAACCGGCGAGGCGCTGTCGCGACTGACCACCGACACCACCGTCATCCAGAACGCCGTCGGCTCCAGCGTATCGATGGGGCTGCGCAACGGGGTGTTGTTTCTCGGCGCGCTGGCGATGCTCGTCTACACCAACCCGCGGCTGATGCTGCTGGTGCTCGCCGTGCTGGCGCTGGTGGTGCTGCCGGCGGTCTTCTTCGGCCGCCGCGTGCAGCGGCTGTCGCGCGCGAGCCAGGACCGGATCGCGGATTCGAGCGCGCTCGCCGGCGAGATTCTCAACGCGATCCCGGTGGTGCAGAGCTTCACCGCCGAGCGCGCGGAAACCGAGCGCTTTGCCGCGGTGGCCGAGCGCGCCTTCAGCACCTCGCTGCGGCGCACCGGCGCGCGCGCGGCGTTGATCGCGTTCGTGATGATCGGCGTGTTCGCGGCGCTGATCTTCGGCGTCTACTTCGGCGTACAGGCCGTCGTCGATGGCCGGCTGACCGAGGGCGAACTGGCGCAGTCCGCCCTGTACGTGATGTTCGCCGGGGGTGCGGTGGCGGTGCTGGCCGAAGTCTGGGGAGACTTGCTGCGCGCCTCCGGCGCGACCGAACGGCTGATGGAGCTGCTGGACGCACGCTCGGACATCGCCGACCCGCCGGTGCCGCGCGCCCTGCCGGTGCCGCACGGCGGCGTGGCCCTGCGGTTCGACGCCGTGCGCTTTGCCTATCCCTCGCGCCCGCAGCGTGCCGTGCTCGACGACTTTTCGCTCGACATCCGCGCCGGCGAGACGGTGGCGCTGGTCGGCCCCTCGGGTGCAGGCAAGTCGACGATCTTCCAGTTGCTGCTGCGCTTCTACGACGTCGGCGGCGGCGCCATCCGCGTCGACGGCGTGCCGCTGCCCGCACTGCGGCTGGCCGACCTGCGCAGCCGTATCGCATTGGTGCCGCAGGACGCCACGATTTTCTCCGCCGACGCGCTGGAGAACATCCGTTACGGCCGCCCGCAGGCGACCGATGAAGAGGTGTTCGCCGCCGCCCGCGCCGCCTTTGCCGACGAGTTCATCACCGCGCTGCCCGAGGGCTACAAAACCTTCCTCGGCGAGCGCGGCGTGCGGCTGTCCGGCGGCCAGCGGCAGCGGATCGCCATCGCCCGCGCGATGCTGAAAAACGCGCCGCTGCTGCTGCTCGACGAAGCCACGTCCGCGCTGGATGCCGAGAGCGAACGCATCGTGCAGCGCGCGCTCGAAGCCGCGATGCGCGACCGCACCACGCTCGTGATTGCGCACCGGCTGGCGACCGTGCAGCGGGCCGACCGCATCGTCGTGCTCGACCATGGGCGGATCGTCGAGTCCGGCCGCCACGATCAACTCGTCGCCCGCGACGGCCTGTACGCGCGGCTGGCGGCGTTGCAGTTCGATCTGTGAAACCCATAAAATGCGCATGAATGTTGCGCATAACCGATGGACTCGACCATGTTGACCGCCGCCCCCTCCACGCCCAAGAAAGCCACCAACTTGTCGCTCAGTGCCGCCACCCTGGAGAGCGCCCGCGAACTCGGGCTGAACCTGTCGCAAACGGTAGACCGCCTGCTCGCCGAGGAGGTACGCCGCCTGCAAGGCGAAGCCTGGCTCGAACGCAACCGCGCGGCGATCGACGCCTACAACACGCGGGTCGAGAAGGCCGGCATGTGGAACCAAAGCCTGCGCAAAGACCGTGGCTCGATTTGACCTTTACGCCAACCGCAACGCCGCTGAGCGCCGCACGCTGCCCTTTTACCTCGATGTGCAGGCCGAAAGCCTGCGTCATCTGGCGACCCGGGTAGTGATCCCACTGGTCGTGCAAAGCGCGTTCGGCCCGCGCATCGAGTACCTGCACCCAGTGTTCGAGGTGCAGGGCAAGCGGCTGGTGCTGGCGACCACCGACATCGTCGGCGTGGAGGCCCGACTGCTGGGCGCGCGCGCCGGCAGCCTGGCCGAGCACAGTTTCGAGATCGTCTCCGCGATCGACTATCTGCTAGCGGGAGTGTGATGCGCCAATACGAAGACTTCATGCGCCACGTGGCCGAGCGCGGCACGGTCAAGCGCGACCGCACCGGCACCGGCACGCGCTCGGTATTCGGCTACCAGATGCGCTTCGACCTGCGCGAAGGGTTCCCGCTCGTCACCACCAAGAAGCTGCACATCCGCTCCATCGTCCACGAACTGCTGTGGTTTCTGCGCGGCGAGAGCAACATCCGTTACCTGCACGAGAACAACGTGACGATCTGGGACGAGTGGGCCGATGCCGACGGCGAATTGGGCCCCGTGTACGGCGTGCAGTGGCGCTCCTGGCCCACGCGCGACGGCGGCAGCATCGACCAGATCGCGCAGGTGGTGGCCGAGATCAAGCGCAACCCGGATTCGCGCCGGCTGATCGTCTCGGCCTGGAACGTCGGCGACATTCCGCAAATGGCGCTGCCGCCCTGCCACCTGCTGTTCCAGTTCTACGTGGCCGAGGGGCGACTGAGCTGCCAGTTGTACCAGCGCAGTTGCGACATCTTTCTCGGCGTGCCGTTCAACATCGCCAGCTACAGCCTGCTCACCTACATGGTGGCGCAGCAGTGCGATCTGGCCGTGGGCGACTTCGTCTGGGTGGGCGGCGACTGCCACATCTACGACAACCACGTCGAGCAGGTGCAGACGCAACTGGCGCGCGAGCCGCGGCCGTATCCGCAACTGCAAATCAAGCGCCGGCCGGGGTCGATCTTCGACTATCGCTTCGAAGACTTCGAGATCGTCGGCTACGACCCGCACCCGGCGATCAAGGCGCCGGTGGCGGTGTGAGCCGATGCGCGTCTCGCTGATCGTCGCCTACGACCGCGCGCGCGGCATCGGTAAAGACGGCCGCATGCCCTGGCGGCTGCCGGAAGACATGGCGTACTTCAAGCGCACGACCATGGGCCATCCGATCGTGATGGGCCGCAAGACCTGGGATTCGCTCGGCCGCGCGCTGCCGGGGCGGCGCAACCTCGTCGTCACGCGCAACGGCGCGTTGCAGGCTGCCGGCGCGGAAGTGTTCGACTCGCTCGACGCCGCACTGGCCGACTGCGCCGACGCCGCCGAAGTCTTCGTGATCGGCGGCGGCGAGGTCTACGCGCAGGCGCTGCCGCGCGCCGACCGCGTGCTCGCCACCGAAATCGACGCGGAGTTTGCCGCCGACACGTTCTTCCCGCCGCTGCCGGCAGTCTTTAGCGCGACGCAGCGCGAGCACCGGCCGCCCACGGGCGAGCGGCCGTATGGCTTCACCTTCGTAACCTACGAGCGCGCTTAGGCGATCGGCGCCGCCGGCAGTTCCACTGCCAGCCCGAGCCGGGCCCGCAACGCGGTGAGATCCTCGGCGGTATCGAGATCGACCACGTAGTGATCGTTGGGCGCCTCGAAGCGGGTGACGAGTTGCGGATGCTCGTCGATCCAGCGCCGGCAGCCCACACTGGCGCCGGCGGCGACGATGGCCGCGCGGGCCGCGCCGTCGAAGATCGCCGGGTTGCCGCGCCGTCCCTGGAAGTACGGCACCATCACGCTGCCGCCCGCGCGCTGCTCGAACGCCCCGATCAGCGCGGCGATGTCCTGCGCCTCGAGCAGCGGCTGGTCGGCCAGGCACACCAGCACCGCATCGAGCGGCCCGCTGAGCGCCGCCAGCCCGGCGTGCACCGAACTCATCTGCCCGTCGCGATAGCGCTCGTTGCGCACCAGCGCGACCGGAAAGTCCTGCACCAGCGGCTCGACCTGTTGGGCGGCGTGACCGAGCACGACGACCACCTCGTCCACGCCGGCGCCGGACAGCGCGATCAACGCGCGCTTGACGAGCGGCACGCCCTGGATGGCGATGGCCGGCTTGGCCACGCCGCCCAGCCGCTGCCCTTCGCCCGCGGCCAGCAGCACCGCGCCGATGCGCCGCCGCGGCGCGCACCCGCCGCCATCGTTGCCGGTGCGGCCCATGGCCGGCCTTCAGTGGCCGCGGCCGAACAGGCGCGCAAAGAAACCCTTGATGAGCGCCCACAGGATGCCCAAGGCCGACAACTCGGCGCTCGCCTGCGGCGCCGCCGCGGCGGGTGCCGGCGCGGTCGATTCCACACCCGGCGGCGCGGTCACTGCCGCCGGCGCTGCGGCCGCCGCGCGCGCGGCCGCTTTGGCGGCGAAGTTCTGCACGAACTGACCGATCACCAGATCCGACACCTGCCCGATCATCCGCCCGCCAAACTGGGCGAACTTGCCGTTGATCGTCACCTCCGACTGGCCGAGCAGCAGCGTGCCGCCGGCGTCGCCGTCATGCACGGTAGCCGTGAGGTCGAGCGCGGCGCTGGAGCCGCCCCGGTCGCTGCCCTTGCCGCGCAAGGTAACGCTGCGCGCCGCGGCATCGACCTGGAGCACCTCGATCTCGCCGGCAAAGGCGGCGGTGGCCGGCCCGACCTTCATCTTCAGCAGGCCCTTGTAGCGGTTCTCGCCGAGCGCCTCGCCGAGTTCAGCCCCCGGCATGCAGCGGGCGAGTTCGGGGAGATCCGTCAGCAGCGCCCAGGCCGCCTGCGGCGGCACGTCGAGCGGGTAGCGCTTTTCGAGTTTGACTTGCATCGTGAGCAACGCCCCTGAACACGAATCGTTACGCGCCCACCGACAGCCTCCGGCGCAGCGGCGGCTGCGCCGGCACCGCCCGGGCATAGCGCCAGACGCGAGCAAATGAGGATACTCGCGCGCAAGGCGTCGACGGACAACGGACCTTCACCCGCGGCGCAGCCGCTGGAGCAGGAAGCGCGCGGGGTCGAGTGCGTCGGCCAGCGCGCGCTCGACCGGCCAGGGCTCGCCTTCGACTTGCGCGGCGATCAACTCGGCCGCCAGCGGCGCCAGCGTCAGGCCGCGCGAGCCGAGGGCGAAGCTGCAAAAGAGTCCCTCGCGCCGCGGCAGGTCGGCCAGGTGCGCGCCGCGCAGTTCGGTCGCCGCGTCGAGCGCAGCGGCTTCGTCGGCCACCGCACCGGCCAGCGGCAACCGGTCGCGCGCCACACAACGCAGGCCGTCGAAGACGCCGTTCGGCGCCAGCGGCGGCGCCGCGCGCAGCAGGCGCCGCACGCGTTGCAGGTTGCCGGCGTGGATGTCGCACTCCGCGATCGGCGCTGTGCGCTCCGGTGGCGGAAACTCGTAGCTCGCGCCGACCCCCAGCCAGCCGTCGGCGCCGCGCACGAGATAGCCGTCGCCGCCGATGCCGGCACGCAGCGGCAGATCGCCAGAGAGCACGCTGATGCGGCCGCGCACCGGCTGCACCGGCGCGTGGCGCAGCCCGAGCAGGCGCGGCGCGTCGAGCGCGTTGGCGACCACCACGACCGGTGCGGCAGCGAGGCTGCGGCCGTCGGGCGCAAGGGCGTGCCACTGGCCGTCGCGGCGTTCGAGCGCGGCGACGGCGGTGCCGAACTGCGTGTGGCTGCCGGCCAGCAGCGCGGCGCACCAGCGCGCCGCCGACACCACGCCGCCCTGCGCAAACCACAGGCCGCCGCGGCACGGGGCCGCGCCGACGAGCGCGGCGGCCTCATCCAACTCCACCCAGCGCAGGTAGTCGCGCGGCCAGTCGTCGGACGCACCCAGCGCTGCCCGCCAGCGGGCGGCTTCCGCCTCGTCGCGCGCTTGCTGGAACACGCCGCCCGGCTGCCAGTACGGCGCCGAGGCCAGCCGCTGCCGGCCGAGCAGGAAGCCCGCGCGCGTCAGCCGCGCGAGCAGGTTGTCGTCGGCGGCAAACTGCGGGTGGACGAGACCCCAGGGCAGCGCCGAAGCCGCCGCCGCAGGCCCGGCGCCACCTTCGAGCACGCGCACCTGCCAGCCGCGCTGCGTCAACGCGGCGGCGGCCCAACTGCCGGCCAGCCCGGCGCCGATCGCCAGCGCCTTGCGCTCGCCCGCATAAGCGACGGGCGGCTCGTGCCGCCGCAGCCGCCAGCGCGGCGCGAAGCGCGCCGCCAGCATCTGCCGCTTGTGCCCGTAGCCCGGGCGTGACTCGACCGCGAAACCGCTCGCCGCCAGCGCCTCGCGCACGACGCGCGCGGTGCACCAGGTGGCAAGCGTCGCGCCCGGACGCGCCAGACGCACCAGCGCTTTGATGAGCGGCGGCTCCCACAGCTCCGGATTACGGTCGGGCGCAAAACCATCGAGGAAGAACGCATCGGCTCCGGCCACGAGCTGCGGCAGCAATGCGCGCGCATCGCCGAAGGCGAGCGTCAGCCGCAGCGCGCCGTCGTCGAAGTCCAGCCGGTGCAGCCCCGGCAGCGGCAGCGGCCAGCAGGCGGCGAGCGCCCGTGCCAGCGGCGCCAGCGGCGCAGGCGCGAAGGCGAGCAGGTCGGCGGCGGCCACCGGGTGTTTTTCCACCGCGACGTAGTGCAGCCGCACGCAGCGGGCCGGATCGTCGCGCCACGCCTGCCAAGTGGCGAGGAAATTCACGCCCAGGCCGAAGCCCGTCTCCACGACGACGAAGCTCGCACGGCCACGCCAGCGTGCGGGCAAGTCGTTGCCGCCGAGAAAGACGTGCCGCGCCTGGCCGAGCGCGCCATCGCGGTTGGCGTAGACGTCGCCGTACTGCGGGCTGAACGCGGCGCCGGCGGCGTCGCGCTCGATCTGCGCGGGGCGGAGGGGCGGCGGCATGCGCGGCGGGCTTAAAGTCGAAGCGTGCGAACCCTGCGATTCTCGACGACCCCGCGCATACGCGCCAAATGAGAAACCGCCGCCCTGCCCCGCTGCGCCGCCGGCTGCTCGCCGGGGCCGCGCTATTGCCGTTGGCCGCGCTCGCCCAGGACGCCAACGCGCCGCGCGAGCGGCTGCTGCGCGAGATCGACCTGCAACTGCGCGCCAGCGCGGCGCCGACCGGCGTGGCGGGCTTGTCGGCACCGGTGCGACGCGCGCTGCGCGCGGTGCCGCGCGATCGCTTTGTGCCGCCGGCGCTGCGCGACCATGCGTTCGACGACCGGCCGCTGCCGATCGGCGAAGGACAAACCATCTCGCAACCGACCGTAGTCGCGCTGATGACCGAGTTGCTCGCCCCGCAGCCGACGCACCGTGTGCTGGAGGTGGGCACCGGTTCCGGCTACCAGGCCGCCGTGCTGGCCGAGTGCGTGGCGCGCGTTTACAGCATCGAGATCGTGCCCGCGCTGGGTGCGCGCGCCGCCGCGCTGCTGCGCGACCTGGGCTACCGCAACATCGAACTCCGAATCGGCGACGGCTACCGCGGCTGGCCCGACGCCGCGCCGTTCGACGGCATCGTCGTCACCGCCGCACCCGACCACGTGCCGCAACCGTTGATCGAGCAATTGAAGCCCGGCGGCCGCCTGGTGATTCCGGTCGGCCCGCAAGGCGCGACCCAGCAACTGCTGCTGATCCGCAAAGACGCCGACGGCCGCGCCGTCACCCGGCGGACGATCGACGTGCGGTTTGTGCCGTTGACGCGCGGCTCATAGGCCGCGCTGCGGCTACAGGTCGATTCGATAACGCAGCGCCGGCGTGCTGCCGTACTCGGGCGGGCGGGTGAAGTGCTCGATGAGCACGCCGCCGTTGGCCTCGATCACGCGGCGCGAGGCGAGGTTGTCCGGGCTGGTGGTGATTTCCACGTAGGCCAGACCCACGGCGCGCGCCTCGGGCAGCAGCAGCGCCAGCGCGCGGGTGGCGTAGCCGCGTCGCTGCTTCCACGGCACCACCGCATAGCCGATGTGCCCCAGCACGCGGGCCGGCACCGCATTGCTGCCCGGCTGCCAACGCAACCCGATCTGCCCGCTGAACTCGCCGTCCCACAGCCAGCGGTGGTAGCCCGGCAGGCGTGTCACCCGCGTTCCATCGGGCAGCGTGACCGGCGGGCCCTTGGCGTCGCGGTCGTCGAGACTGGCGACGAAGGCGGTCGGGTCGGTCGCGATGCGCTCCAGCTCCTCCCGCGCGGCCGCCGCCCCGCGCAGGTTGTCGGCCGACCAGCCGCGTTCGAGCGCGGCGACATAGGCCGGCAGTCGGTCGAGCGTCGGGGCGACGAGTTGCATTGGGTCACGCCAGAGGCACGCTCGAGACAATCGGTGCGACCAACCCCTCCGTCGCCAGCACCGAGCGCTCCGCCGTGTGCCAACGAGCGGGGCGCAAGAGTCGCGGCAGCTTCATCGCGCACCGCTTCGCGGGCCTGTGCGGCGCGACTCCATCGTCGGCGCCAACGCATCGAACAACTGATCAACGGGTTCATCGAAGTCCTCGGCCATCCACCAACCCTCGGCCGCCATGCGGCCGGGCGGCTCGATCTTGCGGCGTGGCGCTTGGTACGCCCTCAGCACCGCCACCGGCTGCCCGCCGCGGGCGATCACGAACTGCTCGCCCGCTTCCACTGCCTTCAGCAGGCGCGATAGCCGCCTGGCTGCATCGCCGACATCGACGACGCTCATCGCGCGCTGCGCGTCAACCCTCCGCGCCATCGCCCCGCTCCTCCGCCACCGGCAACAAGCGCACGGCTTGCTCCGCCGGCAGCGCCTCCACGCCTTTGAGCGCACGGTGCATCTGGCGGGTGCGGGTCTCTGCCTGCTCGATGCTGCGCGAGGCGGTCTCCAACTGGCCCTTGACCTTGGCCAGCACGTCGCCGAACTTGCCGAACTCGGTCTTGACCGCGCCCAGCACCTGCCAGACCTCGGCGCTGCGCCGCTCCAGCGCCAGCGTGCGGAAGCCCATCTGCAAGGCGTTCAACATCGCGTACAGCGTGGTCGGGCCGGCGATCACGATGCGCAGTTCGCGGTTGAGCCACTCGGTCAGACCGGGGCGGCGCAACACCTCGGCAAAGAGACCCTCGGTCGGCAGGAAGAGGATCGCGAAGTCGGTGGTGTGCGGCGGCTCGATGTACTTGTCGCGGATTTTCCTGGCCTCGCCGCGAATGCGCGCCTCCAGCGCATTGGCCGCCGCGTCGAAGGCGTCGCGGTCGGCCGCCTCGTGCGCGGCCAGAAGGCGGTCGTAGTCCTCGGCCGGGAACTTGGCGTCGATCGGCAGCCAGATCGCGGCGCCTTCGGCATTGCCTGGCATGCGGATCGCAAACTCCACGCGCTCGGCCGACCCCGGCCGGGTGGCGACGTTGGCCGCGTACTGATCGGCCGCCAGCACCTGCTCCAGCAGCGCGGCCAACTGCACCTCGCCAAAGACGCCGCGCGTCTTGACGTTGCCGAGCACTTTCTTCAGATCGCCCACGCCCTGCGCCAGCGTCTGCATCTCGCCCAGCCCGCGGTGCACCTGTTCCAGCCGCTCGGAGACGAGTCGGAAGCTCTCGCCCAGCCGCGCCTCCAACGTGGCTTGCAGCTTTTCCTCGACGGTGGCGCGCATCTGTTCGAGCTTGGCCTCGTTGCCCTGCTGCATCTCGCGCAGCTGGGCGTTGAGGGTGCCGCGCACCTCGGCCAGATTCAACTGGATCGTGCGCGTCAGGTCGGCCAGTTGCTGCTGCATGCCACCGCCAAAGTCGCGCAACAGCACGGCGGACTCTTCACGGTTGGCGCGGGCGTTGGCGTCCGCCCCTTCTGAAATCCGCGCCACCTGCTGGCCAAAGCTCGCCAGCTGAGTGGTCTGCGTGCCGCCCAGACTGGCGAGCTGCGCCAGTAGCGCCGTCTGCAACTGCGACAGGCGCGCGCCGGTCTCGACCCGCGTCTGGCTCGCCGCCTGCTCGACCGCCGCGCGCAGATCGCGCTCCACGCGCTGCGCTTCGGCGCGGTCGGCAGCGCTGCGGCGCAGCAGCACGAAGAGAGCGACCGCCAGCAGCGCGCACACGGCGGCGAGGACAAGGGTTTCGGTCACGGCGGCGCTCAGCGAGACACGGACGGTTGCAGCCGGATCTCTACTTCGGCCCGTGAGCCAGGCCCCCACCCCCACTCTCCCCCGCCAGCGGGGGCGGGAGTACCCCCTCCCCTGCGAAGCGGGGGAGGGCTGGGGTGGGGGCGTGGGTGCCCGAACCGGGTGACGCTCATGGGTAGGTCGCATCGAACAAAGAAGGAACGATACGGGAAAGCCCGCCTAGCTCAGGGCCGGCACGGTGCAGACAATCGCGGCCCATCACAACGGCGATCCAACGCCGCCCAAGCGAGGAGACGGCCTTGAACCATTCCACTGCGACTTACGACCTGCAACCCTGGCTCGCGCACTACGGCCCGAGCACCGCGCGCGAGCTCGCCCCGCTCGGCCATACGCACCTGGCCGACCTGGTGCGCAGCGCCGCCCAGCGCTACGCCAAGCAGACGGCGTTTACCACCTGCATGCCCAACGGCATGCACGGGTCGCTGTCCTACGCGCAAGTCGATGCGTACTCGGACGCCTTCGCCGTCTACCTGCGCGAGGTGTTGGGCCTCAAAGCCGGCGCGCGCGTGGCGCTGCAAACGCCCAACTGCCTCGCCTACCCGGTGGTGGCCTTTGGCGTGTTCAAGGCCGGCTGCGTGCTGGTCAACACCAACCCGCTCTACACGGCCGAGGAGATGACGCACCAGTTTGCCGACAGCGGCGCCGAGGTGCTGGTGATCGTCGATCTCTTTGCCGACAAGCTGCCGCAGGTGCTGGCGGCCACCGGCATCCGCCGCGTGGTGGTGGCCGAGTTGACGCAGTTCTTCTCGCGCGTCCCGCGCGCGGTAATCCGCGCCGTCATGAAGGTGTGGAGCCGCGTGCTGCCGAAGATCGCAGTCGAGCACGTGCGGCTGGACTGGGCACTGGCCGAAGGCGCGGTGGCGCGCACGCAGCGCGGCATCGACGTGGCCGCCTACACGCGCGGTGTCGGCCCGGACGCGCTGGCCGCGCTGCAATACACCGGCGGCACCACGGGTGTGAGCAAGGGCGCGATGCTCACCCACGGCAACCTGCTGGACAACTGCGCGCAGGCCTGGGCGATGGGCCGCGCGCTGATCGACGAAGGGCGCGAGACGGTGCTGACCGCGCTGCCGCTCTATCACATCTTCGCCTTCCAGTTCAATCTGCTGTGCTTCTTTGCCGCCGGCGCGCGCAACGTGCTGGTGCCCAGCCCGCGGCCGATCGGCAACCTGCAACGCGCCTTCGACAACTACAAGATCACCTGGATGAGCGGGGTGAACACGCTCTTCAACGCGCTGCTCAACGAAGAATGGTTTACCGCCTTCCCGCCCAAGCACCTGAAGGGCGCGGTGGCCGGCGGCGCGGCGCTGCAAAGCGCGGTGGCGCAGCGCTGGCAGCGGGTGACCGGCACGCGCATCGCCGAGGGCTACGGCCTGACCGAATGCTCGCCGGTGGTCTGCTTCAATCCGCTCGCCGGCACGCAGAAGCCCGACTCCATCGGCGTGCCGGTGCCGGGCGCGCAGGTGCGGCTGGTGGACGATGCCGGCCTGCCGGTGCCGCTGGGCGCGGCGGGCGAGCTGATCGTGCGCGGCCCGCAGGTGATGCAGGGCTACTGGAACCGGCCCGCCGACACCGCCGCCGTGCTGCGCGACGGGTGGCTCTATACCGGCGACGTGGCGGTGATGGATGCCAACGGCTACTTCCGCATCGTCGACCGCAAGAAGGACTTGATTCTGGTGTCCGGCTTCAACGTGTATCCGAACGAAGTCGAAGAGGTGATCGCCCGCATGGAGCAGGTGCTGGAGGTCGCGGTGATCGGCGTGCCGGACGCCAAGAGCGGCGAGGCGGTGCGCGCCTACGTGGTGGCGCAGGACCCGGCGCTGACCGCCGAGCAGGTGCGCGCGCATTGCCGCAAGTACCTGACCGACTACAAGGTGCCGCGCAGCGTGGAGTTCCGCACCGAGATGCCAAAGACGCCGATCGGCAAGATCTTGCGCAAGAACCTCAAGGCCGAGGCGGGGCGCGCCGGCGGCTGACGCCGCGCGCACGACGCCTCCCGCAACAGGACATCCTTCCGACGATCCCGACGCAACACCGCCGCCCGCAGCCTTCCCTCACCCGGCGCTTCGCGCCACCCTCTCCCGGTGGGAGAGGGTTCTGGGAAGCCCCTCTCCCCCCGGGAGAGGGGTTGGGGTGAGGGAAGACCGCCGGCACCGCAACCGTCGCCCCAACAGGCGCCTAGACCGAGACCGACAAATGCTCACCGACACCGAAACCAAACTGCTCGGCATCATGATGATGGTCATCATGCTGGGCATGGGCGCCTCGCTCACCTTCAAGGACTTCCGCATCGCCCTGCGCAAGCCGCAGGGCATCGGCGTGGGCCTCGTCGCCCAGTACGGCGTGATGCCTTTCCTGGGCTACCTGCTCGCCGTACTGCTCGACCTGCCGCCAGCGCTCGCCATCGGCCTGATCCTGATGGGTTGCATGCCAGGCGGCACCACCTCCAACATCTTCACCTACTTCAGCAAAGGTGCGCTCGCCCTGTCGATCATGATGACCATCGCCTCCACGCTGGTCGCGGTGGCGATGGTGCCGCTGCTGCTGGAGTTCTACTCGTCGCTGCGCGACCTGCCGGCCGAGTACTCGGTGCCGGCCGGCAATGTCGCGCAGGTGCTGGTGGTGCTGATCGTGCCGACCGTGATCGGCATGCTGCTGCGCAAGTGGAACCCCAACGTGGGCGCCACCATCGAGTTGCTGGGCGGCGCGCTCGGCATTGTCGTGATCCTGTTCCTGATCCTGACCTGGGTGCCGCGCAACTACATGCTGCTCGCCACCACGCCGGCCGGCGTCTACGCGGCGGCGGTCGGCCTGGGTGTCGTCGGCATGCTGCTCGGCTACTGGGCCGCGCGCGGCCTGCGCCAGGACCCGCGCCGCGCGCGCACCATCGCGCTCGAAACCGGCATCCAGAACGGCCCGCTCGGCGTGCTGATCGTGCTGCTCACCTTCCAGGGCGAGATGCAGCAGCAGGTGCTGCTGATCCCGGTGTTGTATTCGCTGTTCATCGTGCTCACCTCGAGCGCGGTGACCATCTGGTTCCGCCGGATCACCACGCGCGAGGAACTGGCGCGCGATGGCGCGAAGGTGGCGCTGGCGGCGGCGTAGGTCGGCCGTCGCCGCGGCGCAGGGCGGGGCCGGATTTGGTGCGCTGAAAACTGGCTCCGGCCTTCGCCCATAAGCGTTAACTTACGTCCGTCCGAGCGAGAAAAGCCCTTGCCGTCACCCCCGGCCCCCGGATCAAAGCCGGGGCACGCTCTCTCCCGCCGATGCGGGCGAGGGGGAAAAGACCCTCGCCCGCATCAAGCGGGGCAGGCGTGGCGCGAAGCGCCGGGTGTGGCCGGCGGCGACCCGAACTCGGGACTTCGACGCAAAGTTCGTAGCGCCTGTGGCGCCTGCGCCGGGGCGACGCGCCGCGGGCATCAAGCCTCGCGCAACGTCGCCAGCGGCGGCGTCTTCAGCACCCCGCGCAGGCCGACCCAGCCGCCGGCCAGCGCGCACAGGGCACCGCCGCCGATGCCGAGCACGAACACCCAGGGCGTGACCACGTAGTCGAACTCGAAGGCGTACTTGGCGAGCGCCCAGCCCACCGCCGAGGCGCCCACCGCGGCGAGCAAGCCGGCCAGCCCGCCGAGGCAAATCATCTCCGCCACCTGCACGCGCGACAGTTGCCGGCGCGAGGCGCCCAGCGCGCGCAGCAGGCCGGCTTCGCGCACGCGCTCGTCGCGGCTGCTGGCGAGCGCCGCGTACAGCACCAGCACGCCCGCGGCGAGCGTGAACAGGAACAGGAACTCCACCGCCGCGATCACCTGATCGAGCACCGCCTGCACCTGGCGGAACACGGCGCTGGTGTCGATCACCGTAAGGTTGGGAAACTCACGCACCAGTTCAGCGGTCAGCGCGGCGCGCTCCGGCGGCAGGTGAAACGCCGTGATGAAGCTCGACGGCTGTTTGGCCAGCAGCGACGGCGGCATCACGACGAAGAAGTTGGCGCGCATGCTGTCCCAATCGACCTTGCGCAGGCTCGTCACCTGCGCGGTGACGCGGCTGCCGGCGATGTCGAAGGTCAGCGTGTCGCCGAGTGCCACGCCGAGCGTCTTGGCGATGCCCTCTTCGATCGACAGTTCCTGCGCGCCGTCGGCGTACCAGCGGCCGGCGACGATCGGATTGTGGCTGGGCGCCTCAAGCATGTAGGAGAGGTTGAACTCGCGCTCGACCAGCCGCTGCGCACGGTCGCCGGAGAACATTTCGGGGGCGACCGGGCTGCCGTTCTTTTCGATCAACCGGCCGCGGATCATCGGGTGCAACTCCGGTTCGCCGACACCTCCGGCGCGCAACCGCTCGCGCACCGCGTCCACCTGGTCGGGCTGGATGTTGATGACGAAACGGTTGGGCGCATCGGCCGGCGCCGCCTTGCGCCAGGCGTTGACGAGGTCGGTGCGCGTGACGGTGAGCAGCAGCAGTGCCATCAGCCCGACCGACAGCGCCACCAGTTGCACCACCGCCGCCACCGGCCGCCGCTGCACGGCCGCCACCGCAAAGCGCCAGGTGATGCCGAGCCGCCCGGTCAGCGCGCGCAGCGGTGCGAGCAGCTTGAGCGTGGCCCAGGCCACCAGCGCAAACAACAACACGCCGCCGGCAAACCCACCCGCGGTAACGACGCCGATGGTGAGATCGTTGGACGACCACAGCAGCAGCGCAAAGAAGCCGACGAAACCCACCGCATAGCCCGCTGCGGCGCGGCCGGTGGGCGGGCCGAGGTCCTTGCGCAGCACGCGCAGCGGCGGCACCTGCCGCAGTTGCACGAGCGGCGGCAGGGCGAAGCCCAGCAGCAGCACCATGCCGCAGGCAAAGCCTTGCAGCGCGGGCAGCACCGAGGGCTGCGGCAGTGCCGCCTGGATCAACTGGCCGAGCACTTCGATCAACACGAAATGCAGCGCGTAGCCCGCCAGCGTGCCGACCACGCAGGCGGCCAGCCCCACCCAAACGAACTCCAGCGCAAAGAGCGCAAAAATGTCGCGCTGGGCGAGGCCGAGGCAGCGCATCATCGCGCACGAATCCAGATGCCGCAGCGAAAAGCGCCGCGCCGCCACCGCCACCGCGACCGCGGCGATCATCGCCGCCAGCAGCGCCACCAGCGCCAGGAAGCGCTGCGCCCGCTCCAGCGTGCGCTGCATCTCCGGCCGGCCGCCTTCCAGCGACTCGATGCTCTGGCCGCGCGCGAGGTTCTCGCCCGCCCAAGCCGAGTACGCGCGCACCGCCGCCGCGTCGCCCGCCACCAGCAGGCGGTAGGTGACGCGACTGCCGGGCTGGATCAATTGCGTGGCCGGCAGGTCGGCGAGGTTCAACATCACGCGGGGCGCGAAGTTGATGAACTGCGCACCGCGGTCGGGCTCGATGGCGATCAGCTTCGCCACGCGGAAGCTCTGCTCGCCGAGCTTGAGCGTGCCGCCGACTTCCAGTTGCAGCGCGAGCAGCGCCTGCGGATCGACCCAGACCGTGCCGGGCGCGGGCACCTCGCGCGTCGGCGCATCGGGTGCGCCGGGCGCGTCGGTCACGCGCAGCGCGCCGCGCAGCGGGTAGCCGGAGCCGACGGCCTTGACGGCCGCGAGTGTCAGCGCATCCGGCCGCGCGGCGTTGATCGCCATGCTGGGGAAGGTGACGGTGTCCGCCAGCGCCAGCCCCGCGCCGGTGGCGCGCTCGCGCGGTGCGGACGTGATCGGCTTGTCGGAACTGACAACGAGGTCGGCGCCAAGCAACTGCTTGGCGTCGCGCTCCAGCCCGAGGCGGATGCGATCGACGAAGAAACCCACACTCGTCACAGCCGCCACCGCGACGACAAGGGCCGCCGCGAGCAGCCGCAACTCCCCCGCGCGCCAGTCGCGCAGGGTCATGCGGAGCGACTGAGAGATACGGTCCATCGAGGTCATGTGCTTCTCCTGCGTTGCGACACGCCAACAGTAGCGCGGGCAGAGGCCCCCGCGGCCGCATGAAAGTACCGGCGCGGCGTCACCCCCAAAACGCGCTTGAACGCGGCGATAAAGGACGACGGATCGTCGTAGCCCACTTCGAGCGCGACCTGCGTCACACGGCGACCCGCACCCAAGCGCTCCAACGCCGCCAGCAACCGCGCCTGCGCACGCCAGCGCGCAAAGCTCATGCCGGTATCGCGCAGGAACAGCCGCTCCAGGGAGCGCGCGCTGGCGCCGACGCGCCGCCCCCATTCCGCGAGCGGCCGTCGCTCGGAGGGATCGGCGCGCAAGGCTTCGGCCACCCGACGCGCGCGCAGGTCGCGCGGCAGTTCGAGCGAAAGCGGCGCCACGTCGAGCGTTGCGATGCGATCGACGGCGACGTCGAGCAACCGCCGCTGCGGCCCGCGGGCCGGATAACGGTCGCCGAACCCGGCCGCTTCGAGCAACAGCTCGCGCAGCAGGGGCGGCACCGCCACGACCTGGCAACTCCCAGGCCAGTCGCGCCGCAGCCGGGTCGAGACGTACAGCGAACACAGCGCAAAGGGCGCCTTGGCCGCGACCCGGTGCGGCGTGCCGGCCGGCACCCACACCGCCCGCTGCGGCGGCACCACCCACCAGCCACGGCCGGCGGTGACGGTCACGACGCCATCGGCCGCATAAATCAACTGGTGGCGGCGATGGCTGTGCAGCGGGCCGGCGCCGGCCGCGATCCGCTCGTGCAGGACGAACAGGGGCCGTGCCGCATGGTCCGGATCGAGCGGGGTCTGCGCCGAGTGCGCCGTTGTCGCGTTTGCCATATTTTTCGACGGAATCGCCCGAGATGATAAGTCCGCCGGCTCCTACAGTGCGCGCCTCACCGCTTCTCACCCCACTGGAGTTTCGCCATGCACCCGCTCACCACCCGCCTCTTCAAACTCGCCCTGCCGCTCGCCGTGGCTGCCGCCACGGGCGGTGCCCAGGCCGGCACGCTCGGCGCGTTCACCTCGGACAGCAAAGGCTTCGACACCCACACCTACTGGTACGACGACGGCCAGGAGGTGACGGTGATCGATACTCAGTTCGTGCCGGCGCTGACGCAGGCGATGATCGACAAGATTCGCGCCACGACCCGCTCGCCGATCACCCGCGTCGTGGTGACGCACCCGAACCCGGACAAGTTCAACGGCCTGTCGGTGCTGCACGCGCTGGGCGCGGAGTCGATCGGCTCGCAAGCCACGGCCGCCGCCATGCCCGGCGTGCATGCCTACAAGAAGTACTTCTGGGTCAACATGGCCAAGGCCTTCACCGACGAGACCTATCCCAAGTTCGAGCCGCTGAAGACGACTTTCTCCGGGCAGAAAACGATCCGCCTGAAGTCCGGCGAGACGCTGACGCTGATCGAACTGAAGAACCCCGGCGTGTCGAGCACGCAGACGGTCGTGCGGATCGACAGCACGGGCGAGCTGATCGTCGGCGACCTGGTCCAGCACGGGGCACACTTGTGGCTGGAGGGCGGCATCGTCGACGGCAAGCCGCGGCCCGATCTCAAAGCCTGGCGCGCGGCGCTGGCCGAACTGCCCGCGCTGGGCAAGGGCAAGGTCTACGGCGGACGCGGCGCGGTGGCGCCGGTCGGCGCCGCCGTGCAGCAAGGCAGTGCCTACCTGGTGCGCGCCGACGAGATCACCACCCGCTACGTGCAGACGGTGCCGAGCGCCGAACTGAAAGACCCGGCCAAGGCGCAGGCGCATTACGCCGCGCTGCAGAAGCAGTTCGAGGCGGCCTTCCCCGGCTACACCTTGCCGTACCTGATCGGCTACGGCATCTACGGGCTGGTCGATAGCAAGGTGAAGTAAGCCGTCGCGCCGGCACATGACCGGGCTGCGCCGAGAGCGCAGCCCGGCAGTGGCGCGAGTTACTTCCCGCTCGGCACCTTCCCCACCACGCCCTGCACGTAGTAGTTCATCTGCCCCAGTTGCTCATCGGTCAGCGACTGGCCCGCGGGGGCGATGTCCTTGCCCTCGTTGGTCTTGATCGGCCCGGTAAAGGGGTGGAACTTGCCTTCCGTGATCTCTTGCCCCTTGGCGTTGACCATGTCGGCCACGTCTTTCGGCACCGACGGGTTGATCGCCTCCAGCTTGATCGCACCGTCCTTCATGCCCATCCACACCGAGCCGGTCGACCACTTGCCGTCCAGTTGCTCCTGCGCGCGCTTGGTGTAGTACGCGCCCCAGTGGTGGGTCACTGCGCCCAGTTGCGCCTTGGGGCCGAACTTGCTCATGTCCGAGTGATAGGCCACGGCCATCTTGCCGGCTTCCTCGGCGGCGGCGACGACCGCGGTCGAGTCCGTATGGTGCGTGACCACGTCCGCGCCAGATTGCTTGAGCAGCGTGTTGGCGGCGTCGCGCTCCTTGCCGGGGTCGTACCAGCTGTTGGCCCAGATCACCCGCACCTGCGCCTTGGGGTTGACGCTGCGCGCGCCCAGCGTGAAGGCGTTGATCCCCTGCAGCACTTCGGGGATCGGGAAGGCCGCCACGTAACCGAGCGTGTTGCTCTTGGTCATTTTGCCGGCCAGCATGCCCGCCAGATAGCGCCCCTCGTAAAAGCGCACGTTGTAGCTGGCCATGTTGGGCGCCGTCTTGTAGCCGGTGGCGTGCTCGAAGTGCGTCTGCGGGAATTCTTCGGCGACCTTCAACGTCGGATTCATGAAGCCGAACGAGGTGGTGAAGATCAGCTTGTGGCCGGTGCTGGCGAGGTCGCGGATCACGCGCTCGGCGTCCGCGCCTTCGGGCACTTTCTCGACGAAGGTGCTGGTCACCTTGTCGCCCAGCGCCTTTTCCATCTCCAGCCGGCCGGCGTTGTGCTGCGAAGTCCAGCCGGCGTCGCCGACCGGGCTGACGTAGACGAAGCCGATCTTTACCGGCTCCACCTTCTTCGGTTCTTCTTTCTTGGCTTCGACCTTGGGGGCCGGCGGCGGCTCTTGTTTGCCGCAGGCGGCGGCGAGCAGGGCGACGGTGGCGATGGCGGCAAAACGATGTAGGTGCATTACGGGTTCCTCCGAAAGAAGGCCCGGATTTTAGGGGCCGAATGGAGCGCGGCAATTGAGGAAAGCGAGCGCACAATAGCCGCGCTCCCTGTATCTCTGTCCCACGCGATGTCCGCCGCCACCCGCACCGAAACCGACAGCTTCGGCCCCATCGAAGTCCCGGCCGACGCGCTGTGGGGCGCGCAAACCGAACGCAGCCGGCACTACTTCGCCATCGGCGAGCAGCGGATGCCGCTTGCCATCGTGCACGCGCTGGCCGAGATCAAGCGCGCGGCGACCGAAGTCAACCGCGACCTCGGCCTGCTGGACGCGGCCAAGGCCGACGCGATTGCCGCCGCCGCGGCGCGGGTGGCGGCGGGCGAGTTCGACCGCGAGTTTCCGTTGTCGGTCTGGCAGACCGGCTCCGGCACCCAGAGCAACATGACCGTCAACGAGGTGATCGCGAGCCTCGCCTCGCAGGCGCTGGGCGGCGGACTCGGCGGCCAGCGGCGCGTGCATCCGAACGACGACGTCAACCGCGGCCAGTCGTCCAACGACGTGTTCCCGAGCGCTATGCACGTCGCGGTCGTGCTGCAACTGCGGCCGCTCTTCGCCGCTCTGGCCCGGCTGCGCGCGGCCTTGCAGGCCCAAGCCGTGGCCGGCGCCAACACCATCAAGGTCGGCCGCACGCATCTGCAAGACGCCACGCCCGTCACGCTCGGCCAGGAGTTCGGCGGCTACGACGCGCAGCTTGCGCTGGCTGAAGTGTCGCTGCGCCAGGCCGTGCCGGCCGTGCACGCGCTCGCCATCGGCGGCACCGCCGTCGGCACCGGCTTGAACACCCACCCCGAGTTTGGCGCCCGCGTGGCCGCCGTGCTGGCGGCGCGGTTGGGTGAACCTTTCGTGGTGGCGGGCAACCGTTTCGCGGCGCTGGCCGGGCACGAAGCGCTGGTTGCCCTGCACGGCGCGCTGCGCATGCTGGCGGTGGCGCTGACCAAGGTCGCCAACGACATCCGGCTGATGGGCAGCGGCCCGCGCGCGGGCCTGGCCGAACTGCGCTTGCCCGAGAACGAGCCCGGCAGTTCGATCATGCCGGGCAAGGTCAATCCGACCCAGGTCGAGGCGCTGACCATGGTCTGCGCGCAGGTGCTGGGGCATGACGTCGCCATCGGCTTCGCCGCCAGCCAGGGCCAGTTCGAGCTGAACGTCTACAAGCCGCTGATCGCCTACGACGTGCTGGACAGCCTGCGCCTGCTCGCCGATGCGATGGCGAGCTTTGCCGCGCACTGCGTGGAAGGGATCGCGGTCGATGCGGCGCGCATGCGGGAGCTGCTGGACCACTCGCTGATGCTGGTGACCGCGCTGGCCCCGCATATCGGCTACGACCGCGCCGCGCTGATCGCCAAACACGCCCACCACCACGGCCTGAGCCTACGCGAAGCGGCGCTGGCCGTGGGCGGCATTACCGGCGCGCAGTTCGAGCTATGGGTCGATGCGCGGCGGATGCTGGGGTCTGCTTGATCTGTCGCCGAAGACAGGTCTCGCTCCGTCAGCCACGGCCTTCCCACACCCGGCCGCGCCCCGGCCCCCCACACCCCGGGGGTGCGGGGTTTTTTTACCCACTCCCCCAGGGTGAGGGGGTGGGGGGAGGGCGGGACGC
>JBKCXU010000087.1:0-25183 GCA_046316025.1 Betaproteobacteria bacterium | reverse complement strand
AAGGTGAGCCAGCGCCAGTTGGCGCCGACGGCGCCTTGCGCCAGCGCCGGTAGAGCCACCAGCGTCAGCGCGGCAGCCAAAAGAAATGCTTTGCGGTTCATGCCGTCCTCCCGATGCGTTCGGCGTCCTGGATCAGTTCGCGCGCCATGGCGTCGAACTCACGGTTAGCGCGGCGCGAGTAGTAAAACGCGATGCCCCAGGCGACGATGAACTCCGACAGCGCAAAGACGATGCCGATGTTGATCGGCCCCCACAGCTTGACCGAAAACAGCGCCGGAAAGTAGGCGGCGCCGATCGGCAGCAGGAAGTAGTAGAAAATCGAGAAGATCATCAGGCCGGCGAGGACGCCGACCTTCTTTCGATGTAATGCCTGGAAGCGCGGATCGCGGTCGATCGCGGCCCAGTTGAGGGCGGGCGCGGACACCGCCTTGGTGGCTGCCATTATGTTGTCTCCCTGAAGACCGGGATGCGAGTCCCGGCCGCAAGCGTGCTGTCGATGAGCGCCGCGCTCGGCCGCGGCGGGTGCGGGTTAACCCCAACCCACGACCGGCGGCAAGGCTAGCCGCCGCGCTCTGCGGGCGGCAGATTGATCGAAGATTTGTTGATGCGGATCAACCGGCCGTGATGGACTGCTCAGACGCAGCGCCCGCCGTCGACTTCCAGGCACGCGCCGGTGATGAATTCCGCTTCGTCCGAGGCGAGAAAGAGGCAGGCGTTGGCGATATCGCCCGGTCGGCTGAAGCGGCCGAGCGGAATGCCGCCGAGGAACTTCTTTCGGTTCTCCGGCGTGTCCGGCATGCCCATGAATTGCTCGAGCAGGCCCGTTTCGCCGATCACCGGGTTGACGCAGTTCACCCGAATGCGGTCGGGGCCGAGTTCGGCCGCCATGCTTTTGCTGGTGACGATCACCGCGCCCTTGCTGCCGTTGTACCAGGTCAGTCCCGGCCGCGGCCGCACGCCGGCAGTGGACGCCACGTTGACGAAGCAGCCGCCGCCCTGCGCGCGGAAATGCGGCACCATGTGCAGCGCGGTGAGGTAGATGCTCTTGACGTTGACCGCGTAGACGCGGTCGAACTCGGCTTCGCTCACCTCCAGCAGCGGCCGGTTCTTGTGCGTGGTGCCGGCGTTGTTGACGACGATGTCCAGCTGCCCGAACTCGCGCAGCGAGGCGTCGAGCAGTGCCTGCACGTCGGCGCTCACGCTCACGTCGCCATAGGCAAACGCCGCCCGCCCGCCGGCAGCGCGGATGTCGGCCGCCACCCGCTCGCCGGCTTCGCGCGCCAGATCGGTGACCAGCACCGCGCAGCCTTCCTGCGCAAAGCGCTCTGCGATCCCCCGGCCGAAGCCGGAGGCGGCGCCGGTGACGATGGCGACTTTGTTGGCGAGACGGTGGTTCATTTGCGGCGTCCTCCCGTGTTGGATGTGCGTGCGGCGTCGTAGGCGGTGAAGATGACGGCGGCTGTGCCGCCTGTGAACGCCGGCTGCGCGGGCCATGAGCTTCGCCCGAAGCGATGGCCTCCACACCGGGCGAAGCTCACCGAGCGCGCAGCGCGATCACAGCGGCCGCAGGCCGCGTCATCTTCACCCGTGTCGGATAGCTATCGTCTTCAGCGTCGTAAACCCCAGCAGCGCCTCGAAGCCTTTCTCGCGCCCGTAACCGCTGGCCCCGCGGCCGCCGAAGGGCAGCTCGATTCCGCCGCCCGCGCCGTAGTTGTTGACGAAGACCTGCCCGCTTTTTAGCTTGCGTGCCAAGCGCATTTGGCGGCCGCCGTCTGCCGTCCACACGCCCGCCACCAGGCCATACGGCGTGCCGTTGGCGATGCGCAGCGCGTCGCCCTCGTCGTCGAAGGGCAGGGCGGCCAGCACGGGGCCGAAGATTTCCTCCTGCGCGATCCGGTGCGTCGGCGGCACGTCGCGCAGCAGTGTGGGCGCCTGATAAAAACCTGTCTGCGGCGCGTCCTCGACGACAGTGCCCTGCGCGGCCATCGGTATGCCGTCGGCCTGTGCCTGCGACAGGTAGTCCCATACGCGTTGCAACTGCTTCTGCCGGATCAAGGGGCCGAGGTCGAGGTCGGCCAGCGCCGGGCCGACGCGCAGCCGCGCCATCGCCTCGCCCACGCGGGCGACCAAGTCTTCGTAGATCGAGCGCTCCACCAGCAAGCGGCTTCCCGCCGAGCAGGTCTGGCCGGCGTTCTGGACGATCGCGTTGACGATCACCGGCACCGCATCGTCGAGATTGGCATCGGCAAACACGATCTGCGGTGACTTGCCGCCGAGTTCCAGCGTCACCGGGCAGTGATGCGCGGCGGCGGACTGCGCGACCAGCGCGCCCACGAACGGCGAGCCGGTGAAGGAAATGTGATCGATGCCCGGGTGCGCGGTCAGCGCCGCGCCCGCCTCGTGTCCATAGCCGGTGACAATGTTGAGCGCCCCGTCCGGGAAACCGACCTCGGCGGCCAGTTCCGCCACCCGCAGCAGCGACAGGCAGGCGTCTTCGGCCGGTTTGACCACGCAGGTGTTGCCTGCCGCGAGTGCCGCACCCACGCTGCGGCCGAAGATCTGCATCGGGTAGTTCCACGGCACGATGTGTCCGGTCACCCCATGCGGCTCGCGGATGGTCAGCACCGTCATGCCGGGCTGGTAGGGCAGCGTCTCGCCGTGCAGCTTGTCGGCGGCGCCGGCGTAGTACTCGAAGTAACGCGCCAGCGCGTTGGCATCCGCGCGACCCTGCTTCAGCGGCTTGCCGGTGCAGCGCGATTCCAGCCGGCCGAGTTCTTCCGCGACTTCGGCCACGCGCTGCGCGAGCTTGGCGAGCAGCCGGCCACGGTCGGTGGCGGACAGCCGCCCCCAGTCGCCATCGCCGAACTCACCGTAGGCGGCGCGCGCGACGCGCACCGCGGCATCGATGTCGGCCGCGTTGCCGCGCGCGATCTGCGCAAACGGCTGCCCGTCGGACGGATCGACCACGGCGATCGTCTGTCCGCCCGTCGCGGCCACCCAGCGGTTGCCGATCCAGTGATGCCGGCCTTCGGTGGCCGCCCATCCGCCGTCCATCTTCTTCTCTCTGAGTCGTTTGGCGGCGATTATCGGCCACTGCGCCGATAGAATCGGCGCGAACCGCAACCAAGGAATCCGCAATGAGCCTCGACCGCGTGCCGCCCGGCCGCAACCTGCCCGACGACTTCAACGTCGTGATCGAAATCCCCGCTCACTCCGACCCGATCAAGTACGAAGTCGACAAGGAGTCCGGAGTGCTGTTCGTCGACCGGTTCGTCGGCACGTCGATGCATTACCCCTGCAATTACGGCTATATCCCTCACACCATTGCCGACGACGGCGATCCGGTGGACGTGCTGGTGATCACGCCCTTCCCGCTGCAATTCGGCGTGGTGGTGCGCTGCCGGCCGCTCGGCGTGCTGAAGATGGAAGACGAAGGCGGCGGCGACTCCAAGCTGCTCGCGGTGCCGATCGACAAGTGCCTGCCTTGGTACAAGCACTGGCAAAAGCCCGAGGACATCGCGCCCGAGCGACTGGCGCAGATCACGCACTTTTTCCGGCACTACAAGGATCTGGAGCCCGGCAAGTGGGTCAAGATCGTCGGCTGGGAAGGGCCGGACTCCGCGCGCAAGGAGATCATGGACGCGGTGGCGGCGTTCAAGCAGGCGTCGCCGAAGCCGGCGTTCTGAGTCCCTCGCGCGGGCAGTACCGGCAGGCCGTTGGTGAAGTACGCCGGCCCCGGGATCGCAGCAGGGCGTCCGCGAGGGGAATTGGGGGGAACTTCGGGCTTCGATCGAAGACACGCAGCAGGCGCGAGACCACTGACCCCCTCCCCCCCGCCTCTGTCCCGCCGATGCGGACGAGGGGAGAAAAACCCCGGCCGCATCGGGGGGTGAGGGTGGGGGCGAAGCAGCCGGGTTATGGTGGCCGGGCACCGGCGCCGTGTGCGCCGCCCGCCACGCCCGATGCTCATTCAACTCATCCAGCGTGTGCGCCATACCATCCGACTCGCGCGCGGCAAAGCGGGCGACTGCGGCGTGCATCTGCGGCTGCGCCAGCCAGTGCGCGGAGTACGTCGGCACCGGGTCGAGCCCGCGCGCCAGCTTGTGCGCACCCTGCGCCCCGCCCTCGAAGACCTGCAAGCCGCGCTCGATCGCAAACTCGATCATCTGGTAGTAGCAGCACTCGAAGTGCAGACAGGGCACATGTTCGACCGCGCCCCAGTAGCGCCCGTAGAGCCGCTCTCGGTCGACCACGCCCAGGCTGGCGGCGATCGGCGCACCGTCGCGCTGCGCTACCACGAGCATCAAGTGCTCGGGCAGCGCCGCCGCCAGCCGCAAGAAGAAGTCGAGGTTCAGGTACGGCGTCGAATGGTGCTCGGCATAGGTGTGCTCGTAGCAGCGGATGAAGAACGCCCAATCGCGCTCGGCGATCTCGGCGCCGCACTTGCGCGTCAGCGTGACACCAGCCTCGTGCACGCGGCGCCGCTCGGCGCGGATCTTCTTGCGCTTGGGCTGCGCAAGCGCGCCGAGAAACTGCTCGAAGTCCGCAAACCCCGCGTTACGCCAGTGAAACTGCACGCCCTGGCGCAGCACGCAGCCCTGTGCCTGGAGCAGCTCGATCTGCGCCAGCGGCGCCAGCAGCAGGTGCAGCGACGACAAGCCACTGGACCGCGCCAGTTGCACCAGCAACTCGGCCAGCATTGCGCGCGCCGTGTCGTCCGCCGCGATCAGCCGCGTGGCGCTCACGGGCGTGAACGGCACGGCGGCCAGCCACTTGGGGTAGTAGTCCAGCCCGTGGCGCTGGTAGGCCTCTGCCCAGCTCCAGTCGAACACGTACTCGCCGTAGCTGTGCTCCTTGAGGTACAGCGGCACGGCGCCCACCAGCGCGTCGCCGCGCCACAGCGTCAGGTGCTGCGGCGTCCAGCCGCTGTCGCTGCCCACGCAACCGGCGTCTTCCAGCGCACGCAGATACTCGTAGCGCAGGAACGGATTGCCACCGCCGTCGGTCGCGAGCAGCGCGTTCCACGCGGTGCGCTCGATCGCATCCAGCCCCGGCGCGAGCCGCATGCAATAATGAATTTCACTCGCAGGCGGCACGGTCGATGGGTTCGCAGGTCAGGGTCGCGGTCGCGCAGATCGACTGCACGGTCGGGGACTTCGAAGGCAACGCCAGAAAGATACTGGAGCAGGCCGGCCGTGCCGCCGCCGCCGGTGGCGACATCCTGCTCACACCGGAACTGTCGCTGTCCGGCTACCCGCCCGAAGATTTGTTGCTGCGCCGCGCCTTCTACGCGGCGGCCGATGCGGCGCTCGCCCGCCTCACCGCGCAATTGCTGGAGTTTCCCGAGCTGCGCGTGGTGGTCGGCCACCCGCTGGCGCGCGAAGGGCGGCGCTACAACGCCGCCTCGCTGATCCACGGCGGCGTGGGGCAGGGCACCTACTGCAAGCACGACCTGCCCAACTACGACGTCTTCGACGAGCGGCGCTACTTCACGCCCGATAACCGGCCGTTTGTGTTCGAAGTGCGCGGCACGCGTTTCGGCATCGTCATCTGCGAGGACAGTTGGTATTCCTACGCGCCGGAGGCCGCGCGCGCCGCCGGCGCGCAGGTGCTGCTGGTGCCCAATGCGTCGCCGTTTCACCTCGGCAAGCAGGCGCAGCGCGAGCAGGTGATGCGCGAGAACGTCTCGCGCCACGGCCTGGCACTGGTGTACGCCAATCTCGTCGGCGGGCAGGACGAACTGGTGTTCGACGGCGCCTCGTTCGTGCTCGACGCGCAGGGGCGGCTCACGCAGCGTGCGGAGCAGTTCGGCGAGACGCAGATGCGGGTCGATCTGGTGGACGCCGTGCCGCAGCCTGCGGCGGTGGCCGACTTTGGCCCGCTGGAGCAGCAGGCCTACGGCGCGCTCAAGCTCGGCGTGCGCGACTACCTGGGCAAGAACGGTTTTCCCGGTGCGCTGATCGGCATGTCCGGCGGGGTGGACTCAGCGCTCACGCTGGCGATCGCCGTCGATGCGCTGGGCGCGGAGCGCGTGCGCGCGGTGATGATGCCGTCGCAATACACGCGCGACATTTCCTGGCTCGACTCGCGCGAGATGGTCGCCACACTCGGCGTGCGCTACGACGAAGTGCCGATCAAGCCGGTGTTCGACAGCTTCCTGTCTGCGCTGGCCGGTGAGTTCCGCGGCCTGCCGTGGGACGCGACCGAAGAGAACATCCAGGCGCGCATCCGCGGCACGCTGCTGATGGCGCTTTCAAACAAGCACGGCAGCATCGTGCTGACCACCGGCAACAAGAGCGAGATGGCGGTCGGCTACTGCACGCTTTATGGCGACATGGCGGGCGGCTTTGCGGTGATCAAGGACATCCGCAAGACGCTCGTCTACGCGCTCGCCCGCTGGCGCAATGCGCAGGGCGCGCGGCCGGTGATCCCCGAGCGCATCCTGACGCGGGCGCCGAGTGCGGAACTGCGCCCCGACCAGACCGACCAGGACTCGCTGCCGCCCTACGAAGTGCTCGACGCGATCATCGAGCTCTACATGGAGCAGGGCGCCGGCGTGGAGGAGATCGTCGCCGCGGGCTTCCCCGCTGCCGACGTGCGCAAGGTGGTGCGGCTGATTCGCCTGAACGAATACAAGCGCCGTCAGGCGCCGGTCGGCATCCGCGTCACCCACCGCGGCTTTGGCCGCGACTGGCGGTATCCGATCACCAACCGTTTCATAGAAGACGCGGCCTGAGTGCCGACCCTACAATCAAGCGCAAACACGGGAGACCCACCATGAAGCAGATCACCGCCATCATCAAACCCTTCAAGCTCGACGAAGTGCGCGAGGCCTTGTCCGAAGTCGGCGTCAACGGCCTGACCGTCACCGAGGTCAAGGGCTTTGGCCGGCAGAAGGGTCACACCGAGCTTTATCGCGGCGCCGAGTACGTGGTCGACTTCCTGCCCAAGGTCAAGGTCGAAGCGGTGGTCGCCGACGCGCTGGTCGAGCGCGTCGTCGAAGCGATCACCAAAGCCGCCCGCACCGGCAAGATCGGCGACGGCAAGATTTTCGTCACCGCGGTCGAGCAGGTGGTGCGGATCCGGACGGGGGAGAGCGGGGAGGAGGCGGTTTAGGCCGTCAGCTAGGGCGAGGGTTCGCCTTGGCTGAAGGGTTGCACTGGGTTCCAAGAAGAGCATCGGCTCCCGACCGCTATAGATGCCGCATCTCACCATCCCTTTTTCTCAGCGATGGACAGTGCGGCTGCCAGTAGTCGCGCGCAAGCTGGACGCGGCGTACGCGGATGCGTTCTTTCGTGATGGCTCATTGCGTCTTTCTTCGTTCACTACTTTCCGTCGGCACCCCGACGAGAGTAGGCGCGACGGAAGGGAGGGTACTGTTGCGATGGAGATTGCTGCGCCTGACGGTACCTTGAGCGTACTGGGCGTCGCCGCCCAGGAGGCCTATGTGCTGTGTGCATCCATCAGCGACCAAGGACTGACGACAACGAGCGAGCGGGGTACGTACATCCGGGTCTTGGATACGGTCGCTTTTGCGGCCGCGGTTGCGCGGCAGATTCCCGGGTGTGTCGGCGGCGTTGAGGGGCCTTGTCGCTACAGCACGGATACGGTTGTGAGAAAGAGTGGTGCGCGATCGATTCAACCGCCAAAGGACTTCGCCGATGTCGATTCTTGGTTTCACGAACAAAACGCTTACGTCGGCGAGCAGTCTGTTGACGCTCTGTTCTTGAAGGACGCGAAGTTCGCACACGAAGCCGAGTACCGATTTATCTGGTTTGCGGAAGGAACCAGACGCGACTTTCTGGACATTTGTTGTCCAGCCGCTGTCCGGTTCTGCGAAAGGGGCTAGAGCGATGGCGGACGAGCAATGTTTCAGTGCGGAAACGGGCGCGGCGAAGGGCCAAGGGGTTCTTTGCGAGACCACCGTCAAAGCGGCATCACCGCCCCCACCGGCACCTTGAGCGCGCGCGCCAGTTTGCGCAAGGTAGCGGTGGACCCGGCGCGCTTGCCGCCTTCGATCTGGCTCAGGAACGGTTTGCTCACCTTGGCGGCGGCGGCCAGTTGTTGCTGGGTGAGGCCGCGGTGCTCGCGCCAGGCGCGCACGGGATGCACGCCGTCGGCCATCGCGTAGGCGACGGCGGCGGGGTAGCGGATGCCATCGTCCTCGCGGTCGAAGCGCTCCAGATCGGCGAGATCCTCTGCGTCTTCGATCAACTCGCGCACACGCGCCCAAATCTCGGCCGGTACGACGTAGAAACTGGGCTTCCCGTCCTTTTCGATTACCTGAACCTGTGTCATATCAGTACACCTGCCCTCTGCTGCCGATCTTGACGATCAGTACGGTTACGCGCTCGTCGATCACGCGGTAGATCACGCGCCAGTCGCCGACCCGCAGCCGGAATTCGGGACGCCCCTGCAACCGCGTGGCGTTGTTGTGGCGGCCATGCGGGTCCGCGCAGACGGCTGCGATCTTGCCTTCCACAACGGCGCGCACGTTGCGCGGCATCGACTCCAACATCCGCGACGCCTGTCGCGTGTACTCCAGAACGAACAGGAATGTAGGTTAGCCTAGAGCTAACGTGATCGCAAACGCTTGCGGCGATGGCCTCGCCGCTACGCGCCAGTTGCGCGTGCCTCGCCCGGCCGCAACAGCACGATCAACGCCCCCGCCCCACCTTCCGCCGGTCGCGCCTGGCAGAAGGCGATCACTTCTTCGCGCTGCACGAGCCAGCCGCGCACCTTGGTCTTGAGCACGGGCACGCGGTCTTTGGAGCCGAGGCCCTTGCCGTGCACCACGCGCACGCAGCGCAGGCCGCGCTTCACCGCATCTCGCAGGAAGTCGGCGAGCGCGCTGCGCGCCTCGTCCACGCGGCAGCCGTGCAGGTCGATCTGGCTCTGGATCGACCACGCCCCGCGCCGCAGGCGGCGCAGTACGTCGGGGCCGATGCCGGGGCGGCGCCACGACAGCGAATCGTCGGTGTCGAGCAGCGCGTCGAGGTCGATCTCGTCGGACAGCGAGGCGTCGAGCACCCGCGCGTCGTCGTGCTGGCGCTGGCGGGCGTGCGGCGCCGGTTGTTGGGGTCGGGCCTGGTGGCGGCCGTGCGGGGCGAGCGGGGTGACGCCGGTCATTGCCGCTGCGAACTCGCCCGCTGAGTGTTCGGCGCGGCGCAGGCGCTCGACGTCGGCGCGGGCCTGGCGTTCGTGTTCGGCGGCGCGCTGCCCGAGCCGGTCGCGCAGGGTGGCCAGGTCGGAGAGGGATTTGTGGCGGGTGGGCATGGAGCGGCCCTTGCGAACTGCTGCGTCCTGACTCCGTGGCTACGGTCTTCCCTCACCCCAACCCCTCTCCCGGGGGGAGAGGGGCTTTTTCTTCGCAGACATGCAGAAGGGCGCCGAGTGCCTATGGTCGGACCCTCACCCCCGGCCCCTCTCCCGCTGATGCGGGCGAGGGGAGAAAAACAGATGCGGGCGAGGGGAGCAGGGCCTCAAGCCGCAAGCTTCTCCGCCGCCGCGGGCGTGGTCTCCTGCGCTTCCAGCCAGCGCTGTGCGTCCAGGGCGGCCATGCAGCCGGTGCCGGCGGAGGTGACGGCCTGGCGGTATACGTGGTCTTGCACGTCGCCGGCGGCGAAGACGCCGGGCACGCTGGTCATGGTCGCCAGGCCGGCGTTGCCGCTGCGCGTGACGATGTACCCGTTGGCCATCTCCAATTGGCCGGCAAAGATCTCCGTGTTCGGCGCATGGCCGATGGCGATGAAGCAGCCTTGCAGCGCCAGCTCGGTGGTTGCACCGCTCCTCTTGTCGCGGATGCGCACGCCGGTCACGCCCTTATCGTCGCCCAGCACCTCGTCCAACTCGTGCCACAGGTGCAGCACGATCTTGCCCTCGGCGACCTTGGTCATCAGTTTGTCGATCATGATCGGCTCGGCGCGGAACTTGTCGCGGCGGTGGATCACGTGCACCTGCGCGGCGATGTTGGCGAGGTACAGCGCCTCTTCGACCGCGGTGTTGCCGCCGCCGACCACGCAGACCTGCTGCCGCCGATAGAAAAAGCCGTCGCAGGTGGCGCAGCCCGACACGCCCTTGCCCATGAAGGCGGTTTCGCTCGGCAGCCCGAGATACTTTGCCGACGCGCCGGTGGCAACGATGAGCGCGTCGCAGGTATAGGTGCCGGAGTCGCCGTGCAGCGTGAAGGGGCGGCCGGTGAGCTTCACGGTGTGGACGTGGTCAAACACGACTTCGGTGTCGAAGCGCTGCGCGTGCTTGAGAAAGCGCTCCATCAGCGCCGGCCCCTGCACCCCGTCGGCGTCGGCCGGCCAGTTGTCGACGTCGGTGGTGGTCATCAACTGGCCGCCTTGGGCGAGGCCCGTGATCAGCAGCGGCTTGAGATTCGCGCGCGCGGCGTAGACGGCTGCCGTGTAGCCGGCCGGGCCGGAGCCGAGGATCAGCACACGGGCGTGTTTGGGTGCGGTGGACATGGGGTGCTCCGGTGGGGGTGGAGCGATTTTAGGCGGTGAAGATGACGGCGGCTGCGCCGCCTGTGAACGCCCGCTGTGCGGGCTATGAAGCTCCGCTCGCGCGCGCTCACAGCGGCCGCAGGCCGCGTCATCTTCACCGCCCTCACATCTGCCGGAACAGATGCGTAAACGTATCCGACACCAGCAGCGTCTCCGGCCGCTGCTTGAGCTTCAGTTGCAGCCGGCCGCGAAAATCGCGGGTGGCGCCGGCGACCGCGGCCACGTTGACGACGGCGGAACGGTGCACCTGCCAGAACTGCTGCGGGTCGAGCTCGTCGAGCAGTTCCTTCAGCGACTTGCGGATCAACGCTTCGCCGTCGGGCAGCACGACGCGCGTGTACTTGTTGTCGGACTGGAAGTACTGAATCTCGTCCACGGTGATCAGCCGCAGGTTGTTGCCCACCGAGGCGTTGATCCAGCGCAGGGTGCTGCGTGCGGCGCTGGCGGCGGGTAGCGCATTGAGCACCGGTTCCAGCCGCATCGGCGGAGCGGTCAGGCGCTCCTTCAGCCGCGCGACGGTCGCAAACAGGCGCGCGGCGGAGACGGGCTTCAACACGTAGTCGATGGCGCCTGCCTCGAATGCGGCGTGCGCGTGCGGGTCGTCGGCGGTGACGAAGACCACGCGGCTCTTGCCGCTCGCCTGCCGCGCCACCTCCAGCCCGGTGGCGCCCGGCATGTTGATGTCCAGAAACAGGATGTCCGGCCGCAACTCGTCGAGCAACCGCAGCGCCTCGATGCCGTCGGCGGCTTCGCCGGCGATGGCAAGCTCTGGCCACAGGCGGCCGAGCTGCTCGATCAACTCGCCGCGCAGCGTGGCTTCGTCTTCGGCGACAACGGCGGTGGCGGGCGCGGTCATGTCGGGCGGGTCGGGATGCGAAGCGCGAATTCTGTCGCATCCGTCGCGCCGGCGTCGCAGTCGAGGCGGGCACCGTGGCCGTACAGCGCGAGCAGCCGGCCGCGCACGCGCTGCAACTCGTCGTCGTCGGCGCACAGGTCCCCGCGCGCCACGCGCAGCACGAGCGTCGTTGCCTCGGCTCCGCCACGCGCGACGAGATCGATCGTGGCCGGCGGGATCGCCGCGTCGCGCAGCGCGCGCTGCACCAGCGGCAGCAGCAGCATCGGGTGGAAGGCACGTTCGCCGACCGCGGCATCGAGCACCACCCGCAACGCCGGTCGACCGCCATTTGCAGCCTGCACTACCGCGAGATAGCTTTGCACCAGGTCGACCTCTGCGCCGATGCTGGAGCCGGCCTCGCGCAGCCGCGGCAGCGCGACCCGCAGGTAGGCAATCAGCCGATCCATCTGCGCGGCGGCGGCGGCGGCATCGCGCGCATACGACTGCTCGATGCCGACCAGCGTATCGAACAGGAAGCGCGGCTCGACCTGCGCCTGCATCGCCGCCAGGCGCGACTGCAGGACCTTGCGCGACAGTGCCGCCTGCTCGGTCAGCGATTCGGCCAGCGCGCGCTGCGCCGCCGCGCGGCCGACGAGCAACTCGAAGGTTGCGAAGGCGATCGCCACGTCGATGAAGACGGAAACCGCAAGCGAGGCCGACACCAGCGTCAGCGGCAACTCGACCGCGCCCTCGTCGAGCTTGAGGGTACGGACCAGCAGGCCGAGTGCGTCCAGTACCTGCGGCAGCAGCAGTCCGCAGACTGCCGCCGCCCCTACGCTTGCCAGCGCCAGCCGCGCCGTTCGGGACCAGCGGCTCGCCTCGGCGCGGTCGGCGAGCACCCAGCCCGCCAGCACGAACGGCACGCAGGCGAGCGGTAGCAGCACATCGACCACCAGCGCGGGCTTGAACTGCATATCCGGCTTGGACAGGATTTCGATCAACCACAGCGCATTGACGGCGCTGATCGCCGCCGCGATGGCAAAGGCCCACAGGACCTCCGCGCGTCGCGTGCTGCGCAGGGCGGCCCAGACCCAACCGCCGCGGGCGGCCGCGCTGGGCGCCAGGGGTTGTGTGGCGGCGCTCATCCGTGTGCCTGCGCCAGGCGCAACGGCAGCCGGACGGTGGCGATCACGCCACCCGCCGGGTTGGGCGCCAGTGTCAGCGCCGCTGGCGGCCCGTACAGTGCGGCCAGGCGCGCCCGCGTGTTGGCCAGACCGACCCCACTGCCGCCGCTGCCCGCGTGGCCAAAGCCGCGGCCGGTGTCGGCGACCGTGAGCAGCAGTGCATCGGCTTCGCGAGCGAAGATCACGTCGATGCGGCCGCCTTGCGGCAGCGGTGCGAGGCCGTGCTGGACGGCGTTTTCCAGCAGTGTCGGCAGCACCAGCGGCGGCACGTCGGCCGACTCCAGGCCCGGCGCCACGTCGATCGCAAACGCCAGCCGCTCGCCCATCCGCATTTGCAGGATGGTCAGGTAGGCGCGCGCCAGTTCCAGTTCGCGCGCGACGGTCGAGCCTTGTTGGCGCAGCGTCGGCAGCGCGGCGCGCAGGTAGTCGATCAGACTCGCCAGCATGTCGCGCCCGCGCTCCGGTGCGGTCTCGTACAGTCGCTTGACGTTGGCCAGCGTGTTAAACAGAAAGTGCGGCTCGATTTGCGCTTGCAGCGCGGACAGCGTAGCTTGCAGATGCTGCGCTTCCAGCGTGTCGCGCGTGCAGCGCGCATCGACCAGCGCGCGCTGCGCCTGCCGCTGCTCCCAGGTGGCGCGCAGCATCGCCACCGCCGCCGCGCCAAACAGGCCCCACAGCGCCACGACACCGAGCGCCCACGGCCAGCGCTGCGGAATCGTTGCCAGCGGTGTGCCGAACACCAGCAACCGCAGCAGCGCACCGACCAGTGCCGCGGCGAGCGCCGCTGCCAGCCCGACGCGAAAACTTCGCCCCCAATTCCAACCGCGGCTGACGGCCACCGCGTGGGCGAGGGCGACCGCGAACAGCATCGACACGCCGCTGATTGCGTTTTGCCGCAGGAACTTCAACCCGCCAAGCAGCCACTTCTCGGCCGGCTCGGCGTAGGCCATCAGCATCCAGCGCGAGAGAGCCAGCAGCATGCACAGCGCAAGCACCAGCCCGATGCTGCGCAGATTGAATACGCGGACAAACTCCGCGCGCAGCGTTCCGTCGGCGGCGGTCGGCGCGGCGGACTCGGGCGTGGCGGCGGCGGCGATGGCGGCCATAGGGCAGCGCTGGAGGCGGGCAACAGCGCGATTCTGGTCCCCGGCGAAGGCGTTGCGCAATGCCGTGCGACCGGCGCGGGCAGACGGCGACCGGACGGCGTGGGCGGCGATGAGTCGGGGTCGAGTTTCCGCGCGCGAAAGAGTCGCGGGCTGCGCCCGGTGTGGCGTTGGCTGGCGCACAAGGCCGGCTTCCTATAATCGTCCGATGCCTTTGCCCTCGGCTCCGACCGAAGAACAATTCGACGCTCCGCCCGTGCACCGCCGCGACAAGCCGGCCGCGGCGGCGCCGGCTGCGCCCAGCCGCGGCGCAAGGCTGTTGGCCGAGGCGGCGTGGCTTCTGGGGGCGCTGGTCGTGCTCGGCGTGGCGACTTTCCTGCTGACGTACAGCCGCGCCGACCCGAGCTTCTCCGGCACCGGCGCCGGCGCGCCGATCGCCAATCTCGGCGGGCGCGTGGGCGCCTGGGTGGCGGACGTGCTTTTGCTGCTCTTCGGCTGGTCGGCCTGGGCGTGGGTCGCTGCCGGCGCGGCCTGGGTGGTGCACGGGTTCCGCCGGCTTCATGCGCCGTCCCGCGAGCGCGGCTTGCCCGATTGGGTGAAGGCGATGGGCTTCGCACTGCTGCTGCTGGGCGCGACGGGGCTGGAGGCGTTCCGCCTGCACGTTGGCGCGGGGAGCCTGCCGGGCGCGTCCGGCGGAGTGCTCGGCGGAGTCGTCGCGCGCTGGCTGCCGGTGGCCTTCGGCGGTACTGGGGCGACGGTCGTGTTGCTGGCGGCAATTGCGGTGGGTGCCAGCCTCTTCTTCGATTTCTCGTGGCTCGCGGTGGCGGAGAGAATCGGCGGCTTCTTCGAGCGCATCGTCGCGCGCCTGCGCAGCGCGCGCGAGGAGAAGGAAGACCGGGCGATCGGCACCGTCGTGGCTCAGGAGCGCGAGGCGGTGCTGGAGCAGCAGATCGTCAAGATCGAAGAGGCGCCGCCGGTGCATATCGAGCGCGCCGAGCCGCACGTGAAGCCCTCGGCGCGCAAGCAGAAGGAGCGGCAGGTGCCGCTCTTTGCGGAACTGACGGATTCCACGCTGCCCACGCTCGATCTGCTCGACGAGGCCGCGGCGAACCTGGAGACGATCGCCACCGACACGCTGGAGTTCACCTCAAGGCTGATCGAGAAGAAGCTCAAGGACTTTGGCGTCGATGCGACCGTGGTCGCCGCCTATCCGGGCCCGGTGATCACCCGCTATGAGATCGAGCCCGCCGTCGGCGTGAAGGGCGCGCAGATCGTCAATCTGGCAAAAGACCTGGCGCGGGCGTTGTCGCTGGTCTCGATCCGCGTCGTCGAGACCATCCCCGGCAAGAACCTGATGGGGCTGGAACTGCCCAACCCCAAGCGGCAGACGGTGCGGCTGTCGGAAATCCTCGGCTCCGCGGTCTACAACGAGAGCCATTCGCTTCTCACGCTCGCGCTCGGCAAAGACATTGGCGGCCGCCCGGTGACGGTCGATCTGGCGCGCATGCCGCACCTGATGGTGGCGGGCACGACCGGCTCGGGCAAGTCGGTCGGCATCAACGCGATGATCCTGTCGCTGCTCTACAAGGGCGACCCGTCGCAACTGCGGTTGATCCTGATCGACCCCAAGATGCTGGAGCTGTCGGTTTACGAAGGCATTCCGCATCTGCTGTGCCCGGTGGTGACCGACATGAAAGAGGCCGGCCATGCGCTGGCCTGGTGCGTGGCCGAGATGGATCGCCGCTACCGGGTGATGAGCAAGGTCGGCGTGCGCGCGCTGGCGAGCTACAACGCCAAGATCGCCGAGGCCAGGGCCGCGGGCACGCCACTGACCAACCCCTTCACGCTGACACCGGAGGCGCCCGAGCCGCTGGAGCCGCTGCCGATCGTCGTCGTGGTGATCGACGAGCTCGCCGACCTGATGATGGTCACCGGCAAGAAGGTCGAAGAGCAGATCGCGCGCATCGCGCAAAAGGCGCGCGCCGCCGGCATGCACCTGATCCTCGCCACGCAGCGGCCGAGCGTGGACGTGATCACGGGCCTCATCAAGGCCAACATCCCGGCGCGCATTTCGTTTCAGGTCTCCAGCCGCGTGGACTCGCGCACGATTCTCGACCAGATGGGCGCGGAAACGCTGCTCGGCCAGGGCGACATGCTGTATCTGCCGCCCGGCCACGGCTTGCCCACGCGCGTGCACGGCGCCTTTGTCGCCGATGCCGAAGTGCATCGGGTGGTGAGTTTTCTGAAGTCCAAGGGCGGGCCGCGCTACGTGGACGGCGTGCTCGACGCGCCCGATGCCGCGGAACTGGCCGCCAACGGCGAGGGTGGCGCGACCGGCACCGGCGAGGCCGATCCTTTGTACGACCAAGCGGTGGAAGTGGTGGTCAAGAACCGTCGTGCGTCGATTTCGCTCGTGCAGCGGCACCTGCGCATCGGCTACAACCGCGCGGCGCGGTTGCTGGAAGACATGGAAAAGGCGGGGCTGGTGTCGGCGATGACCAACAACGGCAACCGCGAGATACTGGTGCCGCAGCGGGAGGGGCAGTGAGCGGGTTTCGTTTTTTCTCCCTCCCCTTGAAGGGGGAGGAGTCGGCTGCGTCGTGGCGCAGCAAGCTCATCTTGGTTGCCGCGCTGGGTTTGCCCACGGTTGCCCACGCCGCCGCCGTCGACCAGCTCCGCAGCTTCCTCACCCAAACCCAATCCGCCCGCGGCGACTTCACCCAGCGCGTGACCGCGCGCGCCGGCAGCAAGCCGCAGGAGTCGAGCGGCACGTTCGCCTTCCAGCGCCCCGGCAAGTTTCGCTGGGTCTACGGCAAGCCCTACCAGCAAACGCTGGTGGCCGACGGCGATCGCCTGTTTATCTACGACAAGGACTTGAACCAGGTCACCGTCAGGAAACTCACCGGCGCACTGCCCGCCTCACCCGCGTCGATCCTGTTCGGCTCCAACGACTTCGAGCGCGACTTCGTGGTGGAAGATGGCGGCAGCCGCGACGGCCTGCAATGGATCGTCGCCCGCCCGCGCGCCAAGGACACCGTCTTCGACCGCGTGGAAATCGGCTTCCGCGACAGCTTGCCGGCAGCGATGGCGCTGACCGACAGCTTCGGCCAGACCTCGATACTGGTGTTCGGCAAGGTCGAGCGCAATCCGCCGCTTGCCGCCGATACGTTCCGATTCGTCGCGCCCGCAGGCGCGGACGTGTTGCAGGAGTAGCGCGCACCGCCCGCCGTCGCCGGGCGCTTCAGTGCCCGAGCGCGTCGGCGACGATCTCGGCGATGTCCTTGAGCCGGAACTTTTCTTCGGCGCCGATGCTCTTGCGGGCGTCGTCGAGCATGGACAGGCAGAACGGGCAGGCCACGGCCGCGGTGGCAGCGCCGCTGGCGGCCAGTTGCTCGGCGCGGATGACGTTCACGCGCTTGCGCACCTTGCCCTCCATCCACATCTGGCCGCCGCCGCCGCCACAGCAGACCGCGTGCTGGCGGCGCTGCGGCAGCTCGACGAGGTTGACGCCGGGCACCGCGACCAGCACCGCGCGGGGCGCGTCGAACTCGCCGTTGTGCCGGCCGAGGTAGCAGGGGTCGTGGTAGGCGATCTCGCGCTGCGCCTGCGGCGCGAGCTTCAGCCGCCCGTGCCGGATGAGCTGCGCGATGAAGGTCGAGTGGTGCACCACGTCGAAGGCGCCGCCGGCAAACTGCGGGTATTCGTTGCGCAGCGTGTTGAAGCAGTGCGGGCAGGCGGCGACGATCTTGCCGAAGCTGTACTGGCGCAGCGCGGCGATGTTCTCCTCGGTGGCGGTCTGGTACAGGTACTCCTCGCCGAGCCGGCGGCCGACCTCGGCGTGGCAGCGCTCTTCGGTCATTACCGCAAAGCCGACACCCGCCGCCTTGAATATGCGCACCATGCTGCGGGCGATGTTCTGCGCGCGCTGGTCGAACGACGCCGCACAGCCGACCCAGTACAGAACCTCGACCGGTTTGCCGGGTTCGAGCCGCGGCACGTTCAGATCCCAGGTCCAGTCCCAGCGGTCGGCGGGGTCCAGGCCCCAGGGGTTGTGCAGCCGTTGCGTGGCATGCAGCATGCTGCCGGCCGAGTGCGGAAAGGCGCCCTGTTCGAGCGCCAGGTGGCGGCGCAGATCGACGATGGTGTCGATGATGTCGATCCGTGCCGGGCACTCGGCGATGCAGGCGCCGCAGGTAGTGCAGGCCCACAGTTCGTCGGCGGTGATGGTGTCGCCGTGCAGCGCACGCCCTTCGATCGTCTTGCCGCCGCCGTCGTGCATATAGCGGCGCAGCTTGCCGACGATCTCTTTCGGGTTGAGCACCGAGCCCGACAGTTGCGCGCAGCACACCGCCTGGCAGCGGCCGCATTCGGTGCAGGCGTCGAAGTCGAGCCGCCGCTTCCACGAGAACTGCTCGAAGCGCGAGATGCCGAAGTGCTCCTGCTCTTCGAGGTTGTGGATCTTGGGCAGGCTGGCGGTGGAGCCGAGTTTGGCGAAGAAGATGTTCAACGGTGTGGCCACCAGATGCGTGAAGACCGTCCACGGCAGTGCGGCGATGAAGACGAACACCGCCGCCGCGTGCGCCAGCCACAGCGCCAGATGCCAGTCGCGCAGCGCCGGCTCGCTTGCCCCGGCGGCGAGCAGGGCACGGGCGAGCGCCCAGCCGACCGGCGACCACGGTGCCCAAGCCGGTTGCGTGGCAGCGAGGCGCAGCGCTTCCAGCGCGTAGCCCGTCAGCACCAGAAAGGTCAGCATCGCCAGCGCGTAGGCGAAGCGCGGGTGCCGGGTCAGCCGCGCCGGCCGCTGGAGGTAGCGGCGCCACAGCGCCAGCAGCAGGCCGGCGAGCAGCAGCAGGCCGAAAAGATCGAGCAGCAGTTCGAAGCCGAGGTAGACGCCACCCTGCAGCACGCGCCAGCCGGCGAGCGGCCGCGTCACGTCCCAGTCGATGGTGGCGACGATCGTGCCGGCCAGCAACACGAGGAAGCCCCACAGCATCGCCGCGTGCATCAGACCGGGGTAGGGCTGCGCCAGCAGCCTCGCCTGGCCGAAGGCCTCACGCAGCAGCAGTGCGCAGCGGCGCGGCCAATGATCCAAGCGCGCCTCGGCCGCGCCGCCGCGCCACAGCCGCACCCGCTGCCACACGCCCCAGGCGCAGAGCGCGAGCGACAGCAACCCGCCAGCGTAGACAAACACTTCCGCCGCGAACGGAATGTTCCAGAACGTCTCGCGCACGGGTACGCCGGGGTCAGGCATGGCGCGCAGCATCGGCGCCGGCCGCGGCGCGAGTCAATGCCCATCCGCGCCGGCATTGACTTGGGCCAAACGCGGCGGTGCGCCCGGTCGTGCCGCGCGCCGCGCCTGCGGTGATAGACTGCGCCGCCATTGAGGTCGCGTTCCGGCAATCGACAGCGCGCAGCGCTCTTGCCCGACCGGCCGTAACTTCCGCACTCGCCGGCCGCTGCATTCGATCGCGCGGCCCCCGTCCCGCGGATCACACAGAGCGATTTTCTCGACAGCTTTCGAGTCGTGGCTCGTCCCACTCGGCGCCGGTGGCCATCCGCACCGGCCCGCGCGCGCCGGCCCAGCGCAACATGAACACACAAGAAGCCAAGGTCGTCCTCGAGGCGGCCTTACTGATAGCCGAGCGGCCGTTGCCGCTGGCGGAACTGCGCAAGCTTTTCGCCGAAGAAGTCAATGCCGACACCTTGCGTGCGCTGCTCGACGATCTGCGCGGCGACTGGGCCGGCCGCGGCGTCGAACTGACCGCACTGGCCACCGGCTGGCGCTTCCAGAGCACCGCGGCGATGCGCCCGTCTCTGGAGCGGCTGCATCCCGAGCGCCCGCCGCGCTACTCGCGCGCGGTGCTGGAAACGCTGGCCATCGTCGCCTACCGGCAGCCGGTCACCCGCGGCGACATCGAGGAGATCCGCGGTGTCGCCGTCACCCCGCAGGTGATCAAGACGCTGGAAGAACGCGGCTGGATCGAAGCGATCGGCACCCGCGAGACGCCGGGCCGGCCGGCGCTCTTTGCCACGACCAGGCAGTTTCTGGACGACCTCGGCCTGCGTTCGCTCGAAGAACTGCCGCCGCAGGAAGGCGGCGACGGCTCCGCGCCGCCGGGCTTTGCCGAACTCGAACTGCAACTGACGCCGCCCGCCGCTGTGCAAGACAACCCGGAACTGCCGCTTGAAGTTCGAGCCGAAGCCCAACCCGCCTTCACCCCCGGCCCCTCGCCCGCTGATGCGGGCGAGGGGAGAAAATCCTCGCCCGCATCGGCGGGAGAGGGTGGCGCCGCCGGCGCCGGGTGAGGGCGCACTGGCTGCCGCAACGACCTGCTTTGCCCTGTAAACCCGCACGCCTGCTTCCCCTCGACACTCCATGACCTCTGCGATACCGCCCCTGGACGACGAACCAATGCCCGCGAACGGGCCGGATGAAGCCGCCGACGACGACGTCGACGGCAACGTGCAGCAAGGCGAGGACGACGCCCAGCCCGGTAACCGCCAGGGGCGCGGGCCCTTGCGCCGGCGTCGCCGCGGGCGTGGCCGCTTGGCTGAGCGGGGCGAGGGCGCGCCGGAAGCTGTTGCCGAAGGCGCCGCACCCGCCGAGCCGCAACCGCTGATCGGCGGCGACGACGTCAACCCCGCCGCGATGCCGCCCGTGCCGCTGCCGCGCGCCATGCTCGAAACCAGCCGGCGCGCGGTCAAGCAGAACCTTGCCGCGCAATCGGAAAAACTGCAAAAGGTGCTCGCCGACGCGGGCGTGGGTTCGCGCCGCGACATGGAAGACCTGATCGTCTCCGGCCGTGTTTCGGTCAACGGCGAGCCGGCGCACATCGGCCAGCGGGTGGCGCCCACCGACCTCGTTCGCGTCAACGGCAAACCGCTGCCGGTGCGCCGCGCCGCCAGCGGCAGGCCGCCGCGCGTGTTGCTCTATCACAAGCCGGCCGGCGAAATCTGCACCCAGAACGACCCCGAAGGCCGCCCCACCGTCTTCGACAAACTGCCCAGGATCAGCGGCGGGCGTTGGGTGTCGGTCGGGCGGCTCGACTTCAACACCGAGGGGCTGTTGGTCTTCACCACCTCCGGCGAGCTGGCCAACCGCCTGATGCACCCGCGCTATGAGGTCGAGCGCGAGTACGCGGTGCGCACCCTGGGTCAACTCGATCCCGAGCGGCGGCAGAAACTGCTCGACGGCATCGCCCTCGACGACGGGCCGGCGCAGTTCAAGACGCTCGAAGACGCCGGCGGCAGCGGCGCCAACCACTGGTACCGCGTCACTATCGGCGAGGGCCGCAATCGCGAAGTGCGGCGCATGTTCGAGGCCGTCGGCCTTGAGGTCAGCCGCCTGATCCGCATCCGCTACGGTGCCGTGCAGCTGCCGCGCGGGCTGGCGCGCGGCCGCTATCAGGAGCTCTCCGGCGAGTGGGTGCAGGCATGGATGCACGACCTCGGTGTCGGCACCGAAGAGCTGCGCAGCGAGCGCCCGCAAGGGCAGGGCAAACCCGGTGGCGGCAAGAAGCGCCGCGACCACCGCCGCGGTGAGGGCAAGGCCGCGGCGAGTTTCAGCCGCCAGCCCGACCCGATGCTGTCCACCACAGTCAACTATATCGTCGCCGGCCACGGCAATCCGGCCGGCGCGCAGCGCTTCCGGCGCACCCGCGGCGGACGCGGCTTCTGATCGCCGCCTGCGGGCGGCGTGGAACTTCTCTGTCGTTTCCCTTCGATCATGCAGGACATCATCAAGCAGCTGGACGACAAGCGCGCCGCGGCGCGCCTGGGCGGCGGCGAGCGGCGCATCGCCGCCCAGCACGCCAAGGGCAAGCTGACTGCGCGCGAACGCATCGAGCTGCTGCTCGACGAAGGCTCGTTCGAAGAATGGGACATGTTCGTCGAGCATCGCTGCACCGACTTCGGCATGGAGCGCGAGTCCACGCCCGGCGACGGTGTCGTCACCGGCTACGGGATGATCAACGGGCGGCTGGTGTTCGTGTTCTCGCAGGACTTCACGGTGTTCGGCGGGTCGCTCTCCGAGGCGCACGCCGAAAAAATCTGCAAGGTGATGGACCACGCGATGAAGGCGGGCGCCCCCATCATTGGGCTGAACGACTCGGGCGGCGCGCGCATTCAGGAAGGGGTCGCCTCGCTCGGCGGCTACGCGGAGGTATTCCAGCGCAACGTGCTGGCCTCGGGCGTGGTGCCGCAGATCTCGCTGATCATGGGGCCGTGCGCGGGCGGGGCGGTGTACTCGCCGGCGATGACCGACTTCATCTTCATGGTCAAGGACTCGTCCTACATGTTCGTCACCGGGCCGGAAGTGGTGAAGACCGTCACGCACGAGGAAGTCACCGCCGAAGAACTCGGTGGCGCCGTCACGCACAGCACGCGCTCGGGGGTGGCCGATCTGGCCTTCGACAACGATGTGGAAGCGCTGCTCATGGTGCGGCGCTTCTTCAACTACCTGCCGCTCAATAACCGCGAGCGGCCGCCGCGGCGCGAGACCAACGACAGCGCCGACCGCGCCGAGCCGTCGCTCGACACGCTGGTGCCGGCCAACCCCAACACGCCCTACGACATGAAGGAGCTGATCGCCAAGGTGGTGGACGACGGCGAGTTCTTCGAACTGCAACCGGACAACGCGAAGAACATCGTGGTGGGCTTTGCGCGGGTGGAGGGCGAACCGATCGGCATCGTGGCCAACCAGCCGCTGGTGCTGGCCGGGTGCCTCGACATCAAGAGCTCGATCAAGGCGGCGCGCTTCGTGCGCTTTTGCGACGCGTTCAACATCCCCGTCGTGACGTTTGTCGACGTGCCGGGTTTCATGCCGGGTACCGCGCAGGAATATGGCGGCATCATCAAGCACGGTGCCAAGCTGCTCTATGCCTATGCCGAATGCACGGTGCCCAAGATCACCGTGATCACGCGCAAGGCCTACGGCGGCGCCTACGACGTGATGAGTTCCAAGCACCTGCGGGGCGACGTGAACTTCGCCTGGCCCTCGGCCGAGATCGCGGTGATGGGGCCGAAGGGTGCGGTGGAGATCATCTTCCGCGAAGAGAAGGGCGACCCCGAGCGCCTCGCTGCGCGCGAGCAGGAGTACCGCAAGACCTTTGCCAACCCCTTCATCGCCGGCAAGCGCGGCTATATCGACGACGTGATCATGCCGCGCGAGACGCGCAAGCGGCTGGCGCGGAGCCTCGCGATGCTGCGGACCAAGGATTTGAAGAATCCTTGGCGGAAGCACGGGAACATTCCGCTTTGAGGTTGAGGACTCCGTGGCTGTGGTCCTCCCTCACCCGGCTGCTACGCAGCCACCCTCTCCCGGTGGGAGAGGGTTGTTTGCTCCCCTCTCCCTCCGGGAGAGGGGCCGGGGGTGAGGGAAGACCGCTGGCCAAGTGCACTGCCCCGCACGACGCTCCAAACCAGAACAGCGAACCCCCATGTTCACCAAAATCCTGATCGCCAACCGCGGCGAAATCGCCTGTCGCGTGATGCGCACCGCCCGCAAGATGGGCATCGCCACTGTCGCGGTGTATTCGGAAGCCGACCGCAGCGCGCGCCATGTCGAGCTTGCCGACGAGGCCGTGTGCATCGGCCCACCGCCGTCGCGCGAGTCCTACCTTGTGATGGACCGCATCATCGATGCCTGCAAACAAACCGGCGCGCAGGCGGTGCATCCGGGCTACGGGTTCCTGTCGGAAAACGCCGAGTTCTCGCGCAAGGCGGAAGAAGCCGGCATCGTCTTCATCGGCCCCAAGCATGCGTCGATCGACGCGATGGGCGACAAGATCGCTTCCAAGAAGCTGGCGATGGCGGCGGGGGTCAACACGATCCCCGGCTACAACGACGTGATAGCCGACAGCGCGCAGGCGGTGCGCATCGCCCGCGAGATTGGCTACCCGGTAATGATCAAGGCCTCCGCCGGCGGTGGCGGCAAGGGTCTGCGCGTCGCCCGCAACGACGACGAAGCGCGTTCCGGCTTCGACGCCTGCAAGGCCGAGGCGGCGGCGAGCTTCGGCGATGACCGGGTGTTCATCGAGAAGTTCATCGAGGAGCCAAGGCACATCGAAATCCAGGTGTTGGGCGATGCACACGGCAATCTCGTCTACCTGTGGGAGCGCGAGTGCTCGATCCAGCGCCGCCACCAGAAGGTGATCGAAGAGGCGCCGTCGCCGTTCCTGGACGAGGCCACCCGCCGCGCGATGGGCGAGCAGGCGGTGGCGCTGGCCCGCGCCGTCGATTACCAGTCGGCCGGCACGGTCGAGTTCGTGGTCGGGCGCGACCGCGGCTTTTACTTTCTGGAGATGAACACCCGCTTGCAGGTTGAGCATCCGGTGACCGAGATGATCACCGGGCTCGATCTCGTGGAGCTGATGATCCGCGTGGCGGCCGGCGAGAAGCTGCCGTTCACGCAACAGCAGATCAAGCGCGACGGCTGGGCGATCGAATGCCGGATCAACGCCGAAGACCCGCTGCGCGGTTTTCTGCCCTCGACCGGCCGGCTCACCCGCTACCAGCCACCGGCCGAAGTGCCGGGCGCGGTGCGCGTGGACACGGGTGTCTACGAAGGCGGCGAGATCTCGATGTACTACGACTCGATGATCGCCAAGCTGATCACCCACGGCGCCACGCGCGAGGAGGCGGCCGCCCGCATGCGCGATGCGCTCAACGCCTTCGTGATCCGTGGCGTGTCGTCGAACATCGTGTTCCAGTCGGCGCTGTTGCAGCATCCGCGCTTTGCCAGCGGGCGCCTCACCACCGCGTTCATCGCCGAGGAGTATCCGCAGGGCTTCCATGCGGCCGATGTGCCGCACCATGCGCCGGACTTTCTGGTGACGATTGCCGCGACCGTGCACCGCACCTATCGCGAGCGTGCGACGAAGATCGATGGCCAGTTGCCCGGGTACGAGTTGAAGATCGGCGACGACTGGGTGGTGATGGGCGACGGTCGCGAAACGACGGTCAACGTCAAGCTCGTGCCCGGCGGCTGCGACGTGCGCATCGGCGAGAAGACCCACGCCGTGCGGCACGAATGGCGCTTCGGCGACATCGTGCTGCTGGGCCTGTTCGACGGCGAGCCGTTTTGCGTGCAGGTGGAGCGGCCGGGACTCAAATACCGGCTGACGCACATGGGCAAGCAGGTCGAGTTCACCATCCTGTCGCGTCGCGCCGCCGACCTGCTGCACCGGATGCCGGCCAAGAAACCGCCCGACATGTCGCGCTTCTTGCTCTCACCGATGCCGGGGCTGCTCACCGACGTGGCGGTCAAGCCCGGCCAAGAGGTCAAGACCGGCGAACGGCTGGCGGTAATCGAGGCGATGAAGATGCAGAACACGCTGGTGGCCGAGCGCGACGGCAAGGTGGAAAAGCTGCTCGCGCAGCCGGGTGAGAGCCTGGCGGTGGATCAGGCGATTTTGAGTTTCGAGTAAGCCTGCAGCGATACGCGGTGGGGTTACTCTGTTGGCGGCCGTCTTCCCTCACCCCAATCCCTCTCCCGGGGGGAGAGGGGCTTCAAACCCGCGCCCTCCGGGGGAGGGGGCGCGAAGCGCCGCG
>JBKCXU010000086.1:0-28979 GCA_046316025.1 Betaproteobacteria bacterium | reverse complement strand
CGTCGAACACGAGGCCGAGCGCGAGCATCGCGGCGTTGAAGAGCCAGGCCAGTTGCGTGCTGGCGAGGACGACCTCGCTCGCGCGGGGCCGCGCTTCCGCCCCGAGACCCTGCGGCAGATCTTGTCGTTCCCGCGCACGCGGGACCCCGGCGGCGCTCGTGAACGCCACTGGATTCCCGCTTGCGCGGGAATGACGAGCCTCCGTTGTCGGGTCGCCGTGGTCGTCGATGTTGTCGGCGGTTGGCGGTTGACCGTACGGGGTCGGCTGGCGCCACGCGTCGACCGCGCCGGGGCGGCTCGCGCTGCATGCATTGCCGACGGCCAGCCGCCACGCGGCGGCGACGCCGCAGGCCGTGGCCACCGCGGCGGTGACCACACCCAACGCCAACTCCCAGCCATTGCGGCTCCACAGCAGCAGCGCTTCGCCCTTGAGCAGCGCGAGGGCGCCGATCAGCCCGCCGGCGATGGCCAGCGCGGCCAGCGCCGCTGCGCGCCGGCCGCGCGCCGCGGGCGCGCAAGCCAGGGCCGCGCCGAGCAGCGCGCCCAGCGCCGCGGCGAGGGGAATGCGCATCCAGTGCGGGTCGGCCGCCACCGGCCCCGCCAGATGCACGCGCGCGCCGCCGTCGGCATCGAACACGCCCCAGTGGCCGCCCATCGCCCCTTCCAGCGCGCGCTTCCACGGTTGGTCGTAGGCCTCGATCAGGTTGAAGTCGAGCCGCTCGACCGCATATCTGGCGAGTAGTTCGCGCACGAAACGCGCCTGCTCCAGTTCGCCCGGCCGCGCCGGCCCGCGCTGGCGTCCGGCGGCGGGCCAGCCCGTCTCGCCCACGTACACCGGCGTGTCGCCGAAGGCCGCGCGCAATTGCCGCGCGATGGAATACACATGATCGACCGCCGCTCCGATGCCCACCGGCTCGTCCTCCCAATACGGCAGGATGTGCGCGGCCACCACGTCCACCTGCGGCTGCAAGGCGGCGCGGTGGCGCAGCCAGAACTCCCACACGTCGGCATAGGCCACCGGCACCGGCGACTCGCGCCGCGCGCGGGCGAGGATCGCCGCCATCTGCTCGGGCGACTGTTCGCGCCGCAGCAGCACCTCGTTGCCGACGATCAGGAGGTCGATCGTGTCGCGGTACTCGCGGGCGAGTTCCAGCCCGCGCCGCAGTTGCGCTTCGTTGGCCGCCGCGTCGCGGCCGATCCACAGGCCCAAGAGCACGCGCAAGCCGAGCTCGCGCGCCACGCCCGGCACTTGGTGCAAACCATGATCCAGCCCGTAAGTGCGCACGCAGCCCGTAAAATCGCGCAGTTGCGTCAGATCGGCGACGATCTGTTCGCGCGAAACGACGAGCGTAGGGTCGAACGGCGTTTGCCCCGGCCGGTGAAACGGCGCATAGCTGACACAGGGCACGCGCGCGCCGGCGGCCTCGGGCAGCGCCACCGGCTGCCCCCGGCTCCAGGCCCAGGCGAGCAGCGCCGCGAGGGCTGCTGCCGGCAGCAACACAGCGAGGGTGGCGCGCAGTTTGCTCATGGGGGAAGTGTGCCGCAACCCAAAACAACCGAAGAACCGAGACGCCATCGTGCGTAGTCGCCTTGCTCTGTTGACATCCCGCCTGCCCGGCGCGCTGGCCATCTGCGCGCTGGTGCTCGGCGTCAACTGGGCGGTCTGGCGAGCGGCCAATCCGCCGCTGCCGGCGCCGGACGCGCCACCGCGGGTGGCCGGCCTTGCCTACAACGCGTTCCAGCGCTGGGAAAGCCCGCTCGCCCAGCGCTTTCCGACCGAAGAGGAAATCGACACCGATCTGGCGCGCATGCGTACGCTGACCCCGCGCCTGCGCACCTACAGCTCGGCCGAGTTTCCCGTGCTGCCGGCGCTGGCCGAAAAGCACGGCCTCGAGATCGCGCAGGGCGTCTGGCTCGACCGCCGGTTAGACAACAACGAGCGCGAGATCGAAGCGGCCATCGCCGCCGCGCGCACGCACGCCAGCGTCAAGCGCATCGTCGTCGGCAACGAAACGCAGCTGCACCGGCAACTGAGCCCGCAGGAGCTGTACGACTACCTCGACCGAGTGCGCGCCGCCAAGACGGGCGTGCCGGTGACCACTGCCGAGCCCTGGCACATCTGGCTGGCGCAGCCCGAGCTCGCCAACCACGTCGACTTCATCACCGTGCACCTGCTGCCGTACTGGGAAGGCGTGCCGGTCGAGGCCGCGCTCGACGACGCGCTGCTGCGCTACGCGCAGGTGCAGGCGCGCTTCCCGCGCAAGCGGGTGGTGATCGGCGAAATCGGCTGGCCCAGCGGCGGCAAGGCGGTCGGCGTGGCGCTCGCCACACCGCTGGCGCAGGCGCGTTTCGTGCGCGAGTTTTTGGAACGCTCGGCCGGCTCCACGCTCGACTACTACCTGCTGGAAGCCGTCGATCAGCCGTGGAAGCGCGCGACCGAAGGCGAGGTCGGCGCCCACTGGGGCGTGCTGGAGGCCGACCGCACGCCCAAGTTTGCGCACAGCGGCCCGGTGCAGGCCGACCCGTATTGGCAGGTCAAAGTGCTGGCGGCGAGCGCGCTCGGGCTGGCGGCGATGCTGCCCTTCCTGCTCGCCTTTGCCCACCTGCGGCTGCCGTCGCGGCTGCTGTTCGCGGCCAGCGCGCAGGCCATTGCCTCATTTGCGGTGCTGATCGGCATGCTGCCGCTGGTGAGTTACTTGCGCGCGATCGACTGGGCCTTGCTGGTGGTGCTGCTGCCCGCGCTGGCGCTGCTCGGCGCGATCCTGCTCGCGCTGCTGTTCGAGTTCGTCGAACTGTTTTGGGACGGCAACCTGCGCCGCCGCGCCGCGCCGCGCGCGCTGCCGGCCGGCACTGTTGCGCCCTGCGTCAGCGTGCATCTGGCCTGCTGCAACGAGCCGCCGGCGCAGGTGATCGCCACCATCGACAGCCTGCTCGCGCTGGACTGGCCCGACCTCGAAGTGATCGTGGTGGACAACAACACGCACGACCCCGCGCTGTGGCAGCCGGTGCAGGCGCATTGCGCCGCGCGCGCGGCGGAACTGGCGGGCCACGGCGGCGTGCGCCTGAAGTTTTTCCATCTGCCGTCGTGGCCGGGGTACAAGGCGGGGGCGCTGAACTTCGCGCTGCGCGAGACCGACCCGCGCGCCGAGTGGGTCGCGCTGGTCGATGCCGACTACGTGGTGCGCCCAGGCTGGCTGCGGCAGATTGCCGGCTACTTTGCCGATAGCGAAGTGGGCATCGTGCAGGCGCCGCAGGCGCACCGCGACTGGCGCGGCAGCGTGCTGGCGCGGATCATGAACTGGGAGTACGACGGCTTCTTCCGCCTCGGCATGCATCACCGGCACGAGCGCGACGCCATCGTCCAGCACGGCACGATGACCGCGATCCGCGCCCCGCTGCTGCGCCGGCTCGGCTGGGCCGAGGACTGCGTGTGCGAGGACACCGAGCTCGGCCTGCGCGTGCTCGCCAGCGGCCACCGCGCCGTGTACGTGGACGAGGTGCTCGGCCGCGGGCTGGTGCCGGCCGACTTTGCCGCCTTCCGCCGCCAGCGGCGCCGCTGGGCGCAGGGCGCGATGCAGATCCTGCGGCGGCACGCCGGCGCGCTCGTCCGGCGCAGCGGCCTGTCGTGGGCGCAGCGTTATCACTTTGCCGCCGGCTGGCTGCCCTGGGTCGGCGACACGCTGCACCTCGTCTTCACGCTCGCGGCCATCGTCTGGAGCCTCGGCGTGCTGCTCGCGCCGGCCTATTTCTCGCTGCCGATCGCGCTCTTCGTCGCGCCGCTGGCGGTGTTCGTGCTGGCGCGGATGCTGCTGGGACCAATGCTGTACGCGCGGCGCGTCACGAGCAGCCCAGCCAACATTGCCGGCGCGGCGCTGGCCGGCATGGGCCTGTCGCACGCCATCGCGCGCGGCATGCTGGCGGGGCTGACGCGGCGGCGCGCGGTGTTCGAAGTCACGCGCAAGGCGACCGCGCAACCCGCGCCGCGGCGCGCGCGGGAGCCGCTCGGGGGCGCGGCCGAAGAAGCCACGCTGCTGGCGCTGCTGGCGATCTGTGCGGCTGCCTTTGCCGTGGTCTACCCGACCGGCGATGTGGAGGCGCAGCGCTGGATTTTCCTGCTCGCGATGCAGGCCCTGCCCTACGCGGCTGCGCTGGCCTGCGCGGCTTTGCCGGCGGCGCCGAAGAGCGCCGCGCAGCGCATCCGCGAGCGCAGTCTTGCCCGCGCGTCGCGCGCGGCAGAAGCGCAGACGCCGACGCTGGCGCGGTGACGGTCGCGCGCGCCTATGCGGCGCGCGTGCCCGCGGCCAACCCCTCGCCGCGCGCCAACTGCACGACGCTTTCCGCATACGGCGCATTGGGCCAGCGCAGCGCCGCGGCGGCGGTCGCGCAGCGCGCGGCGAGTGCGTCCCAACTGTCCGCACCCAGATGCACGATGCCGTAGCGGTGGCTCTCCAGCCAGGCGAAATCGCGCCGCAGCGCCGCGCCGCGCTTGGTGAAGGTGAGCAGCAGCGCATCCGGGCAGGTCCGCGCCAGCGCCGCGCGCTCGGCGCGGCGCGGCGGCGGCGGCACCGAGGCGGCATCGAAGGCGCGCCACACCAGGCTCGCCGCCACCGGCGCGGTCGACGCCACGCGCGGCAGCGCGGCGGGGTCTTCGCCGCAGGCGAGCGCGATAGCCATCGCGTGCGGGTCGATGCCCTGCACGCGCCGGTACAGGTCGGAGAACTGCGAGGCCAGCCGCGGGTTGAACTCGATCGCGGTCAGCCGCTCGCTCGCCGCCTCATAGAAGAACTCGAAATTGAAGAAGCCGTGATCGAAGCCCACCGCACGCAGAAAACGCCCGGCGAGTTCCGCCGCCCGCACAACGACCGGCGCCGGCAGCCGGCTCGGCAACTGCCAGCGCGCAAAGGCCTGGGTGCCGGGCACCATCACCGCATCGACCACGCCGAGCACGCGTACCTCGCCGCGGTGCACGTAGCCGTCCAGGTTGTACTGCGGAGCGTGGATCGGCTCTTCGATCAGCAGCCGGCGCGTCGGACCGGCCTGCGGCTGCAAGCGGGCGGCGGCGCGGTCGAAAGGCTGTGCCAGCCAGCGCGCGACCAGCCGTTCGCGCCACTGCTGCCGCGCCAGCGCGCGCAGGTCGTGCGCGCTGCCGAGCCGCCGCGCCAGCACGGAGAACGCGGCCGTCACCGGCTTGGCAAAGCAGGGGTAGCCGAAGCCTTCGGGCAGTTCGCCGTGCGCGGCGGCGGCGAGATCGAGCACCGCCCAGCGCGGGTTGGCCTCGGGCGCGACGCGCGCCAGCACGCCGCGCATCACGGCCTTGTTCTGGCAGGCGACGACAGCCGCCGGGTCGGTGCCGGGCAGTCCGGCCGCGCGTGCGGCCAGCGCGGCAGCGAGAGCGCCGAAGGGTTCTTCGTGCGAGACGATGGCGGCCCAGCCGCCGCGCCGCGCGCGCCGCGCGATCCGCTGCGCGAAGCCGGTGAGGTCGAAGCCCGGCAGCGCAAGCTGGCTCGGAAAGCGGAACAGATCGAAACCCGCCCGCGCGAAGCGGTAGCCGGCAGCGTGCAGGCGCGCGTGTTCGACCGCGTCGAAGTCGCGGTCGAACAGCAGGCCGATGGTGGCGGGCGGGGTCACGGGAGCAACAGGTAACGGCGGTGCACGGGCGCCAACTGCCAGTTCGCCACGCGTGCGGGAAGGTTACCGCGTACCGGCGCGCGCCAGAAATTCTCCCCAGCGGCCGAAGAATTCGGCGGGCTGCTGGTAGTAGACGAGCGCGCCGCTGTCGAAGGCCTGCACCTGCCAGTTGGGCCGGGCGCGAGTCCACTCACTTTCAGAGAAATCGCGGAAGTCGCCGCGCGTGCCGTGCGCGAGCCAGACCGGCAAGGTCAACTGTTCGTAGACGTTGCGGATGTCGGCGCTGAACAGACGCCCCGAGAGAAACGCAAACGGCGCATGGGCGGCGCCCGGCTGGTGCGTGGTGCGCCACGCGTAATCGACCAGACCTTCGTCCACCGTGTCCGCGCCAAAGGTGCGCTTCAGAAAGTAGCGGATGCTGGCGCGGCCGACCAGCCCGCTGAAGAGCGCGCCGCGCCACAGCGGGAAGGTGGCGGTCGCGTACACGCCGGGCACTTCGCGGTTGCTGCCGGGCGCGCCGCGCAGTTTGTCGGCGCCACGGTTAAAGCCCGTGGGCGTGACGAGGGTGAGCGTGCGGAACCGGTCCGGCTGCCCGGCGGCGACGCGGGCGAGAAACTCGCTCGCCAGCGACAGCGCGAGCGCATCGACCGGCTGCGCGCCATGCTCGGCGGCGATGGCGTCGAGCAGGTCGCGCACCGCGTCGCAGAACAGCGCCGCGTCGTAACGGCGCGGCGAGCGGTCGGAAAAGCCGTAGCCCGGCAGGTCGGGCGCGTAGGCGCGATGCGTGCGCGCCGCGTGCTCGAAGGCGGGTTTGACCTCGTAGGCCGAGGCCGCGGCGTTGATGCTGTGCAGGAGCAGCACCGGTGCACCGCTGCCGGCAACGTAGTAGGTGAGGCGCCCGCTGCGGCCGTTGAGTTCGCGGCGCTCGGCGGTGAGGGCGGGGGGGAGGGTGGGCGCGGGCATGGTGGTGGCGATGTTAAGGACTCTCGGTGGCGTGGCGTGCGAGGCATTGCGCTGGAGAGTCGCCGTTGGCGACGGTCTTCCCTCACCCGGCGCTTCGCGCCACCCTCTCCCGGGGGGAGAGGGGTTGGGGTGAGGGAAGACCGCCGGATCGAAGCGATTCACTCAATGCGACACGTGCTCTACGCCGCCCTCCGTTCCGCCATCGCCAGCCCCAGCTCCGCCAGCGTCCACTCGCGCGCGGCGCGGGTTTCGACGATGCGGCCGTGATTGATCACGGCAATCCGGTCGGCGAGCGCGAAGATTTCGTCGAGGTCTTCGCTGATCAGCAGCACCGCGTCGCCGGCCTCGCGCGCGGCAAGCAAGCGCGCGTGGATCGCGGCCACCGCGCCGACATCCAGCCCCCAGGTCGGTTGATCGACCACGATCAAGCGCGGCCGTCCTGCCGGCGCCATTGCAGATAACGCGCGGCCGAGGATCAGCTTCTGCAGGTTGCCGCCGGAGAGCAGACGCACCGGCGCGCCAAGCGCCCCGCCGCGCACGTCATAGTCGGCCGCGAGTTGCGCGCCGAAGCGGCGCATCTCGCCCCGCCGCAGCAGCCCGGCGCGCGTAAAGCGCGGCGTGCGCAGCCGTTCGAGCGCGCCGTTCTCGGCAAGCGAGAACTCGCCCACGCTGCCCTCGCGACGGCGGTCTTCGGGCACACGTGCCACGCCCGCGGCGGCCAGCGCGCGCGGCGTGGCCGGGTAGTCGGCGCCGTGCAGCGCGATGCGCCCGCGCACAGGGCGCGCGAGGCCGAACAGCAGTTGCGCCAGCGCGCCTTGCCCGTTGCCGGCGACACCCGCCACCGCGACGATCTCGCCGCCGTGCACGCTGAGCGTGGCGCCCTGCAAGGCGGCGCGGCCGTGGCCGCCGTTGGCCACGTCGGTGAGTTCGAGCACTCGCGCCCCCGGCGCGCGCTCGCTGCGCGCGGGCGGAGGTGCGAGTTCGCGGCCGACCATCAGCGCCGCGAGTTCGGCCTTGGTGGTTTGGGCCGCGGCGCGCTCGGCCACCAGCCTGCCTGCACGCAGCACGGCGATGCGGTCGGCCACCGCCAGCACCTCGTCGAGCTTGTGGCTGATGAAGATCACCGCCAGCCCTTCGCGCACGAACTGCTTGAGCGTGGCAAACAGCGACTCGGACTCCTGCGGTGTGAGCACCGCAGTCGGCTCGTCGAGGATCAGCACGCGCGCGCCGCGGTACAGCGCCTTCAGGATTTCCACCCGCTGCCGCTCGCCGACCGAGAGTGTGGCCACGCGCGCATCGGGATCGACCGCCAGACCAAAGCGCGCCGCCTTGTCCACGAGCTTGCGCCGCGCCGCCCCGCGCCGCGCGGCGGGGCGCCACAGCGGCTCGGTGCCAATGGTGACGTTGTCGAGCACCGAGAGGTTGTCGGCCAGCGTGAAGTGCTGGTGCACCATGCCGATGCCCGCGGCCAGCGCAGCGGCAGGCTCGCCCGGCGGCAGCGGCGCGCCGTCGATCTCGATGGCGCCTTCATCGGCGCGGTAGTGACCGAACAGGATCGACACCAGCGTGGACTTGCCGGCGCCGTTTTCGCCGAGCAGCGCCAGCACCTCGCCGCGCGCCAGCGAGAGCGAGATGTCGTCGTTGGCGACCAAGGCGCCGAAGCGCTTGGTGATGTGGACAAGGCTCAGCACCGCCGACAGCGTCTTTGCGCAACCGGTAACGGCCGGTTACTTCCCGCCAACTTTTTGGGTCACGACCTCGCCGGAGGCGGAGTCTTCGATCCACACCAACGATCCTTGCGCCTTGAGTTCTCCCCGCACGACATAAGACCGATCCGCCTGCGGCGTGAAATCGACGACGCCCTCGACGGAAAAGAACGTCCCTGCCGCGCGGCTCGCAATCTCGTGAATCGGTGCTGCCGTGATGTGCGTGGCGATCAGGCCGACCTTCAACGGGCGCGCCGCGACGGGGCGGCTGACTGTGTTCGTGGTCAGAGCAAAGCCACGCCCTTGGCTCGCCTGGCGTGAGGCGCCCGGGGTGTTGTAAACGCGTACGCCGTCGATGCTGGTCACTGCGAAGACTTGTGCCTTAGATCCATCCTCGGCCTTGACACTGTCGGTAAGCGTTGCCTTCGGCCCGGAATAGTCCTTCGGCATGCCGTTATCCGCTGGTGTCGTTGCGCAGCCGGCGAGCAGAGCCGTAGAGAGTGACAAGACGCCAATCCACAGTTTCATTGACTGCCTCCTTGGATGCGGCGCGCCTTGCATGGAGCGCCGCGCCCTCGACCAAGTTACTTCGCCGTCGACTTCGGCTGGTTGTCGTCGATCTTGACGGTGAACTTGCCGGCGAGGATTTCGGCTTCACGCGCGCGCACGCGCTTGACGAGATCGGCCGGCACTTTCTTCTCGAAGGTGCCCAGCGGCGACAGCGCCGAACCCTTGACACCCATGTAGCTCCACTTGCCGTAGTCCTCGGCCGCGAACTTGCCGGCCTTGATCTTCTTCAGCGTCTCGTCGATGGTGGGCTCCATGAACCACAGCGCGCTCACCACCACCGTCTCCGGGTACTGCGCCTGCGTGTCGATCACGTTGCCGATGGCCAGCACCTTGCGTTCCTTGGCGGCGTCCGACACGCCAAAGCGCTCCGCGTACATCACGTCCGCGCCCTTGTCGATCATCGCGAAGGCGGCTTCCTTGGCCTTGGGCGGGTCGAACCACGAGTTGATGAAGGTGACCATGAACTCGACCTTCGGGTTCACTTCCTTGGCACCCGCCATGAAGGCGTTCATCAGGCGGTTGACCTCGGGGATCGGGAAACCGCCGACCATGCCGATCTTGTTGGTCTTGGTCATGCCGCCGGCGAACATGCCGGTGAGGAAAGCGGCCTCGTGGATGTAGTTGTCGAAGACCGAAAAGTTCGGCGCCTGCGGCTGGCCCGAGCTGCCGAGCAGGAAGGCGATCTTCGGGTAGTCCTTGGCCACCTTGCGCGCGGCGGCCTCCACCGCGAAGGATTCGCCGACGATGAAGTCCGTGCCCTTCTCGGCGTACTGGCGCATCACGCGCTCGTAGTCGGCATTGGCGACGTTCTCGCTGAACACGTACTCGATCTCGCCGCGCGCCACGGCCGCGTTCAACGCCTTGTGGATGCGGCTCACCCACTGCTGCTCGACCGGCACCGTGTAGATCGCGGCGACCTTGATCTTTTTGCCCTGGGCGTGGGCGATGGCGGGGACGGCGGCGGCAAGGGCGGCAAGCGAGCCGCCGATCAGCAGTTCGCGGCGTTGGGTGCGCGGCATGGTGGGTTTTCCTTGTGGGGTGGGGTTAAAGGAGGGGATTGGGTGCGGGAGATGCTAGCAGTGCGCGTGCCAAGAGGACGGTCGTACATAGTTGTGGCGCCGTGCCCGTGGCTGCGGCCCTCCCTCACCCCAACCCCTCTCCCGGGGGGAGAGGGGCTTTAACCCTCCCCCTCCGGGGGAGGGTGGCGCGAAGCGCCGGGTGAGGGAAGACCGCAGCGCTTCGGCAAAGCCCCCCAATAGAATCGGAAACAATGCTTCGCCCCCTGCTCTTTGCCCTTTGCGCGTTCGCCCTCACCGCCTGCGACCGCCCGGCGCCCCTGCCCGCGCCGGTGATCGAGGGCCTCGGCACCCACACCATGCCGATCACCACCGCCAGCCCGCAGGCGCAGCGCTACTTCGACCAGGGGTTGATGCTCGCCTGGGCCTTCGACTTCTATGAGGCCGCGCGCGCCTTCGACGCCGCGCTCAAGCTCGACTCGCAGTGCGCGATGTGCGCCTGGGGGTTGGGCTACGCGACCGGCCCCAACATCAACGCGCCGATCCGCGGCGATCTCTCCACCGCCATCGGCTACACCCAGCGCGCGCTGCAACTGGCGCCCAAGGCCACGCCGCGCGAGCAAGCGCTGATCCGCACACTCGCCGTGCGTTACGGCATCGACGCTGCAACGCCCGCCGCGCCCATCGACCCGCGGCTCGCCCCGCCGCCATCGCTGTGCATCACCCGCCCGCCGCCGGATGCCGATCCGCTCGACCTCGCCTATGCCAACGCGCTGGCGGCCGTGCAGGCGCAGTTCCCGGACGACCTCGACATCGCGCTGCTGCATGCCGAGTCGCTGCTGCAACTGTCGCCCTGGGACTGGTGGGACAAGCAGGGCGAGCCGCGCGCCGGCACGCCGGAAGCCGTCGCCATCCTCGAAGCGATCCTCGCGCGCAACCCGAATCACGCCCCGGCCAACCACTACCTCATCCACGCGTTCGAGCGCGCGCCCACGCCGCAGCGCGCGCTTGCCGCCGCCGACCGGCTGGGCGCGCTGGCGCCCGCCGCGGGCCACATGGTGCACATGCCGGCGCACATCTACATGCGGCTCGGTCGCTACGCCGACGCATCGCGCGCCAACCGGGCCGCCATCGATGCCGACGCCAACGTGGCCGCGCAACTGCGCGCGCAGGGCTTCGAGCCGCTGTCGCACATCTCGCATCACGAGCACTTTCTGTGGAGCTCGGCCACGCTGGAAGGGCGCCGCGGCACTGCGCTCGCCGCCGCGCAGGCGCTGGCGACCAAGGCCGCGGGCGGTGGCGAGCCGTTTGGCGCCGGCGGCAGCAACGACTACTTCATCGCCCTGCCGCTGCTGGCGCAGGTACGGTTCGGCGAGTGGGATGCCGTGCTCGCCGCACCCCAGCCCGCGGGCCGCAGCAGCTTCCCCAAAGCCGTGTGGCATTGGGCGCGCGGCACCGCCTTCGCGCGCAAGGGCGAGGCCAATGCTGCGGCGGCCGAGCTCACCGCGTTGCAAGCCGCGGCCGCCGACCCGTCGCTTGCAGACAAGACGCTGAAGTCCATCGACCCGCTGACGGCGCTGCTCGCGGTGGGCATCGAATCCTTGCAGGGCGAAATCGCGCTGGCGCGCAAGCAGGCTGCGCAGGCGATTGCGCACTTGCGCCGCGCGGTCGAGTTGCAGGCGGAACTCGACGCGCACGAGCCGCCGCCGTGGCCGCAGTCGCTCACTGCCGAACTCGGCTCCGCGCTCTTGCTGGCCGGCAAGCCCGCGGACGCGGAGCGCGCGTTTCGCGAAGACTTGAAGCACTACCCCGCCAACGGCTGGGCGCTGTACGGTCTGGCCGAAAGCCTGCGTCGCCAAGGCAAGCGTGAGCAGGCGATGCAGGCCGAGGCCGAGTTCAAGCGCGCGTGGGCGGCGGCAGACTCATCGCGACCGGAGGCGAGGTACTGAGGCAAACACCGTCGCGACCGACGTCCGCGAGCCGGCGGTGGAACCGGCGCGAACCTGTCATGTCTCAGCAGCAGTCGACTCGAGCCGGGCGCTTAGAGTTGCCGCGCCGTGGTGCGGCCGCGCTATCCTTTATCCACTTAAATCGGGAGGGAGTGAAATGAATCATCGGTTTTCTCGCTTGGCGTTGTGTTTATCCATGATGGCCGCGGCGATGCACGCTGGCGCGGCAACCCAGGGATCGCCGTCCACAACGAGTTCGACGGGCAGCTTCGTGTTTACGGCAAACGCGCCGGCAACGCCGCGGCTGGTTCAGGTGCTCAACATCAGCGACGTCACAGTCGATAACTCTTCGCGGGCGCTGAAGGGGCCGTCCAACGTCCCTGGCGGGACGATGTCGTTCTGCGTTGTCGACACCTACGTCGGCACGGTTGGGTTGTCGATCTCGTCCACCAACTACACCGGGACCAACGGGTGGAACGTCAGGGCATCATCCGACGGATCGCGGCTTGAGTACGACGTACTTGCGGAAACACCGAGCGAGACGACGCTCGGCGCGAGTTCACCGTCTGCCGCGTCGTTCGCGGTGTCGATGGGCCCTACACGCGTGGTGGGGGACAGCAGCCAGTGCAGCACCGGCAACATTCGGCTGCATCTCAATCTCAAGGCCACGATGCCGACATCTCTGCCGGCGAAGTCCTACACGGATACGGTCACCCTCGTCGCCACGCCACAGTAGCGGCAGATGTCGCGCGGTTCGGCGCAGGACGTCGAGTCTGCGTCGAAGGAAGGCACTTGGGATAGCTACGGTCAGGTACCCCGCCACGGATTGCCCCGCCGCAGCAGGTGATCGTCGCGCACGCGGCGCAAAAAGCCCACGCGGTCGAAGAACTCCAGGATTTGAATCGCCACCTTGCGCCCGCCGCCGATGCGGTCGCGGAAGGCGGCGGCCCGCACGGCGCCTTCGGCCTGCGCGAGTTCGGCGGCGATGTCGGCCATGCGCGCGACGGCGTCGGTCAGGAAAAAGTGATCGAGTGCGACCAGCGTGACCTCGCCCACGCGCGCCACCGCGCGCAGGGTGGCGCGCACTTCGGCCTCGGGGATGCCGGTGGGCTTGGCGATTTCGCGCACGCGCGGCGGGCCGAACGGCTGCTCCATCAGCAGCGGCTTGATCTTCTCCCAGCGCGTGCGCTCGGCGACGCCGAGTTCGGCGCGGTGCGTGGGCAGAGCGACAAAGGCGCCGCGGCGCGCGAGTTGCGCGCTGGCGAGCAGTTCGTCGAGCAGCGCGGCAAAGGCGTCAGCCTCCAGGTTGGGGGCGACGATGCGACGCAGGCGGTTTTGCTCCAGCCCCGGCATCTCGGGCTCGCGCTCGTGCGTGGCGGCAACTGCCTCCAGCACGCGCGACTGCAAGGCCTGCCACGCGGCGGGGGCGAAGGCGACGCCGCCGGCCACGCGCGCGCCGGTTTGCGTCAGCAGTGCTTGCAGTTCGTCGTCGCGCAGGTTCCAGCCGCTGGCGATGCGGGCGAGGGGTATCGAGGTTTGGGAGAGCCAGGTGGTGAGAGCAGCGCTGCGCGCAGATCCGTCATTCCCGCCCCCGATAGAGACACTCGGGGGCAGGCTCCAGCGGGAATCCAGTTCCGCTCGCGGCGCCTGCTGGGTTCCCGCTTCCGCGGGAACGACGGAGCTATCGCAGTCCCTCAGCGCCGCCAGCAGCGCCAACCGCTCGGGCCGGCGCTTGCCGCGCGCGGGCGGCGCGATATCGAGCGCGACACCGCCGGCCAGCGTGCGGCTGGCGGCGGCGTCGCGCAGCACAAAGCGGTCGCCGCGGCATACCGGCAGCGGCACGACGGGCTGCACGGACACCAGCGCCTCGCCGCCGGAGGCGAGGCTGGCGCAATCGAGCAGCGCCACGCGCGCCAGCACGTCGCGCGTGCCGTGATGCAGGTGCACCTGCGTCCAGGGCGCGAGTGCGCGCGCCTCACGCGCGGACAGCTGCAGCGTGGCGTCGAAGCGGTCGGTCGTGTTGGCCAGCGCCGGAGCCTGCACCCACAGGCCGCGCTCGATGTCTTCGCGCGCCACGCCGACCAGGGCGAGCGCGCAACGCTCGCCGGCGCGGCCGACATCGGCCGCCCTATCCTGCGCGTGCAGCGAGCGCACGCGCGCGCGCAGGCCGGTCGGTTGTATGGCGACCTCGTCGCCCACGCGCACGCTGCCGGCGTGAACGGTGCCGGTAGCCACGGTGCCGATGCCGCCCAGCGTGAACACGCGGTCGATGGCCAGGCGGAACTGCCCGCCGTCCGGCCGCGCGGCGCGCGCGCAGGCGGTGGCGCGCAGATGCGCATCGAGCGCGGCGATGCCCTCGCCGCTGCGCGCGGAAACGGCAAACACCGGCCAGTCCGCTTGCGGGCTGCCGGCGAGGACGGCGGCCAATTGCGCGCGCGCTGCGGCCACGCGCTCCGCGGGCACGGCGTCGATCTTGGTGAGCACCACCAGGCCGTCGCGCAGGCCGAGCAGCCGCAGGATGTCCAGGTGCTCGTCGGTCTGCGGCATCACGCCGTCGTCGGCGGCCACGACCAGCAGTGCCAGGTCGATGCCGGTGGCGCCGGCCAGCATGGTGTGCACAAAGCGCTCGTGCCCCGGCACGTCGATGAAGCCCAGCACGCCGCCCTCGGCCAGTGGCACGTAGGCATAGCCGAGTTCGATCGAGATGCCGCGCTTTTGCTCTTCCGGCAGCCGGTCGGTGTTGCGGCCGGTGAGGCGCGTGATCAGCGCGGTCTTGCCGTGGTCGATGTGGCCGGCGGTGCCGATGAGCATGGGGTGATCGACGATCGCCGCGCGCCGCGTTCGCGGCACATTCCGGCCGTCAGGGTCTTGCCAAGCCTAATCGACGACCGTGCCTGTACATACGCGGCCCAGCGTCGAGATCAAACCGCCCGGGCCCACCAGATCGCTGGTGGCGACGCCGCGGGCGACGCCGCGCCAGTCCGCGCGAGGAACGCAGCCCGCGTCTGCGTGGCGATGCGCTCGCGACGGTAGTTGCTCGGTTGGTGATAGACGCTGCGGTAGTAGTCGCAGTCGCGGCACACTGGGCGAAACCGACCGGCCTCCTGCTCGGCGATGAGGGCCATGTATTGCGGGTTTGCCGGGCCGACGATGTCGCGCAACGACTGCGTCCGCAAGTCGCCGATGCGCAGGGTGGTCTCGGCATCGCGGCAGGAGCAGCCGTTGACCACGCCGCTGGCGGTGACCTGAAACGAGTCGAAGAGCTTGACGCAGGGGCCGGACTTGCGCACCTCGGCGCCCGGCAGGATGTGCATGCTCAGGCCCTGCACATCGGCTTGCGTCACGCGCCCGCCCCAGTTGCTGTAGACGCCGTCCGAGCGGTCGAGGGTTACGCCAGCGGCGACAAAACGGTCCACCAACGCAAGCAAATCGGTCGTCGGTCGGCGCGGTGCATCGGTCGTCGACCGCAGCGCCAGCGCGAGGCGGAACGGCCAGTCCGCCTGTCGCGCGATGAGCCATTCCAGGTTGGCAAGCAACCGGCGGTACAGCCGTGGCCGCGCACCGGCGATCGCCACGAAGCTCGCCTCGTCGTGTCCGTAGAGGCTGACGGTCAGTCCGCTGAGCTTGCGCAACGCGAGCACGCGGTCGAGCGTGCTCGCCGCAGGGACGGTCAGGTTGGTGAAGAAGTGATAAGCGCGCACGCCAGGATGCCGGTCCATGAACGCGCACTTGGCGAGCAACCCCCGATCCATGAACACGTCGCCGGTGCAGGGCGTGAGCTCGAAGTCCTTGTAGCCCAGGGCCAGCGCCTGCTCGACGGTCGAGGCAAACAGCGCATCGTCCATGGTGACGCGCGGGCTTTGCTTCTTCTCGTAGGCGCAGAAGCGGCACTTCAGGTTGCACACGCTGCTGGTTTCGATCGAAAAAGTCTCGACGACGGCCGGCAAAAACTCGCGCCGCAGGCGGCGGTTGACGGCGACCTCGGCGCCGACCAGAACATTGCGCAGACGGCGGCCGAGCACTTTGGCGTTCATCGGTTCCTCGATCGACGACGCAGCATCGGCAGATCGACTCATACGCGCCGCGTCCGGCGGATAGACCAATGCTACGCGCCGCCCCCGCCCGATTGTCCCGGTCGGCAGCAGTGGCAATTTGCGGCGAGCACAGCGCCGGCCGCGCCGATATGCGATCCCGGCGTGAGTGCAACGCCGCGCGGATCGTGGACGACCGCCGGCAGTCGCGACGCCCTCAACCGGCACTGTCGCTGCCGTCTGCCCGACCGGATCGACGGCCGAAGGACGCGGCGAGGCGCAGTTGCGCGAGCAGCGCCGCTTCGTCGCTAACGCGCAAACACCGGCCATCGAGCCACAGCCGTTGGTCGGCAATGCGGCCGACCACGGGCGTCGGCAGCGCGCGCAGTTGCGCGGCCAGGCGCTCGACGGCGCGGCCGGCGCCTTTGGCTTGCGCGGGCGCGAGCACCACGGCAAACGAGGGCAGCCGCTCCACCGGCAGGCTGCCGCTGCCGATCTGGCTGGCGCAGGCTTCGATGCTCGCGGTGAACTCCTTGCCGGCAAACGCTGCGAGCGCGGCTTGCACGCGCTCGCAGGCGGCGCGGATGTCGGCGGCCGGGCGCGTAAGCAGTGCGAGCACCGGAAGACGCTCCGGCAGCCGGTGGCCGGAGGCGTAGATGCGCAGCGTGGCTTCCAGTGCGGCCAGCGTGAGCTTGGAGCAACGCAGCGCGCGCTTGAGCGGGTGCTTCTTGATCTTCGCGATCGCATCCGCCGTGCCGACGATCAACCCCGCCTGCGGGCCGCCCAGCAGTTTGTCGCCGGAGAAGGTCACCACGTCCGCGCCGGCGGCGAGCGATTCCTGCGGCAGCAGTTCGCGCGGCAGGCCGTAGTGCGAGAGGTCGATCAACGCGCCCGCGCCCAGGTCCACCATGTAGGGCAGGCCGGCGCGGTGGGCGATGGCGGCGAGCGTCTTGTCGTCGACCGCGGCGGTGAAGCCGGTGATCGCGTAGTTGGACCAGTGCGCCTTGACGATCAGCGCGGTCTTGGGCGTGATCGCGTCCTCGTAGTCGCGCGGGTGCGTGCGGTTGGTGGTGCCCACTTCCACGAGCTTGCAGCCGGCCGCCTTCATGATGTCCGGCAGGCGGAAGGCGCCGCCGATCTCGATCAACTCGCCTCGGGAGACGATGACTTCGCGGCGTGCCGCCAGCGCGGCGAGCGCCAGCAGCACCGCGCCGGCGTTGTTGTTGACGACGGTGGCGGCAGACGCGCCGGTCAACTCGTGCAGCAGGACTTCGACGATGTCGTCGCGGTCGCCGCGGCCGGCGCCGGCAAGGTCGTATTCGAGCGCCACGTACTGGCGCATCGCGTCCGCTACGGCGTCGATGGCTTCAGCGGCCAGCAGTGCGCGGCCGAGGTTGGTGTGGATCACCGTGCCGGTCAGGTTGACGACCGGCGTCAGGCGCGGCGCGGCGAGCTTGCGGGTGGCGGCGGCGCTGGCGGCGACCAGCGCATCGAAGGGCGGCGCGGCGGCGCCGTTCTTGATGGCATCACGCGCGGCGGCGAGTTCGGCTTGCGCGGCGCGTTTGACGAGGCTTTGCCCGAGTTCCTGCGCCAGCGCGGCGAGCGGCGGCGCGTTGAGCAGGCGGTCTACGGCGGGGAGTTGTGCAAGCTGCTCGCCCGGACCGGGCAGAGGCAAGGTGGGGGGCATGGTGGGGGTGGTGGATGCGTAGCGAGGTAGCGAGTTTTCTTCTCTGTAGGTTACTGTCTTCCCTCACCCCCGGCCCCTCTCCCGGGGGGAGAGGGGAGAACAAACCCTCTCCCCTCGGGAGAGGGTGGCGCGAAGCGCCGGGTGAGGGAAGACCGTTGGCAAAGGCTCGAACTTCAAGCCGGTAGTCAGCCGCTACCCGGGTGAAACAGCATATTCGGCCCCGACCGCGCAAACCCGCGCTCATCGACCAGCAGGTCGAGCGCCAGCGAGGCGAGGTCGTCGGCTACCGGGTCGATGTAGGCGTCCTTGTCGCGGTAGAAAATCTTCAGGTACGTCTTGCACTCGTCGCAGGCTTCGGCGCGGCGGGCGGTGGCGGTGGCGTCGCTGCCGTCGCCGTCCGGCGCCGACAGCGACAAGTAGTGCACGCCCTTGTCTTCTTCGCAGGCGCTGCATTGGATGCGCGCCATGTTCCACTCGGTGCCGCACAGCGCGCAGTGCAGGTAGCGCAGGTTGTTGCGTTCGCCGCCCAGGTGCACGACGCTCGCCACCGGGCGCGTGGCGCAGACCGGGCAGACGGTGGGCACGTCGAACTTCTCCAGCGCCGCTACATCGAGTGCGGCGGCGGCGCGCGCAAACCAGACTTGCAGCGCGGCGCCGGCGAAGGGCACGAGCGCGGCATCGGCATCGAGCGTGCTGCCGGCGAGGATGCGGTCGGCGAGCGCCTCGGCCTCGGCGTCGGTCAGTGCGGCGACGGCATCGAGTGCGCCCACCGGCCCGCCGGCCGCGCGCACGCGCTGCACGATCTCGCGCAGGTCGGTGCGCCAGCCGGCGTCGCGCGGCGTGGACAGTGCCGACAGCGGGGGCATGCCGTAGTCGCGGCTGCGCTGCACGGCCTCTGCCGAAGGTGTCGCGGCGGGTCGCAGCGCGAACACGTCGTACTGCGCCTGCGCGATGTGTCCCATCAATTGCAAAAAGTCGCCCAGCGCATGCCCGCGCGCCAGTTGCGCAAAGCGCGCGGCGCGGTCGGCAAAGGTCGGCGCGGCAGGCAGCACCACGCGCGGCGCGTTGGGCACGCGGTCGGTGGTGCCGTCGGTGATGATCGGGGTCGGCAAGAAAGCCTCCGTCGAGGCGTAGCCTGGATGAAGCGCAGCGTAATCCGGGTGGGTCTCGGTTGCCGGCACCCACCCGGATTGCGGCGCTGCGCGCCTGCATCCGGGCCACGAAAAGAAGCGGCGGGGGCAACCCCGCCGCGGTTCATGCAACTGCGGTAGAGGAAACGCCAAAGAAGCGTAGCGAGCGGCCCAAGGTCGGCCCGAGGAGCGCACCCGTACGAAATGTACGGCGAGCACCGCAGGGGCGGCCTTGGGCCGCGCAGTAGCTTATTTGGTGTTTCCGGTAACGCGCCGGTACCAGAGGGGGTGATGATGCTTGGCCCAACCGTGGCTCACGTCGCCGCGGGTCATCGCGCGCAGGCTGCCTTTGACCCAGAAGATCGCCGAGTAGATGTGCACGACGATGCCGACCATCAAGACGAAGGCCGACGCCGCATGCACCACTGCCGAGATGCGCACCATGGTGACCGGAAAGGCCATCACCGTGTCGCGCCACAGCACGATCCCGGACAGCAGCAGCAGCACCATCGTGATCACCATGGCCCAGAACAGCTGCTTCTGCCCGAGGTTGTACTTGTCGATATCGGGCAGATCGTGGTCGCGGTTGTTGATCACGTCGCCCAGGCGCTTGCCCCACTCGCGGTCGTAGGACCGGATGACGTTGTCCTTCCAGTAGCGCAGCGCCATCCAGGCGAAGGCGACGAACATCACGATCCCGATGAACGGGTGCAGGATGCGCGTCCAGGTGCCGCCGCCCAGCATCCCGGTCAGGAACCAGAAAGCGGGATGGAACAACGCCAGCCCCGAGGCCGCCAGCAGGATGAAGGTGATCGCCACCGTCCAGTGGACGACCCGTTCGGTGGCGTTGTAGCGCGGCACCGCGCCGCTTTGCCTGACCACGTGGCTCATTTTGCGTCTCCTTTGTGCTCTTCTTTGGGTCCGCGCGTTACGTAGTGGAAGAACGCGCCCAGCACCGCCAGCCCGAGGCCGATCGACAGCAGCGGTTTGGTGACCCCTTTCCACAGGCTGACCCAGGGGCTGATCTTCGGATCGCTCGGCAGGCCCGAGAACAACTCCGGCCGGTCGGCGTGCTGCAGCACGTACATGACGTGCGTGCCGCCCACCCCCGGCGGGTCGTACAGGCCGGCGTTGGCAAAACCGCGCTCCTTGAGATCGGCGGTGCGCTTCAGGCCGCGCGCCACCATGTCGGTCTTGTTGCCGAACTGGATGGCGCCGGTCGGGCAGGTCTTCACGCAGGCCGGCTCCAGCCCCACCGCCACGCGGTCCGAACACAAGGTGCACTTGTAGGCCTTGTTGTCCTTCTTGCTGATGCGCGGGATGTTGAACGGGCAGCCGGCGATGCAGTAGCCGCAGCCGATGCAGTTGGCCGAGTTGAAGTCGACGATGCCGTTGCCGTACTTGACGATGGCGCCCGGCGACGGACAGGCTTTCAGGCACCCGGGGTCTTCGCAGTGCATGCAGCCGTCCTTGCGGATCAGCCATTCGAGCTTGCCGTCGGCGTTCTTGTACTCGGCAAAGCGCATCACGGTCCACGACTGGTCGGTGAGGTCCACCGGGTTGTCGTAGATGCCGTGCTGGATGCCGACGTCGTCGCGCAGGTCGTTCCACTGCATGCAGGCGACCTGGCAGGCCTTGCAGCCGATGCACTTGGAAATGTCGATCAGCTTGGCCACCGGCTCGGTCGCCACCCGCACCGACGGCGGGGTGGTGGTGGTGGCCGAGCGCTTGTCGACGATCAGGGATTGCATGGTCATCGCGCGCTCCTTAGGCCTTCTCGAGGTTGACGAGGAACGCCTTGAACTCCGGCGTCTGCGAGTTGGCGTCGGCCACGTAAGGCGTCAGCGTGTTGGCGAGGAAGCCGTCGTTGGTCACGCCGACGAAGCCCCAGTGGATCGGAATGCCCACCGTGTGCACCGTCTTGCCGGCGCAGGTGAGTGTGGCCATCCGCGCCGTCACCACCGCCGCGGCCTTGATCTCGCCGCGGTTGCTGCGCACCTTGACCATGTCGCCGTTCTTGATGCCCTTTTCCTTCGCCAGCACGTCGCTGATCTCCACAAACGGCGAGGGCTGCACGATCGCGCTGGTGAGCGCGTTCTTGGTCCAGAAGTGGAAGTGCTCGGTCAGGCGATAGGTGGTCGCCGCGTACGGGAACTGGTCGGCCTTGCCGAAGGACTCCATGTCGCCCTTGAACACGCGCGCCGCCGGGTTGGCGACGGCCTTCGGGTGCAGCGGGTTGGTGCCGATCGGCGTTTCGAACGGCTCATAGTGCTCGGGGAACGGCCCTTCGGCCATGCCGCCGAGCGAGAACAACCGTGCCACGCCTTCGGCCGTCATGATGAACGGACCGGCGCCGGAATCCGGCCCGAGATCCGGGCGGATGTCCGGGATGTCGATGCCCGCCCAGGCGGTGCCGTTCCAGCGGATGCCGTAGCGCTTGCCGTCCCACGGCTGGCCGGTCTTGGGGTCGGTGTTGGCGACGTTGTAGAGCACGCGCCGGTTGGCCGGCCAGGCATAGCCCCAGGTGAGGTTGTTGCCCATGCCGCCGGGGTCGGCGGTATCGCGCCGTTGCGACAGGTTTCCGGCCTGCGACCACACGCCCGAATAGATCCAGTTGCCGCAGGCGGTGGAGCCGTCGTCCTGCAACTGGCCAAAGCCCGCCAGTTGCTGGCCGGCGGGCACCAGCACGCGGGTCTTGTCCTTCGGGTCCATCACGTCGGTCAACGCGCGGCCGGAGATTTCGCGCAGGATCTCTTCGGGCGACGGGTTGGTCGAGGTCGCATACGCCCAGTTGAGCTTCAAAATCGGCTCGGGCAGCTTGCCGCCGTCCTTGGCGTACATCTCGCGCAGCTTGACGAAGAGCGAGGCAACGATCTCGCGGTCGGTCTTGGCCTGGCCCGGCGGCTCGGTCGCCGCCCAGTGCCACTGGATCACCCGGCCCGAACTCGTGAAGGTGCCGGCGTCTTCGGCAAAGCTCGACGCCGGCAGGCGGAACACCTCGGTGGCGATCTTTTCCGGCTCGACCGGGTTTTTGTCGCCGACGTTTTTCCAGAACTCCGAGGTCTCGGTACGCAGCGGGTCGATTACCACCAGGTACTTGAGCTTGCTCATCGCCGTCGAAACCTTCTTCTTGTTCGGCAGCGCCGCCAGCGGGTTGAAGCCCTGGATCACAAAGCCGTTGACCTTGCCCTGGTACAGCCGCTCGAAAATCGCCAGCACGTCGTAGGCCGCGTCGCGCTTGGGCAGCCAGTCGTAGGCGAAGTCGTTGTCCTTGGTCGCGGCTGCGCCCCAGAACGCCTTTTGCTGGCTGGTGTGCCACTTGGCGAAGTTCTGCGCAAAGTTCATCTGGTTTGGCCGCAGCGGCTTGGGCGTGCGGCGCTCGATGTACTCGGCGCGGGTGGTGTCGGCATCGGTCGGTGCCGACAGGTAGCCCGGCAAGACCTCGCTGTAGGCGCACTGGTCGGTGATGCCCTGCACGTTGGCGTGCCCGCGCAGCGCGTTGACGCCACCGCCGGCGCGACCGATGTTGCCGAGCAGGAGCTGGATCATCGCCATCGTGCGGATGTTCTGCGAGCCGTGCGAGTGCTGCGTCCAGCCGAGCGCGTACAGGATCGTCATCACGCGGTCGGACGTGCAGGTGGTGCCGATCGTCTCGGCCACCTTGAGGAACTGATCCTTCGGCGTGCCGCAGATCGTCTCCACCATCTCGGGCGTGTAGCGCGAGAAGTGCTTCTTCATCAGCTGGTAGACGCAGCGCGGATGCTCGAGCGTCTCGTCGACCACCGCGTAGCCGTCCTTGTCCAGTTCATAGGCCCAGGTGGTGCGGTCGTAGCTGCGCTTCTCGGCGTTGTAGCCGGAGAACAGACCGTCTTCGAAGTTGAAGTCCTCGCGGATCACGAATGGCGCGTTGGTGTACGCGCGCACGTAGTCCGCATGGATCTTGTTGTTGGTGAGCAGGTAGTGGATCACCCCGCCCAGGAAAGCGATGTCGGTGCCCACCCGGATCGGCGCGTAGTAGTCCGCGACGGCGGCCGAGCGCGTGAAGCGCGGGTCCACCACGACGAGCTTCGCCTTGCGGTATTCCATTGCCTCCGTGACCCACTTGAAGCCGCAGGGGTGCGCCTCGGCGGCGTTGCCCCCCATCACCAGAACCAGATCGGCGTTCTTGATGTCCACCCAATGGTTGGTCATCGCACCGCGCCCAAACGTCGGGGCCAGACTGGCCACCGTCGGGGCGTGTCAGATGCGCGCCTGGGTATCGAGTGCCACCATCCCCATCGCACGGGCCGCCTTCACCAAGAGGTAGCCCGACTCGTTGGAGGTGGCGCTGGAGACCAGCAGTCCGGTCGTGTTCCAGCGGTTGACGGTGACGCCCTTGTCGTTCTGCTCGACCAAGTTGGCGTCGCGGTCGGCCTTCATGTGCTTGGCGATACGCGTCAGCGCATCGTCCCAGGAGATGGGCTTCCACTCCTTGGTGCCCGGCTCGCGCACCTCCGGCTGCATGAGGCGGTTGGGGCTGTGCACGATGTCCATCAGCCCGGCGCCCTTCGGGCACAGCGTGCCGCGGTTGACCGGGTGGTCGGGGTCGCCCTCGATGTGGATCACGCGGCTCTTGACGTTCTTGGCGCGGTCGCCGAGCGTGTACATGATCACGCCGCAGCTCACCGAGCAATACGGGCAGGTGCTGCGGGTTTCGGTCGTGCGGGCAAGCTTGAAGGCGCGTACTTCGGCCAGCGCCGTGCCGGGGGCAACCCCCAGGCCGACGGCCGAAGAGGCGCCGATGCCCGCCGCGCTTATCCGGAAGAACTGCCTCCGGGTCATCGGTGCGTTCATGCGTGTTCCCCTAAAGGTGGTGTGTCGATCCAGTCCGCCGGTAGGCTCCGGCGTGTCGGCGATCGCGGACGGCAAACTATTACGGGCACCGTTACCGCGTGCGGCGATAGTAGACCTCGCCCGCAGCGCACTCAATCCCGCGGCGCAGCATCCTTCGGTCGCACCGGCGCCGGGGACGTGTCGAACTGCGACTCGCGATACTCGGTAAAGATGGTGTCGCCATTGGGCAGCACCGTCAACGAGCGCACCGGCAGCCAGCGCAGCGCCGGGGCAAGCCACAACTGCACCCGCACCTCGCGTTCGCCGGGTGGGATCACCCGATCGAGCTTGAGCGCCTCGAAGCTGCCGCCCGGCGTCTTCAGCGTCTCCCAGCCGAGCACGCGCAGGTCGTAGACGCGCACGTCGCGCGGGCCGGCGACCTTCATCGCAATGGCCGCGCCCGGCGCAAAGGCGCTCGGAAACGCCTCGGCCAACAATGCCAGTTGGGCGAGGAAGCTCAGCCGATCCTGGATGCCCTCGACCAGCGGAAACTCAGCCGCGGTCGAACTGAAGGTGACCTTGCCGGCGTCCCACTGGAAGTTGGCCGCCACCTCGGCGCGGGTGAGCGTCTTTTCCGTGTAGCGCACCGGCGCGATGCCGGAGGCGGGACGCACTTCGCCCTCCGAGGTCTGCCGCAGGAACACCGTGCCGCCGCGGTCGGCCACCTCTGCCGTGGAACGGTACCGGTCGTCGGTCACTCTCCACTCGATGGTCGTGCTGCCGTCGATACTGAGCAAGCCGCGCTTGGCTACGGTGTCGCTGACGATGCGACCGAATCTGGGAAAGTCCACCGCCACGGCGCCGAGCGCTTCCAGCCGGGCGGTCGGGCCTTCCGGTCCGTCGGCCGACGGCGGCGCAGCAGAGGCGGCGGGCGGCGGCGCATCGCTCGCAGGGGCTTCGGCAGGCGCTGCCGCGGCGGGTGGCGCCTCGGGCGCGGGCGCCGGTGCGGGTTCGGCCGCGGCGGGCTCCGCGGCCTCGGGCGCGGCCGGCGTGATTGCCCGCGTCGGCCGTGCCGGCGGCGCAGTCGGCTTGTCGGCAAGCGCGCTGGGCGCCGGCAACACGAAAAGCTCCGCCTGCACCACGGTCTGCGGCGGCGGCAGGTCGAACTCCATGCCGCGTTCGACCTCCGCCAGCAGCGCCACGTGCAGCAGCAACACGGCCGCCAGCACCAGCGCGGCGCGCAGGCCGGTGCGCACGCGCAACGAGCGAGGCGGCGGGACGGTCGGCATCGGTGCAGAATAGTCCAATGCTCCGCCTGCTTCTCTCCCTCGTCGCCGCGCTCTGCGCGGCAGTCGGCATCCTCGCGGCGGCGCAAGCCGCGCCGTCCGAAGCCGCACCGCCGGCGACCGTGCGCCTGCTCAATCGCGACATCGTCACCCTGCGCGCCGCGGTCTTCGACGCCACGCCGGAGCAGCGTGCGTGGCGCATCGAGCAGCGCCTGCGCGACGTGCCGGCGAGCGAAATCGATGCGCCGCTGCGGCTGCTCGACGTGCACACCGACGGCATCCAGGGCATCCAGATCCTGCTCGGCAGCCGTGCCCTGATGACGCTGACCACCCGGGACGTTGACGCGGAAAGCGGCCAGACGCTGCAACACCTGGCCGAGCAAGCGCGCCAACGGCTGGAAGAACTGCGCGCCGCCTACCGCGACACGGTCACCGGCGCCAATCTGCGCTCCGGGTTGCTGCGCGCCGTCGTCGCCACCGCGGTCCTCGGCGTGCTGCTTTGGGTCGGATGGGTCGGCACCGGGCGCCTGCTCGCCTGGATGAAGCGCAAGCGCGACACCTGGGCCGCGGTCCATGCGCACGTGGACTGGCGCGAGTTCATGGGCAACGTACTGGTCTACGCGGTACGTGTAGTGCAAGTGGGGCTGGCGGCGCTGCTGCTGTATCTGTGGCTCACGCGCGTGCTCGACGGTTTTGCCGCCACCGAGCCGTTGGCGCAGGCGCTGACCGGCTGGTTCTTCGACACGCTCGGCTGGCTCTGGCGCGGCACGCTCGCCAGCATCCCGGGCATCGCCACCGTGGCCATCGTGCTCGGGCTGACCAATGCGGTCGCCTCCGCTGTGCAGGTGATGTTCAACGGCGTGCGCGACGGGCGGCTGCGCCTCCCCGGCGTGCATCCCGAAACCAGCACCGCCACCCGCCGGTTGGTGACCCTGACCATCTGGGCGCTCGGCATCGCCATCGCCTACCCCTACCTGCCGGGGTCGAGCAGCGATGCGTTCAAGGGCCTGTCGGTGCTGCTCGGCCTGATGGTCACGTTGGGCTCGGCCGGCATCGTCACGCAGGCGATGGGCGGGCTGGTGCTCATCTACTCGCGGGCGTTGAAGCGCGGCGACTTCGTGCGCGTGGGCGAGGTCGAAGGCGTGGTGACCGAGGTCGCGGCGCTCGCCACCAAGATCGTCAACATCCGCAACGAGGAGGTGACGATCCCCAACGCGGTGTTGATCGCCAGCCCCATCCACAACTACTCCAAGCTCGCCGGCACGCAGGGCACGCTGCTGTCGACCAAGGTGACGATCGGCTACGACGCGCCCTGGCGCCAGGTGCATGCGCTGCTCCAGCAGGCGGCGGCCGCCACCGAGGGGCTGCGCACCACGCCCGAGCCGCGCGTGTTCCAGCGCGCGTTGTCGGACTTCTACGTCGAGTACGAACTGCTGTTCGCCATCGACCGCCCGATCGAGCGCATCCCCACGCTGTCGCGCCTGCACGCCGCCATCCAGGACGCCTTCAACGAAGCCGGCGTGCAGATCATGTCGCCGCACTTCTTTGCGCAGCCGGAGCAGCCGGTGGTCGTGCCGAAGAGCCAGTGGGATGGCGGGCCGCCGCCGGCGGGTTCGGCGGGCTAACACTACTTGAACCAACCCTATGAGCAACTCTCTCGCGAAGGCACGCGCTTGGACTGAATTCGTAGCTGGGAGGTCTGAATTTTCGCGAAGTGAACTGCTACTGCGACAGTTCGGTGCTGGGCAAATCACACGCTTGTGTGAATGCGGCTGCAATAGCTACGACATTGCTGTCCCGCAAGACAGCGGCGTGCCTCCTCTTCTTCCAGCAAGCGAGAGAGGTGGTTGGGCTTTTCAACTTGAGTTCAACACCATTGAGTCGGGAAAAGCCGTGGGCTTCACTCTTTTTGTGGACAAGGACGGGTATCTCTCCGGCTTGGATGTTGACTGCTGCGGCAACAGCTTCCCCATGCCGGATAGCCCAAGTCTCTCTGAACCACCGCTTCATGTGGATGGCCCCTTATCGCACCAGGATCAACCCGCCGCGCCGGCAGTCGCACGCTGGAGTGCTGGCGGTAACGCCTGAGCTTTGACGTTCGTCTGCCTGCAAGAACACGCAAGAGTGCGCCTCAATCAACGAAGAAACCCATGAAACTCGCCACCCTGCGCGACGGCTCGCGCGACGGACTGCTCGCGGTCGTCTCGCGCGACCTCTCCACCGCCCACTACGCCAGCGGCATCGCCAGCCGGATGCAACAGGTGCTGGACGACTGGGCCTTCATCGCGCCGCAGTTGAACGACCTGTACATCACGCTCAACGAGGGCCGCGCGCGGCATGCCTTTGCCTTCGACCCGAAGCAGTGCATGGCGCCGCTGCCGCGCGCGTACCAGTGGGCCGACGGCTCGGCCTACGTCAACCACGTGGAACTCGTGCGCCGCGCGCGCGGCGCGGAGATGCCGGAGACGTTCTGGACCGACCCGTTGATGTACCAAGGTGGCTCGGACGATCTGCTCGGGCCGTGCGAGGACATCGTCGGTGCGTCCGAAGACTTTGGCATCGACTTCGAGGGCGAGGTCGCGGTCGTGACCGGCGACGTGCCGATGGGCACCAAGCCCAGGGACGCCGGCGAACACATCCGACTGCTGATGCTCGTCAACGACGTGAGCCTGCGCAACCTGATCCCGGCCGAACTCGCCAAGGGCTTCGGCTTCTTTCAGAGCAAGCCGGCTACGGCGTTCTCGCCGGTGGCGGTCACACCCGACGAACTGGGCGCGGCCTGGGACGGCAAGAAGGTCTCGCTGCCGCTGCTGGTGCACTGGAACGGCAAGCTGGTCGGGCAGGCACAGGCGGGCGAGGATATGGTGTTCGACTTCCCGCAACTGATCGCGCACATCTGCAAGACGCGCAACCTGCGGGCCGGCAGCATCGTCGGCAGCGGCACGGTGAGCAACAAGAACCCGGCGGCGGGCTACTCCTGCATCGCCGAGAAGCGCGCGCTGGAAACGATTGCCGAGGGCCAACCGTCCACGCCGTACCTGAAGTACGGCGACACCGTGCGGATCGAAATGCTGGGCGCGGATGGGCAGTCGATCTTTGGCCCGATCGAGCAGAAGGTCGCACCCTTGCGCGGCTAGCGCCGCGGCGCCCATACTGCGGCCAGCGTATCCGGAGAGCTTCATGGTCACCAAGAGTCCGCGTTCGTCGATCCCGTTTGCCGGCACCGTCGGCGACAGCCTCGAGCTGATGAAGAAGGTCTGGGGCATGGCCGGGCTGCCGACGGTGCCGGGGGCCACGCAGGCGGCGCAGTTCGTCGCCGGGCTGCCCTCGGCGCTGCCGTCGATGATCACGCCGACGATGGACGTGGCCGAGCTCGACAAGCGCATCGCCGATCTGCGCGCGGTCGAGCAGTGGCTCAACCTCAACATGCAGATGTTGCGCACGACGATCCAGACGCTGGAGGTCCAGCGCAACACCATCGCCACCGTCAAGTCGATGGGCGGCGCGCTGTTGAGTCCCGTGCGCGGCAGCTTGGGCGGCGGGGCGCCGGCGATCCCGTCGATGCCGCCGATCGACCCCTACGCCGCGCCGCCGCCGGCGCCGCACAAGGCGCGCCGCAAGACCCCCCGTAAAAAACCGCACCCGCCGACCGTGACCGCAGCGCCGCTAAACCCGATGGCCTGGTGGAACACCCTGCAAGACCAGTTCAGCAAGGTGGCCGCGGCGGCCGCCACGGCCGGCGAAGCGGAGGCCAGGCCCAAGAAGCCCGCCAAGGCCAGCCGCAAGCGCGCGGCCAAGGGCACGTGAGCCGCCGGTGAAGTTCCGCAGCGCGCACGGCTCGCACGCCGACGGCACGGTCGCGGTCGAGGAGTGCCTGCTCGGGCTGGCCGCGTTTGCCGGCGACACGCGCTACGTGCGCAACCCGACTCTCGGCTTTCTCTACCTGACCGATGCGTTGGCGCCGCAGGCCGAGCGCATCCTCACGCAACTGAAGCTGCGCACCGGGGTGGCCAACTGGGTCGGCGCTGCCGGCATCGGCATCGCCGCGGGCGCCACCGAGTTCATGGACGAGCCGGCGCTGGCGGTGATGCTGGGCGAATTCCGCGCAGGCAGCGTGAACGTGTTTTCCGGCACGCAGCGCCCGCCGGCGGCGGGCACGCGCACCGACCGCGGCAGCGCCGCGGCGCACACGGCGCTGGTG
>JBKCXU010000085.1:0-25122 GCA_046316025.1 Betaproteobacteria bacterium | reverse complement strand
GCGTGGACTTCCGCGCCGCCGCGCCCTCGGCCGCCGCGCGCGGGCTGGGCGCGCAGGCCGGCGCCCGCGATGCCGCGATAGCGCTGGCGGAGGCGGACACGCTGCCGATCCTGCTGCGGGTCGCGCGTGAGCAGGATGCAGATCACAGCAGCGTGCAAGCCGCGCTCGCCGCCGCGCCGGACAACGCCGCGGTGCCGGTGGTGATCGAGATCGCCGACAGCGCCACTTATGAGGAGGCGCTGAGTCTCGTCAACCGCAGCTTCCCGGCGGGTCTCGTGCTGCGCGCGGCCGCGCTCGCCACGCCCACGCTGGTCAAGCCCGGCCCTGCCGCGCAACTGCTGCAAGTGACGACCTCGGCCATTGCCAGCCTGAAGTTCGAGGGGCTGGCCTGCGCCGGCGGGGCGCTGAACCTCGCCGCCGAGCGCATCGAATTTTCCAACTGCACCTTGTGGCCGGCGAGCGTGGCCGTGAACGTCAGTGCCGCGCGCGAGCTGCATCTGCTGCGCACGATCTGCGGCGCGCTCAACGTCGCCGCGGCCGGTGCCGTGCTGCGGTTGGTGGACAGCGCGCTCCAGCACCCGGCCGCCACCGTCGAAGCGCCGACCGGCAATGCCGCGCTCGCCGCACCGGCGGCCACGTTGTGGCTGGAAAAATCCACCGTGATCGGCGACGTACAAGCCCAGCGCGCCGACTTTTCCAATGCGCTGGTCTACGGCGCGGTGACGCTGGCCGACATGGCCGGCAGCCGCGCCCGCTACGCGCGGCTGCCGCGCGGCTTCTCGGTGCCGCAGCAGTTCCGCTGCACACAGGCGACCCCGCTCTTCCGCACTTTGGCCGCGCACGAGCCCGGCTATCTGCTGTTGATGCCGCGCGCCGATTCCGCCCTGACCCAGGGCGGCGAGGACGGCGGCGAGATCGGCGTGGGCTACGCGGCCGGCTACGGCATGCGCGCCGGCAAGGTGCAGTTGCGGCTCGATGAATTCACGCCCGCCGGCTTGACCGCGCATCAGGTGCCGGTGCTGCCGCGTTTACGTTTCAGAGGGATCCGATGAGAACCGATATCGCCAAGCTGTCGTTCGACGAGCTGAACCGCTACGTCGGCGTGTTCCACCAGATGGGCCGCTACCCGCTGGAATCGGACCTCAACGAGCAGAACGAGTTGCTGTTGCGCCTGTTGCAGCGGCTGGCCGGCGACGCAGTGCACACCGGCAGCCCGAATCACGGTTTCCGCGTCGACACGCGGCTGCTGGCCGATGCGATGGACCGCAAGGCCGGCTGGTCCGTACAGCCGGCCACCGCGGCGCTCTTCATCGACTACTTCGACCGCCGCACCGGCGACGGCAGTCTGGTGGTCGACGGCGCGACGAGCCTCACCAAAACCCTGCCGGGCCCGGTCGATCTGCGCGATGCACGCGCCTTCACCATCGCCGCCAAGGGCACCTTTGCCGCGAATGCGCTGGTGTTGGCGTTGAACGACGGCACCACCACCGACGTGTTGACGATGAGCGAGATCGCCGCCGAGGACGGCTGGCGCATCTTCCGCGCGGTGCCGGTCGCGGCCTCGGCCCTGCAATGGGATCGCATCGCCAGCGCCAGCCTGCAAAGCCTGGACGCCGGTACCCGCTACGCGTTCGACGCGATCAAGGTCGACGCCGCGATCCGCCCGCTCTTCGTCGCACCGACCGACGCCCAGCTCGTGGCCGCCGCCCCCGCCGCCGCGGTGCTGACGCTGGACGACGATCAGCGGATCGACGGCAGCCTGAGCCTGAAGGCGACCGGCGCCACCAGCCTGACCTTCAACCTGCCCGCGCCGTGCCGGTTGACGCACAGCCGTCGGCTGACGCTGCTGGTACGCAGCCAGCCGGCCGCCGCGCCGCTGACGGTGCAACTGGCCGATGCCGTCGCGCCCAATGTCTGGCATGGCCTGGCCGGTGCCACCACCACCGCGCTCAGCGGCGGCTGGACGCTGGTGAGCTTCAATCTGCCGCAGGCGCTGCCGGGGCTGGACACCACGCAGATCGCCGCGCTGCGCGCCAACGGACTGAACGCCGCCGCCACGTACTGGTTCGGCCCGCTGCGGCTGGAAGCCGACCTGGGCCGCGACCTCGTCATCATGGGCGGCGACGGCACGGCCGAAGGCGCCGGCCGTTTCTACGGCCACGGCGCCGCGGCGGTCAAGGCGCACCACGAAACCTATCTCACCCAGCCTGACCTGCCGGCTGCCGACCCGTCGGTGCTGGCCCCCGTTGCGGCCGGGCAGACGCGGATCGACTGGGCTTACCTCGAGCTCTTCGAGCGGGCACTGACTTACGTCGAGCAGCCGGGCATGCGCGAGTCGGCACTCGAAGGTGCGGACACCTGCACCCGCACGCAGCTCGTGGCGCAGGTGCGCATCCTCAACGGCGCGCCGGTCGCGCTCGGCACCGAGCCGGCGCCGCCGGCTGCGCAGTTCGCGCAACTGCCGCGCTTTGGCGGCGGCAAGCTCACCACCAAGGACACCCCGGCCGCCGCGCTCGACCCCTGCGCCGATCCCTGCGAGCCGTCGATCCTCGGCCCCTACGTCGGCGAAGACAACCGGCTGTTCCGCGTCGAGGTGCATGCCAGCGGCAACCTCGGCGGCGGCAGCCCGGCGTGGATCAAGTGGTCGCGCGACAACGGTGCAGTGGCCAGCGCCTTGATCGCCGATGCGGCCGCGGGCGCATCGGCGGCGGTGGTGGAGAAGCCGGAGCTCTTCGCCCCCGGCGATCTGATCGAGTTGTCCGACGACCTCGTGGAACTCGGCACCGGCCCCTACGCGCCGAACGCCGATCCGCGCAGCCGCACCCGCGGCGCACTGCGGCGCGTGGTCACCGTCAACCTGCAAACCCGCACGATCTCCTGGGCCGACGCCGGCGCCGCCGACCCGACCCGCCACGCGCCGCTGCCGCAGCCGCTGCGCATGGCCTATCACGCCAAGATCACCCAGTGGGACGGCGAGTTCGCCGCCGCCACCGGCGACCGCGTGCTGGCCGACGGGGTGACGATCGAACTTACCGGCAGCGGCCTGCTGGCCGGCGACTATTGGCTCTTCACCACCCGCACGGTGACCCGCAGCGTGGAGACGCTGCTGGATGCGCCGCCGCGCGGCACCCGGCACGGCTACTACCTGCTGGCGACGATCCGCCGCAGCCGCGCGCCGGCCGGGGCCGAGCAGGTGATCGTCGACGATCTGCGCCCCCGCTTCGCGCCGCTGCCGCAACTGGACGCGAGCCGCATCGCCTACGACCCCGGCGCCTGCGCCCGCATCCCCGACTGGGACCAGATCCAGACCGTGCAGCAGGCGATCGACGCCATCTGCCGGGCCGACTTGTCGGCCGACCTGCGGCTGCACCAGAAGCTGCTGCACGGCTACGGCATCGTCTGCGGGCTGAAGCTGCGCTGCGAGTCGTTCTCCACCACGGTGGCCCGGCGCAACGCGATCCTGTCGCCCGGCTATGCGCTCGACTGCGAGGGCTACACCGTGCACGTGGCCGCGCCGAAGACGCTGGACTTCGTGCAGATGGCCAACGCCGCCGGCCTGCTGACGGCCGGCGACGGCGAGGTGCTGGTCACCATGCGCCGCAGCGCCACCGGCGACGCGGTGGTGGAGGTCGAGCCGTACAACAAGCCCGCCGACCTGTGGGAAGAGATCCGCGAAGGCACGCTGCTGTGGGATTTTTTGAACGAGTGCGTGTTCTCGGCCGGCACTTTTTTCAAGAGCCAGTTCTCGCCGTTTCCGTCCACCACGCTGCCGCTGCCGGTCACCCACCGGCGGGTGATCGCGCTGATCAACCTGCTGTGGCAGCTCGTCAACAGTGCGAACGGGCGCTACGTGTTCCTGTCGCTCACCGAGCACGAGCTGCTGGAAAAGCTCTACGAAGACTGCCGCCAATGGCTCGCCGACCGCGACAAGACCTATTGCGCAATGTTCGAGGGCAAGCGCGAGTTTCCGCCCTATCTGCTGGGGGCGGCGCTGCCCAATGGCTCACCCGGCATCGACACCGCCTTTGGCCTGTGGGACTTCCCCAACGTGCAGATCCGCATGAAGCTGCATCCGAACCAGCGGTTCGCCTACGTGTACGGCAGCGGCACCCAGATCCAGGTGTTCGATCTGGAAAAGCGCGAGCTCGTGCAGGTGCTGGACTTCCCGGTGACTGCCGGCCTCGACCTGCGCGACCTGGCCTTCAACGAGACCGGTAGCGAAATGACGGTGGTCGGCACGATGGTCAACGGCGTGGATTCGGTGTTCGCCAACGCGACCATCGCCGCCGACCAGACCCATACCTGGGCCGGCACCACCACCGTGGTCTGCGACATCCAGTTCGTCACGCTGGAGACGCATCCGAAGCATCCGAACCTGCTGTTCGCCATCGGCCGCTCGAACATCGCCGCCAAGAACGGCCTGTACCGGCTGAACCCGGCGGCGATCCCGCTGGTGCCGGCGCCGAACGTGAACTTCGCCGCGACCGGCATGTTCACGATCAACGAGGCCGGCGATACCGCCTATGCGGCCGAGCAGCTGGTGCTCAACTTCAACAACGACCTCTACGACCGGGTGCGCTCGATCGACCTGATGGGTTTTGCCGCGCCGGTGTTTGCCCTGGTCGACGGGATCGACGAGCGCAACGGCATCGCGCTGGCCGACGGGCGGCTGTTCGTGACCGGCCGGCACGCCACGCAGCCGGCACATCCGCGCAGCCTGGTGTGGTTCAACCCCGGCACCGGCGCGATGCAGGGCGTGGCAGACCTGGGCGAGGACACGTACTACCGCCTGGCGTACGAGCGCGAGCGCGGCCATCTGGCCATCAGTGCGGCCGACAGCTACCGGGTGCGCCTGTTCGACCTGAACGGCCTGGTGCTGCGCGCCGACCTGCGCATCCCGGTGCAGATCTCGCCAACCGCGCTGCGGATCACCGCCGACCGCCAGACGATGGTGGTGCGCAATGCGCTGTCGAACACGCTGTCGGTGGTCGATCTGGCGACCGTCTTCGCCCTGCCGCGGCACGCCTGGTTCGACGAGCCTCCGCTGCTGCTGGCCGACTACCGGTCGCAGGCGATCGTCGCCTTCACCGATCTGTTGTCGGTGCTGGTGCAGGCACTGAAGGACTGCTTCGTCGACAAGTTCCTGGTCGAATGCCCGAACTGCGGCCGCGACGACCAGATCGTGCTCGGCACCATCGACATCCGCAGCAACTCGATTCACCAGATCTGCAACTTCACGCGCCGCAGCTACGTGAAGTCGTTCCGCACCTGGGGCTACTGGCTTTCGGCCTTTCCGGTGCTGTCGGTGGTCAAGGCGGCCTTCCGCCGCTTCGCCTGCACGATTTTCTAGGAGACGCCGATGGCTGAAGTCCAACGCTACGAAATTCTCGGCCGGGTGGTCGAGCAGCGGTCGCGCCGGCCGGTCGGCAACGTCCGGCTGGAGGCCTGGGATCGCGACACCCGCTTCCACGACATGCTGGGCATCTCGTTCACCGACGACGAGGGGCGCTTCTCCCTCACCTTCGACAGCGAGTATTTCGGCGACTACGGCGGCGACCGCCAGCCGGACGTGTTCTTCAAGCTGCTGCGCGACGGGCGGTTGCTGCAAACCACCTTCGACCGGCCACGGCAGAGCCTGCAGCCCGGCACGACCCGGCTCGAGCTGGAGGTGCCGGACGCGGCACCGCCCAAGGCCGGCAAGGACTACGTGCGCACCGCGCAAGTGCTGAGCGGGCTGCGCTTCTGGCGCGAATCGGACTTTCGCGGCGTCTACAACGAGGGCCGCGACAAGTCCCGCCTGCTCGGTCAGGTGCTGCTGCGCGCGGCCGGCCGCACCCTGGAGGACTTCGAGCTCAAACCGCTGCGGCCCGAGGGTGCGCGGACTCACGACGTGGTCGGGCGCGACCCGCAAACGGCCCGTACCAACCTCGCGCGCAACGGCGTCGAGGTCGAGGAGGTGGTTGCCTACCGGCCGGGTGCCGACGCCGCCACCGTGCAGTCGCTCACCGCGTTTCCGCTGATGCTGAAGGCCAAGGACCGCGTGCGGCTGTACACCGACGAGTCCGGCATGGTGCGCTACTACGCGGTCGTGCGGCCGCCGGCAGCGCCGGCCGATGCCGCCGCGGTGCAGTCGATCGCCGCCGATGTGCAGAACCTGAAGACCGAGCGCCAGCAGGCCACGCAGATGGAAGCCGAGGTCGCGCAGTTGAAGGCGCTGCACGAACAATCGGCGCGCGAGGCCGCGGCGCGCGAAGAGACGATCAAGGCGCAGACCGAAGAGCTCGCGCGCGTCAAGGCGGAGCTGGCCGCCGCGCAGAGCCAGGCCGCGCAAAAAACGCTGCAGATCGAGAAGCTGCGCAGCGACTTCACCACGATGCAGAACGCGCATCAGGACTTCAGCCAGCGCTTTGCGCCGGAGCGGCTGGTGCAGATGGAGCGCGAGATGAAGCGTCTGGCAGAGAAGTTGCAAGACCGCGCGCCCGTGCCGGCCGATCCGCCGGTGCGGCCGCCGGTGCGGCGGCGCAAGCCGATGTAAACGCTTTCGGCCTGACGCGGCAGGATGCAATGGCACAGGGTTCGACCGAGCTCAATGGCCTTGTCATTCCGAGCGCAGCGAGGAATCTGCTTTTTCCGCCGCCGCAACCGCAGGTCTCTCGCTCGCGCTTAGAACGACCGCCTCGCCTCTCGCCGTTGAGCCGGCCTGCACACGACCGTCGCCAAGCGCGCAGGGCGCCGTCCGCATGAGCCAGAGCGCGCGTGCCGCCGCCGCGCCAGCCAAAAGTGCTAAAGGCGCGCGGCCACAATCCGGCGCAGTCGCCGCGGCACCGGCGGCCGATCTGGCCGCCTTGCAGCAGCGGCTCGGCAACGCTGGGCTGAATGCCGTGCTGCGCGCCGCCGCTGCGCCACGCGCCGATCCGCTGGAAGCCGAGGCCGATCGCTTCGCCGCGGACGGGATGCCGGCGCCGCGGCCGGCGACGGCGGCCCTGCGGCCGCTGTCGCTGCCGCTGACGCCGCTGGCCGCCCTGCTGCGGCAACCGGGCCAGCCGCTGCCGCCGGCGCTGCGGCGGCAATTCGAAGCGAAGCTGGGCTTCGACCTGCGCGCGGTGCGCCTGCACCCGGGCGCACTGGCGCAGACCCTCGCGCAGTTGCTGGGCGCGCGCGCCTTCACGCTGGGCCGGGACATCGTGCTCGGCCGCAGCGCCCCGCGTCCCGAAACGCCGGCCGGCGCGCTGCTGCTGGCGCACGAGGTCGCGCACGTGGCCCAGCAGGCCCGCGGCGGCGCGGCGCCCCGGGGCGACGCTGCGCTGGCGGGGGCCGCGCAGGCGCTGGCGCCCGGCGCGCGTCTGACCGTGCAGCGGCAGACGGTGCCGCCGACCCCGGACGCCGCCGATGCGGCGCCCGCCGCGGTACCCGACGACGTCGCCTTCGACGCCGGCATCGATCCACTGCGCGCGCCGGTCAAGAACGACGAGTGGTGGGCGCAACTCGGCTTGAACGATGTCGCACCGCTGCGCCACGTCGAGCCGGACAGCCATCCGCGCGCCTATGCCAACCGGGTGCTGCGCGCTCAGAACCTCTTGCTGGCGCCGGGGCCGCTCCGCATCGAAGGCGGCCGGCTGCGCGCCGACGGCATCCTCGGGCCGCGCACCTATCTGGCGCTGCTGGCGGTGGCGCGCAACGCCGCGCATCCGGCGCGCGCCGGCATCCAGGGGCTGGGCTTCGATCTGGATGCGATCGGCGCCGCGCAGGATGCCGAGCTCGCCGCACGCGCGTCGGCGCGCGCCGCCGAGACCCTGCTGCAAACCTCGATCACCGTGCCCGGCGATGCGGCGGTGCGCTACTACGACATCTTCTACTCGATGGAAACCGCCGGCGACCGCGAGACCTTCGACCGCGCCATTTTTGGCGACGCGGTGCCGACCGGCCTGCGGCGTGAGGATCGGGTGGAGATGCTGCATCAGCTCTACGGCAGCGGTGAGCAGCAGTTGCGCGGCTGGCTGGAGATCGTGCGCATGCAGCGCGACTTCGTGCACACGCGGATCGACTTCGACCGCGCGCTGTCGCACGACCGGCGCGGCGCGGCGCGGGCGGCCGTGTTCACCTTTGCCGCGACCTCAACGGACCGCTTCGGCGTGATGCTGCGCGACCTCGGGTTGCGCGCCTCGGTCGACACCGCGCTGACGCACCTGTCGGCCGACGAGGCCGAGGCGTTCAATGAAAGCCTGCAGCTGCTGGTCGGCCAGACCCAGGGCCCGGCGCTGGGGGCGCCGGAAACCGCCGCGGTGCTGGTTGGGCTGTATCTGCCGCCGGTGGAGGCGGCGCGGCGCGACGCGGTGGCGAGCGCGGTGCTGGCCGCGCGCGCTGCGCGCGAGCAGGCCGAGCGCGAGCGCATCGAGGCCAACACCCGCGAAGGCGCGCGCCAGCGCGCCGACGAGTTGGCCGGCTTGGTCGTCGACGCAGACACTCACCATCTGCTGGTGGACGACCGCCTGCGCACCGAGCTGGAACGGGCGGTGCGCGAGCGGGTGTTCTTCGACCTGGTGCTGGACGATCTGGCGGCGCGATCGGGCAATTTGTTCGAGCGGCTGTTCACGCGCATCGAGGCGATCGACGGCGAGCGCGCGCTCGCCCTGCTGGTCAACGCCGCGCGCGGCGGCCGCTACGCCGGGCATGCGCGGGTGCGGCATGCGCAGGCCGAGCTGATCCGCCGCCATGGCGACGTGCGCGAGCACGGCTACGCGGTGGCCGCCGACGGCGACGCGAGCCGCGGCGCGGTGCTGCTGGAAGGGAGCCAGCGCGTGGCCGTGGGCCGGGTGCTGGGCGACATCAACAGCGCCTACCTGCGCGACGAAGACCGCGAGCAGCTGAAGCCGGACGCGCAAGTACGGCTGCAGCAGGCGCTGGAGGCCCAGGCGCGTGCGTACATGGCGCGGCTGCTGGAAGGCACCGAGGCGGCGCGTACGCAGGACGAGGTCGGCCGGCAACTGCTGGCCGACGCCTGGGCCGCGGCCGGGCTGGACACCGACCGCGACCTCGAGGACGTCGAATGGCAGGAGAGCCTGCGCGTGAGCGGCGTGCGCGCCGCCGCCGACCGCGGCGACGGCGTGCCGCGCTACGAGGTCGAGTACGAGCGGGTGCAGCGCGTGCTCGGCGCCACCGGCGGCGATAACGCCTGGCAGGCCGTGGCCGGCAGCCGCGCCTGGCGCAGCGAGAGCGACTTCGAGTACGACGCGTTCTGGTTCCCGTACTCGCAGATGGCCGACGTGATGCAGACCGCGGCCATCGTGGTCACGGTCGGCGCGGTGATCGTCGTCGCCTGGGAGGTGGGCGTCATCGCCGCGCTGGTCTCGGCCGGCGGCGGCGCCTTGCCGGTCGGCCTGTCGATCGGCATTTCGCTGGCGATCTACATGCTGACGCACGAGCGCTGGACCCTATCCGGCCTGCTGGTCGCCGGTATCGAAGGCTATCTGGGCGCGGTGGGCTTTCGCCTCTTTGCCCCGGCCGGCGCGGCGGTCAGCCGGATGGTGATTCCGGCCACGCTGGAGCAGGTGGCTTTCCGCCGCGTGGTCGCGGCCTGGCTGCTGCGCCACGGCACGGTCGGCGCGCTGACCGGCGGCACGCTCGGGCCGGCCTCGCTGCTGATGCAGGACATGATCCGCATTGCCGGTACCGGCGGCGGCTTGAGTTCGTTCGGCACCTATCTGCGCGCGGCCGGCATGGGCATGGTGCTGGGCGCGGTGTTCGAGATCGGCGGCAGCGCGCTGCTGGCGCCGCTGTTCCGCAACGCCGATGCCACCGTGCTGTCGCGGGTGGACGAGGTGGTGATGACGCTAAACGGCACCACGCCGCGGCTGACACCCTCGCAGTGGATGGCGCACGTCGGCACCAGCTTGTCGGCGATGCGCGAGTATCTGAGCACGATCATGGGGCAGGCGCAGGCGCGCGGCATCTACACGGTGTTCCGCGAGCGGGTCGAGGCGGCCGGTGCGGCCTGGCTGGCCGGCGCGCGCGGCACCCTGCACCGCGAGGTGATCGATCTGGCCGCCGCCCGTATCAGCCGCGAAGGGCTCGACGGCTTCGAGCGGCTGCTGCGGCTGGGCAGCGCCACTCTCGGCGACGATGCGCTCGCCACGCTGCTGCAGCAGGCGCGCCGCACCCCGGAGCGCATCGATCCCTGGCTGCGCTTCTTCTCTAGTCTGGACGACGCGGCCACCCGCGATCTGGCCAGCCGCAGCCAGTTGCGTGCGCTGCTGGACGCGGAGCAGACGCTGGCGCTGGCGGCGCGCCGCTCGGGCGCCGAACTGCACGGCCTGCTGGGCAGCCACTTCGCGCATTCGGTGCCGGACCTCGAAGCGTTCGCGTTGCGTGCCAATGCCCTCGGCCACACCGCCGCCGACAGCGTGCTCGATGCGCTGCGCACCCGCGGCACCGGCGTCACGCCGCGCGCGCTGCTGCGCGCCGCCGAAACCGGCAATGCGCTGAACGACGAGCTGTTGGGCGGCATGCAGCGGCTGCTCGAAAATGGCGGCGCCCCGGCGCGGCTGGACGCCGTGCTGGACGCGATGGCGGCCGATCAGGTCGGCCCGCTGCTGCGCGGCGCGCACACGGCCGCGCCGGACGAGCTGGCCGCGCTGCGCGAGGTCGTCGCCAATGCCGACATCACCCCGGAGGCGGCCGCCTGGGGCCTGCGGCTGCCGGCCGTGCCGGCGCGCACGCTGTTGAACGACCTGACCGCCGCCGCCCGCGCGGCGATCATGGACATCCCGGCGGCCGAAGCGCAGACGCTGCTCGCCGCACTGACGCCGGCGCGCGTCAACCAGGCGCTGGCCCAGGGCACCGCCGGGCCGCTGCGCGGCTCGCATCTGCGCACGCTGCGTCGCCACTGGCGCGACCGTTCCGTGGTCGATTATCTGGACTGGGCCGGCGTGGCGCCCCGGCGGCTCGCCGGTGTCGCGGAACTGGCCGGCAATCTCGAGGCCGGCGTCGGCCGGCTGGCGGCCGCACCGCCCGTGACCGCGGCCACGCTGCTGATCGATAGCAACGCGCTGATCGCGCTTGAAAACCTGATGCGTGGAACCCCCTTTGCCGGACTCGAAGAAAACCTGCGCCCCGTGATCAACGCACTGCGACGGGAGCAGGGCCTCGGCGCCTATGCCGACCCCGCCGGCGGCGCACGGCCGACGCTCGAGTACATCGTCGGACCGGGCGCCGATCTGCGTGCGCCGCGGACGGTCGCGGCGGAAGCGGTGGCCGGCGAACCCCGGCTCGGGCGCTCACCGGTACTCGATGCGCTCGGCGACATCGGGACCCCCAACACACACCCCGACTACGATGCCGTGCTCACCGACCTGCAGGCGGCAAATGTCGGTGCCCGCAAAGGCGCGAAAGACCGCACCGTGGTCGCCGACGCACTGCTGGCCGATCATCCCGCCGGGGTAGTACCGCGACTGGTTTCCGCCGACGAGGACATCGTGCTGGCCCTGGCATGCCATTTTGGACAACCGAGGCCGTTTACGCCGCGTACCGGACACGGCGGGCTGAGAGATTGGCTTCAGTTGCTGGCCGATCCCGTGTACGGCAGCGGCCGCTTCACGGTGAACATCCAAGGTCATTCGATGGTGGTCCTGTACCGATGAGTACCCTCAATGCGGAGCGATGCGATGACCCATTCGGTCTGGTATGACGCCGACTTGCGCTGCTCGTGCGGTCAGCATGTGACACGCGCCGCGGACACACGGCTGTATTCGTACCGCCTGAATCCGGAGGTGCGCGACATCCGGCTGGCGCCGGGGCAGACGCTGGCGCTTGATCCGGAGGACTTCGATGACGCGTTCAAGCGCCTGCGGGCACCGGCCGCGGACGACCGGCTGCGCGCGCTCGAAGTCTGGAGCTGTCCGTCCTGCGGCCTGCCGGAGTACGCGATCCTGACCTTCGTTCCCACGCCACCGGACGACTATCGGCTGGAGTCGGTGGAGGCAGTCGACATCGAGCCGGCGCATGTGCCGCAGTTGCATCTGGTGAGCTGGCGGGCACTCGAATCGTTGCGCTTACAGTCGCGCGCGCACGACGCAGCCGTGCTGGCTGCAATCGATCAGGCACCGCTGGCGTAGTCATGTTCAACGAGCGCCGGCATCGGCCGCGCGACGCTGCGCCCAACGCACGCGCCGACCGCGCGACGCGCGCTGCGCCGGCGCCGGTGACGCGGCTGGCCGCGCAGTTCGGCCTCGGCCCGGCCGACTACCGGCTGCGCACCGATGCCGTTGCTGCGCAGCGCGCCGCCGCTGCCGGCGCCCGGGCCTATACCGACGGCCGCGAGATCGGCTTCGCGCGCGGCGCTTTCGCGCCGCACACGGTAGCCGGCCAGCGCACGCTGGCGCACGAACTGGCGCACGTCGCGCAGGCGCGCGGCGGCACCGTGGCTGCACCGCCGGCCGCCGACGTGCCGGCAGCCGAGCTGCAGGCGCGCCAGGCCGCTTCGGTCGCGCTGACCGGCGGGCGGCCGGCGGTGACGCGCTTCAACCCGCAGGCGCCGCTATACGAGGCGCCGGGCACCAAGGCGGGTGTGCCGTCGAGCTACAGCTTCTCGTCGGCGCAGATCAAGGCCTGGCTGGACCAAGGCAAGAACGTCGGCTTCCAGGTGTATCGCCATCACCTGCGCATGCTGTATCCGGCGACCGAGCAGGATGTGATCGACTGCCTCGGCCGCTTCCAGAGCTGGGGCTTGGAAGGAAACGTGCAGGATGTGCTCGCCAAAGCCAAGGGCGGGCCGATCCGGATCGACATCAAGCCCGAGTTCCACAACGTGATCCGCGAGTGGATCAAGGAGAAGACCAAGGTCGACGTGGGCGCGCTCGGCGCCACACAGAGCGGCGCCGGCGGCAAGGACGAGGGCAGCGGCACCGGGGACGGCGCCGGCACCGGCACAGGCAGCGGCGACGGCAGCGGTAGCGGTGGCACGGGCACCGGTACCGACGTGCCGGCCGCCAATCTCGAAGAGGCGGCCGACAAGGTGCAGGCCGAGTTGCAGGCCAAGGCCGCCGCGGCCGGCCGCCCGCCGGTCAAGACCAAGGACTCCGACGGCAAGGAGCGCTTCTGGCCGGCCGAGTTCAGCGACCCCGCCCAGCGCGAAAAGCTGCTGGCGCTGATGAAGGAGATCGTCGGCGAGGCGCCCAAGCTCACGCCGGAGGAAGAGAGCAAGGTCAACCCGCGGCTGTCGTCCGAGGAAGCACGCTTTCTGATGCAGATTGCGCTGGCCGAGGCGGCGCAGAAAGACAAGATCGTCGCCAAGCTCAAGGGCGAGGGCGAGCTGAAACCCGCCAACGGCATGACGCTGGCGCAGACGCTGGAAACGGCGATCGAAGTGGTGGAGATCGAGGAGCATGCCGACGAGCTCGGCGTGACGCTGGAAAAAGGCCCGCCGTCGACCGACCCGTCGAAGATCCCGATCGAGAACCGGCCGGTGCGCGGCCTGCTGAAAAACGAGGCCGATGCGCTGTCGCCCAACGAGCGCGCGGTGTGGAAGCTGGTGGTGCAGGAAGACCGCGATGCGCTGCGGGTGCCGCACATCTACACCTGGTGGAAGGCGGTGCGGCTGGCGGACGACCGCAAGTCCGAGGTCGAGGTGGTGAGCAGCGAGAACACCCACCATATGCCGGTCAACGGCCAGAACTGGGTCACCAACGACAGCGAGTTCGACTTCACCGTGCGCACGCCCGGGCCGCACCGGGTCAAGGCGATCGTCCACCACAACTTCTTCAAGCCGGCCTACTTCCAGGAAGACTTCGACGTCGAGGAAGAGAAGGAGCAGAGCGACCGCCAGTTCGACGAAAGCCACGCCGGCCTGATCGACCCCAAGAAGACGCGCGGCTGGGACGTGCAGTTCTACGACCAGGGCCAGGCCTTCGACTACCGGCAAGGCTGGAAGCGCTACGGCACGTTCGCCGGCACGCCGCAGGCGCTGACGCCGGAGACGCTGGCTGCCGACCTGCGCAAGCAGCGCGACGCGATCAAGACCCAGGTCGAAGACGAGATCGCCAAGCATCCGGACAACGCCGAGTCGCTGCGCGAGGGCCTGAACAAGCGCCTCGAGCAGATCAACGAGCAGATCAGAAAGATCGAGACCGAGAAAGGCGTCCATCCGCTGGTGGTAAGCGGACAGTTCTCCAGCCGGGTGCGCGGGATCGAGGACACGCCGCTGACGCTCACCTGCACGCTGTCCGAGGTGAAGAAAGACAAGGAGGGCGGCGGCCAAGTCACGCACTTCCAGCTCTATCTGCACGATGCCACCGCGCGCGGCTCCAAGCAGGTCTATCACCTGGCGGCCGAGGCCGATTCGGTCGAGGCGGCGCAGAAGAGCCTGTTCGAACAGCTGGCCGACGCCTACCCGTTCGGCACGCTCAACGTGCTGTTCCAGAAGTACAGCCTCGCCAGCCACGCGCCGACCAGCGAGTTCGTGCAGTTCAAGAAAGTGACCGATTCCTCGACCAAGGATGTGAAGTCGGTGGTGTTCAGCGACACGGTGGACACCGCGGTCAACGTGGTCGGCACGGTGCTGTCGCTGATCCCGTTCACCACCAGCATCGGCGTGACGATGCTGGTGGTCTACAACACTGCCAAGGCCGCCAGCGACAACCTGGACGACCTGGCCACCGGCAACTTCCGGCGCGAAAAAGGCGCGGTCGTGCTGGCCGATCTGGCCTTGAACCTGCTGCCGCTGGCGCCCAAGGTGGTCAAGGTCGGCAAGGTCGGCTACTGGGTGATCCGCGGCGCCTCGGTCGGCGGCAGCCTGCTGCTGATGAGCGTCTCCGGCCTGCAGCAGGTGAGCGAGCTGCGGCGCGACTACGTGGACCTGCTGGCGGCCAAGAAGGCCCGCTACGACCAGCTGATGCAGAACAACAAGGCGCATCCCGAGATCGTCAGCGGCAGCCTGCTGCGCGAGATCGACCAGCTGCGCAAGGACACCGAAGGCGCGATGACCACGGTGTTCACCCAGATGGGCACGCAGGCGTTGTTCCTGCACGCGGTGTCCACCGGCGTGGACATGGGCACCAAGGCGCTCGGGCCGAGCCCGATCGAGACCCGGTTGTTGCCGGACCTGGAGGCGCGTCGCAAGTCGATCGGCGCGCTGAAGGAACAAGGCGCGTTCTTGCACGAGCCGGGCGGCGCGCCGCGCTACGACTACGGCAAGGGGCAGATCGTCGCCGACGAGGGCCACATCAAGCCCGGCGAATACAACGCATTGGCGCGCGAGGCCAATGCCGACCGCGCGCTGAACGGCGCCGGCGTGGCTGCCGGCGAGCGCGCCAAGATCGGCAAGGACCTAGCCGCGCTCGATCTGGAGATCAAGCCCGGCATTGCCACCGAGCTGGTGACGCCGCCCGGCGGCAAGCCGCAGCTGCGCGTGAAGCCGGGCGCCACCGCGGCCGACATCGGCGCCGCGCTGAAGGCGACGCCCAAGGAGCAGGCCCCGGCCAAGGCCGCGCTGCCTAAGGGCTTTGCGCCGCCGCCCGACAAGCCGCTGCCCGGCAGCCGCAACGAGGCGCTGACGCGCGCGGTCAACGACCGCCTGTCGAGCCGCGCCAAGGGCAACTTCGAGCACATCGAGGTCGAAATCCTGCCCGAAAGCGGTCTCGGCCCGAGCAAGAAGACCGGCAAGATCGTGATCGAGGGCAAGCGCGCCAAGGTGCAGTTCGTCGGCGAGCCGCCGCCGGGGGCGCTGGCCGAAGAGATCGCGCATCTGGAGCAACTGGCCGATCCGCGCTTCGCACCGCAGGTCAAGGCGCTGGAAAAAGCGCGCACCTACGAGTGGTCCAGCCTGTCCGAGAAGGACCGCCTGGCCGCGCACAAGGCGCGGCTGGAACTCGAGGCCGATGCCCAGCGCAAGGTGATCGACGCGCTCGGCAGCAAACCCAAGCCGACCGAGGCCGAGGTACTGGCCGTGGACAACGCGTATCAGAACCTGGAGCAGTTGCGCGGCAAGCTCGCGCACGTCAACGGCCTGCAAAGCGAACTGGCGGTCGCCGGCAGTTTTGCCCAGCGCCCGGCGTTGCTGGACATCGAGCCGGCGCTGACCGCCAAGAAGACCACCAACGCCTACCCGCTGCCCAAGGACTGGAAGACGCTGAACCAGAAGGAGTTCATCAAGGCCTATCGGGAGGCGTATCCGGACACCTCGCTCACCAACGCGGAGCTGGCGGACCGCCACCGCAACGGCGCGCGGCTGAATCCCGACACGCTGCGGATGAAGGACCCCACCCTCGTCGACAACCCGGTACCCGACGTGCGCGCCAAGGTCGAGGCCAAGGAAGCGATCGACGTTGGCGACCTCAAGCTCAGCGCGGCGGAGAAGAAGAAGATCGACGCGCTGCTGGCCGAGCGCGACAAGGCGCGTGCCGCGCGCGACAAGGCCAACGATGCCGGCCGCGTCGAGGAAGCCGGCCAGTGGGGTGCCAAGGTCAACGAAGCCTCGCGCCAGCTGGGCGAAACCCACGCCGAGGCCTATATGCGCGACAAGTACCCCGGCTTTGCGCGCGAGTACCCGAAGGATCCGACCAAGCCATCGCGCGCCGGGGACTTCGATCAGGTCTGGGTCCGGCGCACTGCCGGCAAGAGCGGCAAGATCGTGGTCGAGGTGGTGGTCATCGAGGCCAAGGGCGGCGCCAGCCGCCTGGGCGCGCGCAAGTACGACGGCCTGCTGGTCGAGCAGGGCAGCGGTGCCTACTTCAAGTCGATCATGCAGAACATGGCCGAAAACGGCACCGACGAGATGCGCAAGCTGGCGCTGCTGGTGGCGCGCACCGACCCCAAGAACATCGTCTACAAGGTGGTACGGGCGCCGATTGAGAAGTCGCCGGCGGGTTCGGTGGTGCTGAAGGTGGAGGTGGGCGACTTCGACATGAAGTCGACCCAGTTGCCCAAGTAGCGCCGCGTCGGCCGCTTAAGCGTGCGGCCGGCGCGTGCGGCAGCGCGGGCAGCGCACCGCGAGCTTCAGCATCGGGTAGCCGCAGTGGCCGCAGGTGGCGAGCGGCTCGCGCGCATAGGCGGCGCCGGTGAAGTCGAGCGGTGCATCGCGCCCGCTGCGTTCGCCGCACAGGCCGCAGCGCGCCGCTTCGGGCGGCAGCGGATAGACGCAATACGGGCAGGTCTGCACCTCGGCCGTGGCCGCCGCGCGCCAGATCACTTCGGGCATATAGCCGGAGGTCACGGCCGGCTGCCAGCCCTTGGCCTCGGCCAGCCGCCGCAGCGCACAGGCCGGCAGCGACAGCAGCGCGCGGTTGGAACTGCCGAAGCCGCCGCCGGCGTGCCACGCCGCGTGGCTGCGCAGCAGCGCTTCGAGCGCCTGCGCAAAGCGCTCGGGCGCATCGCCCAGCAGCGCCGCGCAGGCGCGCAGCGCCGGCTCGTCGACCGCCTCGGTGTAGTCGCGCAGCGCAGCGGCGGCCGTAGTCTCGACCGACAAGGCCTCGAGTGCGGCAATCAGCGCGGCACCATGGCTGCCGTCGCGCAGCGCCAGCGCGCGCAGCAGATCCACCATCGGCCGTGCCTGCGGCGCCGCCGTCACGCCCGGCGGCTCGAGCCGGGCGCTGTCCACCGCGGCGAGCCAGCGCTGCGCCACCAGATCGCCGACGGCGAGCGCGGCCCACATCGCCTCCAGCCACTCGCGCGCGTTGGCCAGCGTCGGGTCGATCGCGCCGTCCAGCAGCGCCACGTGCTCGTCGTCGAGGGCGATGGCGGGCGACTCGCCCGGACGCGTCGCGCCGATACACAGCAACGCCGCCGCGCGCGCACCGCGCGACAGATAGCGCGGCGCGGCCGGCTCGTTGTCCAGCGCCAGGCCGGCCGCGGCCACTGTGCACTGGCCAATGAACATCGACAGCGCATGCGACTGGCTGCCGAGCTCAGGCGTGAGCTCATCGACGAACTCGCGCGCATCGCGCGTCTTGCGGTCGGCCGCGGCGATGTCGAACGGGGCGAAAGGAACGGCGGTCACGGCAGGGCGATCTTCGACGTCGATGGCGACCAGTTTAGTCGCCGCCGCCGCCTCAGTGCCGGCGGCCGACGTGCGGCTGCTCCGCTTCGCCTGCCGTTGCCCGCGACTGCCACAACATCTAGTTTATGCCGCCGAGCAGCGCCTACATCTTGGATGCCCGGTCGGCGGCGCATCGCCCAAACGCGGGTGCGCCCGTCCGCCTCTCCCTCTGAAATCGGCTTGTTCGGGCGCAACGATCCTGCGTTTTCCCTCTGAAAAACGCTTGCGTCCGCCTCGGAAACGCTTACTATCCGCGCCACGCAACGAGAGCGTTTTCCCTCTGAAAAACGTCGAAAGCGCTGTCGCTGTGCAATTCACCCCTTAACCCGGAGAGACTCAATGGCCACCAAGAAAGCAGCGAAGAAAGTAGTGAAGAAGGCGCCCGCGAAGAAGGCCGCGCCGAAGAAGGTTGTGAAGAAAGCCGCGCCGAAAAAAGCCGCCAAGAAAACCGCGCGCAAGCCGAACGCGGCGTTCATGAAGCCGCTGACCCCGCAAGGGCCGCTGGTGGCCATCATCGGCGCCATGCCGATGCCGCGCACCGAAGTCACCAGCAAGATCTGGGCGTACATCAAGAAGAACAAGCTGCAAGACGCCGTCAACAAGCGGATGATCAACGCCGACGACAAGCTGAAGCAGTTGTTCGGCAAGGCCAAGGCCGACATGTTCGAGCTGACCAAGTACGTGAGCAAGCACCTGAAGTAGGCGGGCGCGCCGATTCGGCGCCGATCGTCGCAAGGGCCCGCCGGCCGATGCCGCGCGGGCCTTTTTCTTGTGCCTGGCCGCCGCTCGCCGGATAGCGCAGGCGAGTGCGCCGGATCGACGATCAGTAGTCCCGCCCGCGCGCCAGCGCCACCGCCGCCCAGCGCAGCACGGCGTACGCGAGCGCGTCGCGTGCGCGCTGCCACCACGGGCGGTGCGCGTACGCGGCGCGGTCGAGCGCGGTACTGTGGCTGGCGAGCGCGCGCTCCAGCTCGGCGCGCAGTTGCGTAGCGAAGCCGGCATCGTGGATCGCCACGTTCGCCTCGCGCGCGAGCAGCAGCGAGTACGGGTCGATGTTGCTCGAACCGACCGTCGCCCAGCGGCCATCGACCACCGCCACCTTGGCGTGCAGGAAGCTCGCCGTGTACTCGTGGATCTCGATGCCGGCGGCGAGCAGGCCGCCGTACAGTGCCTGCTGGCCGTAATGCTGGATCGCGTATTCCGCACGGCCTTGCAGCAGCAGCCGTACGCGCACGCCGCGCGCCGCCGCCTCGCGCAGCACGCGGCGAAAGCGGCCGCCGGGAATGAAGTAGGCGTTGGCGATCAGCACCTCCTCGCGCGCGCCGGCAATGGCTTGCAGATAGGCCGTCTCGACGCTGCGCCGGTGGCGCAGGTTGTCGCGCAACAGCAGCGCGACCGGTACGCCGTCGGCAAAGGCGGGCTGCGCGCGCTGCACGCGCACCTGGGGCGGCGGCCCCGGCGGCTTGCGGCCCTGCGCCAGCGCCAGCGTCCACTGCAAGCGCTGCGCGGCGAGCGCCACGGCGGCGACGATCGGCCCGCGCAGCGCCACCGCGAAGTCGTAGCGCGGCGCGCGGGGGCCGCTGCCGCTGGTGGGCACCTCGGTGTAGTCGTCGACGATGTTGATGCCGCCGACGAAGGCGAGCGCCTCGTCCACCACCACGATCTTGCGGTGCAGCCGGCGCAGCAGCTTGCGCTCCAGCCGCCACCAGCGCTCGGGGCGAAAGATGTGCACCGCCACGCCGCGCGGCGGCAGTTCGTGCCGCAGTCGCCGCGCGAGTTCGCCGCCGCCGAAGCCGTCGATGACGAGGCTGACGCGCACACCGCGGCTGGCCGCGGCCTCCAGCGCGTCGAGCATGCGACGGCCGATACGGTCGTCGGCAAAGATGTAGGTCTCCAGCCAGATCGAGCGCGCGGCCGCCTCGATGGCCGCCAGCAGCGCCGGAAAGTAGTCGTCGCCGCCGACCAGCAGTTGCACTCGATTGCCGGCGTACAACGCCGGCTGCGCCGCCAACCGCAGGCGGCGCGTCGCCGGGGATGTGTCGGCGCGCGTCAACGCAGTTGCAACTCGGCAATCAGCGGCACGTGATCCGAGCGGCGGGCCCAGGCGATCCCCTTCGGCACCTCGGTGTGCAGCACGTTGAAGCCGCGTACGTAGATGCGGTCGAGCGTCAGCCACGGGGCAAAGGCCGGAAAAGTGCGCGCCGGCCGCGCCCGGCCCGCGCCGTCGCGCCAGGGCAGCACGCGGTCGAGCAGCGTCGGGCGTGGCGCGGCCAGGGCCGCGGCGGCGTCGACCAGCGCCAGCTCGTCGCCCAGCAGCCGGTCTACCCGCCGCTGCCAGTCGTTGAAGTCGCCGGCGACGATCAGCGGCGCTTGCGCCGGGATCTCGCGCTGTACGAAGTCGATCAGGAACTGCGCCTGCCGCACGCGGCTCCTCTTGATCAGGCCCAGGTGCAGGCAGATCAGATGCACCTCGCGCGCGCCGCTGCCCAGCCGCGCCACCGCATGCAGCAGGCCGCGGCTTTCCAGTGCGTGGTCGGAGATGTCGTGGTTGGCGTGGGCGTGGATCGCGTGCCGCGACAGAATGGCGTTGCCGTGGTGGCCGTGCGGGTACACGGCGTTCATCCCGTAGGCGTGATGGTGGTAGCGGTCGGTGGCGAGGAAGGCGAGCTGGTTGGTGCGCGGGAACTGCGTGTGCCGCAGCAGGCGGTCGTTGCGGTCCTGCACCTCTTGCAGAAAGACGAGATCGGCATCGATCGTGTGCAGCGCCCCGCGCACGTCGTGGATGCGCGGCCGGCCACGGATGCCGGTCACCCCCTTGTGGATGTTGTAGGTGGCGACGCGCAGTTTCATCGGTGAGCGGTGATCGGTTGAGTGTCGGAGCAATAGTAGGAACTTCCGGGCGCGGTGCAAAATGCCGCCGTCGATGGAGGTCGCCGAAATGAAATGGCTTGGACTGGCTGTGGCGTGGGTGTTGGTGGGTTGTGCGGCTTCGGCGCCGCCGACTCCCGTGGGCGAGACGATCCGCCCGCGCTGCGGCGAACTGCCGGTGGTCTTCACCGCAACGGGCGACACCGCGCGGCTTGCCATCGGCGAGCGCAGCTACACGATGCAGCGGACGCCGGCCGCGTCGGGTGCGCGCTTCGTGGCCAACGAAGACCCGGCCACCGTGTTCTGGAACAAGGGCGACGGCGGCCTGCTCGAATGGCACGGCCAACGGCTGCCCGCCTGCCGCACGGAGGCCGCACCGTTCCGCGCCGGCGGCAACGAGCCCAGCTGGTCGCTGCGCTTCGAGGACGGACGCATGCGCTTCGACACGCTGGACGAGAGCTGGCGCTTCGACCTGCCGCTGCCCACGCCGGCCGTGCTGCCGGGCGAGCGCCGCTACACCGCCACCGCCGGTCGCCAGACCGCGACGGTGGAGGTCGCCGACCGCCTCTGCCGCGACAACATGAGCGGCATGCCGCATCCGCAGAGCGTGACGGTGACGCTCGGTGAGCGCCGCTACGCCGGCTGCGGTGGCGCGCCGGCCGACCTGCTGCGCGGGCGCGACTGGCGCATCGTGCGGGTGGATGGCCGCGACCTGGCGGCCGATGCAGGCGCCACGCTCGCGTTCGGCGCCGACGGCCGCGCCGGCGGCGAGACGGGCTGCAACCGCTTCTTTGCCACCTGGCGCCTGACCGGCGAGTCGCTCGCGTTCGTCGGCCTGGGCAGCACGCGCAAGGCCTGCGCCGCGCCGCTGATGGAACAAGAGCAGCGCCTGCTCGCCGCGCTCGACCGCGTGCGCGCGTTCGACTTCGGCCCGGACGGCAGCCTCAGGCTGCTCGATGGCAAGGGCGTGGCGGTCGAGGCGCGGGCGCCGGGCGCGCAGTAGGTTGGCGCTGGAGCGTCGATGACCGCGCCGGTGTCCGACCTCAAGCGACGCACCCGGATCGCGCTCGGCATCGCCGTCGTTGCGCTTGTGTTCCTCGGCGAGAGCGTCGTCGCGCACCGGGTCGCGCCGCATCCGGCCTCGCCCTGGGTGTGGACGGCGCTGGGTGCTGCGGGTATCGGCGCGTTGGGTTATGCGCTCTGGTGCGCGCTGCGGTTGCGGCGCGTCGGTCAGGGCGGGGCGGGTTCGAAGTAACGCTCGAGCAGATCGGCGTCGTCGAAGTGGCGGTGGCCGACGAAGGCGGTGGCGTGCCGGCCCCATTGCCGCATCTGCCCAGCGCTGGCTATGCCCATCGGCCAGAAGAAGTAACGCTCGGCGCGCTCGGTGCCGGCGATCAGGCCATCCGGCCCGTAGGCGCTGCGGCTGCCGCCGGCGGGCAGCGGCAGCGTGCGCAGCGCGTTTTCGTCGAGGAGTTCGTAGGCGACGGCTGCGCCGTCTTCGACTTGCGGCACGACGCGCACGCGCCGAAGGTAGTGCGTGCGGCTCGCCAGATGCAGCTCGATCCGCTCGCCGGCGCGCGGCGCGGCAACGGTCTGCGGCGCGAACAAACCTTCGTCCAGTGTTGCCGGTTGCGGGCGGGCGCGGACCTGCTCGGTCGGGAAGAACAGGTGGTAGCAGCCGCAGGGGTGGATGCTGTCGTAGACGAGCGGGGCACCCTTTCGGTCCAGCGTTACGCGCCAGATCAGCCCGTCGAGTGCGCCGGCCAGCACGTCGAACGACCCTTCGGCCGGCCGCGCCGGGAACCAGAACGTGTACACGAGTTGCGGCAGCACCTGCCCGTTAAAGCGCGTGAACGCCACGCGCACGTACACCACGGGCTTGGCGGTGTCGGCGGCGACGCGCGGCCCGTCGCCGTCGGCGCGCCAGGCGAGTGCGCCGATGCGGTCGTCGTCGCTGGCCGTGTCGACGACGATGCGCGGGGCGTGGCGGGCGATCGCTTCGGCCCACTCGGTCGCGCTGAAGGCGGGCAAGGCAAACGTCGCGGATGCCGGCACCCGTAGCGTCGGCTGCGGCCACGCGGGCGGCGCGTAAGCCACCGGCGCGCCGGCCACCGGCAAGTCGTCCAGCGGCGTGCCGAAGGTGGCGAGCGTGCGCTGCTGCCAGCCGGCGATGCCGGCGGCAAAGGCCAAGCGCGTCAGCGGATACAACCCAAGCGCGCGCTCCCAATCCGAATAGTCGTCGGGCACGACCGCGGCCGCGGCCAGCGGCGCGAGGTGCCCGTCGTCGGCCACTGCGAGCGTGGTGCGGCAGCCGTCGAAGGCCGGCGACGGCGGCAACGCGTCGCTGCCGAGGTTGGCGAGTTCCGCCGCGCGCGCCTGCTGGTCGAGCTGCGCCATCAGCTCGGCCCACGGGCCGAAGGCGCGGCTGCGTTGCGCCCCGGGCGCGAGCGCTGCGGTAAAGCGATCGACGCGCAGGTAAGGAAAGCCCGCCACGCGCGGCGCCGACGCATCGCGCACGCCAGCGGCGTCGATCTGCGCATCGGCCGCGCGGAATAGCCGCGCGCAGTCGCCCACGCTGTCGGTGCGCTGCAGGTGCTCGGCCATCGGCGAGGCTGCGTAGGGATCGACGCTGGCGCAGCCGGCGAGAAGCGCCAGCGCAAGCAGCGGCGCGGCGCACCGCAGACGATCAACGATCACGCATGCGCCCAGCGCGAATGCTTGGGCAGGCTCGCCTGCAGGAAGACCATCTGATCGGCCAGGATGCGCCGGTTGCTGAGGATGAAGCCTTCGTTGCGGCACACCGCGTAGGGCACGTACAGCAGCGGCATGCGCGCTTCTTCCGGCGTGCGATTGCCCTTGCGCGTGTTGCACGAGCGGCAGGCGGTGACCACGTTGGTCCACAGCGAGCGGCCGCCGCGCGATACCGGCAGGATGTGCTCGATGGTGAGTTCGGTCTCGGCGAAGCGGCCGCCGCAGTAGCCGCAGACGTGGCGGTCGCGCAGGAAGAGCCGGTACTTGGTCAGGCCGACGTGCGCGTGGCTGGTCGGGATGCGATGCCGGCCGCGGATCATCACGATCGAGCTGGCGATGAATTCCGAGCGCACGCCGGTGGCGTCCTGCACCCCGCCCAGCATGCCGAAGAGGTTTTCGCCGAGATCGGTGACGACCTTGCCCGAGGCGTAGTAGCGCGCCGCGCGCGCCAGGATCGCCCAGCGCACCGGCTGACCGTGGCTGTCGATGATCAGGATTCTTGGCGCAGGATCGGATGTGGAGGGCATGGCGCGAAGTGTGCCATGCGGCGCGCCGCCGCGCAGGCCGCGCCCGACTCGGCGCCGCCTCGCGCAGGCGGGCGATTGACCGTGTCGAGGCGGCGGCGCAGCATGGCAATGCATGTCAGCCGAGCGGATCGCGCCTGTCTGACGGCGCGAGGGCTGCCGGAAAGGCAGAGGCGATGGTCAGCACAGAGCCCGCGGGCCTAGCCCGCTTCGATCTGAAAAAAGCGCTCGACCTGATTGCGGCCGTGGCGGCGCTGCTGGCGCCGGCGGCGATCTTCTACGCGGTGGGCTACATCGTCATCCAGACCTACGTCGTGGCGGTGCGGGTCAATGCCACGTTTTGGTTCACCGAGCATTTCTACCGCGAAGCCGGCGCGAGCTTGCTGCTGGCGGCGATCGGTGCGGCTGTTTTGTTGCCGCACGTGCTGGTACCGCTGGCGGCGGCGCTGCTGCTGCTGTTCCCCGCGGCCGCCGGACCGGGCTGGCGCGAGCGGGTGTGGGCGCGCTGGGCTGTTGCGGGCATTGGCTTGTCGCCGCCGCTGCGCAAGCGTCTGTTCATGACGATCCTGCTGCTGGCGGTGGTCGCGGTGTGGCTGTTGTTCGCCGCGGCGCAGCCGACCGGGCTGCCGGCGTCGCGCCAGGCGTGGACGGCGGCACGGCTGCTTTTTGCCGATCAGTGGATCTTCCCCGCCTGGTTCGTCGCCAACCTGGATGTCGCCAAGGCGCTGCGCTATCCGACCGCGGTGCTGTTTGCGCTGGCTGTGCCGGTACTCGGGGCGCTGGTGGCGCTCGCCGCCTGCGCGTTGCGCGACTGCGTGCGTGCGCAGGAGGCGCCGCCAGCGGGCAGGCGCGGGTCGCGGCCGCTGGCGGCGCGGTGCTGGGTGGGCGCGACCCGGGTGTTCGGCAGTGTAGGTGCCAGCGGCTTGGGGGCGTTGTGTTTGGAAGTCGGCGCGG
>JBKCXU010000084.1:0-4297 GCA_046316025.1 Betaproteobacteria bacterium | reverse complement strand
CACCCCACAACCCCCCCCGCCGGCCCCGCCCCCCGCGTGGCACGTGCTTTCCCGCCCCGCCCACCCCCGGCCCCCCGCGGCCCCGGGCACGACACCGGGGAGGGCGCACGAGCGCAGGCCGCAGCAACGACGACAGCGGCGCGCCTATGCTTGCGCCCGGCGCGTTTCCCCGAAAAGCTCCGTGCACTCCGACCGCGACCCGATTGCCGCCATCGCCACCGCGCCCGGTCGCGGCGGCATCGGCGTGGTGCGCGTCTCCGGCGCCGATCTGGCGCCGGTGATCGACGGGCTGCTCGGCCCGGCCGCCGCCCGGCTTGCGCCGCGCCGCGCGCTGTATGCCGCGTTTCTCGACGCCGCCGGGCAGCCGTTGGACCGCGGCCTTGCCTTGCTCTTCCCGGCGCCGCGCTCCTACACCGGCGAGACGGTGCTGGAGTTGCAGGGCCACGGCGGCCCGGTCGTGCTGGGGCTGCTGCTGGCGCGCTGCCTGCAGGCCGGTGCCGCGCTCGGCCTGCGCGTGGCGGAGCCGGGTGAGTTCACCCGCCGCGCGTTTCTGAACGACCGCATCGACCTGGCGCAAGCCGAAGCGGTGGCCGATCTGATCGATGCCGCCACGGCGGCGGCGGCGCGCTCGGCGGCGCGCTCGCTCGCCGGCGAGTTCTCCGCGGCGGTGGAGGCGCTGGCGCGCGAGTTGACCGAACTGCGCACGCTCATCGAAGCCACACTCGATTTCCCGGAGGAGGAGATCGACTTTCTGCAAGCGGCCGACGCGCGCGGCCGGCTGGCGGCGCTTGCCGCCCAGCAGGCGGACATCGAACGCCGCTCGCACCAGGGTGCGCTGCTGCGCGAGGGGCTGAACGTGGTGCTGGTGGGCGCGCCCAACGTCGGCAAGTCGAGCCTGCTCAATGCGCTTGCGGGCGAGGAGGTCGCCATCGTCACACCGATTGCCGGCACCACGCGCGACCGGATCGCGCAGCCGATACAGGTGCACGGCATTCCGGTCAACGCCATCGACACCGCCGGCCTGCGCGCCACCGACGACGAAGTGGAAAAACTCGGCATCGCCCGCGCGCTCGCCGAGATCGAACGCGCCGACGTGGTGCTGCACCTGGTCGATGCCACCGCGCCGGTCGCCGACGAGGAGGTGCTGGCGCAGGTGCGCGCACGCACCGCGCCCGGCGTGCCGCTGCTCACGGTGTTCAACAAGATCGACCTGATCGGCGAGAAGCCGCGTGCCCAGGGCGAGCGCGTATGGCTGTCGGCCAAGACCGGCAACGGGCTGGACGGTCTGCAAGAGGCGCTGCTCGCCGCCGCCGGCTGGGAGCGCGACACCGGCGCCGAGGACGTGTTCCTCGCGCGCGCGCGGCACTTACAGGCGCTCGCCGCCACCCGCGAGCACCTGGAGCGCGCGCAGGCGTTGATCGAAGGCGGCTACGCCGCCGCGCAGTTGGAGCTCTTTGCCGAGGAACTGCGGCTGGCCGGCGCAGCACTCGGTGCGATTACCGGCGCGGTGACCGCCGACGATTTGCTGGGGCAGATTTTCAGTCGGTTTTGCATAGGCAAATAACGGCGGGCGAGTCCGGCGCCAAACGGCGCCGCGACGGCGCGGAATGCGCCTGCCGCCGCGAGGCGCTCCGCTACGATGGCGGCCATTGTTCGAGCGCGATCCGCCATGAGCACCGAGCCGTCGTCGTTATCCAAACTCGCCATCGACCGCGGCGCGGCGCCGCTGCGCCGGCGGCGCGCGTGGTGGCAGCGCTGGTGGGTCTGGCTGCTGGCGCTGCTGGTGGCGGGCGGCGTCGCGTTCTTGCTCGTGCAGCGCGGGCGGCCGACGCCGGTGGAAATCGGTGCAGTGGCGGCGGCCTACCCGTCGCAGTCGCTGGTATTGCTCAACGCCACCGGCCGCGTGACCGCACAGACCAAGGCGTCGGTGTCGAGCAAGGGCACCGGGCGGCTGGAGTGGCTGGGGGTGGTCGAAGGGCAGCGCGTGCAGCAGGGCGACGTGATCGCGCGGCTGGAAAACCGCGACGTGGCCGCGCAGCGCGCGCAAGCCGCGGCCAATGTGGAGGCGGCCCGCGCCAACCTCGCGCAAGGCCAGGCGGATCTGGCCGATGCCGAGGCCAACCTCAAGCGCACGCGCGAGCTGGCGGAAAAGAACTTCATCTCCGCCTCGGCCGTGGACACCGCCGAGGCGCGTTACAACAAGGCGCGCGCCAACATCGGCACGCTGCAAGCGCAGATCAAGCAGGCGCAGGCGGCGCTGCAAGTAGCCGAGGTGGCGTTCGACCAGACGCTGATCCGCGCGCCTTTTACCGGCATGGTGCTGACCAAGAGTGCGAACGTCGGCGACATCGTCACGCCGTTTTCGAGTGCGGCCGGCACCACCGGCTCGGTGGTGTCGATGGCTGACATGGCCACCCTCGAAGTCGAAGCCGACGTGGCGGAAAACGCGATTGCCAAGATCGCCCCCGGCCAGCCGGTGGAGATTCAACTCGATGCCTACCCCGAGCTGCGGCTGCTGGGCAGCGTGTCGCGGATCGTGCCGACGGTGGACCGGAGCAAGGCGACCTTGCTGGTCAAGGTGAAGTTCGTCGAAGCCGATTCCCGCGTGCTGCCGGACATGAGCGCTAAGGTGGCCTTCCTGTCGCGCGTGCCCACGCCGCAGGAGCGCAAGCCGGTGCCCGCGGTGCGGCCGGAGGCGGTGGTCAAGCGCGATGGGCGCGACGTGCTGCTGGTGGTCAAGAGCGACGCGCCCGCGGCCAAGGCCGGCGCGGCCAAACCGGCCGAGGCCGACAGCGGCACCGTGACGGTGACGCCGGTGACCGTCGGCGGCAAGGTCGGCGACCTGCTGCGCGTCGACGGCGCCATACCCGGCACGCGCGTGGTGATCGCGCCGCCCGAGAAGCTCGCCGACGGCGCGCGCGTGACGGCGCTGCGCAAGTAGTTGGGCGTTGCGACACCGGTCCCATCGATGAAGGTACTCAACGTTCACGAGCGAAGATTCGGCGTCGGCGCTGAAGCTGTCGGCGTGCTCATCGACTCCTTGTCGTCGCGCGACGACAGGCTATGGCCGAGGCAGGCTTGGCCTCGAATGAAGTTCGATCGCAACCTGGGTGTCGGGGCGGTCGGCGGCCATGGTCCGATTCGTTACTACGTCGAGGCATACGAGCCGGGCAAGAGCGTCCGGTTTCGCTTCACGGGTCCGAGAGGCTTCAACGGCCATCACGGATACGAGATTCTCGGCCTCCGGCCGCAAGGCTGCATCCTGCGGCACACGCTGGAGATGATCGCCCACGGGCCGGCGGTAGTTTCCTGGCCCCTCGTCTTTTGTCCGCTGCACGACGCGTTGATCGAAGACTCCCTTGCCTTGGCGCAGGCGTCGCTCGGCGAACGCCCCGAGGTCCGCGCGTGGTCTCTGTGGGTCAAGGCGCTTCGATGGGTGGTTTCCAGGGGAGTGTCGCCCGCGCAGGCGATGCACCCTCCATCGGTCAACGCGGACGCTGCGCGATAGCGCGGCGCGGCACCGGTCATGTCTGAGGCTCGCCGATGACTGCCGCCACGCCCGCCCCGGCCGCGCGCCGGCCGCTGGTTCTGATCGAGCATCTGTCGAAGTCGTACGTCCGCGGCGAGCAGGTGGTGCCGTTGCTGACCGACATCAACCTGACGATCCGCGAAGGCGACTTCGTTGCGCTGATGGGGCCGTCGGGCTCGGGCAAGAGCACGTTGCTGAATCTGGTGGCCGGCATCGACAAGCCGGATGCGGGCAGGCTCGCCGTTGCGGGCGAAGACATCACGCAACTGGACGAAGCGGCGCTTGCCGACTGGCGCGCGCGCACGGTGGGCTTCGTGTTCCAGTTCTACAACCTGATGCCGGTGCTGACCGCGTTCGAGAACGTCGAGCTGCCGCTGCAACTCACCAACCTGTCGCGGCGCGAGCGGCGCGAGCGGGTAGATCTGCTGCTCGGGCTGGTGGGGCTGACCGATCGCAGCAAGCACTATCCGAACGAGTTGTCCGGCGGCCAGCAGCAGCGGGTGGCGATCGCCCGCGCGCTGGTGACCGACCCGCTGCTGATCATTGCCGACGAGCCGACCGGCGATCTGGATCGCGTGTCGGCGGCGGAGATTCTCAAGCTGCTCGACCGGCTGAACCTGGAACTGGGCAAGACCATCGTGATGGTCACCCACGACCCGCGCGCCGCCGAAGCCGCGCATCACCTGATTTATCTGGACAAGGGACAGTTGACGGATACCGCGCCTGAATGATGCGCCACCGCTACCCATGTCATTCCGAGCGCAGCGA
>JBKCXU010000083.1:0-23292 GCA_046316025.1 Betaproteobacteria bacterium | reverse complement strand
CCCCCCGGCGCCCCCCCACCGGCGGCTCGTCTACCCCGCGCCCGCGGCAATCCGGGGGCGTCCACGCCCGCCGCGGGGTTCCCGCTTCCGCGGGCACGACAAGATCTGCCGCAGGTTCTCGGGGCGGAAGCGCGGCCCCGCGCGAGCGAGGTCTTCCTCGCCAGCACGCAACTGGCCTGGCTCTTCATCGCCGCGATGCTCGCGCTCGGCCTCGTGTTCGACGCCCGCTACCGCCCGCTCGACTGGCCGCTGCTCGCCGGGCCTGCGGTGCTGCTGCTGGCGCTCGCGCTGCGCGGCGAGCGGCTCGCGGCCGGGGCGCGCGAGGAGCGTGTCCTGGCCGCCGTCTGCGCGGTCTGCGCGCCGCTGATCGTGCTGCACGAGGGGCTGGCCAACACCGAGGCGCTGCTGGTCGCGGCGGCGCTGGCGGCGCTCGCCGCGGCGACACTACCGCGTCAGAGCGACGACGCCGTCGGCCGCACCAACACCAGTGCGCCAAGCAGCGCCGCCGGTGCCCCGAGTGCGGCCGAGTAGAGCACCAGCCCCGCCGCCCCGCCGGCCAGCGCGGCCCAGGCCAGCGCGCGCCGGCGCAGCAGCGTGGCCAGCACGCCGAGCGCAAGCGCGGTCCAGCCGAGGCGCTGTGCGGCAAACGCCTGGATCGTCAGCGTGCGCAGCGTGCAGTCCGCACCGTCCCAGGGCGCGGCGTCGCAGCGGGCGGTGAGTGCGGCGGGTTCGACCAGCCGGTAGCGCGCCACGCTGGCGAGGGCGATCGCCAGCAGCGCCACCGCCAGCGGCAGCAGGCAGGCGCGCAGCCAGGGCGCGGCGCTCATCGCGCCGGCTCCGTGCGGAAGGCCTTGAGCAGCATGCCGGTCAGGTCGTTCATGTTGCCGAGCTTGGCGCGCGGCGGCTGCAAGCCGGGTGCAAAACCCTGCGCGGTGAAGCGCGCGATCAACTCCGGGTCGCGCGTGACGATGTGGATCGGCACGTCCCACGACGCGCCCTCGCCGCTGATGTTGCCGGTCGGTTGATGGTCGCCCAGCAGGACGAACACCGCCTCGCGCGGCTGCGGGCGGCGCAGCCAGTCGCCGAGCCAGCGGAACTTGTAGTCGAGCATCCGCAGGTAGGCCGGCATCATGTCGAGCCAGTCGATGCGCTCGGCCTGCGCGCGCGCCACGTCGGCCGCGTCGTAGGGCTGCGCCGTCAACAATTGCGTCCAGTCGGCCTGGTAGGGCGGCACCGGGCTAAACGGCCAGTGGTTGGTGATCGTCGGAAAGAACACGAAGCGCGGCGGCGCACCGGGCGCGCCGGGATGCCTGTGCTCGAACCAGGCGACACTCACCTGGTCCGGGATCTTCCAGTAGCCCAGCGGCGGGCCGCGGTAATCGACGTCGCGCCCTTCGATGAACACGTCGAAGCCGTAGTAGGCGCGCTCCGGCCACTCCCAGAAAAGCGCTGGATAAAACCCGTAGCTGCGGTAGCCGGCGGCGCGGAACAAGGTGTTCAGCGTGGGCCGGTCGGTGGTGAGCAGCAGGTCGTGCCGCAGCGGATCGGACAAGTCGATGCCCGACAGCAGCGACAGATGCGCCAGGTCCGACGCACCGCCAAAGGTCGGCGAGCCGATGAAGGCCGACACCACCTGCCAGCCGCCGGCGGCCAGATCGGCGGCAAAGCGCTCGCGCGTGGCGGCCTGCGCCTGCGCGGCGCGCGGGTTGTCGTAGGCGATCGCACCATAGGACTCGAGGAACACCACGAACACGTCGCGCCCGCGCAAGGCGCCCAGCGCCTCGCCCGGCGGCAGCGCGAGCGCGGTCTGTAGCGCCGTGGACGGCGGCAGCGCACGCGTCACGCCGGAGTCCGACAGCGCGGTGGCGAGCAGCTTGGCCTGCCGCGCGTAGACCGGGATCACCGGCTTGGACACGTAAGGCCAGGTCGCGCGCACGCCGGCCCAGTTGGCGACCGATAACGCCACCGCCGCCGCGGTGACGAGCCAAACCCAGCGCGCGCGCAGCGCATACGGCACCGCCTCGCGCGCCACCAGCGCAATGGCCGCGCGCAGCAACCGGTACAGCCCCCACACCAGCAGCGCCACCAGCACGACCGCCGCCAGCGCCAGCCACCACTGCCCCTCGCGCAGCGTGACCCAGAGCAGGCGCGGGATCTGCGCGCCGTCCCAATACAGGTTGATCTCGCGGCCGAAGAGGCTCGGCACCGTCACGTCCGCATAGCGGCCCACCACCAGCACCGTGTACGCGACCGCAACCCAGTGCAGCGCGCGCGGCGACAGCGCCCCGCGCCAGGCGACCAGCGCCAGCAACAGAAGCCACAGGCCGACGAATTCCGACGACAAGCGCGCGTCCGGCAGGACGCCCGGTGTGGGCCACCAGGTGGAAAACGCCAGCGCCTGGTCGAGAAACACCAGCGCCAGCAGCGTCAGCGCCACGCGCTGCCAGCGGGGGGCGACGGTTGCGGTGGAGGGCAGGGTGGCGGCGGTCATCCGGCGGCCTCGCCGGGCAGCCGGCCGCTCGCCAGATACCCCATGCCGTATTGCGTGGGCGCCCACTGCCAGTCCACGAGGCGCGGCGCGATCCAGTCCCACGGCGTGCGCAGTTCGCCCGGCGCGCCGTTGTAGCCGCGGTTTTTCAGATAGACCCACCAGTTAGCCAGCGCGAGCGGACCGGTGAAGTACTTGATCCCGGCAATCGACACCCGCGCCCCCGGCCGCGCCTGCGCCAGCAGCGCGCCGAGCGCCGCGGGCGAACGCAGGATGTCGTGCGTGTAGTGAAAGAGCAGCGCATCGAACGGCGTCGGCAGGCGCAACTCTTGCGCCGCGCACTCGTAGACGGTGACGTTGCTCCAGCCCCCGGCGGCGACCCGCGCGCGCGCCTGCACCAGCATCTCCGGGCTTTGGTCGAAGCCGTAGACCTGCCCTGCGTTGTCCACCGCTGCGCGCAGCAGCGGCAGCGACAGGCCCGTGCCGCAGCCCACGTCGAGCACGCAGTCGCCCGCGCGCAAGGCGAGCGCGGCGATGGCGCGCTCGCGGATCGGCCAGGTCGGGCCGCAGGTGGCGTCGTAGCCGGCGGCCCGCGAGCGGTAGCGCTCGATCGAGCGGGCGCGGATCTCGGCGTCGGCGGTGGCGGGATCGTTGGCGCTCACTGGCGCCTCACCGCACCAACGGCCGCACCGCGGTAAAGCCGCCATCGACGGCGAGCACCTGACCGGTCACGCGCGCTGCCGCCGGCGACAGCAGCCAGACCACCGCCGCCGCCACGTCTTCCACCGTGCCGATGCCGCCCAGCGGGTACTGCTTGGCGGCCGAGTCGCGCGCCGCCTCGCTCGCCAGCAGGCCGGCGGTGCCCGGGGTGGCCATGATCCCCGGCGCCACGCCGTTGACGCGGGTGCGGCTTGCCGCATAAGTGGCGGCGGCCGAGCGCACCAGCGCCTCGACCGCGCCCTTGGCGGCGCCGATCGCCTCGTGATTGGCGACACCCGTGCGCGCCACGACGGATGAGACCAGCACCGCCGCCCCCGGCCGCTGCGCCGCACGCAGCGCCGCGCAGAACGCGCCGAGCGCGAAGAAAGCGGTATCCAGATTGGCCGCGAGGCAGGCGCGGTAGGCAGCCTCGGAGGTGCGGTGCAGAGGGGCAATCAACGTCCCGCCGGCGCAGTTGACGAGCGCGTCGGGCGTGCCGAGCTCCGCCTCGCAGCGGGCGAGCGCCGCGCGCGCGCCGTCGGCGCCGGAGACGTCCGCCTCGATACGCAGCGCCTGCGGCGAGCCGACATCGGCCAGACGCGCGGCGCTGCGCGACACCAGCGCGAGCTGCCAGCCCTGCTGCGCCAGTTGCGCGGCCACGGCCCGGCCCAGCCCGCTCGCAGCGCCGCAGACCAACGCGAGCGGCGCGGTCATCGGCTTGCACCCGGGGCCGCGCGCCAGAACCGGCGCAGTGCCAGAAACACCCGGTAGCCCACTTCCAGCACCGCCGCCACCGGCGGCCACGAAGCGATGCGCCCGAGCCAGGCGTAGCGCGGCAGTTGCGACCAGATTTGCGCAAAAGCGAGCGCCCCGCCCGCGAGCGAGCCGTCCGCGCGGCGCACGTGCATCCGCGCCAGCGCCTGCTCGCGAGTGATGTCCGGCCCCGGCGCCCCTTCGGCGGCGGCGACATCGACCCACTCGATCGCCTCCGCCCCCTGCTGCCCGCGGTAGTGCGCAATCTCCCGCCGGCACAACGGGCAGCCGCCGTCGTAGTAGACGGTGCAGCGGGCGGGGGCGGGTGGGTCGGTGGGCATGGCGGGTGGCAATGGGATTAGTCGTTTGAAAGGGGCGAAGTTTACGGAGCGCCGTTGGCCGCCAAGCCGCGCCGGCCTCGCTTCTCCGCGGGCGCGGCACTTGCTCCAGAGCTCGCGGCGCCGGCGCGAGCTGCGGCGGGTGTAGGTCGAGCGGCGAGCTTGGCGCGCACCAGCCGATTCAGGCTCACTCCTTGCTCGGCGGCTTCGATGGCGAGCGCTCGAGCCAGGAGAGCGAGGGGAACTGCGCACACGGCGCAACGTATGCGCTGGCCTGCGCAGACCGGGCGACGCGATAGGTGAATTGGCGGGAGTCCATGGGCACGCTCAGCGTTGCGATGCCGCGATGATCGCGCAAGTCGCCGCTGCCGAGACTTGCGCCGTCGAGCGCCGAGGGTCGCGCGGCATAATCGACCGATGAGTTCGACACGCCCGTCGCCGGCCGATCACGAGGAAGCTTTCCGTGCTCTGGACGACGACGCGGTGCTCCTTGCCCTCGGCGAAGCCGCCTTCGCGCCCGCGCTGGACGAGTGGCGTCGCACGCGCGAGGAGTTCGCTGCGCGCACCGCCGCAGCGGTACGCGCCGCAATGCAAGCGGAACTCGCCCGCCGCCAGTGACACCGCGCGCGGCTTGCCGCGCCTTCGTAGAGCCATGCGCATCGACAACCTGCCCTTCGGCACGACCGACTGGTCGGCCATCGAACCTACGGTCCACCCCGGCGAAACCGGCACGGCGCTCTGGCGCACGCGCCAGTTTGGCGACGTGCGGGTGCGGATGGTCGAGTACTCCCCCGGCTACCTGGCCGATCACTGGTGCAGCAAGGGCCACTTCTTGCTTTGCCTGGAAGGTCGCCTCGAGACCGAACTGGCCGATGGTCGCCACACCACGCTGCTGCCCGGCATGAGCTACCAAGTTGCCGATAACGCGGAGCCGCACCGCTCTTCCACGGCCATTGGAGCGAAGCTCTTCATTGTGGATTAAGCGCTTGCACCTCGAACCCCGCCCCCAACTGCCCGGCGCCGCCGCGCTCGCCGCGCCGGCGCTGGCCGCGGCGGGTGCGGTGGCGTTCACGCTGGCGGTGTGCGCGCTGCTGGTGCTGTGGGCCGGCGCGCCGGTGGGGCGGGCCTACGCGGCGCTGCTGGTGGGCGGCTTCGGCTCGCGCTTTGCGCTGGCCGAGACGCTCACCCGCGCCACGCCGCTCATCCTCACCGGGCTGGCGGCGGCGGTGGCCTTCCGCGCCCGCTTTTTCAACATCGGTGCCGAGGGGCAGCTCTATCTCGGCGCGCTGGCCGCCGTGGCGGTGGGCGGGTTGTACGGCGGCGCGGGCGGGCTGCCGGCGCCGCTGCTCTTTGTGGCGATGTTCGTCGCCGCGATGGCGGCGGGCGCGGCCTGGCTCGTGGTGCCGGCGCTGCTGCGCACGCGGCTGGCGGTCGATGAGGTGGTGACCACTCTGCTGCTCAACTTCGTGGTGATGCTCTTTGTCGGCTGGATGCTCGACGGGCCGATGAAAGACCCGCTGGCGATGGGCTGGCCGCAGTCGGTGTCGCTCGACTCCGCGCTCGAACTGCCCAAGCTGATCGAGCGCACGCGCGTGCACGCGGGGCTGCTGCTGGCGCTCGTCGCGGCGCTGGCGGTATGGGCGGTGGTGAAGTTCACCGCCTTTGGCTTCGAGATGCGCGCGGTCGGCGCCAACGCCGCGGCGGCGCGCTTTGCCGGCATCCCGGTCGGGCGCACGGTGCTCAAGACGGCGCTGCTCTCCGGTGCGCTGGCGGGGCTGGCGGGCGCGGTGGAAGTGGCCGGCCGCGCCGGCTACGTGACGCTCGACATGTCGCCCGGCTACGGTTACGCCGGCATCGTGGTGGCGATGCTGGCGGCGCTGAACCCGCTGGCGGTGGTGGCGGCGGCCGTGTTCATCGCCGGGATGTTCGTCGGTGCCGACGGCATGAGCCGCGCCGTGGGCGTGCCGACCTACATCGCCGACGTGATCGTCGCCGTGGCCCTGCTGGCCACGCTGGTGGCGACTCTGCTTGTGCGCTACCGGGTGCGCTGGAAGTGACGGCGATGCGCGTGCTGATCTTCGGCAACTCCGGCGCCGGCAAGAGTTTCCACGCGCAGCGGCTGGCGCGGCGGCACGCGCTGGCGCATCTGGATCTGGATACGCTGGTCTGGGAGCCGGGGGCGACGGCCGTGCCGCGGCCAGCCGGCGCTGCGCGGCGCGATCTTGACGCCTTCGTCGCGCGGCACGCGGCCTGGGCGATCGAAGGCTGCTATGCCGAGTTGATCGAAACGGCCGCCCCGCACAGCACCGAACTGCTGTGGCTCGACCCGCCGCTGGCGCTGTGCCGGGCGCGCGCGCTGGAGCGGCCGTGGGAGCCGCACAAATACCCGACCGCCGAGGCGCAGGCACAGATGCGCGCGGTGCTGCTGGCCTGGGTGGACGGCTACGACGCGCGCGACGACGACTGCTCGCGCCGCGCACACCAGCGCGTGTTCGACGCCTACGCCGGGCCCAAGCGGCGGCTTACCGCGGTGGAGCCGGAGGGGCAGGGATGATCGTTGTTGCGGCGGTGGCTGGTGGCGGCGATGCTGGTGCGGAATCGGGTGCGGTTCGATGGCCTGCACGGGAACGCGTCGCGATGCCGGCACAGACCTGCACCCCGTGGCGGCGGTCTTCCCTCACCCGGCGCTTCGCGCCACCCACCCCCGGAGGGGGAGGGTTTGTTCTCCCCTCTCCCCCCGGGTGAGGGGCCGGGGGTGAGGGAAGACCGCTGGCCCGAAGTCCAGTGCGGCAGTAAGGACGCCAACGTGCTCACCGACCTGCTCGCAATCCTCACCGCGGACTCCTTCTGGATCGCCACGCTGCGCATCGCCACGCCGCTGATCTTTGGCGTGCTGGGCGTGCTGCTGTGCGAGCGCGCGGGCGTGCTCAACCTCGGCATCGAAGGGATCATGGTCGCGGGCGCGTTTGCCGGCTGGTTTGCGGTGTACTCGGGCGCGGACCTGTGGACCGGCGTGCTGGTGGCCGCCGCCGTGGGCGCGGCCTTCGGCCTGTTGCACGGTGTGCTGACGGTGCACCTCGGCCTGTCGCAGCACGTCTCCGGGCTGGGGATCACGCTGCTCGCGACGAGTCTGTCGTACTACGCGTACCGGGTGAGCTTCCCCAAGCTCACCGAGCCGCCGCGCGTCACCCCGTTTGCCGAGATGCACCTGCTGGACGCGCTACCGGTGCTGGGGCCGCTGCTCGGCGCGCAGACGCCGCTCACGCTGCTGGCGCTGCTGCTGGTGCCGGCAATCGCCTGGCTGCTCTACCGCACGCCGCTGGGTCTGGCGATCCGCATGGTGGGCGAGAACCCCGCCGCGGCCGAAGGCGCGGGCATCTCGGTGGCCGCCACGCGCATCGGCGCGATCATGGCGGGCAGCGCACTGATGGCGGTGGCCGGCAGCTTTCTGACGCTGGCGGCGTTCAACGCGTTTTTCTTCAACATGGTCAACGGCCGCGGCTGGATCTGCGTAGCACTGGTGGTGTTTGCATCGTGGCGGCCGGGCAAGGCGCTGCTGGGCGCGCTGCTCTTTGCCGCCTTCGACGCCGCGCAACTGCGCTTGCAGCAGACCGCTACCGGCGCGCTGGTGCCGTATCAGCTGTGGCTGATGGTGCCGTATCTGCTGTCCATCGCCGCGCTGGTGCTGGTGGCGCGCAAGGCGGCCTATCCGCAGGCGCTGATGAAGCCGTACCGCAAGGGCGAGCGGGAGTAGAAAATAGGGGTCAGACCCCTGTTTTTTGACATGGGCGCTGCAATGGACCGGTCCGACCTCCGAGACGACCACCAAGCCTACAGTTACCGGCTCGATCCGGCCGTGCCGCCGTTTGCCGATGACAAGCCCGTGATCGTGTTCGACGGTCATTGCGTCCTGTGTTCTGGTTTTGCGCAGTTCGTGATTCGCCATGACCCGCAGCGCCGCTTTCGGCTGCTGGCCGCGCAGAGTCTGCTGGGGGCCGCGCTGTATCGCCATTACGGACTCGACCCGGTCGATTACGAGACGAATCTGCTGCTGGCGGACGGGCGCGTCTGGCTGAAGTCCGAAGGTTCGCTGCGCATCTTTCGTCTGCTGGGGTGGCCCTGGTCGCTACTGGCGGTGGGTCGGCTCTTGCCGCTGCGGCTGCGCGATGCGTTGTATGGCGTCGTGGCGCGCAACCGGCTGCGCTGGTTTGGCCGCCGCGATGCCTGTTTCATGCCGACTCCCGCTGATGCCGACCGCTTTCTGCAATGAGCAGCGGCGCGCCGCGGCTGCGGATTTTGCTGGTCGGTGGCTATGGGACTTTCGGCAGCCGCCTCGCCCGCCTGCTGGCCGACGATCCGCGCCTGACCCTGCTGATCGGCGGTCGTTCGCTCGCTCGTGCGCAGGCGTTCTGCACCCCCTTGGGCAGCACGGCGGCCGGGATCGTACCGGCGCAATTCGACCGCGACCGGGCCTTGGCCACGCAGCTCGCACGCTGGGCGCCGACCTGCGTGGTCGACGCCAGCGGTCCATTTCAAGCCTACGGCGACGCGCCGTATCGGCTGGTCGAAGCCTGCATCGACGCCGGCATCCCGTATCTCGATCTCGCGGATAGCGCGGATTTTGTAGCCGGCATCGGCCGGCTCGATCGGCGGGCTCGCGCGGCGGGCGTATTTGCGCTTTCGGGGTTGTCGACCTTCCCGGCGTTATCGGCGGCAGCGGCGCGCAGTCTGGCGACCGGGCTGGCCGAGGTGGAGACGGTCGTGGGCGGGGCGGCACCGTCGCCGCGCGTCCAAGTCGGCGGCAACGTGATCCGTGCGATCGCCGGCTACGCGGGCCGGCCGGTGATGCAATGGCGTGGCGGTCAAGCCAGTCGCGCCTGGCCGTTTACCGAGAGCCGGCACTTCGTGATCGCGCCGCCCGGGCAGGTACCGCTGCGGCGGCGGCTCTTCGCGCTGGTCGAGGTGCCGGATTCGCGGCTGCTGCCTTTGCTGTGGCCGCGGCTGCGCGAGGTCTGGATTGGCGCCGGGACCGCACCGCAACTGTGGCTTCGGCTGCTGATTGCGCTGGCCTGGCTGGTGCGAGCGCGAGTGTTGCCTTCACTCCGGCCGGCGGCCGCGGCGATGCACTTTGCCATGCGAAGGCTGCGCTGGGGCGAACATCGCGGTGGCATGTTCATCGAAGTGCAGGGCCGCGACGCGGCTGGTCGCGCGCGCAGCCGCGCCTGGCACTTGCTGGCCGAGGGCGACAGCGGCCCGTTTGTGCCGACACTGGCGGCGGCCGCGGTGGTACAGCGGTTGCTGACCGGCCAGCAGCCGGCGGCCGGCGCTCGCGCGGCCACGGCCGAGTTGGAGCTTGCCGACTTCGAACCCTGGTTCGACCGCCTTGCGATCCATACGGGCACGCGCGAGCGGATGCGGCACTCGGCAGATGCGCCGCTGTTCGAGCGCCTGCTCGGTTCGGCGTGGTCGAGCCTGGCGCCCGAACTGCGGGCACTGCATGGAGCGTCCGCGCAATCGCGCTGGCAAGGTCGGGCGGACGTCGAACGCGGGCTGAGCCTCGCTGCACGCTTGCTGGCCGCGTGCTTTGGGCTGCCGCCGGCCGGCCGCGCGCAGACGCTCACGGTCGAACTGAACAGCGATCGCGACGGCGAGCGCTGGGTCCGCCGCTACGGCCGGCACCTGATGAAGAGCCGGTTGAGCGGCGGCCGAGGCGCGGATCAATGGTTACTGTGCGAGCGATTCGGTCCTTTCCGCTTTGCCATGGCGCTGGTCGTTGAGGGCGACCGTCTGCACTATCGTCCGCGCGGCTGGCGCCTGTTAGGTCTGCCTCTGCCTTTCGGTCTCGGTCCGCGTGTGCAGGCGCAGGAGTACGGCGCGGATGGCCGATTCCATTTCGATGTGCGGCTGGAGCAGCCTTGGCTCGGGCTGATCGTCCACTATCGAGGTTGGCTCGCGCCAAGCGAATGAGCGAGGTTGCGGCTGCGCCAAGATCAAGAAATAGGGGTCTGACCCCTTTTTTTTCACGCTTGGGAAGCGCGCCACCGCCAGATCGATAAAGGCGCGCACCTTGGGCGTGAGATACCGGTTGCTCGGGAACACCGCATGCACGGGCACCGGCGTCGGCTGCCAGTCGGGTAGCACGCGCGCCAGCTTATTTCTGCGCAGGGCTTCAGCGGCGATCAGCGGCGGCAACTGGCCGGTGCCCAGGCCGCGCAGCGCGGCGTCGCGCACGGCATAGCTGTTGTTCACGCGCAGCCGCGCCGGGCCGTCGATGCGCGCGGTCTCTTCGCCGCGCTCCAGGCGCCAGCCGCTGCGGTGCGAGCCGCTGGAGAACAGCAACCGGCTGTGGTCGCGCAGTTCCTCGATGGACTTTGGCGCGCCGCGCCGCCAGCCGCGACTCTTCCAGCGGGCCGACGCGGATCGCAAGATCGAAGCCATCGTGCACCAGATCGACCATGCGCGAGGTGAACTCCACCTCGGCCGTCACCAGCGGATGCGCGACCAGGTACTCGTCGACCCAGCCCGCCACTGCCAGCATGCCGAACTCCACGCCGCAGGTCAGCCGCAGCGTGCCGCGCGGCTCGACGCGATCATGGCCGGCAGCGCGCTGATGGCGGTGGCCGGCAGCTTTCTGACGCTGGCGGCGTTCAACGCGTTTTTCTTCAACATGGTCAACGGCCGCGGCTGGATCTGCGTAGCACTGGTGGTGTTTGCCTCTTGGCGACCCGGCAAGGCGCTGCTGGGCGCGCTGCTCTTTGCCGCCTTCGACGCCGCGCAACTGCGCTTGCAACAGACCGCTACCGGCGCGCTGGTGCCGTATCAGCTGTGGCTGATGGTGCCGTATCTGCTGTCCATTGCCGCGCTGGTGCTGGTGGCGCGCAAGGCGGCGTATCCGCAGGCTTTGATGAAGCCGTATCGGAAGGGGGAGCGGGAGTGAGCGTCCCTCTCGGCGGTTCAGGACATCGAGGCATCACGCGACGAGCAGCGCCGCCTCGGTCTTGCTCGACCGCGGTGCGGCCGGCGGGTCGATTTGCTGGCTCACGAGCTGTTGCGCCAGAGTCGTTTCGGCCTCGGTGCACGCATGCACCACCAGCAGCACCTGGCCGCTCGCCAGCGCATCCTTGATCAGGGTCGACACGTCGCCCTTGCTTCGTTCGGCGCCGACCACCGCACCGACCAGGCCGCCGAGGCTCGCACCCCAGCCGATCAGGTACAGAGCACCCAACACCGGGCTGGCGATGAACAGCGTGAGGTTAGCCGCCGCCAGCGCAATCGATACGCCCGCGCCCGCCGCCGTGCCCACAGCCGTGCCGATGGCGCCGTCGCGCAGGAGGTCCTTCAGGACATCGTCGCTGTCGGACTTCGCGTCCATGCCGGCGCCGGTGGAGTCCGCCGTCAGCACCCTGATCCGTGTCGACGGCATGCCCTCGGCAATGAGCAGGTCGCGTGCCCGGTGGGCCTCGTCCAGCGCAGGGTAGATGCCGACAACGCGGTGCAGATAGCTTTCCATGGTGATTCTCCGGTGGAGTTAGGGCGCCTTGGCATCGGCCGCGAGCCGGCACAAGCGACGCCGTAGAGCTTGCGGGCATGCGAGCGAGCCCAAGACAGTCTGGCCTGCGGTGCATAGCGGGTCTGTGCGCTGAAGTACAGACCGACGGGTCGCCGGTCGACGACCATGGGCATGACGATTTCCTGAGGGCAGCACCTGCCGTCTGCTGCTACGTCGATGACGAGCCGACTGCGCGAAGCAACCGCCCCGTCCCACTTACCGCAGTCCACTTGAAAGGTTTCACCATGACCGAGAAATCCGCCACCGTGCATTGGGAAGGCCCGGGCAAGAAAGGCCAGGGTCAGATCAGCACCGAGACCGGCGCGCTCCAGCGCTATCCCTATGGCTTCGGCAGCCGCTTCGAGGACGATCGCCGGGGCACCAACCCCGAGGAAATCCTGGCCGCGGCGCATGCCGCCTGCTTCACGATGGCTTTCTCCTTCGCCTGCGACAAGGCGGGCTTTGCCACGAGCAGCGTCGACACGCAGGCGCGCGTGCGCCTGAGCCCACAGGGTGAAGGCTTTGTGATCGACCGAATCGCGCTCACGCTCACCGCCGTCGTGCCCGGCATCGACAACGCGCGGTTTCAGCAAATCGCCCAGCTCGCCAAGCGCGATTGCCCGCTGTCCAAGGCGCTGGCCGCCGTTGCCGAGATCGGCTTGCAGGCCACGCTCACGGCGGCGGCGCCATGAACGACGCGGCGCGGGCCGAGATTCCCGAGGCCGCGCTGGCGGCCGCCGATCATGTTCTGGGCGACGCGCACGCAAAGCTGACGCTGCTGGAGTACGGCGACTACGAATGCCCGGCCAGCATCCAGGCCGCGCCGCTGATGCAGCACCTGGTCGACACCCATCCCGGTCGTTTGCGGTTTGTGTTCCGGCACTTTCCGCTGGTCGAGGTTCATCCGCACGCCGAGCTCGCCGCCGAGGCGGCCGAAGCGGCGGCGGCCCAGGGCCGGTTCTGGCCGATGCACCACCTGCTGTTTGCCCATGCGCATCACCTCAAGCCCGCCGCCTTGGCCGGATATGCGGAGTCCATCGAACTGGACATGAACCGCTTCAACGCCGAGATGGCCGACCGCATCTACACGCAGCGGGTGCAGGAGCATCGTCGCGCCGGCGAGCGCAGCGGCGTGCGCGCCACGCCCACGTTCTTCTTGAACGGTGAGGCCGTCGATGCCTCGTTCGGCTTCGACAAACTCGTCGACGCGGTGCAGGCCGCGCTGGCCGAGGCATGACCTGCCACCTTAGACAGCAGCCTCGACATCGTTCCGCTGCTTCCCTGCCCTACCCACGAGGTTCGGTCATGCCGCAAAAAGCCTGGAGTGCCAAGCGCGAGCGCCAATACGCGCACATCAAGCAAAGCCTGCTCGGACGGGGCAAGCCCGCGCCCCTGGCCGAGGAGATCGCCGCGCGCGTCGTCAACAAAGAGCGTGCGCAACATGGCGAGTCCGTGGAAGCCAGCGCGTCGTCGCTCAACGACCTGTCGGCCGGTCGGCGCGGCGGCCTGCGCTCCCATCAAGGACCGGGCGGTCGAACGCTGCCGCAGCTTCGCAACGAGGCGCGGCAGCGCGGCGTGCCCGGACGCTCGACGATGAACAAGGCGCAGCTCGAAGCGGCGCTCACCCGATGACCGCACCGACGCCCGCCGTAGCCGCGAGCGCCTGCGGCGCGAACCAGCGGGTCGGCCGCGTTCGCCCTCAGTTTTCGGCAGCCGCTCCGGAACGCGGCATGAAACTCGCAAGCCTTGCGACCATTGCCGTAGCCGGCGTGCTGCTGGCGGCCTGCGGCGAAACCGCCAAACTGACGGTGGCCGACGGCACCGGACCGAACCCGCAGTGGGTGGAGCCCAACCCGACGCTGATCCCCACCGTGAACATTGCACCGGCCCGCGGTTGGCCCGACGGCGTCGTGCCGCAGGCAGCGGCCGGCACGCGCGTGGCGGCCTTTGCCAGCGGACTGGATCACCCGCGCTGGTTGCTGGTGCTGCCCAACGGCGATGTGCTGGTGGCCGAATCCAACGCCCCCGCGCGGCCCGACGATGGTCAAGGTCTGCGCAGTGCCGTCATGGGCGTGGTCATGAAGCGCGCTGGCGCGGCAACGCCGAGTGCCAACCGCATCACCTTGCTGCGCGACAGCCAGGGCAGCGGCGTGGCCGACGTGCGCAGCGTGCTGCTGGACGGGCTGAACTCGCCCTTCGGCATGGTCCTGGTGGGCTCGGATCTGTACGTGGCCAACACGGACGCCATCCTGCGCTTTGCCTACACCCCGGGGCAGACCCGGATCACGACGCCCGGCGTGGTCGTCGCCAAGTTGCCGGCGGGACCGATCAACCACCACTGGACCAAGAACCTGATTGCCAGCGCCGATGGCCGCAAGCTCTACGCGACCGTGGGCTCGAACAGCAACGTGGCCGAGCGCGGCATGGCGGTCGAGGCCGAACGGGCGGCGATTTGGGAGGTGGATCTCGCCACCGGCGCGCACCGCGTCTACGCCAGCGGCCTGCGCAATCCGAACGGCATGGCCTGGGCGCCGGGCGGCGCGTTGTGGACCGTCGTCAACGAGCGCGACGAGCTCGGCAGCGACCTCGTGCCCGACTACCTGACCCAGGTGCACGATGGCGGCTTCTACGGTTGGCCGTACAGCTACTTCGGCAGCCGCCTGGATGCGCGCGTCACGCCGCAGCGCCCCGACCTCGTCGCCGGCGCCCTGGTGCCGGACTACGCGCTGGGGCCGCACACCGCCCCGCTCGGGCTGGCGTCCTCGGCCGGCAATGCCTTGCCGGCGCGTTTTGCCCACGGCATGTTCATCGGCCAGCACGGCTCGTGGAACCGCCGGCCGCACAGCGGCTACCGGGTGATCTTCGTGCCCTTCGACGGCCCGCGGCCCAGCGGTGCGGCGCCGCTGGATGTGCTGACCGGCTTCCTCGACGACGAGGGCAAGGCCTACGGGCGACCGGTGGGCGTGGCGGTCGATAGGCAAGGCGCGTTACTGGTTGCCGACGACGTGGGCAATGTGATCTGGCGCGTCAAGGCCGCCCCATGACGAGCAGCGACGCCCTCGCCCCAGCGCGGCAGGCGGCCGAGACGGGCTTGCACCACGAACCGCAAGACCTGTCCGATCGCATCGCGCTGCTCATCGTTCGATGCCTGCGTTTCGGCGCCGACCTGCTCTTTGCGAAGCGCTACGGCCACCGCGCGGTCGTACTGGAAACGGTGGCCGCCGTGCCGGGCATGGTGGGCGCCACCATCACCCACTTGCATTGCCTGCGCCGCATGGTCGACGACGACGGCTGGATCCGAACCTTGCTCGACGAGGCCGAAAACGAGCGCATGCACCTGATGACCTTTGTCGAGATCGCCCGGCCGACCACCTTCGAGCGCCTGGTGGTGCTGCTGGCGCAGGGCGGCTTCTACATCGGCTACTTTCTGCTCTACTTGGCCTCACGGCGTACGGCCCACCGCCTGGTTGGCTACTTCGAGGAAGAGGCGGTGCAGAGCTACACGCTCTACCTCGCCGAGATCGAAAGCGGTCGCATGCCCGACCCGCCGGCGCCGACAGTCGCCCAAAATTACTGGAAGCTTGCCAAGGACGCCAAGCTGGCCGATGTGGTGCGGGCGGTGCGCGCCGACGAAAGCTCGCACCGCGATGTCAACCACCAACTGGCCAGCACTCTGCGGCGGGCCGGATAAGAAGGATAAGAAAATAGGGGTCTGACCCCTATTTTTGAGATGCACCTGCTGGACGCGCTGCCGCTGCTGGGCCCCGTGCTCGGCGCGCAGACGCCGCTCACGCTGCTGGCGCTGCTACTGGTGCCGGCAATCGCCTGGCTGCTCTACCGCACGCCGCTGGGGCTGGCGATCCGCATGGTGGGCGAGAACCCGGCCGCGGCCGAAGGCGCGGGCATCTCGGTGGCCGCCACGCGCATCGGCGCGATCATGGCGGGCAGCGCCTTAATGGCGGTGGCCGGCAGCTTTCTGACGCTGGCGGCCTTTAACGCCTTCTTCTTCAACATGGTCAACGGCCGCGGCTGGATTTGCGTGGCACTGGTGGTGTTTGCCTCGTGGCGGCCGGGCAAGGCGCTGCTGGGCGCGCTGCTCTTTGCCGCCTTCGACGCCGCGCAACTGCGCTTGCAACAGACCGCGACCGGCGCGCTGGTGCCGTATCAGTTGTGGCTGATGTTGCCGTATCTGCTGTCCATCGCCGCGCTGGTGCTGGTGGCGCGCAAGGCGGCCTATCCGCAGGCGCTGATGAAGCCGTACCGCAAGGGCGAGCGAGAGTAAATCGGGCAGCCGCCTACCGCTTGCCCTCCATCGCCTTGTCCAGCTTGTCGTCCACCTCGCCGACCATCGCGGCCAGGCTGTTGACGTGCTCGCCGCCGGCGCGCAGCAGCGCCTGTTCGAGCGCGTCCAGGCGCGCGTGCACGGCCTGCCCGGCTTGCTCGCCCTGCGTGCGCAGGCGGTCGAGTTCGGCCTGCAACCACTGGCGCAGTTCGTTGTAGCGCGAGGCCTCGGCCTTGTCGGCGAGATCGTGCGCGGTCTGCACTTCGCGCGCGGCGCGGCGGGTGTCGGCCAGCATCGTCATCTGCTGGAAGGCGATGTAGGCGAGAAAAAACGCCGCCAGCAGCACGCAGATGCCGAGCATGATGATGCCCAGCGGCGCCTGCACCTGCGCCACCAGCAGCGACAGTTGCGTCGGCGCGGCAAACGCCGCCCAGTTGACGATGGCAAACACGGCCAGCAACAGCAGCGCGATCAACAGCAGAACGGTGCGGACTTTCATCGGTCGGTCTCCTTGGCGTGGGCGGGCAGATTAACCGACCGCCGCCTCGGCGCTGCGCACCGCAAGCGCGCTACCCTTGGCCGCCCCAAGCACAAAAGGGATCACACCATGAGCACCACCATCATCGGCGCCGGCAACGTCGGCGCGGCACTGGCCAAGAGCCTCACCGCCAAGGGCGAGACCGTCCGCTTTGGCGTGCCCGACCCCGCCAAGTACGCCGACCTGCCCAAGCAGTTCAACGGCAAGGCCAGCGTCGGCACCGTCGCGCAGGCGCTGGAAGGCGCGGAGGTCGCGATCCTCGCCGTGCCCTACGGCGCCGCCGCGCAGGTGGCGGCGAGCATCCCCGACTGGGGCGGGCGCGTGCTGATCGACGCCACCAACCCACTCGCCGGGCTGGGCGGCCTGGTGGTCGGCACCACCACCTCTGGCGCGGAAGAGATCGCCAAGCTCGCCAACAACGCCCGCGTGGTCAAGGCCTTCAACACCACCGGCGCGGAAAACATGATCGACCCGCAGACCCAGGCCGGCCCGGTGGCGATGCCGGTGGCCGGCGACGACGCCGCCGCGCGCGCCACGGCGATGGCGCTTGCCACGCTGATCGGCTTCGACGCGATCGACGCCGGCCCGCTGAAAAACGCGCGTTACCTGGAGCCGATGGCGATGGTCTGGATCCAGATGGCGCTCGTGCTCGGCCACGGGCGGGCGTGGGGGTGGGTGCGCGGGAAGAAGTAGGAGGCTGACCGACTTGCGACAGCCAAGGCGCCCGCACCCGGCGCCTTCGGCGCCACCCCCGGATCAAGTCCGGGGCAGGCTCTCTCCCGCTGATGCGGGCGAGGTATTGCTCCCCTCGCCCGCATCAGCGGGAGAGGGCCCTGGGTTGAGGGCAAGAGCCAGTCGCGCTCGGTCGTACCTGGGAAATCGCGGTGGAAATAGGGGTCTGAGGAAATAGGGGTCTGACCCCTATTTTTTTCGACGCTGGTTCATCGTTTCTCGCGCATGCGCTTGGCGATGACCGCCTTGAGTTCCTTTAGCGAGCGTGGCGCGGGCGGCCCCTGCGGAAAGAGCTGCCGATGAACCTCCTCGAACGTGACTCGCGACACATCCCGCTTGGCGGCCGGTGCCCGCTGATTCGCTCGGATACCCATCGCTGCCTCAGTGCGTCCCACCGCCCGCGCCTCGATACGCCGGCGCCAGTTCATCGACGTTGTCGCGCAGCATCTTGTCGTACTCGCCGGCGTAGTAGGCAGCGGCCTGGTCGAGCGTCTGGTCGAGTCGCTCCTCGCGCGTGAGCCAGGCAAAGGCGTTGAAGCGCGCGGTGGCGTACATCATCACCGCGGCAACCCACTCGCGGCCGAACTCGTCGGTCATCTTGTTGGCCAGTTGCACGAACTGGTCGGCAGCGTCGAGAAACTCGGGCGGGATGTCGTGACGGGTTTCGGGCATGCGGCGCCTTGGAAAAAGAGGGCGCCGCAAGAATAGCCGTACTCAGCGCGGCGGACCGCGCCGCAGCCCGAGCGCACGGCCCAGCAGGTCGAACAGCAGCAGGTGATTGGCGGCAATGAACCACGGCGCCGGAAAGTCCTTGCGCAGTACGCGCAGATCGCCGACCTTTTCGTTGCGCTCGAACAGCCGATGGCCGAGCAGGCCCGGCGCGGCATGGATGACGGGGAACAGCAACCACCACGCATAGGACCACCCGAGCAGTGGCACGGCGGCGAGCCAGGCCAGCCCGGCTGCGGTGCCCGCCAGGTGCAATGCGACGTTGACCGGGTGACGGTGCTCGGGCAGATAGTGGTAGCGGTAGAACTCGGCAAAGCCGGGGCGGACGGGGGCGACGGTCGAATTCATCGGGGCGACTTCCACGGAGGAGGCTTGCGTCGGCGACGCGGAGTCGTCATGATGCGAGCAATTGCTCGCTTTTGCTACTCGCATTCGCCCGATGCCTGCTCGTCCGCGCCGCACCGCCTTGCGCCCTCGCAAGACCCCGCGCCAGCAGCGCTCGCAGGCGATGGTCGAGCTCATTCTGCAGGCGGCCACTCGCGTTTTGCAGCGCGAATCTCTGGCCGGCTTCAACACCAACCGGGTGGCGGCGGTGGCCGGCATCAGCGTGGGTTCGCTCTACCAGTACTTCCCCAACAAAGACGCGCTGATGGCCGCGTTGGTCGATCGCGCGCAGAACGGGTTGGTGGAGGCGGTCGAGGCACGCATCGCCCAACTGGCCTCCGCCTCGCTGCCGCAAGCACTGCGCGCGCTGGCGGAGCTGGCGGTGGCCCAGCAATATGCCGATCCGCTGCTGGCCGCCGCACTCGACCACGAGGAAAAACGCCTGCCGCTGCACGACCGACTGATGCAGGCGCGGCAGCGCATCGTCGCCGCGGTCGAGCAACTGCTTGCGCGGCATCGCCGCCATCTGGCGCCCGATCTGCCGAGCAGCGCCGCGCGCGATTGTCTGGTGCTGACCCAGGCGCTGGCTGAGGCCGACGCCGGCCGTACGCGGGCCCCGACAGCCGACTTGGCCGACCGCATCGTCCGCGCGCTGTACGGCTACCTGACTGTTCGGCTGCCGCGGCAGAGCGAATAAGCTTCGTCCCCGCCTGCCGCCTGCCGCCTGCCGCCTGCCGCCTTCCGCCTTTGTGCTTCGCCATGCTCGATCTGCTCGTCACCCACGCCACCCTGCCCGACGGCCGCCGCGACATCGACATTGCGGTGCGCGACGGCCGCATCGTGGAAGTCGCGCCATCGATCAAGGCACCCGCCGCGCGCACGCTGGACGCGGCGGGGCAACTCGTCACGCCGCCCTTTGTCGATGCGCATTTCCACATGGACGCCACGCTCTCCTACGGGCTGCCGCGCGTCAACGCCAGCGGCACGCTGCTGGAGGGCATTGCGCTGTGGGGCGAGTTGAAGCCCCTGCTGACGCAGGACGCCATCGTCGAGCGCGCGCTCGCCTACTGCGACTGGGCGGTGGCCAAGGGGCTGCTGGCGATCCGCTCGCACGTGGACGTGTGCGATGCGCGCCTGCTGGCGGTGGAGGCGCTGCTGCACGTGCGCGAGCGGGTGCGGCCTTACCTCGACCTGCAACTGGTCGCCTTTCCGCAGGACGGCGTGCTGCGCTCGCCTGGCGCGCTGGACAACCTGCGGCGCGCGCTCGACCTGGGCGTGGACGTGGTGGGCGGCATCCCGCACTTTGAGCGGACGATGGCCGCGGGCGCCGAGAGCGTGCGCCTGCTCGCCGAAGAAGCCGCGCGCCGCGGCCTGCGCGTGGACATGCACTGCGACGAGACCGACGACCCCGCCAGCCGCCACATCGAGACGCTGGCCGCCGAGACCGTGCGCCTGGGCCTGCACGGGCGCGTGAACGGCTCGCACCTGACGTCGATGCACAGCATGGACAACTACTACGTGTCCAAGCTGATCCCGCTGATGGCCGAGGCGCGCGTGAGCGCGGTGGCGAACCCGCTGATCAACATCACCATCCAGGGCCGGCACGACAGTTATCCCAAGCGCCGCGGCATGACGCGCGTCCCCGAGCTGATGGCCGCGGGTATCGACGTCGCCTTTGGCCACGACTGCGTGATGGACCCGTGGTATTCGCTGGGCAGCGCCGACATGCTGGAGGTGGCGCACATGGGCCTGCACGTGGCGCAGATGACGGGGGTGGACGCGATGCGCCAGTGCTTTGCCGCGGTGACGAGCACACCGGCGAAGATTCTGGGCCTCGAAGGCTACGGGCTGGAACCCGGCTGCCATGCCGACTTTGTACTGCTGCAAGCGCGCGACCCCATCGAAGCGGTCCGCCTGCGGGCGACGCGGCTGGCGGTGGTGCGGCGGGGCAAGGTGATTGCGCAGACGCCGCCCGCGACCGCGGCGCTTGACCTGCCGGGGCGGGCGGGGGCGACGAGTTTCATGCGTTGATGGTGGGCTGACCTAAACTGCTTTCCATGGCCCGAACATCAGCGGCGAAGCAATCGAGAAGCAAACCGTCATGCCCGCGGAAGCGGGCATCCAGAGCGTTGCGACCGGCGGTTTCCCGCTCGCGCGGAGACGAAGCGACGGGGCTGCAATCTTGCGCCTCATGCGGTAGCGGCGGCGTTCAACTGAAGCATGTGACTCGCGGCTTTGGTAGCGGTGTGGACTTGCTGGTGATCGAAGCGATTCCGCTGTGGTCTTGTCCGCGCTGCGGCGAGTCGTACTTCACCGCGCAAACGCTGCACGAGGTCGAGCGCATCAAGGCGATGCGGCACTCGATAGCGGTCAAGCGCGCGGTGGCGGTCGCTGCGTTTGTCGAGGCGGTCTGACCGAACTGGGAACCAACAAGCGAGCGCCCGCATGCACACGCCCCCCGACCGGCTTGCGCGCCTGTTCGTCGCGATCGCAGCGGCGAGCGGCTTCATCGCCGTAGCCGCCGGCGCCTTTGGCGCGCATGCGCTGAAAGCGCGCCTCACGCCCGACCTGCTGGCGATCTTCGAGACCGGCGTGCGCTACCAGATGTTCCACGTCGTCGGTCTGCTGGCGGCAGCCTGGGCCGCCGAGCGCTGGCACGGTCGCGCCGCGAACGCGGCGGGCTGGTGCTTCGTCGCCGGCACGCTGGTCTTCAGCGGCAGCCTGTACGCGCTGGCGTTGACCGGTGTGCGCGCGTTGGGTGCGGTCACACCGGTGGGTGGGGTGCTGTTTCTCGTAGGCTGGCTGTTGCTCGGGCGCGCGGTTTGGCGAGGGCGGTAGTTAGACGAGGCCGATAACCACGCGCCCGGCGCGCGCGCTTTGCGCTCGCCTTAACCCGCCATCGCGGCGACTTGCCGCTCGGTGTCCTTGGGGTTCGCAAAGTACCCGGCGCCCATCCCTTGGCTCATCGGATCCGGAAAAATTTCTTCGGTGCCAGCCTCTATTCCGGCGACGATCGCCTTGGCCGCGTCCGCGGGCGAGGTCTTGTCGAACGGAATTCCCTCCGCCATGCGCGTGTCGATTGGGCCGGGGTAGACGCCAAAAACCTGGGTCCCTTGTCCTTTCAGCATCATGCGGGTCGCCTGGGTCAGCGAGTGCACCGCCGCCTTTGAGGCGCTGTAAGACGCCAGTAGCGCGAAATTCACCAGCGACGCCACGGACGCCATATTCACGACCGAACCGCCGCCGTTCTTTGCAAGAACCGGCGCAAACGCCTGCGTTACCGCAAACGTCCCAAAGAAATTGACGTCCATCTCTTGCCGCCCGGCGGTAAGCCACTTTGGATCCGCGAAGGCGCCGCCGGCGTGGCCGGCAAACCCGGCGTTGTTCACGAGCAGCTGCACGTCGGAGGCGACCGCAGCCGCTGCCGCAATTTGCGCTGGATCGGTCACATCGAGCGGCAGCGCAACGACGCGCGCTCCGTGCCGCGCGGTCAGAGGCGCCAGGTCGGCAGTGTGGCGCGCCGCCGCGTAAATCTTTGCCGCGCCGGCCGCAACCAGCGCATCGACGATCGCCTCGCCAATTCCCCGATTTGCGCCCGTCACCAGCGCGGTCTTTCCTTTGATCGCATAACCCATCGTCTTACTCCCAGTAGTGGTGTTGAATAGACAGAATTGTCTATCACTGAGTTGACTGTAGACAGGTCTGTCTGTACTGTCAAGGCCATGACCCTGAAGAAACGCCGCGTAGCGTCGCCGATCGGTGTGCGCGAACGACTGTTGGACACCGCCGATCAACTTTTCTACAAGGAAGGGGTGCGGGCCGTAGGCATCGATCGGGTGCTGGACCAAGCGGGTGCGGCCAAGGCCTCGCTCTATTTGCACTTCGGCTGCAAGGACGAGTTGATCGCCGCCCATGTGGAGCGGCGCGTCACCGCGGCGCGGTCGCAGATCGAGACCTATCTAGGTGCCACGCCACCCAACCAGCGGGCGCTGCGATTTTTCGACTGGGTCGTGGAATGGGTCGAATCGCCGGACTTTCGGGGTTGCCCGTTACAGCACGTCGTGGCGGAGATCAGCGACCCAAACCATCCGGCACGAGCCGTTGCCGCGGCGCAAAGAGAGTGGATCCATGCCAGATTCCTGGAGTGGGCGCGGGCGGCGGGTGTTAGCAATCCCCGCGCCGCGGCGGGCGCGCTTGTGGTTCTGTTCGACGGCGCCATCGCCGCCTCTGAACAAGATGGACCGCAACGGGCGCGCGATGCAAGGCGGATGGCCGCGCTGCTGTTGTCGCACTAATGCGGGGAGTCGCGCGGCATCCCGGCCTTCAGACCATCGATTTCCGTAGCGATCGTCGCCGAGCGCGAAACCTTGGCGCATGCCGAAGTTCTCCCTGGCCGGGGGGCCTCCTTCAACCGCAAGGGGGTCACCGTGGACAGAGTTCACGCCGAGCTTTCTCCTACTGAGCTTTTCTCAAATGGTTGACGAACCCTCACCCCCTGCCCCTCTCCCGCTGATGCGGGCGAGGGGAGCAAACCCTCGCCCGCATCAGCGGGAGAGGGTGGCGCCGAAGGCGCCGGGTGAGGGGGCACTGGCTGTCACGCACTTCAGGAAACCTCAATAGAGCCTTTCACTTGAGTGTTTTTCCGCGGAAGGAACTGTCTTGTGCGTATTTCAGCGATCGTGGACGGCTGTTTCAGTCTGATCGTGGACGGTGTTTCAGCGTGATCGTGGACGGCATTTCAGGCTGATCGTGGACGGGGCAGGGGTGCGCGCCAGCGAGGGGTTTGATGGTAGCGCAGTG
>JBKCXU010000082.1:0-55393 GCA_046316025.1 Betaproteobacteria bacterium | reverse complement strand
GTTTCACGTCCACGATGGCGCATTGGGAAAAGACGCGAGTGGATTACTTAGAGGTGGATTTAGGCGAGGCTGAATCCGAGCAGACGGCGACGGCGTCGCTCAGTGTCCGCGCGCCCGCGCCACGGCGCGCGTGGCGATCGTCGAACTCGACGAGCGAATCGCGCTCGACGCCAGCCGCGGCGGCAACGCGCTGCGCTACGTGAACCACAGCTGCACGCCCAATTGCTACCTGCGCATCGCCGCCGGCCACGTGGAGTTCTATGCGCTGCGGCCGATCGCCCCCGGCGAGGAGATCACCGCCCGCTACGGCGCGACCCACCACGACGGCCGTCTTCGCTGCCGCTGCGGCAGCGCCGGCTGCGATGGCTGGCTGTGATCCGGTTTTCACATCAAAGCGGCAGTTTTCCGCACTTCCCGCGCAAGCGGGAAAGACATCGATCGCCCGTCGGCCGCAGTCCAACTGATGTTCCGCTCGAGCGTCGCGCCAGCCGACCCCGGCGCTCGCTGTAAAGTTCGCCCCGCGTTGCGCAGTGCGCCACCGCGCGCGCCGGAACCGCCGTTATGTCTGCCGATCTGCCGACCCCTGCCACCGACCGTTACTTCGAGGATTACCCGCCGGGGGTCACCGTCGAATACGGGCCGATTGCCGTGACCGAGGCTGAGATCCTCGACTTCGCCCGCCGCTACGACCCGCAGCCGTTCCACGTCGACCCGGCCCGCGCCGCCGCGGGGCCGTTCGGCGGACTGGTAGCCAGCGGCTGGCACACCGCCAGCCTGATGATGCGGGTGTTGGTCGATCATTTCCTCTCGCGCGTGGCGAGCCTCGGGTCGCCGGGCGTGGACGAGTTGCGCTGGCTGGCGCCGGTGCGGCCGGGCGATGCGCTTACGGTGCGGGTGACGGTGCTCACCGCCCGCCGCTCGCGCAGCAAGCCCGACCGCGGGCTGATCCAATCGCAGCAAGAGGTTTTCAACCAGAACGGGCAGTGCGTGATGACCGTAAAGTCGATGGTGCTGATGGCCTGCCGCCCCGCATCGGAGATCCAGTGAACGGCAACTTTGCGCGTCGCCGCTCGACCGCCGCCGCGCTCGCGGCGCTGGCGGCGTCGGCCCTGCTGCCGGCGCAGGTCCGCGCTGCGACCGATTGGCCCGCGCGCCCGCCGCGCCTGATCGTGCCCTTCCCGCCCGGCGGCGGCGCCGACATCCTGGCGCGCACCATCGTCCCGTACCTGGAAAAGGCGCTCGGTGCGCAGATCGTGGTCGAAAACAAACCGGGCGCCGGAGGCAACGTCGGCGCCGAGTACGTCGCCCGAGCGGCGCCGGATGGCTACACCCTGCTCTACGGCACCAACGGCACGCAGGGCATCAACCCGGCGCTGTACCGCGAACTGCGCTTCGACCCGGCTAGCGACCTGATGCCGGTGTCGCAGATGACGGAGATCGCCACGCTGCTGATCGTCAACAACGACCTGTCGGTCGCCACGGCCGAGGAGTTGATCCGCTATGCGCGCGCCAACCCCGGCAAGCTCAACTTCGCCTCGGCGGGCAGCGGTACGACCTCGCACCTGGCCGGCGAGATGTTCAAGCGCGCCATCGGCGCGGACATCGTGCACGTCCCGTACCGGGGCGGCGCGCTGGCCGTCACCGACCTGATTGCCGGCCGCGTGCAGATGATGATCGACGTGATGCCCAATGCCTACCCGCTCGCCAAGGACGGCCGCGCGCGCGGCCTGGCCGTCGGCACCGCCCGGCGCGTGCCGGGGGCGAGCGACTTCCCCACTCTGGCCGAAGCCGGCCTGCGCAACTTCGAGGCGAGCGCATGGGATGGCATCTTCGTGCCGGCCGGCACGCCCGCGCCGATCGTGGCGCGGCTCGCCGCCGCAGTGCGCACTGCACTGAGCGACCCCGAACTCGTCGCCGCTCTGCGCGCGCGTGGGGCGACGGCGGCGCCGAGCGCCTCGCCCGAGGACTTTGCCCGCTTCGTCGCCGCCAGCGCCGAGCGCTGGGCGAGCGCAGTGCGCGCCTCGGGCGCGCGCGTGGATTGAACGCCCCCGAGGCAAACTTCGACTTTTCAGCCTTTTCCCCCCAATGAACGCTCCGCAACTGCCCGCCGTGCCCGAGTGGACACCGGTGCCCGGCTTTACCGACATCCTGTATCACAAGGCCGCCGAAGGCATCGCCAAGATCGCGATCAACCGGCCCCAGGTGCGCAACGCCTTCCGGCCCGAGACCGTGAAGGAGATGCAGGCCGCCTTCGACGACGCGCGCGACGACGAGAACATCGGTGTCGTGATCCTCACCGGTCAGGGCCGCGAGGCTTTCTGCTCCGGCGGCGACCAGCGCGTGCGCGGCAAGGCCGGTTACGTGGGCAGCGACAGGCGGCCGCGCCTGAACGTGCTCGACCTGCAACGGCAGATCCGCACGCTGCCCAAGCCGGTGGTGGCGATGGTGGCGGGCTACGCCATCGGCGGCGGCCATGTGCTGCACATGATCTGCGACCTCACCATCGCCGCCGACAACGCGCGCTTCGGCCAGACCGGGCCGCGTGTGGGCAGCTTCGACGGCGGCTATGGCGCCTCGTACATGGCGCGCATCGTCGGCCAGAAAAAGGCGCGCGAGATCTGGTTCCTGTGCCGGCAATACGACGCGCAGCAGGCGCTGGCGATGGGCCTCGTCAACTGCGTGGTGCCCTATGAGCGGCTGGAGGCCGAGACCGTGCAGTGGTGCCGCGAAATGCTCGCCAATAGCCCGATGGCGCTGCGCTGCCTGAAGGCGGCGCTCAACGCCGACTGCGACGGCCAGGCCGGCCTGCAGGAGCTGGCGGGCAACGCGACCCTGCTCTTTTATCTGTCCGAAGAAGGACAGGAAGGCAAGAACGCTTACCTCGAAAAGCGCAAGCCGGACTTCAAGAAGTTCGGCCGGTATCCGTAAGGCGTGGTGAAGCGGTGACCGGCTTCGGTTTTTCTCCCTCCCCTTCAAGGGGAGGGCCGGGGCGGGGATGGGTCATCGCTGGCGCCGCAAACCCGTCCCCCTCCCAACCTCCCCCTCGAAGGGGAGGAGTTCTTGCGCGTTTATCGCTTGACTGACCTGCTCTCCATCACCGCCGCGGCGCGCGAGGCGCCGGAGCGCGTCGCGTTCCACTGCGACGGCCGCGCCTGGTGCTTTGCGGAGTTGGCCGGGGCAGTACGGGCGCGGGCGGCGGCATTGCCGCTCGACGGGCGTAAGCCCTGGCCGCTCGTCGGTCACAACGACCTCGACAGCGTGCTGACCCTGTATGCGCTGCTGGAGGCGCGCCAGCCTGTGCTGCTGCTGCATCCGAAGCTGACCGCGGCCGAGCAGGAGGCGGAAGTCGCAGCCACCGCAGCCGCAGCGGCGTCCTTGCCGCCAGACGCGGCCGCGATCATCTATACCTCCGGCACCACCGGCCGTGCGCGCGGCGCGGTGCTGACCCGCGCCGCCCTGCTCGCCTCGGCTCAGGCCAGTGCCGCCAATCTCGGCTGGCAGGACTACGACTGCTGGCTGCTGGCGATGCCGCTGGCGCGCGTGGGCGGGCTGTCGATCCTGACGCGCTGCTTGATCGCGCGGCGCGCCGTGGCGCTGGCTGCGCACTTCGACGCGGCGCAATTGCCGCGCATCATCGACGAGCAGCGCATCACGCTGCTGTCGGTGGTGCCAACGATGCTGTCGCTGCTGCTCGACGCGCATCCCGGCTGGCGCGCACCGGCGCATCTGCGCGCGGTGCTGGTAGGCGGCGCGGCTGCCGCGCCGCGGTTGCTGGCGCGCGCGGCCGGCCGCGGCGTGCCGGTGGTGATCACCTACGGTTGCACGGAGACCTCCTCGCAGATCGTCGCCACGCCTTACGCCGCACGCTTCGACGCCGCGCGCCACGCCGCCGGCCGGCCGCTGGCGGGCGCCGAAGTGCGAATCGTCGGCGGCCACATTCAGGCCCGCGGCCCGATGCGGATGGCGGGCTACCTGGGCGAGCCGCCGCTCGCCGCCGACGCGTGGTTCGACACCGGCGACCTCGGCACGCTCGACGCGGAAGGTCGCCTGCACCTGCACGCGCGCGCCGGCGACTTGATCGTCACCGGTGGCGAGAACGTCTACCCGGCTGAAGTCGAGCGAGTGCTGAGTACCTGCCCCGGCATCGCCGAAGCCGCCGTGTTTGGTCTGCCCGACGAGACCTGGGGCCAGGTGGTCGCCGCCGCGCTGGTCGCCACCAACGCGCCACCGAGCGAGGCGGAGCTTGCGACGTTCATCGACGAGCAGCTGGCGCGCCACAAGCGCCCGCGGCAGGTCTGCTTCGTGCCCGGCTTGCCGCACACGGCCGGCAACAAGCTCGACCGTCAGGCCTTGCCGGCCATGGCCGCCGCGCTGCGGCCGGTAAGCCGCAAGTAAGCACCCTGCATTTCGCTCGATGTCACCACCGGCGGCGGTGACGCCGACTCGGCTGCCTCGACCATCGCCGCCGCCACGTCGGCCGCCTGCACCGGCCGTACCCCTGCGGGCAACAACCAGCGCAGGGGCGCCGTCGCCGCCAGCGTCAGCCGCTCGCCCAGCCGAAACTCCTTGCGCGCTCCGGCGAGCAAACTCGGGCGCAGCAACACCAGCGAGGCCAAACCCGCGCGCCCTAGCGCCGCTTCCAGTTCACCCTTGACCCGGTTGTAAAAGATCCGGCTCGCGGCGTCGGCACCCAGCGCGCTCACCACCAAGAAGCGGCGCGCGCCGGTCGCCGCCGCCCAGCGCGCCAGCGCCAGCGGAAAGTCGTAATCCACCTGCCGAAACGCCGCCTCCGAGCCCGCCTTGCCAATGGTCGTACCAAGACAGCAGAACACATCGGTCGTGGCGCCGCCTGTGTCGGCCAGCAGTTCCGCCAGGCGGTCGAACGCTGCCGGCCTGGCCTCCAGGAGCGGGGACGCAAGCGGCAGCGTGCGCCGTGCCAGCGCGACCGCACGCGCGTACCGCCCGGAGTCCAGCAGCAACGGGAGAAGTTGGGAGCCGACCAATCCGGTCGCTCCCGCCACGATCGCGGTTCGCCGGCCGGCCATCGGCCCGAGGCGCAGGTCGAGAGTCGAAGTGGCGGGCACGCGGCCTTAGCCGTGCTTGAGCTTGGCGTGCGCCGCCGCCAGCCGCGCGATCGGCACCCGCGGCCCGGAGCATGAGACGTAGTTCAAACCCGCGCGGTGGCAGAAGTCGATCGAGCGCGGGTCGCCGCCGTGCTCGCCGCAGATGCCCACCTTGAGCTGCGGACGCTCCGAGCGGCCGCGTTCGATGGCGAGCTTCATCATCTCGCCCACGCCTTTTTCGTCCAGCACTTCGAACGGGTTGTCCTCGAGGATGCCTGCCTCGTAGTAGCTCGGCAGGAACTTGTTCTCTGCGTCCTCACGCGAGAACGAGAAGGTCGCCTGCGTCAGGTCGTTGGTGCCGAAGGAGAAGAACTCCGCGGTCTCGGCCAGCCGGTGCGCGCGTACGCAGGCCCGCACCACCTCGATCATGCTGCCAAAGTGGTACGGCACCTGGACGCCATAGGCGGCTTCGACCTCGCCATGGATGCGCAGCACGTAGCCGTGGATGCGCTTGAGTTCTTCGACGGTTGCAAGCTGCGGCACCATGAGCTCGGGCTGCACGTCGACGCCCTCGCGCACGCATTCGGCCGCGGCTTCGAGGATCGCGCGGATCTGCATCTCGTAGATCTCGGGGTAGGTGATGCCCAGCCGCACGCCGCGGTGGCCGAGCATCGGGTTGACCTCGGACAGCGCCCGCACCTTCTTGAGGATTTCGGTCTTCTTGACGATCAACGGCTCTTCCAGGTGCAGGTCCTTGAACTCGGTCAATCCCCCCAGCAGCTTGCCCACGCTGGTCTCGTACTGGTGGTGCAGGCGCGGATTGAGCACCCGCAGCGTCTCGGGGATCTCCTGCAGCGCCTCGACCGCCTCGCGGAAATGCCGCAGATGAGCGATCTCGAGCTCCAGTTGCCCGGCCGTGGGCAGGAACTCGTGCATCGGCGGATCGAGCAGCCGCACGGTCACCGGCAGCCCGGCCATCGCCTTGAAGATGCCCTTGAAGTCGGCTTTCTGGATCGGCCGCAGCCGCTCCAGCGCGGCCACGCGGGCTTCGCGCGTATCGGCGAGGATCATCTCCTGCATGATCGGCAGCCGGTCGCTCTGGTTGAACATCCGCTCGGTGCGGCACAGCCCGATGCCCTGGGCGCCGAACTCGCGCGCACGGGCCGCGTCGCCGGGCGTGTCCGCATTGGCGCGCACGCCCAGGCGCGACTCTTCGTCCGCCCATTTGAGCAGGGTGTCCATGTCCTGCGAGAACTCGACCTCCACGGTCGGCACCTCGCCGAAATACACCGCGCCGGTGGAGCCGTCGATGGTGATCGTCTGCCCTTCCTTCAGCACCGCCGGGCCGACGTGCGCAACCTTGTTGTGCACGTCCACCACGATCGACTCCGCGCCCGACACGCAGGGCTTGCCCATGCCGCGCGCCACTACCGCGGCGTGCGAGGTCTTGCCGCCGCGCGAGGTGAGGATGCCCTGGGCGGCAAAGAAGCCGTGGATGTCCTCGGGCTTGGTTTCCTCGCGTACCAGGATGATCTTCTCGCCGCCGCGGCCGCGGGTCTCGGCGGTATCGGCATCGAACACGATCATCCCCGAGGCCGCGCCGGGCGAGGCCGGCAGCCCCGTGGCGAGCGGCTGGCCCTTGAACTTGGGATCGAGCCGCGGCACCAGCAGTTGCTCGAGCATGATGGGCGCCACCCGCAGCAGCGCCTGGCGACGGTCGATCAGGTCTTCATCGACCATCTCCACCGAGCTGCGCACCAGCGCCATCGCGTTCATCTTGCCGTTGCGGGTTTGCAGCGCCCAGAGCTTGCCGCGCTCGATGGTGAACTCGAAGTCCTGCACTTCCTTGTAGTGGTTCTCCAGCGTGGCGGCCAGTTGCATCAGCTGCGCGTGCTGCTCGGGCAGCTCCTGCGCCATCGCGGCAATCGGCTTCGGGGTGCGGATGCCGGCCACCACGTCCTCGCCCTGGGCGTTGGTCAGATATTCGCCGTAGACCTCGCGCTCGCCCGTGCCGGGGTTGCGGGTGAAGCCGACACCCGTGCCGGAGTCGCTGCCCATGTTGCCGAACACCATCGTGCAGACGTTGGCCGCGGTGCCGTTGGCCATCGCCGGCGTGATCTTGAATTCACGCCGGTAATCGATCGCGCGCTTGCCGTTCCAGGAGCGGAACACCGCGGCGATGGCGATCTCCAGTTGCTGGTACGGGTCGTTCGGGAAGTCGGCTCCGGTGTGCTTGCGCACGACCTCGATGAACTTGCCCGCCAGTTGCTCCAGATGCGCGGCGGACAAATCGACATCGTCCTTGGCGCCGGCCGCCTTCTTCAGCGCCGCCATCTCCTTGTCGAACGGCTCGTCGGGCACGCCGAGTGCGACCTTGCCGAACAACTGGACGAAGCGCCGGTACGCATCCCAGCCGAAGCGGGGATTGCCGGTGGCCTCGATCAGGCCGGCGAGCGAGGTGGCGTTCAAGCCCAGGTTCAGGATCGTGTCCATCATCCCCGGCATCGACATCGCCGAGCCCGAGCGCACCGACACGAGCAGCGGGTTCTTGGCGCCGCCGAAGGTCTTGCCGGTGGCTTGTTCCACCGCCTTCAGATGCGTGTGCACTTCGTCGAGCAGACCCGCGGGCAGCTTGCCCTCGGCCAGGTAGGCCAGGCAGGCGTCGGTGGTCACCGTAAACCCCGGCGGCACCGGCAGGCCGATGCGCGTCATCTCGCACAGGTTGGCCCCCTTGCCGCCCAGCAGCATCTTGTTCTTGCCGTCGCCCTCGCTAAATGCGTACACCCACTTGCTTTGGCCTGCCATGACTTGCTCCCGTATCAAGAAAAAGCCGGGGCGCGCCCGGCTCTTTCTTCGTTACTCCATCAACCGATCACCGATCACTGATCACCGATCGCCTTCAGTGAACGTGCTGGCTCAACTCCCCGGTGGAGTACTTCTGCGCGACCATGCCCAGCGACACCGGCTTGATCTTGCCGCCCTGTCCTTCGCAGCCGAACTCCAGATAGCGCTGCTTGCAGATCGCCTTGGCAGCGGCGCGCGCGGGCTTGAGATAGTCGCGCGGGTCGAAGTGGCCGGGGTTCTCGAACAGGAACTTGCGCACCGCCGCGGTCATCGCCAGGCGAATGTCGGTGTCGATGTTGATCTTGCGCACGCCGTGCTTGATCGCCTCTTGAATCTCCTCGACCGGCACGCCGTAGGTCTCTTTCATCGCGCCGCCGTACTTGCGGATGATCTCCAGTTGATCCTGCGGCACGCTCGACGAACCGTGCATCACCAGGTGCGTGTTGGGGATGCGGCGGTTGATCTCCTTGATCCGCTCGATGGCGAGGATGTCGCCGGTCGGCTTGCGCGTGAACTTGTAGGCGCCATGGCTGGTGCCGATGGCAATGGCGAGTGCGTCCAGTTGCGTGCGCTTGACGAAGTCGGCCGCCTGATCGGGATCGGTCAGCAGCATCTCCTTGGTCATCGTGATCTCGGCGCCGTGGCCGTCTTCCTTGTCGCCGCGCATCGTCTCCAGCGACCCCAGACAACCCAGTTCGCCCTCGACCGACACGCCCACCGCGTGCGCCAGATCGACGACCTTCTTGGTCACCTGCCAGTTGTAGTCGTAGTCCGCCACCGTCTTGCCGTCTTCCTTCAGCGATCCGTCCATCATCACGCTGGAGAAGCCCAGCTTGATCGCGCCGTCGCAGATGGCGGGCGATGCACCGTGGTCCTGGTGCATGCAGATCGGCAGTTGCGGATAGCTTTCCACCGCAGCCTGGATCAAATGCGCAAGGAACTTCTCGCCGGCGTATTTGCGGGCGCCGGCGCTGGCCTGCATGATGACCGGCGCGTTGACCTCGCTGGCGGCCTCCATGATGGCCTGCACTTGCTCGAGGTTGTTGACGTTGAAGGCGGGCACGCCGTAGCCGTTTTCGGCGGCGTGGTCCAGCAGTTGACGCAGGGAAACGAGTGCCATGGCGAATCCTCCATTGGGGGGCGTTGTACGGCGAGGATTTTAGGTCGCGGCGCCGCGCCACGGCACGCGCAAAGACCCGCATCGCGTTGCGGCTTGCGCTGGGTCAAGGATGCGCCTGGGCCGCGCCAGCATTCGCACTGCGACGGTGCGGGCGAACTCAAACTGCACCGCCCACCCGCAGAATCTTCAGCGTATTCGTGCCGCCCGGTTGGCCCATCGGCTCGCCGAGCGTGACGACCACCAGATCGCCGGCCTGCACCAGTCCGCGCGCCAGCAACTGCCGCTCGGCGGCGGCCAGCGCGGCCTCGCGTTCCTGGTGCAGTTCGAAGGGGATCGGCCGCACGTTGCGGTACAGCGCCAGCTTGCGCTCGGTGCCCACGTGCGGCGTCATCGCGTAAATCGGCGTGTCGATGTCGTGGCGGCTCATCCACAGCGCGGTCGAGCCGGAGTCCGTCAGCGCGACGATCGCCGCGCAGCGCAAGTGCGCGGCGGTGAAGAGCGCGCCGTAGGCGATCGACTGATCGACCCGCGTGAAGGCGCGGTTCAGGAACTGCGTGTCGAGCGCGGCGCCCTCGGAGCGGTCGGCCTCGCTGACCACCGCGGCCATCGTCTCGACCACCTGCACCGGGTACTTGCCGCTGGCGGTCTCGGCCGAGAGCATCACCGCGTCGGTGCCATCGAGCACGGCGTTGGCCACGTCGCTCACCTCGGCACGGGTCGGCACGGCGTTGACGATCATCGACTCCATCATCTGCGTGGCGGTGATGGTCAGCTTGTTGGCGGCACGCGCCATCTTGATCATCCGCTTTTGCAGCGCCGGCACCGCGGCGTTGCCGACCTCCACCGCCAGGTCGCCGCGCGCGACCATGATGCCGTCGGCCGCTTCGAGAATCTCGGCCAGCGCGGGGATCGCCTCGGCGCGCTCGATCTTGGCGACGATCGCCGGCTTCAGCCCGTACTTGGCGCCGGCAATGCTCGTCAACTGCCGCGCCATCTCCACGTCGGTGCGGTTGCGCACGAAGGACACCGCCACGTAGTCGGCGCCGCATTCCATCGCGGTTTCGATGTCGCGCACGTCCTTGGCGGTCAGCGCCGGTGCGGACAGGCCCCCGCCGCGCCGGTTGATGCCCTTGTTGTTCGACAACACGCCGCCCACGCGCACCACCGTGTGGATCTGGTTGCCGGCCACGCGCTCGACCTCCAGCACCAGCAGGCCGTCGTCAAGCAGCAGCGTGTCGCCGGGCTTCACGTCGCGCGGCAGGTCTTTGTAATCGAGGCCGGCGCGCTCAGCGCTGCCGAGCTCGCAATCGGAATCGAGCACGAAAGGCTGGCCTTCGGCGAGCAGCACCTTGCCCTCGGCAAACTTGCCCACACGGATCTTCGGCCCCTGCAAGTCGGCCATGATCGCCACCTCGCGCCCGGCGGCGAGCGCGGCGTCGCGGATCAGCCGGGCACGGGCGCGGTGGTCGTCTGCCGTGCCGTGGGAGAAGTTGAACCGCACCACGTCCACGCCCGCGGCGAGCATCTTGACGAGCGTGTGCGCCTCGCTGGAAGCGGGGCCGAGCGTGGCGACGATCTTGGTGCTGCGGGGCATGGCGGTCTCAGAGCAAAACCCGGACGCGATCGTAGCGCGCGACCCCGGCCCGGTGCGGAAAGCACCGCAACTGCGTCGGCGTGCCAACGGGATCGCCCGCGCCACGCGCTGCCGCTGGCCGCCGACGCCGCGTGCCCAAACCGAGTGCCGGCGATGTCGCGCCCGTCGATCGGCGGTTTGCCGCTCTGCCGCGGGTTGAAGCCGGCGATCGGCCGCAGCAGTGTGCAGTCTCCCGGCTCGGACTTGGGCGCAAGGTCGCGCAGCGTTTCCCGTGCTCCCGCCCCGCCCCCACCCGGCAGACGGTCAAGGAAGAACACTCCCTCCCCCTGCGAAGCGGGGTAGGGTTGGGGTGGGGACGTCGGCCCCGCGCAGGAGCCGTGCGCGCACAGTCGCCGCCCCTATCCGGCACCAGCGAACCCCAGGGCGGCGCGGCTCGTGGCCGCCGCGCCGGGCGCCTTCACCCGTGCTTGCGCTCGAACTCGCGCATGTACTCGACCAGCCGCTGCACGCCTTCGATCGGCATCGCGTTGTAGATCGAGGCGCGCATGCCGCCGACCGAGCGGTGGCCCTTTAACTGCACCATGCCTTGCTCCTTGGCGCCTTTGAGGAAGGCGTCGTCGAGCGCCTCGTCGCGCAGCTTGAACGGGACGTTCATCCGCGAGCGGTCGGCCTTCGCCACCGGGTTGGCGTAGAACGAAGACTGATCCAGGTAGTCGTACAGCAGCGCCGCTTTGGCGATGTTCATCTTCTCGACTTCGGCCAAGCCGCCCTGCGCCAGCAGCCACTCGAACACCAGCCCGGCAATGTAGATCGCATAAGTGGGCGGGGTGTTGAGCATCGACTCGGCCTCGGCCTGCTCTTTCCAGTGGAAGGCCGACGGGCAAATGGGTAGTGCGCGGTCGAGCAGGTCGTCGCGCACGATCACGAGCGTGAGGCCCGCCGGGCCGGCATTTTTCTGCGCGCCGCCGTAGATGACGCCGTACCGGGCCACGTCCACCGGCCGCGACAGGATGTGCGAGGACATGTCCGCCACCAGCGGCACCTCGCCCACGTCCGGCACCCAGTGGTACTCCACGCCGCCGATGGTCTCGTTGGTGCAGATGTGCACATAGGCGGCGTTGGGGTCGAGCTTCCAGGTCGCGCGCGCCGGCACATAGGTGAAGCTGCGATCCTCGCCGCTGGCGGCCACGTTAGGCGTGCAGTACTTCTTTGCCTCCTTGATCGCCTTCTTCGACCATTCGCCGGTGTGGATGTAGTCCGCGCCCTTGCGGTTGCCGAGCAGGTTCAACGGCACGATCGCCATCTCGCCGATGGCGCCACCTTGCAGGAACAGCACCTTGTAGTTGGCGGGGATCGCCAGCAGCGTGCGCAGATCGGCCTCGGCCTTGGCGGCGATGGCGATGAACTCCTTGCCGCGGTGGCTCATCTCCATCACCGACATGCCGCTGCCGTGCCAGTCGAGCATTTCGGCGGCGGCTTGTTGCAACACGGACTCAGGCAGCACGGCGGGGCCGGCGGAAAAGTTGATGGCGCGCATGGGGGATCGACCAAGGAGAGGAAAACCGCGGGCGGCGTGCGCTGCAGCGCGCGCCGGAGCAGCCGGGGAGGCGGAGTTTATCCGTCCTGATCCTGCGCCCGTCGCCGCTGCAAAAGCTCCCGCAACGGCGGTGGCAGTTGCTCTTGCAGTCGCGCCGTCAGCCGCGCCGCATGGCGGCTCCACCAGAGCCCGGCGAAGACGATGCCCAGGCCGATCGCACTCAGTGCGATCGGAAAGGCCCAGGAGTCCTTGAAGTACCGCCACGCCAGATCGCCGAGCACGACCGCGATGCCGATGCCGCCGAACACCGCAAAGGCACGCCGCGCCAGCACTGCGCCCAGCAGCACCAGCCCGACGTTGATCGCCAGGTAGACGAGCTTGCCCGACAGCAGGTTCGACCCCATCGAGGTCAGCGCGCCCCAGAACGTCAGCAGTCCAAACAGGTAAACCCAGAAGGCGTAGTCGCGCCCGGAGCGCGAGCGCACGTCGATCCAGAACGCCGCGGCCAGCATCGCAAGTCCGAACACGAGCGAAAACCACTTGCGGAACGCCCATGCGCTGTCGCCCCACGGCACGGCATCGGCACGGAGCAGCATCACCGCCACGTCCATGCTGATGTACCAGAGCGTGACCGCCACCGGCAGCAGCAGGAAAGGCGCGCGGAAGCGATAGAACACCAAGGCGGCGGCCAGCAACGTGGCACCTTCGAGCGTGATCCAGCGCCAGTCGATCAACACGTGGTAGTCGCGGTAGCCGCGGATCGTCGCGCTGTCCGCCCAGAAGCCCAGCGCGTGCTGCACACCCCAGATGCCGAGCGGCACCAGCACAACGATCAGCGCCGCCATCAGGCCCATCGGTATCGGCAACGCGCGCCGCTCGAACCACAACGCCAGCGCCAGCGCCAGCAGCCCGTAGGCGCAGGCCAGCGCGACGATGGCGCCGCCGCCGTAACGCTCCCAGCCGAGCGTCATGAACACCGACATCGCGCCGATGGCAAGCATGCCGCCGAGGTAGTAGAGCACGTGGGTCAGGTCGAAGCGTGGCCCGGTCGCCGGTGTCGGCGCCGGCGCGGCGCGCGCCGCAAGAAACTGCCAAAGACCGTCGGCCTGCGCCGGCGAGATCACGGCCGCCGCCGCTGCGGCATCGAGATCGGCTCGTTCGACACGCAACATCGCTTCCTCCATGTCGGCCGGTTCGGCTCAGCGTCGGCCGCCGCCTCCGCCTCCGATTATCCGCCGCACCGGCGCCAAAACATGCCGCAGCAGCATGGACCGCCTCGGCTGCGCCGACCCTGCGCTTTATGGCAGCGGCGGCGCACGCCCGCCGTACCAGTATCTATAGTCGGGACGGTCCGACGCATTGGACCCACCTGCCCCCCACAGCGATACACCCGCCGGCACTCCGGCGGTCCGACTCGAAAGGAGAACACCGTGGACCCGCAGCAATACAGAGGATTTCTGAACGATCCGGTGCTGCTGCTCAACAGGACCGAAAACGCCAACGTCAGGCAGATCCGGCTCCACAGCTCGATGGCGTCGGCGAGCCCGAGCGCCGTTTTCCGGACCGTCCAACACCCGGGAGCCGTTCGCTTGCGCTACCAGTCTTCTGCCGCCCGCGCTGTACCCGTTACCCTTCGCTATGACGACACTGGAATTCCGGCCACGTCGGCAGTCTGGGTCAGTCGCAATCCGCCGGCGGGCGAGCCATTTCAGCGTGACCGTGCCTACTATCTCCACTGGGCTTCGGATGAGGCGCACGCGGTCGAGCTCGGTTCCGACGCGCAACTCTTTTTCACCGCCGAGCTCACCGGCTGCGGGATTCTGATTTTCAGGGCACCGGGCACAACCATTGTCGTTCACCACAACATCCAGGTTGATCCCGTTCCCCCGACCTTGTTCCAAAGGCTTTTCGAGAGCGCTGCAGCCCGCAATGAGCGCGCCTCCATGCACTCGGGCGAGGTCAAGGAGAATGCTCTGCACAACCTCGCGCAGCACATCATTGCCGCCACGCCGGGCATCACCGGCGGAACCCAGCTGAGCGTCAGACAGTACGGAGATAAAGCCCGGGTGTTCGGCATCAAGCGCGGCGGACAATGGCGGCTGTTCGTCAATCGCCCGGTGGGCGGCAGCTACCGGACGGAGTTGCTTCACGGGTGAGGCCGGCGCCTGCGCAGCCCCGCTCAGGTTCACAATCGGCAGCCCGGCTCGCGCGGTAACCCTCGGCAAGGCCGCCGGGCGAGCGGGCGGGCGCCGGCGGTCGTTCCGGCCGACAACAAAGGACAAAGGAGGCGCATGCCGACCTTCGAGGAGTTTTTCCGCGAGACGCAGCGGGAACAGCCTGAGACCCCCCTGCTGCTGCTGCTCGACGCCTCCCGCATCGCGCGCGGTCGCGCTGCGCTGACCGATCTGCAATTCGCGCGGCTCGAATGCATGATGCAGGGCGATCTCGCCGACGAACTCGGCAACGTCGCCCCCTACCTCGCGCAGTGGCCGAGTCTTGCAACTGCCGACCCGGCGCTGCTGCGCAAGCTGCTGGCCGACGGCATGGCCGTCTGGCTGCTGCCGCCGGTCGATCCCGCCCCCGACTTCGCCGCCCTGCACCGCCACCTGCGCAAGTTCAACGTCGCCTACGCCTACGACGGCGATCCGGTCTATCTGCGCTACGCCGACCGCAACGTGCTGCCGGCCCTGCTGGCGGTGCTGACCCCGCCGCAACAGGCCCACTTCTTCGGGCCGCTGGAGCGCATCGCGCTGATCGACGCCGACGGGCAGTTCCAGCACCTCGACCGCGCCGGCCTGCCGCCGCCGGCCGGCCCGGTGGCGCTCACCTTCTCCGAGGCGCAGATGCACGCCCTGACGCTGCGCCTGCCTGCGGCGCTGCTGTTCGATCTGGAGCAGTTTCTGCGCGGCGCCCGGCCGCAACTCTTCGACTGCTACCCCGGCGGCTATCTGCGCTGGGTGATCCAGGACACGGTGGCGCTGGCCGCGCCGTTTCGCATCGACGACGTGTATTCGTTGCGGGCGTTTCTGGCGCTGCGCTTCAGCAGCGCACCGGGCTTCTTCAAGGAGCCGCGCATCGCCGCGGTGCTGGCGCAGACCGCGCGCCCGGCAGCCGAGCGGCTGGCCGAGCTGGCCACCGAGCCGTATGCGCAGGCCTGGGTCGATGCGCAGCGCTTCGACGGGGCGCGCGAGTGGCGCGGGCGGCTGTGGGGGGAGGAGTTCGACCGCATCGAGGGCAGCGCATGAGTCAGGCCTACCACGACGCGCTCCGCGAGCAGTTGCGCAAGAACGTCGAAACCAGCGCCAAGGCCGAGGCCCGGGGCCTGAGCGGGCTGGAGCAGGCCACGCTGGTGGCCGACGTGGCGGGGTTCTTCGATCCGACGCCGACCTGCGATCTGATCGGCATGTCGCTGTCGCTGATCCAGGGGGACTTGTGGGGTGCCGGGGCCTCGGCGCTGGGGGCGGCAGTGCCTTACCTGGGTGATATCGCCAAGATCGGCAAGGTGGCCAAGGTGGCGCCGAAGACGGCCGAGGCGATGACCAAGGTGGCCGCGGCGGGCGACAAGCTGGCCAACCCCAGCAAGGAAGCCTTGCAGCAGATGGGCCTGAAGCTGGAGCAGGTGGCCGCGGCGCGGGCCGAGGCGCTGGAGAAGGTGCAGAAGGATTTGCTCGACGCCAAGTTTGGAGGGCGGCCGGGGTGTGTGAAGTGCACGCAGGCGGATAAGGTCGTTGAGCGCGAAATGCATATGCCGTCCGGCAAGGACAAGATGCCTTCGGGCAAGCAGGGCAACGGCAAGTGGAACACCGCCGATGGCGGGCAGCCGAGTGACGGCAATGGAGTCTTTACGTTCAGTGAAGAGAAAATCTTGCCGAACGGCGATAAGGTGACAGAGATCAAGTTCAAGAACGGCGCTCCCGACTTCGATCCCTACGTCGAGGGCGGGAAGCATGATCTTTGGGTGGTGACGGGCAAGAATGGCAAAGATGAGGCCGAGCTTGCGCTGATGATGCGGGAGAAGGATCCAAAGTGGAAACCTCCGAGCAACAAGTTGTTCGTTCTACATCACTTCGAAGACGGCAAGGTCGGCTATGTGCCCAAAACACTTCATGACACCAAGCTCCAGGGCGTCGCTCATACCGGCGGTAACTCGATGATCAACAACGACACTTTCTGAAGAGAGCGCAGATGTTCCGTGTTCCAAAAGAGATGCTTGCCTATTGGGAAGAGACAGCCGAGCCCAAGGCGACTGCCGCCGACATTGCGATGATCGAGGCTGCTGTTAGTGCCAAGCTTGCCCTGCCCTATGTGGAATTTGTGACGCAGTTCGGCTTTGTGCTGTTTAGCGTGGTGCCCGGCATGCGAAACGTGTTCGACTACGCGCTGCGCTACCCCGACCGGATGGAAGTTCAAGCAGGAGACATTAGGTGTCTGGTCGACCCCAAGCAGTTAATCGAGGGCTACCAAGTTGCGACGGGTGTCGACTCACCAGACGACGGGCTGCCGCAGTTTCCGCCCAACTATCTGCCCGTCGGGGACGCCGCGGATCAAAGCTGCATACTTCTGGAACTCAGCGGCGACCACCCCGGCCGAGTCTGGTACTGGCCGGAGAACGAAGACGCCTGGGGCCGCGGCACCAACGTCGCGTTGGGCTTCGTCGCCGAGAACTTCTACGACTTCATCAACCGCCTGCGGCCCTGGGAGGATGAGTGACCGCGGTCCCCTCGGCTCTGGACTCGGCCGACGCCAAGCTGCTGGCCACCGAGTTCGACCGCCTGCCCGCAGGGGTGCAGCGCCTCTTCTTGGCCCCGCCCCTGCTGTCGGCCACCGTGCAGCCGGCCGATGCCGGCTTTGCCCTGGCCGACCCCGCCGCACTCGACCGCCCCGCCCCGCAAGCCCTGCTGCCTCGGCTCGCCATCAAGACCTGGCGCGACAGCGGCGTGCTCGGCGTGATCTACGCGGGTCTGAACCTGCGTGTCGCCGCCGAGCGGCTGCTGGCCCACCCCACTGCCCCGCAGCGGCGTGTGGCCGCTGCCTGGCTGCGCCGCGAACAGCCGCTGCGCCTGACACTTTGGCCTTACGTGGACTTCTCCGGGGTGAGCGAAGTGCGCTTCCTCGTCCTGCCCGGTCGCCGTGCGCAGCGCATCAACGCCTGCCTACGAGGTGAAACCGGGCGCGCCGTGGGATCACAACTGCCGCGGCTGCGGCAGGCGGCCGAGGCCATCGCCGCGCAACTGCCGGCGCAGCCGCACATCGTCGATCTGGGCTGCTTTGCCGACGGGCGCATCGCACTCGTGGACCTGAACCCCGGCCTCACGCCGCGCGAACTGGCGGCGCTGCGATCCGCGGAGCCAAAGGCGTAGCCCATCCCGGTCGCGCTCTACCCTTGCGCCGTGAGCCGACTTCGCCGCCCTGCACCGCCACCTGCGCAAGTTCAACGTCGCCTACGCCTTCGACGGCGACCCCGTCTATCTGCGCTACGCCGACCGCAACGTGCTGCCGGCCCTGCTGGCGGTGCTGACCCCGCCGCAGCAGGCGCACTTCTTCGGGCCGCTGGAGCGCATCGCGCTGATCGACGCCGACGGGCAGTTCCAGCACCTCGACCGCGCCGGCCTGCCGCCACCGGCCGGCCCGGTGGCGCTCACCTTCTCCGAGGCGCAGATGCACGCCCTGACGCTGCGCCTGCCTGCGGCGCTGCTGTTCGACCTGGAGCAGTTTCTGCGCGGCGCCCGGCCGCAACTCTTCGACTGCTATCCGCACGGCTATCTGCGCTGGGTGACCCAGGACACGGTGGCGCTGGCCGCGCCGTTTCGCATCGACGATGTGTATTCGTTGCGGGCGTTTCTGGCACTGCGCTTCAGCATCGCGCCGGGCTTCTTCAGGCAGCCGCGCATCGCCGCGGTGCTGGCGCAGACCGCTCGCCCGGCGGCCGAGCGGCTGGCCGAGCTGGCCACCGAGCCCTATGCCGAGGCCTGGCTGGATGCGCAGCGCTTCGACGGGGCGCGCGAGTGGCGCGGGCGGCTGTGGGGGGAGGAGTTCGACCGCATCGAGGGCGACGCATGAGCCAGGCCTACAACGACGCGCTGCGCGAGCAGTTGCGCGAGAACCTCGTCAAGCGGGTCAAGGAGGAGACCCTCAACATGCCCCCGCTGCAGCAGGCCACGCTGGTGGCCGATGTGCTGGGCTTCTTCGATCCGACGCCGACCTGCGATCTGACCGCCATGACGTTGTCGCTGATCCAGGGCGACTTGTGGGGTGCCGGCGCCTCGGCGCTGGGGGCGGCAGTGCCCTACCTGGGCGACATCGCCAAGATCGGCAAGATCGCGGAGGTGGCGCCGAAGACGGCCGAGGCGCTGGGCAAGATCGCCAAGGCGGGTGACGAGTTGGCTTCCCCCAGCAAGGAAACCTTGCAGCAGATGGGCCTGAAGCTGGAGCAGGTGGCCGCAGCGCGCGCCAAGGCGCTGGAGAAGGTGCAGAAGGATTTGCTCGACGCCAAGTTTGGAGGGCGGCCGGGGTGTGTCAAGTGCACGCAGGGGGATAAGGTCGTTGAGCGCGAAATGCATATGCCGTCCGGCAAGGAAAAGATGCCCTCGGGCAAGCAGGGCAACGGCAAGTGGAATACCGCCGATGGCGGGCAGCCGAGTGACGGCAATGGAGTCTTTACGTTCAGTGAAGAGAAAATCTTGCCGAACGGTGATAAGGTGACAGAGATCAAGTTCAAGAACGGCGCTCCCGACTTCGATCCCTACGTCGAGGGCGGGAAGCATGATCTGTGGGTGGTCAAGGGCACGGCCAAGACGGATGCCAATGAACTCGCGCTGATGATGCGGGAGAAGGATCCGGCATGGATGCCGCCACCCAAGAAGGACTTTGTCCTGCACCACTTTGAAGACGGCAAGGTTGGATACGTTCCGCGAGTGATTCACGACGGAGGGGACAAGTTCAGCGGCGTTGCCCACACTAGCGGTAATTCGATGATTAACAACGACACTTTCTAAGGATGGTCGAAGATGTTCAACATTCCACAGGCGATGCTCGATTACTGGGCAAAGAAAGCCGAGCCCAAAGCGACCACAGCAGATATCGCGATGGTCGAGGCTGCTACCGGTGGCAGGCTTGCCCGACCGTACGTGGAATTCGTGACTGAATTTGGATTTGTAGTATTCGACGATGTACCCGGCATGCGATATAAGTTCGACTACGCCCTGCGGTACGCCGACCGGATGGAAGTTCGAACCGGCGACATCGGTTACATGCTCGATCCGTCGGCGCTTGTCCGCGCCTACCACCGCGGCACCCAGGTTGACGATCCGGGTGAAGGCCTGCCGTGCTACCCACCCGACTACCTTGTCGTTGCCGGCTCCGCCGGCCAGGACAGTGTGCTGCTCCAAATCCATGGCGACCAGCCGGGCCGAGTCTGGTACTGGCCCGAGAACGAAGACGCCTGGGGCCGCGGCACCAACGTCGCGCTGGGCTTTGTCGCCGAGAACTTCTACGACTTCATCAACCGCCTGCGGCCTTGGGAGGATGAGTGACCGCGGTCCCCTCGGCCCTGGACTCGGCCGACGCCAAGCTCTTGGCCACCGAGTTCGACCGCCTGCCAGCCGGGGTGCAGCGCCTCTTCCTGGCTCCGCCCCTGCTGTCCGCCACCGTGCAGCCGGCCGATGCCGGCTTTGCCCTGGCCGACCCCGCCGCACTCGACCGCCCCGCCCCGCAAGCCCTGCTGCCTCGGCTCGCCATCAAGACCTGGCGCGACAGCGGCGTGCTCGGCGTGATCTACGCAGGCCTTAACCTGCGTGCCGCCGCCGAGCGTCTGCTGGCCCACCCGACCGCTCCGCAACGTCGCGTGGCCGCTGCCTGGCTGCGCCGCGAACAGCCGCTGCGCCTGACGCTTTGGCCTTACGTGGACTTCTCCGGCGTCAGCGAAGTGCGCTTCCTCGCCCTGCCCGGTCGCCGTGCGCAACGCATCAACGCCTGTCTGCGGGGTGAAACCGGCCGCACCGTAGGCTCGCTGCTGCCGCGGCTGCGACAGGCGGCTGATGCTGTAGCCGCGCAACTGCCGGCGCAGCCGCACATCGTCGATCTGGGCTGCTTTGCCGACGGGCGCATCGCTCTCGTGGACTTGAACCCCGGCCTCACGCCGCGCGAACTGGCCGCGCTGCGGGCGGCCGGCCCGCAGGTGTAGCCGGCCGGCGTTACGCCCGCCCTTGCGCTGTGAGCCGGCTTCTCCACCCTGCACCGGCAGCTGCGCAAGTTCAACGTCGCCTACGCCTTCGACGGCGACCCCGTCTATCTGCGCTACGCCGACCGCAACGTGCTGCCGGCCCTGCTGGCGGTGCTGACCCCGCCGCAACAGGCCCACTTCTTCGGGCCGCTGGCGCGCATCGCGCTGATCGACGCCGACGGGCAGTTCCAGCACATCGACCGCGCCGGCCTGCCGCCGCCGGCCGGCCCGGTGGCGCTCACCCTGTCCGAGGCGCAGATGCACGCGCTGACGCTGCGCCTGCCCGCGGCGCTGCGGTTCGATCTGGAACAGTTTCTGCGCCGGCCGACCCTGTACCCGTTAACCTGCCGGTAATTACTAATCTTGTTCAAACTCACCAAGCCACATTCCATTCTGCCCGCCTCCGACGATCTTTCCATCTTTCATTACAATGTCAATTAAATCACCCCACGAGCTGTCAAACTGAATGACAGCATAATTACCCTTGTACTTTTTTTGATCGGTATATTCAGAAATCACTATCTCATCCAAAATTACACTCGCAAATACATCGTCCTTATTATAAATCTTGAAGTATTCCATGTTGAACTCAAGATTTGTTTTCCCCTCAGGGCAGTTTCGGAGGCCGTAAGACGTAACCTCAAGGCAAAGCTTGCAATAATCCCATAAATATCTTTTTATCTCCTCTATATTCGCATTTGTGAGTTGCAAGATGTGGTTGATAGGTATAACTGTTCGCTCGGTTACTTCATTAGTTATCTCGGAAATGACGGTGATTTTTGTGCTTCTCTCAAATGCAGGAACAAACAGAGCAAACTGTAGATTGCCGTTGATTACTTCTGAAATCTGCAGTATTTCTTCTCGGGTCATCGCTAGCGAAAAGGGGTGAGAAATCAAACAATGATATTTAAATCCAATGATCGGCCGCGGAATTTTCGAGCTAATCATTCTTGAGGAATGATTCGGGCTGACTCTGTCCCCGATTCAGGAGCGTTAGGAAGTAGAAAATGCCGGCGTCGGGTTAGGCGCCGGTGCCGGCAACTGCCGGTACCGGCGCGCGAATTCAGCAGGTGTGACCCAGTCTAACGCGGCAGTGGCCGTGCCGCCGAGCAGCGACGGAACGCACAAGGCCGCCACCGAACGGGCCGCTTAAACTGCCTCCCTGCCGAGCGGGGGGTGCAGCCCGATCCGCCTTGGCCGGCAACAGCGACAGCGAGGCGCTTATGAGTGCAACCGAACGCGAGCAGTTTCTCCACGCTCTGCGCAGCGAGGGCGGGCAGCTGAGCAGCTTTCCCGAGGCGTTTCGTGCCGACCGCGAAGTCGCGCTGGAAGCGGTCCGCCATCGACCGGGCGCGCTGCGCCACCTGGCCCCGCAACTCCAGGCCGACCGTGAACTGGTGCTGGCCGCGGTTCGATTCGACGGTCGATCCCTCGAGTTCGCGTCTGCCACGTTGCGCACCGACCGCGCCGTCGTGCTCGACGCCGTGCGCGCCAACGGCCTGGCGCTCGCGCACGCGGCGCCGGCACTGCGGGCCGATCGCGAGGTGGTGCTGGCCGCCGTCGCCGGGTCCGGCTGGGCGCTGGAGTCGGCCACGGCGGAACTGCGCGCGGACCGTGAAGTGGTTCTGGCTGCGGTCGCGAGGTCTGGATGGGCACTGAAGTACGCGCAGGATGCGCTGCGCAACGACCGCGAAGTCGTGGCCGCCGCGCTACGCAGCACGGGGAGCGCACTGGAGTTTGCCGGGCCCGAGCTGCGGGCCGATCGGGAGCTGGTGCTTGAGGCCGTGCGCGAAGACGGCGCCGCGCTGGGGTTCGCTGCCCCGCCGCTGCAGGCCGACCGCGAGGTGGTGCTGGCCGCGGTGCGGCGCGGCCCCGGGGCGCTGGAGCACGCGAGTCCGGACCTGCGTGCCGACCGGACCGTGGTGCTGGCGGCGATGCAGGTCGACGGCAAGGCACTGAGGTACGTGGCACCTGCGCTGCAGGCCGACCGCGAGGTGGTGCTCACAGCGATGCGGCAGCGCGGCTGGTCGCTGCAGTATGCGGCGCCGGAACTGCGGGCCGATCGCGAGGTCGTCCTGACTGCAGTGCAGCAGGACGGCTGGGCGCTGTTTCACGCCGCACCGCCGCTGCGGGCCGACGCGCAGATCGTGCGGGCAGCCGCGCTCCAGGAGACCGGCAGCCTCACCCATGCGGCGCTGGCGCTGCGCGCGGATCGCGCGTTCATGCTGGACCTGGTGCAGCACGACGGGTGCGCGCTTGACTTTGCCCTGCCGGCGCTGCGTGCCGACCGCGAGCTCGTCCTGGCCGCGGTGACCCGCTGCGGATGGGGACTGCGCCTCGCGTCGGACGCGCTTCGGGCCGACCGCGAAGTCGTGCTGGCCGCCGTGCGCAGCTATGGTCCGGCGCTGGAGTACGCGGCGCCCGAACTGCGGCGGGACCGCGAGATCGTGCTGACGGCGGTCCGGGAAAATCGGTATGCGGTGCACTACGCTCCACGGGAAATGCAGTTCGACCCCGACATCCGGCAGGCAGCCGGTGACAGCGCGCACTGGGCGCGCATGCTGGAGGACATGCTGAAAATCCTTTCGAGCGCGAATCCGCCCGACGCAACCTCCGGGCACTGACATTGCGCCGGCGGCGCAGCGGCAACGGGCGCGGAGTGGGCGGGCGGAGCAGTGTCGCGGTACCGACCAGACGCGGGCCGATCCGGGCGATACTGCCAGGTTCTTCGACCCGCCCCCGAACTCCCATGCCCCAGTCCAACGCCGTGATCGAAGTGCTGAAGCGCGAGCTCAAGGCGCGCAACATCACCTATGCCGAGGTCGCGCGCGCGGTGGACCTGTCGGAAGCGAGCATCAAGCGGCTGTTCTCGCGCGGCGGCTTCACGCTGGAGCGAATCGACCAGATCTGCGCGGCGGCGGGCATCGAGTTCACCGATCTGACGCGCGACTTCGACCGCGAGCGGCATCTGATCGCCCGCCTGACGGAGGAACAAGAGCGCGAGATCGTGGACGACCCCAAGCTCTTCCTGGTCGCGGTCTGCGCGCTCAATCTGCTCGCCTACGAGGACATCCTCGCCGTCTACGACCTGCAACCCGCGGAACTGGTGGCGCTGCTGTTGCGGCTGGACAAGATGGGGATCATCGAGTTGCTGCCCAACAACCGCTTCAAGCTGCGTATTGCGCGCACCTTTGCCTGGATTCCGGACGGGCCGATCCAGACCGCGTTCAAGAGCAACGCGCACGATTTTTTCGACTCGCGCTTCGCCGCCGACAACGAGCTGATGATCCTGCTCAATGGCCGGCTGTCGCGCGCATCGACGGTGGCCCTGCTGGAAAAGCTGCGCCGCGTGGCGCGGGAGTTTTCGGCCCAGCACATGGAAGACGCGGCCCTGCCGGCCGCGGAGCGCCCGCCGCTGTCGCTGCTGCTCGCCTGCCGGCCGTGGCACCCGCAGTTCATGCGCGCGCTGGTGCGGCGCAAAGACGCGTCGGAGTTGCCGACGCGGCGGATCCGCCGCTGAGGCGCGGCTACGGCCGGCAGCCGGCCAGCGGCAGCCCGACCGCCTGCAACACCGCGCCGGTCTTGGGGTCCTGCACGAACGCGAGCAACGACAACTGCGCCGGCGTCGCGCCGGCGGGCAAGGCGATGGACAAGCGCTGCGCCCCCAGTGGATACGGGCCGCGCCACTCGCGCGCCACGTGATCGTTACGCAGCGACTCGCCGCGGTTTTCGCCGGCGCGCACGGCGGTGACCTGGCCGCCTTGCAGAAGCGCCACGTACAACTCGCCCCCCTCGGCGGCGGCGACCGTCCGCGCGCTGGCGGTGAGCGTGAAGTCGATCGCGTCGGCACGCTGGGCGGCGACGGTCAGACCGATGTCCACCGCCGCGGGCCGGCGGTTGATCGACTGGATCGCCGCGTCGAAGCCACGCGTGCTCGACCACTCCGGCATCGGCCGACCATCGACGAACACACCCGGCGTGTACACCGTGCGCTCGCCCGCCAGGTTTGCCAGGCGCCGCTGCCGCTCGTTGAACTCGCGCCGGGCGAACGGGTCTTTCCAGCCGATGTAGTCCCAGTAGCCGACGTGCAGGGCCACCGGCAGCGCCTGCGCGGGACCGAAGCGCTGCGGCAGCGCGGTCAGCCAGCGGTCGGCGGGCGGGCAACTGGAGCAGCCTTGCGACGTGTACAACTCCACCAGCGCGACGCGCGTGGGTGGGCTGGTGGCGGTGCAGGCTTGGGTGGCCACCGCCGCGGCAATGAGCAGGCTCAACGACATCGGGCGGGCTTTCGGTCAAATCTCTTTGTCGCGCCGCCGCCGGCAAACTTACCAATGCCGCTACGGCTGCGCCACGCTCGCCTCCCACAGGCGCTCGATATCCGCGGCCAGCCAGTCGGCCGACAGTGCGGCGGCGGGCGCGGCCTGCGCGGCGAGCCGCAGCGTTTCGCCGTCGGCCACCACATCCACGCCGCCAGGCCACCAGCAGACCCAGGCGAGCAGCACAGAGGTCGCAGGCGCCAGCGGCGCATCGACCGCGGCGTGCAGCGGCGCACAAAGCGCGGCGCGGCCTGTGGGCAGCACCAAGGCATCGGCCTGTTGCTCCGCATCGCTGCCAAGGCTCGCCGCCAGTTGCGCGGTCGCCGCGGCAGCGTCGGCCGGCGGCGCCGGCCACTGCGCCAGGTGCTGCCCCACCGCGTGCGCGAGGGCCAGCATGCGCGCGCTTTCGGCCTGCAACCAGTCACTCTGGTCAAGCCGCTGCCAGTCCACTGCGGGCAGCGCGGCGCCAGCCTGCGCCACCAGGCCAAAGTAGCGATGCAACCCGGCGTCGCGCTCGGCCGCGCCGCCGCAGGCCGCACGCAGCAGCGCCGACCGCTGCCCCAACACCTGGCGCCCGGTCACGAGCATCTTGTCGCGCAACAGCGCATCGCGCTCATGGCGCAGTTGCGCCAGTTCCAAGGCGTTGGCCACATCGGTGCGCAGCGCATCGGCATCCCAGGGCTTGCTGATGTAGCGGTAAATCTCGCCGCGGTTGACCGCCGCCACCGCCTCGCCCAGGTCGGAGTACGCGGTGGTCAGCATGCGCACGATGGCCGGATGATGCAGCCGCGCGTGCTCGAGCAGCTCGTTGCCGCGCGCGCCGGGCATGCGCTGGTCGCTCACCAGCACGGCGATCTGCGCCGCGTGCTGGGCGAGCAGCGCCCGGCCTTCGGCCACCGAAGTGGCGGTCAGCACCGGGGCCAGCGACTCGATCAGCCGCGCGAAGTACTTGAGCGCGAGCGCCTCGTCGTCCACGTAGAGGATCGTGCGGGGGGTCATGGCAAAGCTCCTATTGAGGATTCCAGAAATGGGTGACAGCCAGTGCACCCTCACCCGGTGCCTGCGGCGCCACCCTCTCCCACCGATGTGGGAGCGGGTTTGCTCCCCTCGCCCGCAGCAGCGGGAGAGGGGCCGGGGGTGAGGGTTCGTCAACCATTTGCGGAAAGCTCAGTAGTCCAGTGAAGCGGATGGAGTACACCCGAGCGGCTGCACGGCGGCCCGGCAGGCAAGGCGCAAAGCACAGCCGTATGAGGTCATACGGCGAGCATCTGCTTGCGCCGCCGACGGGGCGAGGTGCAGACGAGCGGGGGGAGCAATTCATCCGTTTCACTGGACTGGTGACGGGCCGAAGTGCAGGGTGGCGGTAAAGCCGGCGCCGGGCGCCGAATCGAGTTCGAGCTGCGCGCCGCAGGCTTCCAGCACGCGGCGCACGAACACCAAGCCCATGCCGTGGCCGTCGCCGCGCGCGGCCAGGCGCTCGCGCGACAGCCGCGGCAGCAGCTCCGGCGACACGCCGGGGCCATTGTCGGCCAAGCGCAGCCAGCCGCCGCGCCCGGCCGCGTCGTAGGCAATCTCCAGTTGCGGCGCCGGGAGGCCGGCGAGCACTCGCAGCGCATTGCCGGTGAGCGTCGAAGCCACGAGGTACAGCAGATCGGACTGCGCCGGCAACGCAAAGTCGGTGCCCGCGGTACAGCGCAGCCAGCGGCGCTGCGCTTCGTCGAACGGATACTCGTCGAGCAGACGCTCGACCAGCCGGGCCGCGGTGAAGACCACGCCCTCCTCCGTGCCGGAGTCGCCCTGCGCCGCCCGGACGAAGCCCTGCAACAGATCGGTGCAGTAGCGTGCCGCACGCTCGATGCGCGCCAGCGCGGGCGGCACCTCGGCCCCGGCCGCCGCACCCTCCGGCAACCGCTCGCGCAGGGCCTGCGCGTTCATCGCCACGACCGCCAGCGGCGTGTTCAGCTCGTGCGCCAGGAAGCCCAGCGTCTGCCCCACGGCCGCAGCGGCGCGCGCGTTGTGTCCGCGCGCCTGCGCCCGCGCCTGCGCGTAAGCCAGCGCCTCGCGCAGCACGCTGCGCGCGGTGTCCGGATCGAGCGGCTTTTCCAGCACGCGGTACACGTGGCCGTCGTTGACCGCGGCCAGCGCCACGTCCTTGTCGGCGTAGGCGCTCACCAGGATGCGGACGATGCCGCGCCAGCCGGCGCGCGCCAGGCGCAGCAGTTCCAGCCCGTCGCGCCGCGGCATGCGGTAGTCGGTGATCAGCACGCCGATGCGCGTGCCCTGCGCGCCGAGCAGCGCCAGTGCTTCATCGACGCTGCCGGCGGTGAGCACCTCGAACTCGTCGGCCAGCGCGCGGGCAAACCACTTACAGGCACCCGGCTCGTCGTCGACGAAGAGCACGGCGCGCGGCAGGTCCGGCTGGGGCGAGCTCATGCCGCAGGTTGCGCCGTGGCGCGCGGCAGATCGAACGAAAACTCCGTCCACGCGCCCGCCTCGCTCGCCACCCGCAGGCGGCTGCCATGCCGCTGCACGATGGCGAAGGACACCGCCAGCCCGAGCCCCAGGCCCTGGCCCACGTCGCGCGTCGTAAAAAAGGGCTCGAACACGCGGCTCAAGTTCTCGGGCGCAATGCCCACCCCGTTGTCGCGCACCGTCACCGTCAGCCGCTCGCCCTCGAGCCGCGCCCGCACGTCGATGCGCGGCGCCGCCCGCCCGGCGCTGCGCAGCGCATGCGCGGCGTTGGACAACAGGTTGATGAACACGCCGATCAAGGCCGGCTCGTCGCCGCGCACCTCGCTGTCGGCGGGCACCTCGACGGTAAGTTCGATGTCCTTCAGTTCAAATGCCGCCAGCCGCAGCGCCGAGCGCAGCGCCCGCTCCAGCGGAAAGGCGCGGTCGTTGTCCGCCCCCGGCCGCTGATAGGCAAAGGTCTTCAGGTCGGACACGATGCGCTGCACGCGGTTCATGCCGTCCTGCGCGTCGGTCAGGCTTTCGAGCAGCAGCGGATGCCCGCGCGCTACCGGCTCGGCCAGCGCCATCTTGAGCGCCATCAGGCTGTAGTTGACCGGATTGTTGACCTCGTGCAGCAGCCCCGCCGACAGCGTGCCCAGCGCGGCCATCTTCTCCTGCTCGATCATGTGGCCTTTGACTTCGGCGAGGGCACAGTTCGCTTCGCGCAGTTCTTCGTTGCGGTTTTCGATTTGTCGCTTCACCTCAAACACGCGCTGGCGCGCCGCCTCGGACAGATACGCGCAGACCAGGCTGATCGACGCCGTAAAACCCATAAAGACGCACTGGGCGCCGAACAGATTGAAAGACTGGAACAGCCCACCTTGGAGGAAACAAGCGAGGGAATAAACACCGAAGGTGAAGCCCGCAAACAAAACACAATCGTGCGGGCGCACCGGGAACATCGTCCCAATCGGGATCAGCGCCAACAACAATCCGGCGAAATAGACCGACTCGGCGCCGTTAGTGCGGTAGATCATGTAGGAGATAAGCACTTGAGGAATCGCCAGCCAGCCCAAGGTCAACAACTCGACTCGGTGCGCGAACCGCGCTGTCCGTAGCGCCCAGAATGCAGCAAGCAGCAGCACCGCGGCCAGGAAGCGCAGAACGGCAAATTCGAGCCGATGCGCCGGGTATACCAGCGCATCCAGCACGACGCCGCCCAACACCAACCCGGCGCAGATGATCGCGCCGACCTTGCCCCACGCGAGGCGGTATTGCTCGATATCGTCGAAATTAGTCGGCGCGAGCAGCGCCGGCCAGCGCCGACCAGCAGAAAAACCCAGCGGCGGGCGAGCCGGCGCCGAGCGTGCGCCACGGTTGTGTTCGGCCGCCAAGCTGCTACCCCCCATCGCAAGTCAACTCAGCGAAGAGGTTTACGCCCGTGGCGTCCGTAAACGTGGTTGGCGTGCCGGACTCGGGTGGAAACACTGCCGACAGTTGCGGTTCGTCGCGATAGATCAAATGCCACTCGAGGATGTGTTCCATCGTGCGGCGGTCCGGATTGTTGCGGTGAACGTTCGTCACCAACACGCGAGAGTCTGGCGCAGCATGCGCAAGGAAGTAACGGACCAGGCGGCTACACACCTTGTCCGATAGGTAGTCGAACAAACCGGCGCAATAGATGAAGTCGTAGGTCGCGTCCGCCGGCTGCGGCCGTGCGGCGGACTTAAGTAACTCGTGAACGGAACGGTGAACCAATCGCAGCGACAGGGCGGCGCGCACGACGGCCGGCATTTGCGCCAACCTTTGCCGCACGAAAGCGAGAGTTTCCTCGTTGAAATCGAGCAGCGTGAAGTCCAGCACGCCAGGCGCGGACGCCTGTTCGACAAAGCGCAACACTTCCACGGCCGGCCCGCAACCGACATTAAGGACGCGAAAAGGCCGGCCCTCGGCTTCAGCCTGCGCCGCAGTACGGCGCAGGCGATCCACCAAGATGTCGATGCGGTTTCGATGGGCGCGCGCCACCGCCATCCGCAGATACATGCTGTTGACGACCTGAAAATAGGTGCTTGCTCCCTGCCGCGGGTCGCCCAGAATCTGGTTGACCATCTCGTAATCGCCGGCGTAGCCCAGCGGCTTGGAAAACGCCCTATATGCAAAGGGAGCGCGCAGCAGCAAAGGATGGAGTGCCCCCTGCGCGAACTGGCGGTGCGCCAGCGATTCTTCTTCGGGAACCTGCTCGGCCTCGCCTTCAAGCCGGTCGGCATAGCTGGACAACTTCGCGAGAATGGGTTCTGCGATTTGGTTGAAAACGTCGTCGCGCAACCGACCGTCGTCCGCGCGTGGCAAGGAGGTTGACAGGTCGGCCTGGTCCAGCCAGCGGGCGGTATCGGTCAAAAAGGCGCGCAGTTCACTCACCGCGACCTGGTACGAGGCCCGGATGCGAAAGCGCGACTCCCACTCCTCGACGAATCTTCGCGCCTCCGGCCCGATGGCCGCGGCACTGCCGGCCGTGGCGTTCAGGTCGGACCACTCGTCGAGAAGGGTGACTGACGCTACTGCCATCAGGCCGGTATTGAGCAGGCTACTGACGGTCGCACGTCCCTTGTAGACGATGGTCGGCCCGGCACGCACGGTGACGTCGCCAAGTACCTCGCTTACCTGCACGATGGAGTACGGGTTGTAAATCTCCATCACCAGCGCCCGACGCTGGAGACCAATGAGTGTCCCCCGCACCGCCGTGCCCTGGCTGTTGCGAAACGTGACGACTGGCTCGATCAGGTTCAGCGGGAGCACGACGCGCGCCCTCTTGGCGTTCGGTGGCGGGCCGGCGGAGCGTGGGAGGGCGCCACAGACTGCGCGCACGAGCGCCGACACAGCAATTGTGAACGCGGCCCGGCTTCGATCGGGCCGCCGCAAGTGCGCACTGCGGCTCTCACGGCTCCGCTGCCGACGGTCTTGGGCACCACCCGAGTTGCTCCTGCACCAGCGCGCCGCGCCCCGGCGGCAGACCCCTTGGCGCTCGCGGCCCGCGGTCTGCCGTGCATGCGACTTTCACCGGCGGACGGAAGATAAACGAAACGCATTCCATGCGGAGCGCCGCCGCCTGCGATTTCGTCCCTTCCCCCTCGCTGTGTCGGGCCGACGTTGCATATCGCGCAGCGCCGCCTGCCGCGCCGGGCACCGGTCGGCTATCCTCGCGCGCCACGGTCGGCCATGGCACGCGCTTTGCCCGGCCCACGGCCAAGCATCCCTCCACGACAACGCCATACGGATCGCCTCATGCGCAAGTTCACCCGGGCGCTCACCGCCGCCGCAGCCTTGACGGCCGCCTCTGCGGTCATGGCCCAGGAAGCCGCCAACACGGTCGCGGTCGGCTACGTCCGCGCACTGTTCAACGACAGTTCGAGCGACCTCACCGGCCCGCCAGGAACCACGCCGCCGGGCCTGAAGGTCGGTATCGAGGATCTCAACGCGCTCGGCCTGCTCTACGCGCGCCGCCTGGGCGGCGGCTGGTCGGCGATTTTCCAGTTTGGCGTGCCGTCGACGGTGAGTTACGTGGGCGCCGGCTCCGGCGCGATGCTCGGCGAGGCCGCCAGCGCCAAGGGCTGGACGCCGGCGCTGTTGGTGGGCTACACGTTCGAGTCGGTGCCGGTGGTCAAGCCGTACTTGGCCGCCGGGGCGGCCTACACCTGGTACACGGATGAGAAGGCCTCGGCCGCCTACAACGCGGCGTTCTTTGGCACGAGCACCAGCGCATCGTTCAAGAGTTCGTTCGGGCCGGTGGCCAAGGTCGGCGCCGAAGTCCCGCTCGGCAGCAACTGGCTGTTCGACTTCAGCTACTCCTATTACTGGATCAAGACCACCGCCACGCTGACCACGGCCACGCCGGGGCTGGGCAGCGTACCGCGCCAGATCGACGTGACCGCCAACCCCGGCGCGCTGGCCTTCAACGTCGGCTACCGCTTCTGACCCCGCCCCCATGAACGCCAAGACCTACGACGCCTGCCCGCCGCACCGCGTGGCCTTTCTCGGCCTGGGCGTGATGGGCTATCCGATGGCCGGCCACCTGGCGCGCGCCGGCCACCATGTGACCGTTTACAACCGCACGGCGAAGAAAGCCGAGCGCTGGGCGGAGGAATACGGCGGCCGCACCGCCGCCACCCCGCGCGAGGCGGCCACCGGCGCGCAGGTCGTTTTCGCCTGCGTCGGCAACGACGACGACTTGCGCAGCGTCGCGCTGGGCGCGGACGGCGCCTTTGCCGGGATGGCGGCCGACAGCATCTTCGTCGATCACACCACCGCTTCGGCCGCGGTGACGCGCGAGTTGTACGCGGCGGCGCGCGGGCGCTGGCTGCACTTTGTCGATGCGCCGGTCTCCGGCGGGCAGGCGGGCGCAGTTAACGGCGCGCTCACGGTGATGTGCGGTGGCGACGCCGAGCCCTTTGCCCGCGCGCAGCCGGTGGCGATGGCCTTTGCCCGCGCGGTCACGCTGATCGGCGCCAGCGGCTGCGGGCAACTCTCCAAGATGGTCAACCAGCTCTGCATCGCCGGGCTGGTGCAGGGGCTGGCGGAGGGCATCGCCTTCGGCCAGGCGGCGGGGCTGGACATGAAGCTCGTGCTGCAGACGATCGGCAAGGGCGCCGCGCAAAGCTGGCAGATGGACAACCGCGGCGGCACGATGATCGAAGACAAATTCGACTTCGGCTTTGCGGTGGACTGGATGCGCAAGGACCTCGGCCTGTGCCTGGAAGAGGCCCGTCGCAACGGCGCCGCGATGCCGGTGGCCGCACTGGTCGATCAGTTCTATGCCGACGTGCAGGCGATGGGCGGCGGCCGCTGGGACACGTCGTCGTTGATCCGCCGGCTGCGCCCGTAGCGCACGCCGCCACGTCCGCCCCGCCGATGCCCGCCGCCGCCACGCCCGAGGCCCTCGCGTCGATGCGCCCGGCCCTGCTGCGCATGGCGCGCTTGCAACTGCGCAACGACGCCTGGGCCGAAGATGCGGTCGCCGAGACGCTGCTCGCCGCGCTGACCGGCGCGCGGGGCTTCGCCGGCCAGTCGCAATTGAAGACCTGGGTGGTCGGCATCCTCAAGCACAAGATCGTCGATCAGTTTCGCCGCGCGGCACGCGAGGTCTCGATCGAGGCCGAGGTCGAGGCGGCGCAGGTCGAGACCTTCGACGAACTCTATATCGCCGACGGCCACCGGCTCGCCCCGGCGCAGGACTGGGGCGACCCCGAGCAAACGGTGGCGCGCACGCAGTTCCTGGAAATCCTTCAGGCCTGCCTGGACCGGCTGCCGCCCAATCTGGGGCGGATCTTCATGATGCGCGAGTGGCTCGAAATGGACACCGACGCCATTTGTAAGGAACTGGGCATCACGGCGACCAACTGCCTCGTGATGCTGCACCGTGCGCGCACTCGCCTGCGCGAGTGCATCGAACCGCAGTGGATGGAGCAGCGTCCCTCCCCATGAAAACCTCCGACCTGTCGATGCTCAGTTGCCGGGAAAGCCATCTGCTGCAGTCGTTGCAGCACGACCGCGCGCTCACGCTCGCCGAGCGATCGCGCCTGCGGATGCACCTGGCGGTTTGCGTCTCCTGCCGCCGCATCGACGAACAGTATCGCGCCATTGCCGCGGCGCTCAAACGCCTCGGGCCATGACCGCCCTCAGTGGACGGAACCTCTCACCATGCATGCCACGCCACCCCTGCTCAAGGTCACACCGACTTCCCTGCGCTGCGCCGGCGCGCGGTGGCCGCGCTGCAAGTCAACCTCGGCTACACCTGCAACCAGAGCTGCGTGCACTGCGATGTGAACGCCGGCCCCAACCGCACCGAGCAGATGGACCGCACAACGATCGACGCGGTGCTCGACGTGCTGGTGGCCAAGGACATCGGCACGCTCGACCTGACCCGCGGTGCGCCGGAACTGAACCCGCATTTTCGCGACCTCGTGCGGCAGGCGCGCGCGCGGCGTGCACCCGATCGACCGCTGCAACCTGACACGCACGGCGCTGTAACCGCGGGCGGGCGGGGAGCGAAGTAGCTGGTATCGCTTGCCGGCTACCGCCCCACCCTCGATGTCCACCTCGTTCCAGGATTCCGTCGCCGCCCTGCGCCCAGCGCTACTGCGCATCGCCAAGCTGCAATTGCGCAACGACAGTTGGGCCGAGGACGTGGTGTCGGAGACGCTGCTTGCCGCGCTGGCCGGCGAGCGCGACTTTGCCGGGCAGTCGCAGTTGAAGACCTGGGTGGTCGGCATCTTGAAGCACAAGGTGATCGACCAGTTCCGCCGCAGCTCGCGCGAGGTGTCGGTCGAGGCACGGATGGAAGAGTCCGCGGCCGAGACCTTCGACGACGCCTTCCGCGCCGACGGACACTTTGCGCAGTTCCCGCTGCCGGCCTGGGAGGCGCCGGAGGAGGCGCTTAACCAGGCGCAGTTCGTCGCCATCGTGCAGGACGGGCTGGAGCAGCTGCCGCCGAGCCTGGCGCGCATTTTTGCCCTGCGCGAGATCGAGGGCATGGACACCGAAGAGATCTGTAAGGAACTCGGCATCACCACGACCAACGCCCATGTGATGCTGTACCGGGCGCGGATGCGATTGCGCAAGCACCTGGAGCGGCATTGGTTCGGCCCCGGCCGCAACGCAAGGACCCCTGCCCATGCTCCCTCTGAACTGCAAGCAAGCGCATCGGCTGATCGTCGAGTCGATGGATTGCGAGCTTGAGCTCGAGAACACCGCCCGCGTCCGCCTGCACCTGCGCGCCTGCCCCTGCTGCGCCAACTTCGTCCAGCAGATGCAGGCGCTGCGGCGGATCGCCAAAGCCCTTCCCGAACGCATTGCCCTGGCTCGATAGACTTCCGCGTAGCGGCCCCGCCCTGCGCAAGGAGCAACCCCCGTGCATGCCACCCTGCCTCTGCTCAAGGTCACCGACTTTCCGCCGCTGCGGCGGCGGGCGGTGACGACCCTGCAAGTCAACCTCGGCTACACCTGCAACCAGAGCTGCGTGCACTGCCACGTCAACGCCGGCCCCAACCGCACCGAGCAGATGGACCGCGAAACCATCGACGCCGTGCTCGACGTGCTGGTGGCCAAGGACGTCGCCACGCTCGACTTGACTGGCGGCGCGCCGGAGATGAACCCGCACTTCCGCGACCTGGTGCGGCAGGCGCGGGCGCGCGGGGTGCACGTGATCGACCGCTGCAACCTGACGATCCTGTTCGAACCGGGGCAAGAAGACTTGGCCGAGTTTCTGGCCGAGCAGCGTGTGGAAGTGGTCGCCTCCCTGCCCTGCTACCTGGAAGACAACGTCGATCGCCAGCGCGGCAAGGGCGTCTTCGACAAGAGCGTCGCCGGGCTGCAACGATTGAACGCGCTGGGCTACGGGCGCGAGCCGGGGTTGCCGCTGACGCTCGTCTACAACCCGCAGGGCGCGGTACTGCCGCCGGCGCAGTCGGGGCTTGAGGCCGACTACCGCAAGATGCTGGGCGAGCACTACGGCATCGTCTTCACGCGGCTTTTCGCACTGGCCAACATGCCGATCTCGCGCTTTGGCTCGACGCTGATCTCCAAAGGCCATTTTCGCGATTACATGGCGCTGCTGCGTGGCGCGCACCGCGCCGAGAACCTCGACGGCGTGATGTGCCGCTCGCTGGTCTCGGTCGACTACCAGGGCTATCTGTACGACTGCGACTTCAACCAGATGCTCGGCCTGCCGCTGCGCGAAGGCGGCCGCGGCCACGGCCGGCTGCATCTGTCCGACTGGCTGGAACTCGATCTGGCGGACAATCCGATCATCGTTGCCGATCACTGCTACGGCTGCACCGCCGGGCAGGGCTCGTCCTGCGGCGGCGCGCTCAAGGGCGGTTGACTGTTGCCAGTTGTCCGTTGACTGTTGACCGTCGCCTTGCAGAGGTAATGCCTGTCGTGATTGCCACCGACAACCGACCACAGAAGACAGACAACAGCCCGCGCCCCGCCGCCGGCCGCAGCTGTCCGCCGCATTACGGCTATTCGCCTCGCGTTTTGGCGCAGCCGGCGCAGCTGGACGCCGAGGTGGTGTACGTGATCGGCGGGCTGTACGGCAATCTGCAGGCGCTCGATGCGATCGACGCGATGGCGCGGGCCGAGCGCAGGCCGCCGGTGCGGGTCTTCAACGGCGACTTTCACTGGTTCGACGCCGATGCGGCCTGGTTCGCCGAAGTGCAGCGGCGCGTGACCGCGCACGTCGCCCTGCGCGGCAACGTGGAAACCGAACTGGCTTACGACGACGACACCGCGGGTTGCGGGTGCGCCTATCCTGAATCGGTGCCCGACGACGATGTCGAGCGCAGCAACCGCATCCTCGCCCGGCTGCGCCGCGTAGCCCGTGCGCAGCCGTGCGCGGTCGACCGGCTCGCCGCGCTGCCGATGCACCTCGTTGCCGCGGTGGGCGGGCTGCGCATCGGGCTGGTGCACGGCGATGCCTGGTCGCTCGCCGGCTGGCGCTTTGCGCACGACGCCCTGCACGCGCCGGAAAGCGCCGATGCGCTTGAACGCGCCTTTGCGCTCGCCGCGGTGGACGGCTTCGCGTGCAGCCATACCTGTGCACCCGCGTTGGCCGCGACGGGATCCGGCTTTGTCATCAACAACGGCGCCGCCGGCATGGCGAACTTTGCCGGCGGCCGCTTCGGCGTGGCAACGCGCATCGCGGCGCAGCCGCTGCCGGCCGCGCTGGACGCTGCGCGGCTGTACGGTCTGTACGAGCGCGGCGTGTGGATCGACGCGCTGCGCGTGGACTTCGACCACGCGGCCTTCGTTGCCCGCTTCGATGCCGTCTGGCCGGACGGCTCGGAAGCCGCGGTCTCTTACCGGCGCCGCATCACGTACGGGCCTGCGTACTCGATCGACCATGCGCTGGGCCGCGTCGCGGCATCCTGCGCCGCCCTGGCCGAGCACTGACTCCGCCGGCCGCCCGGCCGGATTTTTTTCCGACAACAAAGTAAGGTTCTTGCCCGGGTAGCGACTGAGGCTTGCGCCATCGCGCCATCCGCTTCACTCGTTCTCGCAGTAAACCCATGCTCAAACAACGTACCGCGCTGGTGACCGGATCGACCTCCGGCATCGGCCTGGCCATTGCCGGCGCACTGGCCGCGCAGGGTGCCAATGTCATCCTCAACGGCTTCGGCGAGGCCGACGCGATCGAGCGCCTGCGCGCCGACCTCGAAGCGCAGCACCGCGTCGCGGTGCGCTACGACGGTGCCGACCTCGGCCGCGCCGACGCGATCGAAGGCCTGATGCAGCGCGCGCTCGCCGAGTTCGGCGCGATCGACGTGCTCGTCAACAATGCCGGCATCCAGCACGTCGCGCCGGTGGAGGAGTTTCCGGTCGCCAAATGGGACGCGATCCTGGCACTGAACCTGACCGCGGCGTTCCACACCACGCGGCTGGCACTGCCGGCGATGAAGGCGCGCGGCTGGGGCCGCATCGTCAACATCGCCTCGGCCCATGCGCTGGTGGCCAGCCCCTTCAAGTCCGCCTATGTCGCCGCCAAGCACGGCGTTGCCGGCTTCACCAAGGCCGTGGCGCTGGAAGCCGCGACCCACGGCGTGACGGTCAACGCGCTGTGTCCGGGCTACGTGCTGACGCCGCTCGTCGAGAAGCAGATTCCCGACACCGCCCGCGCCCGCGGCCTGACGCCCGAGCAAGTGGTGCACGACGTGCTGCTGGCAGCGCAGCCGACCAAGCGCTTCGTCACCGTGGACGAAGTCGCCGCGCTGACGCTTTTCCTGTGCTCGGACGCAGCCGCCTCGCTCACCGGCGCCGTGCTGCCGGTGGACGGCGGCTGGACCGCGCAATGAGCGCGCTTGCCGCGGCGCCGGCCGGCGCCGCGCTCGATGCCGCCCAGGTACTCGGGCTGCCGTCGATGCCGCTGGCTTCGCCCTCGTATCCGCGCGGGCCGTACCGCTTCATCGACCGCGAGTATCTGATCGTCAGCTACGAGTCCGACCCGGCCGCGATCCGGGCCGCACTGCCGCAGCCGCTGGAACCCGACGGCAGCAACACGGTGCTGTACGAATTCATCCGCATGCCCGATTCGGCCGGGTTTGGCGACTACACCGAGTCCGGCATCGTGATCCCGGCGCGCCTGGACGGCGAGCACGTGAACTTCACCGCGCAGATGTATCTCGACGACGAGCCGCCGATTGCCGGCGGGCGCGAGATCTGGGGCTTCCCGAAGAAGCATGCGCGGCCCCGGCTCGAAGTGCGGCAGGACACGCTCACCGGTACGCTCGACTACGCGGGCGTGCAGGTCGCCGTGGGCACCATGGGCTACAAGTATCAGCATCTGCTGTACGACGTGCGTGGCCGCAAGGCCTGCTCGTCAGCCTCGATCGTCGAGAAAATGAGCGCCACTCAAGTCAACCTGAAGCTGATTCCGGACGTCGATGGCAGCCTGGCGATCGCGCAACTGGTGGGCTACAACCTGACCGATATTCAGGTGCAGGGGGCCTGGTCGGGGCCGGCGCGGCTGCATCTGGTGCCGCACGTCAATGCGCCGGTGGCCGATCTGCCGGTGCGCCGCGTGCTGGGCGGGCTGCACTTCATCGCCAATCTGACGCTGCCCTACGGCCGCGTGCTGTACGACTACCGGCGCGCCGCGGCTGCGGCGCCGACGGCGGCATGAGCCCGCCGGGCCGCCCCAAGGGCGAATCCCGAGCGCGCAGCGAGAGGGACGCCCAATGAGCCGGGGCCGGCGTGGTGCCGCATCCAGAGCGGCCGATTCCCAGTCGCCGGACGCCTTTTGTGGACCGCCGGGCAACCAGACCGTGCTGGTGCTGCAGGGTGGCGGCGCGCTCGGCGCCTATCAGGTCGGCGTCTATCAGGCGCTGCACGAAGCCGGCATCGAGCCGGACTGGGTGATCGGCACCTCCATTGGCGCTGTCAACGCCGCGCTGATCGCCGGCAACGCGCCGGCGCAGCGGCTAGCGAAAATGGAGGAGTTCTGGCAGGGGGCGGCGCGCATCGGCCCGCGGCTCGATCTGCTGCAAGGCTATGGCCTCGGTAATGCGCTGGCGAACCTCACCGCGATCACCCAGGGGATCCCCGGATTCTTTGCTCCGAACCCGATCGCCTGGTACGGCCCGCAGGCGCGGGTCGGCGTGGCGGACGCGGCCTACTACCGGACCGGGCCGCTGCGCCAGACGCTCGACGATCTCGTGGACTTCGAGCGGATCGCTGCCGGGCCGATGCGGGTGACGGTCGGTGCGGTCAACGTGGAAAGCGGCCGCATGCGCTACTTCGACAGCCGGCGCGAGACGCTTGGGCCGGAGCACGTGATGGCCTCGGGCGCGCTGCCCCCGGCGTTTCCGCCGGTGCAGGTGGGCGACCAGTGGTTCTGGGACGGCGGCATCTACTCGAACACGCCGATCGAGGCGGTGCTGGAGGATGAGCCGCGCCGCTCGTCGCTCGTCTTCGCGGTGCAGTTGTGGAACGCCGCGGGACCGCTGCCGCAGTCGATCGCCGAGGCCGCACACCGGCAGAAGGACATCCAGTACGCCAGTCGCGCCGATGCCCACTTTCAACGCCAGCGCGAGCTGCACCGGCTGCGGCACGTGGTGCAACAGCTGGCGCAGCGCCTGCCGCCCGGACAGCGGGCCGATCCGGCCGTGCGCGAGCTCGCGGCCTGGGGCTGCTCCACCACCATGCACGTGGTGCGGCTGGTCGCTCCGCGGCTGGCGGGCGAGGATCAGTTCAAGGACATCGACTTCACGGCCGCAGGCGCCGCCGACCGGCGCCAGGCCGGCTATGCGGACATGCGTAACGTGCTGGCGCGCGCGCCGTGGCGCGGCAGCTTCGATCCGCTCGAAGGCGTGATCGAGCACCGGGTCGCTGCCTCGGCCGTGCCCGCAATGACCTGAGTGCAGCCGCGCTGCTGCACTGCGTAAGATGCCGCGGCCGCCAAGCGACCCAGTTCGGGCAGGCAGGATGCCAGCCCAATCAGGATAAGGAGAGGACTTACCATGAACAGCAAGCGCGCGGCGATCATCATCGTCCTGCTCGCGGCGATCGCCGCATTTTTCTTCTTCGACCTCGGGCGCTTTCTGTCGCTGGAGTTCTTCCAGCAGCAGCGCGCCGCGATCAACGCGTATTACGCGGCCAACCCGGCCACCACGCTCGTGGCCTACTTTCTGCTGTACGTGGCGGTCACCGCCCTCAGCCTGCCCGGCGCCGCGGTGATGACGCTGGTGGGCGGCGCGCTCTTCGGCTTCTGGGTGGGTCTGGTACTGGTGTCCTTTGCCTCCAGCATCGGCGCCACGCTCGCCTTTCTCGCGTCACGGCTGGTGCTGCGCGACTGGGTGCAGGGCAAGTTCGGCGACAAACTGGCACCGATCAATGCGGGCATCGAGCGCGAAGGGGCGTTCTATCTGTTCGCGCTGCGGCTGGTGCCGCTCTTCCCGTTCTTCGTGGTCAACCTGTTGATGGGGCTCACCAAGCTGCGCACGCTGACCTTCTATTGGGTGAGCCAGCTCGGCATGCTGGCCGGCACCGCGGTGTTCGTCTATGCGGGCACGCAGCTCGGGCAGTTCAAGATCTCCGGCGGGCTGATCTTCGCCTTCGTGCTGCTCGGCATCTTCCCGCTGATCGCCAAGCGAGTGCTGGACGCGCTGAAGGCGCGCAAGGTCTACGCACGCTGGGCCGATAAGAAGCCCGCGCAGTTCGACTACAACATGGTGGTGATCGGCGGCGGCTCGGCCGGGCTGGTCTCGGCCTATATCGCGGCGGCGACCAAGGCCAAGGTCGCGCTGGTCGAAAAACACAAGATGGGCGGCGACTGCCTCAATACCGGCTGCGTGCCGAGCAAGGCGATCATCCGCTCGGCGAAGTTCCTGTCACACGTGGCGCGCGCGAAAGAGTTCGGCATCGACCGTGCGCAGGCGAGCTTTGACTTCGCGCAAGTGATGGAGCGCGTGCAGCGCGTCGTCACCGCCATCGAGCCGCACGACTCGGTCGAGCGCTACACCGCCCTCGGGGTGGACTGCATCGAAGGCACCGCCAAGATCACCTCGCCCTGGACGGTCGAAGTGCAGACCGCGAGCGGCCCGCGCACGCTCACCACCAAGAACATCGTAATCGCCGCCGGCGCGCGGCCCTTCGTGCCGCCGATCCCCGGCCTGGCCGACGTCGGTTATCTGACCTCCGACACCGTGTGGAACCTGCGCGAACAGCCGAAGCGTCTCGTCGTGCTCGGCGGCGGGCCGATCGGCAGCGAGTTGACGCAGGTTTTCGCCCGCCTCGGCAGCCAGGTGACGCAAGTGGAGATGCAGCCGCGGATTTTGATCCGCGAGGACCCGGAGGTCTCCGCCGCGGTGCGCGCGCAGTTCGAGCGCGAGGGCATCCGCGTGCTGACCGAGCACAAGGCCAAACGGTTTCTGGTCGAAGGCGGCGAGAAAGTGCTGATCGCCGAGCACGCCGGACAGGACCTGCGCATCCCGTTCGACGCGGTGCTGGTCGCCGTGGGCCGAGTGGCCAACACGCAGGGCTACGGGCTGGAAGAGCTGGGCATCGGCACCACCAAGGCCCGTACGGTGGAGACCGACGACTATTTGCAGACGATCTACCCCAACATCTTCGCCTGCGGCGACGTGGCGGGGCCGTACCAGTTCACCCACACCGCCGCGCATCAGGCCTGGTATGCGGCGGTCAATGCGCTGTTCGGCACGTTCCGCCGCTTCAAGGCGGACTACCGGGTGATTCCGTGGACCACCTTCACCGAGCCGGAGGTCGCCCGCGTCGGCTTGAACGAGCAGGAAGCGCGCGAGAAGAACATCGCGGTCACGGTGACCACCTACGGCATCGACGATCTGGACCGCGCGATCGCCGACAGCGAAGCGCACGGCATGGTCAAGGTGCTGACCGCGCCGGGCAGCGACAAGATTCTGGGCGTCACCATCGTCGGCGAGCACGCCGGCGACCTGCTGGCCGAGTACGTGCTGGCGATGAAGCACGGCCTGGGCTTGAACAAGATCCTTGGCACCATCCACACCTACCCGACGCTGGCCGAAGCCAACAAGTACGCCGCCGGTGCGTGGAAGCGCGGCACCGTCACGCAGGGACAGTGGGCGTTTCTGACCGCGTTTCAGGCGTGGCGGCGCGGCGCGGGCGGCCTGGGCGACGTGCTCGGCACGCTGGGCGCTCTGCGCCGCGACAAGCGACCGGCCTACCCAGCCGGCGCCGAGGCCAGCCACCACTGAAATCTTGGACGTCGATGGCCTCGGTGCTCGGGCGGGCGCTCGCCCGCTATCTGACGCGGCGGGTGGCGGTCTTTCGTCCCGCCACGGCCAGCGCGGCCAGCCTCGCCGCCGCGCTGCAACCCGGCGACGTGCTGCTGGTCGAGGGCGACACGCGGCTGAGCGTGACGATCAAGTACCTGACCCAATCCACCTGGTCGCACGCGGCGCTGTTTGTCGGCGCGCGCGCCGATCTGCCGGCGCGCGCCAGCGAGCCCAAGGTCTTCGTCGAAGCCGACCTCAACGACGGCGTGCGCGCGCTGCCGCTGTCGTACTACGCGGAGTTTCATACCCGCATCTGCCGGCCGGTCGGCCTGACCGCGGCCGACACCGAGGCAGTGTGCCGCTACGCGGTGCAGCGGCTCGGCCACCGCTACGACCTCAAAAACGTGTTCGACCTGGCGCGCTACCTGCTGCGCACGCCGCCCGTGCCGACCCGGCTGCGCCGCCGCCTGCTGGCGCTGGGCAGCGGCGACCCGACGCGGGCGATCTGCTCGACGCTGATCGCGCAGGCGTTCCAGTCGGTGCACTACCCGATCCTGCCCCACGTCGAGCGCGAACGCTCCGGCCCGGCCGACTGCGACGACTGCGTGCGCGAGCTCTATGAGGTCCGCCACCACAGCCTGTTTGCGCCGCGCGACTTCGACATCTCACCGTACTTTGCGGTGATCAAGCCGACCGTTGCCACCGGCTTCGACTACCGCCAGATCGCCTGGCGCGACCGCCCCGCCTCAATGGAGACCCCCGCATGAACCACATCCGTCGCCATCTGCTGCTGGCCGCCGCGCTGGCCCCGCGCCTCGCGCTGGCCCAATCGGCGTTCGACCACCGCCACGCGGCCTGGGACGCGCTGCTGAAGAAGCACGTCAAGGTCGCCGCCGACGGCAAGAGCTCGCGCGTGGACTACAAGGGCTTCGCCGCCGACCGCGCCGCCTTGCAGGCGTATCTGAAAACGCTGTCGGCGGTGACGCCGGCCGAGTTTGCCGGCTGGAGCAAGGCGCAGCAGTATGCGTTTCTCGCCAACGCGTACAACGCCTTCACCGTCGAGAAAGTGCTGACGCGCTACCCCAACTTGAAGTCGATCCGCGACTTCGGCACCGTCTTTGGCAACCCGTGGAAGGACAAGTTCTTCACGCTGCTGGGGCAACCGCAGAACCTCGACGGCATCGAGCACGAGACGATGCGCGCGGCCGGCGTCTACGACGACCCGCGCGTACACGTCGCCGTGAACTGCGCCAGCATCGGCTGCCCGATGCTCGGGCGCGAGGCCTTCGTCGCCGAGCGGCTGGACGCGCAGATGGAAGACCTGATGCGCCGCTTCATGGGCGATGCGACGCGCAACCGCTACAACCCGGCGAGCGGCAAGCTGGAGTTGTCGAAAATCTTCGACTGGTACAAGGTCGACTTCGAGCGCGGCGGCAAGAGCTTCCTCGGCTATGCCGGCTTCAAGAGCGTGGCCGACGTCGGCGGGCGCTACGCGGAGCAACTGGCCACAAACGAGGCCGACCGCGCCGCGCTGCGCGCGGGCAAGCCGGCCATCGTCTTCCTCGACTACGACTGGACGTTGAACGACAGCGGGCGCTGAGCTCGCATGGGCCACAATGGCGCGTCCATCGCTCATGCTGCCCGCGCTCTCCCCTCCGCCGCCCGCCGCCACGCCGCGCCTGCCGTCCGCGCTCGCCCTCGGCATGGTGGGCAGCCTGGGCGAAGAGCTGCTGGCGCAACTGGTCGGCGCGATGCGCTTGCAGGCGGTCTACGTCGGCGTGACGCAATCGATCGGCTCGGCCACCGCACGCTTTCGCCCGTGGGTGGTCGGGCACGGCATCGTGGCGGTCGACGAAGCCTGGCTCTGCCTGACCGACCCGGAGGCCTTCGTCCCCGCCGGCACGCCGGTGCGCCGCTACGCGCCGGCAGAGACGCTTGCCGCGGCCGAACTCGCGCGGCAGTGCGGCGCGCGGCGGCTGGTGATGGTGGCCCCGCTGGCGGCGCTGTTACAGATGAGCGCCACCGGCCTGCTGCTCGACGGCGAGACCGAAGTGCAACTGCGCGCGCTCGGCTTCGAGCAACTGGTCATCGTGCGCCCGACCGCGGCGGAAGTCGCCGAACGCGGCGGCCCCTGGCTGGCGCGGCTGGTGCGTGCCGGCGCCCGCACGGTGGCCGGCATCATGCTGCCAGGCTACGCGCAACTGCTGTCGGCGCGCACCGCGGCGGCGGCGATCGTCGAGGCGGTGCAAACGGCGCCCGCCGGCGTCAGCGTGTTTGGCGCGCGCGAGTTGATGCGCATCGTCGAGCAGCGGCTGCCGGAACTCGCGCCCAAGAAGCGCCGTTGGAGCAGGCAGTGAAGCTCGCCATCGTCGTACTCACTTTGAACGAGGCGGCGGGTATCGAAGCGTCGCTCGGCGCGCTCGCCCCGCTGCGGGCGCGCAGCGCTGTGGTTGTCGTCGCCGACGGCGGCAGCGACGACAACACGGTGGCCCGCGCCGCGCCGCTGGCCGACCGGGTGCTGGCCGCGCCGCGCGGCCGCGCCGCGCAGATGAACGCTGGTGCCGCCTGCGCCGAGGCGCGCGCCGCCGACGCGCTGCTGTTCCTGCACGCGGACACGCAGTTGCCGGCCGAGGCGGACCGGCTGATCGCCACCGCGCTGGCGACGCACGCCTGGGGCCGCTTCGACGTGACGATTGAAGCTGCGCAGCCGATGCTGCGCGTGGTCGCCGCGATGATGAACTGGCGCTCGCGCGCCACCGGCATCGCCACCGGCGATCAGGCGATTTTCTGCACGCGGCGCGCGTTCGACGCGCTCGGCGGCTTTGCCCCGCTGCCGTGGATGGAGGACGTCGAGTTCAGCCGCCGCGCCAAGCGCCTGTCGCCGCCCGCCTGTCTGCGCGAGCGCGTGGCGACCTCCGGCCGCCGGTGGGAGCGGCACGGCGTGTGGCGCACCATCGTGCTGATGTGGCAATTGCGCGCGGCGTACTTCTTCGGCGCCGACCCGGCGCGACTGGCGCAGCGCTATCGCGCGGCGCGCTGACGGATGATCGCTGGCAACGCGCTCGCGATCTTTGCCCGTGCGCCACAGCCGGGGCAGGCCAAAACGCGGCTGATCCCGCTGCTCGGCGCCGAGGGCGCCGCGCAGTTGCAGGCGCGGTTGATCGAACTTGCACTCGCCAAAGCGGCCACCCTGCCCGACTGCGCGACCACGCTGTGGCTGGACGGCGACCCAGCCCTGCTGCCGCCGGCAGCCCGCGCCGTGCCGCGGCACACGCAGCGCGGCACCGATCTGGGCGAACGGATGGCGGACGCCTTCGCCCGCACGCTGCGCACGGCGCAGCGGATGGTGCTGATCGGCACCGACTGCCCGGCGCTCACGGTCGAGGATCTGCGTGCTGCGTTCGCCGCACTGGCCACGCACGAGGTCGTGGTGCAGCCGGCGCTCGACGGCGGCTACGTGCTGATCGGCCTGACTGCGCCGCAACCGCAACTCTTTGCCGGCATCCGCTGGGGCAGCGACGAAGTGCTCGCCGCCACGCGCGAGCGCATCGCCGCGCTGGGCCTGCGCGCCGCCCTGCTCGACCCCCGGCCCGACCTCGACACTCCGAAGGACTATATGCACGCCACCGCGCGAGGCTGGCTATGAAACGAGTTGCCTTGGCGGCACTTGCCCTGCTGGTTGCGCTGTCCGCCGCCGCGCAGGCGCCGCGGCTCGCGCCGTTTTCCACTGCCGAACCCGGCCCCCCGCCGCCGCCGTGGAAGGTGCTGACCCTGCCCAAGCTGCCCAAGCACACCCGCTTCGAGATCGCGGAAATCGACGGCGTGCGCGCGCTGCGGGTGGAAGCCGACGCCGGCTACGCCAACCTACTGACCCCGGTCGCGCCGGCGCTGGGCCAGCGGCCGATCCTGACGTGGCGCTGGCGGGTCGATGCGTTTCCCTCCGGCGCCGATCTGCGGCGCAAGCAGGGCGACGACACCGCCGCGCGGCTGTGCGTGCTGTTCGACGTGCCGGACGAGCGGCTCGCCTTTGGCGTGCGGATGCAGTTGAAGCTCGGCCGCACGCTGTTCGACCCGGCCTTGCCGGCCGCATCGATCTGCTACGTGTGGGACGAAAAGCTCGCCGCCGGTACCTCGCTGCCCAACGCCTACACCGACCGCGTGCGGATGGTCGTGCTGCGCCAGGGCGGCCCCGGCCAGTGGGCGGACGAACGGCGCGACGTGCAGGCCGACTTCGCGCGCGCCTTTCCCAGCGAAGCCACCGGCGGCTTCCGCCCGCGGATCGCGGCCATCGGCATCGCCAACGACGGCGACAACACCGGCGGCAGTTCGCGCGCCTGGTTTGGCGACGTGAAACTGCTCGAGCCATGACCCGGCGGCTGTTGCTGATCGGCGGCGGCCATGCGCACGTCGGTGTGCTGGCCGCGCTGGGCCGCGAGCCGCTGCGCGGTGCCGACGGCGCGCCGTGGGAGGTGACGCTGGTGTCGCCCTACGAGCGGCAGGTCTATTCCGGCATGCTGCCCGGCTGGATTGCGGGGCACTACCGGATCGAGCAATGCGTGATCCCGCTGCGCCCGCTGGCGCAGCGTGCGCGCGTGCGTTACGTGCAGGCGCACGCGATGGGATTGGCGCTCGCCGCGCGAACCGCGCAGACCGATACCGGCGAGACGCTGCCCTTCGATCTCGTGTCCATCGACATCGGCCCGGCCTTCGACTGGACGACGGTGCCCGGCGCGCGCGAGCATGCGGTGGCGCTGCGGCCGATCGAGCACTTCATCGTCGCCTGGCAGCAGTTGCACTCGCGGCTGGCGCAGGCCGGGACGGCGCCGGCGACCATCGTCGGCGGCGGTGCCGGCGGGGTGGAGATCGCGCTCGCCTGGGCGCACCGCGCGCGGCGCGAGGCGCTGCCGCTGCGCCTGCAACTGGTGTGCGGGCGCGCCGGCCCGGTGCCGACGCTGCCGCCGGCGGTGGGTGCGCGCCTGCGCCACTGGCTGGCGCGCAGCGGGGTGCGGCTGATCGAAGACGACGCCGCCGCGCTGCACGCGGATGCCGTGCAGCTCGCCGGTGGTGAGGCGCTGCCGTCGGCCGGCACGCTGGCCGCCACCGGCGCCGCGGCGGTGGCCTGGCCGGCGCAGGCCGGGCTCGCCGTCGATGCGCGCGGCTTCATCGCCGTGGACGAACATTTGCGCTCGACCTCGCACTCGTTCGTCTTCGCTGCGGGCGACTGCGCGACGATGGTCGGTCATCCACGGCCAAAGTCCGGCGTCTACGCTGTGCGCGCGGGGCCGCCACTCGCGTTCAACCTCCGGCGCGCCGCGGCGGGACAGGCGACGCGCCGCTACCTGCCGCAGCGGCGGGCGCTGTATCTGCTCGCCACCGGGCCGCAACATGCGATCGGCGTCTGGAGCAAACTCGTCGTCGAGGGCGACTGGGTCTGGCGCTGGAAGGACTGGATCGACCGCGGGTTCATGGCGCGCTATGGTGCGGATCGGTGATCGGTGATCGGTGATCCGTGATCGGTGGTTGCTTGGGCGTGGAGGTGTGATGAGAATCGCGTTGATCGTTGCCGTCGTTGTCGCGTTGCTGGTGCTCGGGGCGGGGCAACTGGGCTTGTTCAAGGGCCAAATGCCGGACGATCTCGGCGTGCGCGACGGCAGATTGAAGCCGCCCTCGCGCACCGAGAATTCCGTCGGCAGCCAGGCTGCGCTGTACGACGGCGACGGTGCCCGCTACGCGGCGATCGAACCACTGCGCTACAGCGGCGACGGCGCCGCGGCGCTGACCAAGATCGGCCGCATCGCCATGGCGATGCCCGGCGCCCGCATCATGCAAAGCGGCCCGGACTACCTGTACGTGCAGTTCCACACGCGCTGGCTGAAGTTCGTCGACGACGCGGAGTTCTGGGTCGATCCCGCCGGCGGCGTCATCCACGTGCGCAGCGCCTCGCGGCTGGGGCGCAAGGACTTCGGCGTCAACCGCGCGCGGATCGAGGCGATCCGCGCGCAAATGGCCGCCGCCCAGTGACCGGAGCGCGCCGATGCCGGCCAGGGGGCGCAGCCTGTGGTTCACGCTGCACCTGTGGCTGGGGCTCATCCTCGGACTGTGGTTCGCGCTGGTCGGCGCCACCGGCACGCTGCTCGTCTACCGCGAGCCGCTCGACCGCTGGCTCAACCCCGAACTGCTGACAAGTCGCGGCAACGGCCCGGCGCTGCCGGCGCAGGCGATCGTCGCCGCCGCCACCGAGCGCTTCGGCCACGTCGAGCGTATCCGTCTGCCCGCCGCAGCGGGCGAGGTGTACCGCTTGCAGGTGCGTACCGAGCCCGGTCGGCGCGTGGGCGTGTATCGCCTCGAAGCGATGTTCGACCCCGCCACCGGCGCGCTGCTCGGCAGCCGGCCGACGGAAGCGCTGGGGCTGTCGCCGCCGCTGCTGTTGCGCACCCTCTACGAGTTCCATCGCAACGTGCTGCTGGGCGAGCCGGGATCGAACCTCGTCGGCATCGCCGGCTTCGCGCTGCTCGCCTCGGCGCTGTCCGGGATCGCGCTCGCCTGGCCGCGGCGCCGCGCCGACTGGGCGCGGCTGCTGCGCATTAGCCTGCGCGCCAATGCGACGCGCATCACCTTCGACGCGCATCGCGCCGGCGGTGCGCTGGCCGCGCTGCTGCTGGTGCTCGCCACCATCACCGGCAGCACGCTGGTCTACACCAACTACGTGCGCGATCTGGTCGGCCTGTTCTCGCGCGTGGAGTCTTTTCCGACCGTGCCGTGGCGCGGCGCGCCGCAGGACGGGCCGGCACCGCTCGGCGTGTTGATCGAGCGCGTGCAGCGCGCGTACCCGCAGCACGCGCTGGTCGAGATACGCATGCCCGCCGGCCAGTGGACCGGCTACGAGTTCCTGCTGCGTGCCGCCGGCGACATCCACCGCCACGGCGACACGATCCTGCGCGTACATCCAACCAGCGGCGAAGTGCTGGTCGAACGCAGCGACGCTACGCGCAGCCCCGGCGAGGCTTTCATGCACTGGCTGCACCCGCTGCACACCGGCAGCGCGTTCGGCCGCGGCGGCCTGCTGGCGATGGCCGTGGCCGGCTCGGCGCCGCTGCTGCTCGTGGGCACCGGCCTTTGGGTGTGGCTGCGCAAGCGGCGCGGCGAGAAGATCGGCGAGCGCAAGCGCAGCGGGCGTGCAACGGCCGACCCTGCGTCGGCGCGGTAGCCGAGCGGGAGGACGTGAACGGACCAACGGGCCGCCGGCATCGCCGCCGCCGGCCCGCTGTGCTCGACAGAGCGCGGGCTCCATCGTTCCGTCGCCACTTCGAGCGACTACGTCAGGCTCACTCCCGCACGAGCGGGGACCGGCCTCACGCGCCCGCGGCCGGTTCGCGGTCGAAGACGCGGTCGTGCTTGGCGGCCATCGGCGCGGCGACGCTCTTGCTCTGCGGCGCATGAGCCCAGGCTTCGAGCGGCTCGGACTCGCGCACCGGCGTCGTGGCGACGGTGGGCTTGGCCGGCGTGGCGCTGCGGTCGATAGCGTCCATGCGCGCAAAGATTGCGGCCAGTTGTGCATCGGCGCTGTCGGCGCGGGCGGCGAGCGGGGCAAGCGCCAGCGCGGAAGCCAGGGCCAGGATCAGGGTGCGGGTCTTGGTCATCTTCATCTCCTTCGGGGGTTGGGGTCGGTGCCCCGCGGGGTGCGTGGGCACGTGCACATCAGTCGCCCACAGCCGTCGCCCATTACCGAAAGAATTGTGATCGCCGCTGCGTAAGGACCCGCCGCGGCAGACGACGCGCTCGATCGGCGCCGTCATGCCGCATGCGCGCGGGCCGTGCCCATCGCGATGAGCACGGCAATCGGCGGCAGAGCGGAATCTTCCATTCCGCCTGGTCGCTGCTGTCGCCTAACTCCTCCTCCAGACCAAGCGGGCAATTTCGTCGTTCCCGCGGAAGCGGGAACCCAGCCGGTCTCGCTGCGAAGTTGGATTCCCGCTTGCGCGGGAGCGACGTGCCTTTGTTGTCGGATTGAAGTGGAAATGGAATAAGGTGGATCGCGGTGAGTCTTTCGGCACGCCGATGCTGCGTGAGCTACATACGCTCCAGAGGCTTGTGCACGGGGCGCCCGGCGGGCAGCACGCGATCCCACGCGAGCATCGGGTCGAGTTGCGCAGTCGTCCGCGAGCAGGGCTTCAGTTCGCTTCGCAGATTGCCGACGATGAGATCGAAGGCGCGTCGATCGCCGAGCGCAACGTTGTCCCGTCCCGCAACGAACGGCGTGAAGCGTCATCCCGCACCACGCGCCGCACCTTTCGCGTTCCGCAGTTCACGTTGCACGTCGTAACCGCCACGCGTGCCACAGGCTGTCGCCGGTGAAGACCGCCAGCGCCGACCAGACCAGCGCGTAGCCCGCCACCTTGGCGCCGGCAAACGGTTCCTTGAACAGCCACACGCCGAGCAGCAGTTGCAGCGTGGGGGCGACGTACTGCAACAGCCCGAGCGTGGAAAACGGGATGCGCCGCGCGCCGGCGGCAAAGAGCAGCAACGGCACCGCGGTCACCGGGCCGGAAAGCGCGAGCAGCGCTTGCAGCGACCAGGGCGCCTGGGTGAAGTGCTCGGCGCCCTGCGCGGCGAGCCACAGCAGGTAGGCCGCCGCCAGCGGGAAGAGCAGCGTCACTTCGAGCGCGAAGCCCTCCATCGCCCCCAGCGGCGCCTGCTTGCGCAGCAGCCCGTAGCCGGCGAAAGAAAACGCCAGCACCAGTCCGATCCACGGCGGCGCGCCGGCGGTCGCGGTAAGCCAGGCCACGCCGGCACCGGCGATCGCCACCGCTACCCACTGCGCCGGGCGCAGCCGCTCGTGCAGCAGCAGCGCGCCGATGGCGACGTTGACCAGCGGGTTGATGAAGTAGCCAAGGCTGGCATCGACCACCCGCTGCGCGTTGACCGCCCAGATGTACAGGCCCCAGTTGACGGACACCAGCGCCGCGCTGGCGATGAACCAGCGCAGTTGCTGCGGCTGCCGCGCGAGCGCGCCGACCCACCGCCAGTCGCGCCGCAAGCCGAGTAGCCCGAGCACCAGCAGTAGGGACCAGGCGATCCGGTGCGCCAGGATCTCCAGCGCCGGCACCGCGGCAACGAGCTTGAAGTAGATCGGAAACAGACCCCACAGCAGATAGGCGCCGAGGGCGTAGAGCACGCCGCGGTTCATGGGCGCGAGCGTAGCGCGGCGCGTGCGCCGCAACATCGAAAGCTACAATCGCCCGCTTTACAGGCAGCAACTCCCCAGCGCGCGATGAGCACCCGCGGCAAGACCGGCAAGCCGGCGCCCGACAAGGCGGCGAGCCACGTCACCAACTTCATCCGCAACATCATTGCCGACGATCTGGCGCGCGGCACCTACGTGCCGCGCCATTGGGCCGGCGGCCCCGGCGTCTACGACATCCACGAGCACGCGCCGCCCGACCCGGCCAAGATCCGCACGCGCTTTCCGCCCGAGCCGAACGGCTATCTGCACATCGGCCACGCCAAGAGCATTTGCCTGAATTTCGGCCTGGCGCGCGACTACGGCGGGCGCTGCCACATGCGCTTCGACGACACCAACCCGGTCAAGGAAGACCAGGAGTACGTCGATTCGATTCTCGAGTCCGTGCGCTGGCTGGGTTTCGACTGGGTGCACGGGGCGGAGAGCAACCTGTATCACGCGAGCGACTACTTCGAGCAGATGTACCGCTGCGCGGAGCACCTGATTTCCACCGGCTACGCCTACGTGGACGAGCAGACGGCCGAAGAAATGCGCGCCACCCGCGGCACGCTGACCGAGCCGGGCCGCGATTCGCCGTACCGCGACCGACCGATCCAAGAGAGCCTGCGCTTGTTCCGCGAGATGCGCGCCGGCCAGCATGCCGACGGCAGCATGGTGCTGCGCGCGCGGATCGACATGGGCTCGCCCAACATCAATCTGCGCGACCCGACCGTTTACCGCATCCGCTTTGCGGAGCATCACCGGACTGGTAACGCGTGGTGCATTTACCCGATGTACGCGTACGCGCATCCGCTGGAAGACGCGCTGGAGAACATCACGCACTCGATCTGCACGCTGGAGTTCGAGGATCAGCGGCCTTTTTACGACTGGACGCTCGAGCGCTGCGTGCCGGTGCTGCGCGGCCCGCAACTGGCGCAGGTGCGCGCGCTGCTCGACGCGATTTTCGACGCCGGCCTGGAGTCGCGCCGCGAATTCGCGCTCGCCTGCCGTAACCACGCCGACAAGGTCGGCCAGACGCGCTGGGAGCGGCGGGCGGAAGCGATGTTCGCCTCCTGGAGCCGCAACCCCGACCTGGCCGCCAGTGACGCCGACGAGTTCTTCAAGCTGCTGCGCAACCACACCGAGCAATTCACGCCGCTGCTGCAACGCGCACTCGACGCGCGCCGGCCCAACCCGTTCATGCTGCCGCATCAGCACGAGTTCTCGCGCCTGAACCTCACCTACGTGGTGATGAGCAAGCGCAAGCTGATCCAGCTGGTCGAAGAACAGCGCGTCAACGGCTGGGACGACCCGCGTATGCCGACGATCTACGGTCTGCGCCGGCGTGGTTACACACCGAGTGCGCTGCAGCTCTTTGCCGAGCGGATCGGCGTGTCCAAGAGCGACGCGTGGATCGACTACGCGATGCTCGAACAGGCGCTGCGCGACGACCTCGACCCGCGCGCGCCGCGCGCCACCGCAGTGCTGCGGCCGCTCAAGCTGATCCTCGACGACGTACCGGCCGGCCACGTTGAGGACTGCCACGCCCCGGTGCACCCGAACAAGCCGGAACTCGGCCAACGCACGATCCCCTTCGCGCGCGAGCTGTGGATCGAGGCCGACGACTTCATGGAGCAGCCAACGCCGGACTTCTACCGGTTGGCGCCGGGCCAGTTGGTGCGGCTGCGTTACGCCTACGTGATCCGCTGCACCGGCGTGGAGAAAGACGCCGCCGGCAATGTGCTGGCCGTGCACGCCGACATCCTGCCCGACACCCGCAGCGGCACGCCGGGGGCGGCGAGCGTCAAGACCAGGGCCGCGATCCACTGGCTGCCGGTGCATGCCAGCGTGCCGGCCGAGGTGCGGCTGTACGACCGGCTCTTTACCGTGCCGCACCCCGATGCCGGCGACGGCGACTTCCGCGACCTCATCAACGCCGACAGCCTGCACGTGCTGCTTGCCAGAGTCGAGCCGGCGCTGGCGCAGGCCGCGCCCGACGACAAGTTCCAGTTCGAGCGGCTGGGCTACTTCGTCGCCGACCGGATCGATCACACCGCGGAAAAGCCGGTGTTCAACCTGGCGGTGACGCTGCGTGGGGCGGGCGGCTGATTCCCGCGCCGCTTGGAGCAGAGGCTTTCGTCGTGCCCGCGGACGCGGGAGCCCAGCGCCACCCTCGACCAAAGCTCGATTCCCGCTTGCGCGGGAATGACGTGCCCGGTTATCCGACCGATTTCACGTCCAGACCAAGCGGGCAAATCGTCGGTCCCGCGCAAGCGGTAGCCCAGCCGATCTCGCTGCGAAGCTGGATTCCCGCTTGCGCGGGAATGACGTGCCTTTGTTGTCGGATTGACGTGGACATCGCATGAGACGAAAGTGAGACTTTCGGTGGCACGCTGCTCCCGTCGCGGTGTTACCCCTCCCTCTTCAGTGTCCCCACCATGAGTGCCACCACCACGCTGAAGCTGCCTGCCGACCTGAAGTCCCGCGTCGCCACCGTCGCCCGCGAGCACGGCAAGACGCCGCATGCGTTCATGATCGAGGCGATCGAAGCGCAGGCCGCGTTGGCCGAGCGGCGCGCGAAGTTCGTCGCGTCGGCGCTGGCTGCCGAGCAGGAAGTCGCCGAGTACGGCCTCGTCTACTACGGCGACGAAGTCGTGGCCTATCTGCGCGACAAGTTCGCCGGGCAGCCGGCGCGGCGCCCGCGCAAGCGTCGGCTTGCGGCGCGGTCGTGACCCCACTCGTCGTCGCCCCGGCGGCATTCGACGAACTCGACCGTCTGGCCGGGTTCCTGCTCGCGCAGTCCGCCGTGTGGGCGGCGCAGACCGCGCCGCTCATCCTGGGCGCGCTGGAAAGCCTCAAGTCGCACCCATTGACCGGCCGGCCGGTCGAGCACGGGCTGCGCGAGTTGATCATTTCGCGCGGGCGTACCGGTTACGTGGCCTTGTATCGTTACGACCCGGCCACCGACGCGGCGCTGTTGCTGGGCGTGCGGCACCAGCGCGAACGCGGTTACGTCGACTGACCCGGAACATCATCACTGACCCAATTGGGCCGGAGCACCGCCAGCGGAGGATCGCCATGACCAGCGGAATTGCCTACGAAGTCCTGTCGCCCGACCAACTGGCCGCCCGCTGGCGCCAGTTACAGCGCGAGCCGGGCGGGCCGGACTTTTGCGAACTCGACGCCTATGGAGACGTGATCGAGATGAACCCGCCCGCCAAACCCCACCAGCGCATCGTCCGCGCCTTCTTGGCGCAGATCGAAGACCAGCTCGGCGGCGAGGCGTTGCCCGGCATCGGCGTGGTCACCTCCATCGGCGTGCGCGTGCCCGACATCTGCTGGCAGCCGCGGCCAACGGAAGACGATCCCGCGCAGCCGGCGCCGGACATCTGCGTCGAGGTCCGCTCCCCCGACAACACCCGCGCAGAACTCGACGCCAAGATCGCCGCCTATCTGGCAGCCGGCTGCCGCGAAGCGATTCTCGTGGAACTCACCGGGCGGGTCCGCTACTTCGGGCCGGAGGGCGAACGGGCTGCAAGCGCTTACGGGTTGCGCCTGACGGTTCCCGCCGGCACCTACCCGCGCGCTTGAACTGGGCCGACGCAGCATCGGCTGCGGTCTCCGCGCGCGGGCGCGGCACCCGAAACGAAAATCAGGCCCCAGCTTGCGCCGGGGCGACGACGGTGCAGTGGCCAGATCCCATGAACGTCTGAAGAGCCATCGAGTCGAGGCCGGCCCTGAGCGCCACCCTGACGGGCCGCGTGCTACAGGCCAAGCTCCACTTGCTCGCCACGTTCTTCACCGTCCGCCGCGGGCGCCGTGCGCGGTCGGCCGCGCCGACGGGCCTGGCGGCGCTCGCCCAGCGCCCGCGCGACCAGCGCCAGAAACCGGCTGTTGCCCACCGGCTGGTTCTGATTCAGCGCCAGCCGCAGTTCGTTTACGGCGTCGGCATCCAGTTGCGCGCGGAACAGCGCGCGGTATGCCGCCTGACGGCGCGGCCCGTCCTCCCCCAGCGCCCGATACAGCGGGTGCGGCGCGAGCAGTGCATCGGGCAGCCCGAGCCCGTTCGCCCGGTAGCTGGTCCAGCGATAGTGCGCCGGATCGTCCACCATCGCGGCGCGCAGGGGTTCAACTCGATGTACCGCTGGCAGGCGAGCAGATAGGTCTCGGCCTGCACCAGCGAGGACTTGTAGCGGCTGTCCCACAGCGTGCCGGTACGTCGATAAGTCCGGTTGACGTACTGCACGTAGCGGCGGCCCAGCGCGATGACGAGCCGCGGCACGCTGCGCGCCTGCCGCGGCGTCAGCAGCAGATGCACGTGGTTGGTCATCAGCACGTAGGCATGCAACGCGCAGTCGGCGTCGGCCAGTGCGCGCGCGAGCCAATGCAGGTAGCAGAGGTAGTCCTCCTCCGCGAAGAAGCAGGGTTCGCGGTTATGGCCGCGCTGCACGATGTGCAGAGGCACACCGTCGAGATGGGCGCGCGGGCGGCGAGGCATCAGGGCAGGTTAGCTCCCGACGCGGGCATAGCCTGAAGGTGGCCCCTATATTGTCTTCCAAGCGAAACAGCCTCGGGATTGCCGAGGCCGTTTCGAGGAAACAAAGAGGTCAGAAAGTAAATCGAGTCTGAGAATCATCTAGCCGGCTCTCCGACCGGGCGTATGTTCGTTGTGTGCGAAGTGCAACGGGCAGAGGCCCCGAAGGAGAGCGGCGATGACAGTGTATGGCGCGATCGATCTGCATGCGAACAATGGCGTGGCGGTGGTG
>JBKCXU010000081.1:0-2162 GCA_046316025.1 Betaproteobacteria bacterium | reverse complement strand
ACCTCTGGTGTACCGGTTGTCACGCCAGTGGCATTGCCGGGTAGCTACGTGCGGAAGAGATAACCGCTGAAAGCATCTAAGCGGGAAACTTGCCTGAAGATGAGTCTTCCCGGAGGCTTGACCTCCCTTAAGGGTCGTCCGAGACCAGGACGTTGATAGGCCGGGTGTGGAAGGGCTGTAAGGCCTGAAGCTAACCGGTACTAATTGCCCGTGCGGCTTGATCCCATAATCGTGCTGCCTCGTTCTCGAGGTCGGCTGAGAGTCGAGCGATCGCAACCGCCGTGCCATTCGGCGCGGCCTGCTTCTTCCGATTTGGATCTTTTGTAGCTCGCCGCTCCGCGCGGCTTGCGAACAAAAGGTCGTCCGTTTTTGCCTGACGACCATAGCGAGGTGGTCCCACCCCTTCCCATCCCGAACAGGACCGTGAAACGCCTCAGCGCCGATGATAGTGGGATGTATTTCCCGTGAAAGTAGGACATCGTCAGGCTTGCTCATCCCCAAAAGGCTCCGCGACAGCAGTCGCGGAGCCTTTTGTCTTTGGTGACGCCTGAGGGCGACGCACCGGGGTAACATCGCACCCCATTTTGCTGCGGCACGTTTAGAGCATGATTGACCGCACCGCCGAGTCTCCGCGTGCTGCCCGTCGCGTCGCGAAGGGCAAAGCCGCCGGCGAGGCCGACAAGTTGACCCCTCGCCACGCGCCTGTCTCGCCGACGCCGTTGGCCCGCGCCGCTCTGATGCGCGGACTCGCCGCGCACAGGACGGGCGACCTGCCCGGTGCGGAAGCGGCCTACCGCGAGGCCGCCGCAGCCGCGCCCGGCTGGGCCGATCCGCTGGTCAACCTCGGCGCGGCGCTGCGCTCGCAAGGCCGCAAGCCCGAGGGGCTCGACGTCCTGCAACGCGCGGTGGACTTGGCGCCCGACAACGCCGATGCGCTTAACAACTACGGCAACGCGCTGCGCGACGCGGGTCGGCTGGATGAGGCGATCGAGGCCTACCGCCGCGGCCTGGTCGGCAAGCCGCGCGCGCCCGACCTGCACGAGAACCTCGCCACCGCGTTGCTGGAGAAAAAGGAGCTCACGCAGGCCATCGAGTTACTGAGCAAGGCCGTCAAGCTGGCGCCCGACCGCGCCAGTGCGTGGCACTTCCTTGCTGCGGCGTTGTTCTCCGCCGAGAAGTGGGAGGCCGCCATCGTCGCTTACGGTCGCGCAGTGGCGCTCAAGCGCGAAAACGCCGAAGCCTGGTTCGGCCTCGGCGTGGCGCTTGAGACCACCAACCGCTTCGAAGAAGCGATCCGCGCACTCGGCCGTACGCTGGTGCTCAACCCGAATCACGGTAAAGCCTTGCGGCACTACTCGCAGGTGCTCGTCAGCCTGGGCGATCTGGCCGGCGGCCTGTCGTTGATCGACGAGGCGGTGGCCAAGGGCGGCTCCGGCAACGATGCGGAACTGGTGCGTGCGCGCGCCTCGCTGCTGCTCGGCGACTTCACCATCGGCTGGCCGGCCTACGAAGCGCGCTGGTCGCGTGTGACGGACCAGAAACCACCCGAGTTCCCGTTCCCGCGCTGGCAAGGCGAGGACGTGAACGGCAAGACCATCGTGGTCTGGGCCGAGCAGGGTGTCGGCGACGTGATCAACTTCTCGCGTGTGCTGCCGCGGCTGGCGGCGCGCGGGGCGCGGGTGGCCTTCGTCTGCGCGCCGGAAATCGCACCCGTGATCGACGCCGGCATGCGCGGCGTGGCCAAAGTAATGGCGGCGCCCGCCAAGATCGGTCGCGCGGACTTTCACGTGCCGCTGCTTTCGGTGCCGGGGCCGCTCGGCCCGCCGTGGGAACCGGGGCCGCACGAGGTGCCCTACCTGAAGGTGCCTGCCGGCCGCAAGGTGCCCGTGGCACTGGCGCAGGCGCCGGCGGGGATCAAGATCGGCTTTGCCTGGGCCGGCAACCCCAAACATGGTAACGACAAACGGCGCTCGGTTCGGCTGGAGCGATTTCTGCCGCTGATGGACATCCCCGGCATCCAGTGGTTCAGCCTGCAAGTGGGTGATGCTCCGCGCGCACAGATCGCCGAACTGGGCGCCGAGCCGCTCTTCACCGACCTCGCACCGGACTTGACGGACTTCGGCGATACCGCTGCGGCGCTCGCCGCGCTCGACCTGTTGGTG
>JBKCXU010000080.1:0-17890 GCA_046316025.1 Betaproteobacteria bacterium | reverse complement strand
CGCCCGGCCGACGTCAGCCTGCGTCAGCACATAGGTCGTATTGGTGGCGCCGGCGATGGTGCCGCCGTCGCGCAGCCACTGGTACGCGATGGTGCCCAGCCCGTCCGCATCGGCCAGGGTGTTGCCCGCCGTCAGGGTCTGACCCTGCGTGGCGGTGCCGCTGATCGTGACGCTGCCCGTCGGTGGGGCGTTGGTACGGGTCGCGTTTTGCTGCAGGTAGGCCGTGCCAGTGACGGCGGGCAACCAAAGATCCAGATCGCCGTCGACTTCGAAGTCCGCCACTCGTGCAAGCGCAATTGAGTTCGCGGTCGCGCCTTCGAGCGGCGTGCCGGCCAGACTCGTGAAGGTCGTGAAGGTCAAATTGCCGTCGTTACGGGCGTAGGTGAGCGCCGTGCCGTCGCCGCCGTCCTGGAGAAGGATGTCCGGGTCGCCGTCGCCGTCGAAGTCTTGGACCAGGGTCCGGGCGACGCTGAACGTCGGAAAACCCGCCGTCGACGTCGCCGTATAGGTGCCGTCCGACTGCCCCAGATAGAGGTACTGAGTCACCGCCACGCCCGAAACGCCGCTGGTCTGGTACGTCCACACATCGAGACGGCCATCGCCGTTGAAGTCGGCAAACCGATACCGGTCGGCAAGAACGTCCGGCAGGGTCGGCGTGCCGAACGGGGCGGCCGCCGCCGCCAGATCGGTGAAGGTGCCGCTGCCATCGTTGCGCCGATAGCGCACTTCGGTGCCGTTGCCCCCCGTTTGGTAAAGGATGTCGATATCGCCGTCGCGGTCGAAGTCGGCCGCGACCCGGCGCGGCGCAAACTCCATCGACGGGAGGTTCCTGGTCGACGGGTTCCCTTCCACATACCCGGCGGCGCCGCTCGACTCGAAGAACCGGCCGGGCGAATTCGGCGCGGGTACCCACACATCGACACGACCGTCGCCGGTGAAGTCCGCGACAACGTACACACCGTTGGCACCAAAGCCGGAGAGATCGGGCAGAGTCAGACCCGAAAACGGCGAGGCCGACAAGGCCACTTCCGTCAGGTTCAACATGCCGCCGGCACTGTCGTTGCGGAAGTACTTGAACGAGGTACCGTTGCCGCCGTCCTGATACAGAATGTCGGCATCGCCGTCGCCGTCGAAGTCCGCGACCACCGAGCGCGCGGGAGTGGGCAGCACCGGAAACTCCGTCAACGCGGCGTTGACGAACGTCGCGGCCAGCACTCCCGCGTAGTCGGCCAGGCCCGAGCGCAAGCCGAGCGAGATGGTCGTCACCTCGCCGACGGACGCCTCCAGGGTCCAGTTGCCGCCAAGCGCGGCGGCGCCGGTCGCGTCGGTCGAGGCGGCGATGTCGACCCCGGTCAGCGTGGCGAGCGACTGCAACAGCAGGCTGCCCGCCGGCCCCGCCGCCACCGCGCAGCCGTAGATCAGCAGATCCCCATCCGGGGCCAGCGCGCCGACGATGCGCCGAGCATCGTCGGCGTTCAGTTGCAGGCTGTCGCCGTCGACCCAGCCGCTGCCGAGCGACAGGCCGCCGGGCGCGCCATGTGCAAGAACGTGGATCGCCGTCAGGCCGTGCCGCCCGTCGAGCGCCGCGGCGATCTGCGCCAGGCCGTCGCGGTCGGGCGCGAGCACGACCACCTCCACCTCCGGCGGCAAGCCCGCCAACAGCTCGGCGGCGCCCGCCAGCCGGGCGTCGATGAACACGATCTCCTGCGCCGCCGAGGGCGCGGCAGAGAGGGTTGCGGCAGCATCGGTCATGGGTCGGCTCCAGGGGCCAAGGCGAACGGCTCAGGCGGCGGGTCCGGCAGAAGCTCAGGGCCGCGAGGGATAAATGCCCTGGGTACAGATGATGAAATTGACACCCAGATAGGGATTGCGCACCGCCACCGGCGTGCCGCTGCCGGCCGGAGCGGTATCGAAAGGCTTCAACGTCGTTGTGGCGTTGGATGCGGTGTACAAGTTCACGTCGACGGCGCCGCCAGCGTCGTACCCTTCGGCCAGTACTGCCGTGCTGCCCGGCGCCGCAACGTCGGCCCGCGCTGCCGCCGCGGGGACGGCCACCACGTGCGTGTGCTGCGGCAGATTGGCCGCGGTCAACGAAACGTTCTCGACGCCGCCGGCCTGCCCCGGGGCGATCGACGACAACCCCGAACCCTGGCCCACGCCGACCGCAGACCGCCCACGCAAATCCGGCAAAGCGAAGTTCGTTGTCCCGTTGCCGCCGTAGGTTGTCCCGATCAGTGAAAAGAGCGGCGAATTGCTGGCAATCGGCAAGAGCGATCCATCGCACAGCGCCCAGCCGACGGGCGCAAAGCCGAACGCCACCATCCGAATTTCGCCTATGTATGCCTCGTCCATAAGAACCTCCTTGGGTCAGTGGTGCCGGGTCGGCACCGGAAAGTGAAACAACAAACCGATAAACAAGGCCCGGATGCGCCCGTGCCGGAGCTGTCCCTGTAGTGCTAAACGCAGCCGCGCGCACCCTCCCATCACCGCGCCAAAACGAAATCGCTACGGCCCGGCGGCGGGGCAGGCAGGCTGCCGCTGCACGCATAGCCGCTGCTGAGCGAGCAAGGCCGCGTCACCGCCGGCGCACCGGCGGCGACACGGCCTTGGGTCATCGCCGGGCGTGCGAGCCCGCTGCGACCCAATCGACAGACCCGACGAGGGCTAGTCGACCTTGGTCACGGTGCACGGGTAGCTATGCGAACCGACCACGAACTGGCCCTGCCCGCTCCAGTTCGAATCCACGCCGAAGCTCGCCGAGAACGGGGCCAGATACGTGCCAATCGCCGGCGGGGCGACCGACACGGCGGCCTCGCCGGAGGCGGCGCCGACGCGGACGATGCTGCCAAAGCCGGTGCTGTGCATTGCCCCCGACACTTGGGCGGAGAAGGTTTGCGGGTGCTGCGTCCCTTGCAGGATCGTGCCTTGCGCCTGCCCGTGCAGCGTGCCCGCGGCGGCATCGACCGCCACCGCCAGCGTCATCGAGCCGGCGCCGACCATGCCCGACGGGGCAGAGAAAGCGAGTTTTAGCAAGTAAAGACCGGGTTCCGTCATGATGGTTTCTCCAATTCAAGAAGCGTTGAGATGGCCGCGCGTTCAACTACTCGATCAGGGTGATCGCGAAGTTGATGAAGGTCGTGCCGGTTGCCTGGTACGTGGCGATCTGCCCGTTGGCGGCAGGGGCGACGAAGGGCGCGCCCTGGCCCGAGGTTCCTGCCACTGCATGCCCGTAGGGAGTGACGGCCAGCGCATCGGCCGGGACGCCGATGCTGGCCAGAGACGGCGTCGTCCGGGACTGGCCGACCGGATAGTTGCCGCTGTTCCATTCGCTGGTATTCCACTTTCCGTCGCTGCTCAGCCACTGCACGGAAAAATTGAATACATAAGCGCCTTGATTGACGACCGTGATTTTTTCCACTGCTCTCATGTTCGACTCCACCGATCTGTTTGCCTACTCATAAGGCTTTTCGGCAATCGCCCCGTTTTATTGCGTGGTCGCCGGGCTCCACGGACTTTCCACAGGCGCTGCCGCACGGCACGCCGGCGGACTGCTTCTGCCTGGCTTCAGCGTTTGACGGCGACTTGCGCCGACTGCGCGTTGCGCATGTCGGGCGCAGCCGTGGGCTGCCGCCCGGCGGCGGTGCCAAGATCGAAGTCGAAGTCGCGCGCAGCGGCAGCCGGCTTGACCGCCGCCTGCGCGGGCGCTGCGGGCGTCTCGTTACGCCCGAAGCGGACGCTGGGCGTGGCGCCGATCTTTTCGTAGACGAACTCGCTCCACGCCGGCTCATCGAAGTGGCGACGCGCGGCGTCCTGCGCGCTCGCCAGCGGGGCCGTCGCGGTCAGGGCGATGGCAATGGCACTGCGGAGAGAAAGTGACAGGGTGCGGTTCATGGCGTTACTCCTTGCGGCGGCGGTGCGGTGCCGGGGTTCCGGCAGCGCGGGGCGTTTGCACCCGCCCTATTCACCTAAACGCAATGAATATCGCCCGGCTATCACGCGGCGGCGCGCATCGCCGGGGAGCAGAAGCGCAGTTCCGACGCTCTGCCCTGTACGCCGAGGCATGCCGTGGCCCAAGGCCACCGTTGCGGGCCTTGGCGGGCCCTCTCTTGTCGATACGCCATGCATGCCACGCCGCCCTGCGCTCCCCCACAAGCGGCGGTGGCAGTAACCCCCCTCGACTGCGAAGCAGTGAGGGAGCGCTGCAATCAGGCGAGTTCGCGCCTGCCGCAAGCAGCATTCGGCAGCGATGACGGCGTGGGTCCGAACGGCGGCCGGCATGACGCTGCCTTAGCCGGCGCGCAATCGAGAGCGGCGCCGAGCCAAGACATCGCCGGCGCGCCGCGCAAGCTTTGGTCGGGCGAGACGACGGAAGACACATCGCGCCGCCCAGCCCGGCGGCGGTCAGCACGAGCCGACGACCGTGCCGCTCCAGATCGCCGTACCGTTCAGGTACACCGTGGCCTTCAGCCCGGTGGGGATGAACGACCCGCAGGTTTCGGCGCACGCCTTAAGCGCACCGCCGACGGGAACATGAATCGGCGACGTGATGCATAGATCGCCATAGATCGGCACAGAGAAGCAGATTTGATTGGCAGACGCGTTGTAGCTCGCGCCAACGCAGACGGACAGTTTCAACGCTTGCAAGTCCTTCAGCTGCGCGTGAGCGGTGGCCAACTGCGACGGCGCGCCGCCAAAGCCGGTCACCGTAAAGTCGGCCACGAGCGGTTGGGAGTTCGGCGGGGTGGTTTGGTTACACATGGGACGTTCTCCTTCAGAGTGATCGCCAGAGTGAAGTGACGACGAGAGTTGCGATCGGATCTCTCACATCACAGCCGGATCGGGACGTGCAACGGCGACGTCGCGCCGATGCGATGCCCGCGATCCAACATGCGGTAAAAGTGCGCTGCTACCGTCGGCACAGCTATGCGGAGCACAGACTCGGGTGGCGATGAGCGCGAGCGGCTGCACCGCTCATGCGAGCACCACGGGCCCGTCTCTTCGGAGACCTGCCGCGGTATGCCCGCTCACACCGGCGCCGCGCCAGGGCGGCGCCGGTGTGCGAACAACACGACTCGTGCTAGCGGGCGCCGGCCAGAGGCGCCGCCGCAACCGTCGCCGGCTGCTCGCTGCGCTCTTCTTTGGGGGCGGTGGCTGACGGTGTATCGCTGCCGCGCGTGGCGACGACCGTCCGCTTGTCGGCGGCGTGGGCCGGCGCAGTGGCGGTACGACCGAAGCGGATGCTCGGCGTCGCGCCGATCTTTTCGTAGACGAACTCGCTCCACACCGGCTCGTCGACATGACGCGGTGCCGGCTGCTCGGCGGAAGCGAACGGAGCGGCGACGGCCAGCGCGATGGCGGCGGCTTTGCGGATCGGGGACAGGTTGCGGTTCATGGCGGTGCTCCTTGCGGCAGGTGCGGTGCCGGGACTCCGGCGCCGCGGGGCGTTTGCAGCCGCCCTATTTGCCTATACGCAGGTCACACACGCCGACTATCAGTGCACAGACCAAAAAAATCGCCGGGCTTTGCGGCCCGGCGATTCATCGGTGGAGCGGACGCGCGGTAGCACGCGGCGCCTGGCTACCTTTGGCTCAAAGCGCGTGCCGAGAACACCGTGCCACGGCACTTCATCCGCTGGACGTATGCGTCAGCGTCTGGCAACCCGACTCTGCCGAAGCCGTCGCCGAGTTCGCCGCAGCGCTGCTCCAGCGGCAGAAACAGTTCGAGCGGGGCTTCTTTTCGCTTCATCGCCGATGCAACTGCGTCGCGGTCGAGAGGTTTCTCCCTCCCCCGCCTGCGGGGGAGGGCTGGGGTGGGGGCGGTGCGCTCGGATGCCCTGTGCTCCTGGGCGTGGATGGGGCTCGGGGGAAGAGGGGCCGTTGCGTTCGACGCCGCTACCCAGCGACGGCGAAAAAGAAATCGAACACGGCCTCTTTTCCGCCTTTACTCAGCGGGCTACTGGCCGCTGTTCTTTATCTGAGGATCGAAGTCAACTTCAGCGCCGGACGCGTTCTTGAGGTGCAGCGTGTAGCTGTACTGCGCAGAGTTGTCGTCGGCATCGGCGACGGTCAGCGTCCGGCCGTCAGTTGAGGTCGTGTAGTCGTAAAACTCCCTGGCGGCGTTGGGGCCCTGGATCGTGATCGCCTTATCGCCCTCCTTGAACTTCCAGCCGGTCGAGGCAGGATCGAGCGTCCATAGCACGGTAGCCGGTCGGCCGGAGATCGTGACCGGGTCCGGGTTGCAGGTAACCCGCGACCCACCATTACCCGCAGTGCTGACCGACACCGTCACCGGAATCGTGTTGTTGCTCATCGAGAAACTCCTTTGGGTTGCGCCGCCGGCATCGCCCCGCCTGCCAGCTCGCGTTGAAGGTCGGCATAAACGGGGTGCCGAAAACCAGTGCCCGCAAGCTGCCGCGCCAGCACCTGCGCCTCCTCCTGCTGGCCGCTGACGGCGAGCGCGCGGGCGCGCAGCGTCAGCAAATTCCAGTCCGGTGCCACTGCGGCCGGCAGCAGCTCTTTGGCGAGCGCCGTCAACTGCTGCTGCGCCTGATCAACGCGCCCGGCCGCAGCAAGCAGGCGCGCCAGTTCGAAGCGCAGCCAGCCAAGCTCGCGCAGTCGTTCGCGGTCATCGCTCGGCCCCACGGGCAGGCTGTCGAGAAACCGCTGCACAGCAGCCGCCTCGCCGCTTGCGCCGGCACCAAGGCGCAGCGCGAGCACGGCCCTCTGCCGCAGTGCCCTCGCGTGCAAGGTCACAAGCTCTTGATGATTGCCCAGACGCTCGCCTGCGGATCGATTGAGACCGTCTTCGGCGTCGCGCATAGTGGCGCGGGCCCGGTCGTCATGCCCCGAAAAAAACTCGCTCTCGCTCAGCACTACGCGCGAGAAAGCAAGTTCGGACGAGACGAACTGGTTGCCCGGGTCCGCCTGCAGCGCGCGCAGCCCCATGCTCACCGCGCGTTCCGCATAGCTTTGCGCGCGAGCAAGCTCACCGATATTCACGTTTACCTGCGCTGCGACGCGGTAAGCGAATTGCAGTTGTCGCGCAGCATCAAGGTTCTTGTCTCGCTCGGCAAGCGACAGCAACAGGCCTTCGACTGCGCTTACGCTTGCCATTGCCTCCGGATAGCGGCCGAGATCCTGATTGACCTTCGCAAGAGCGGAAAGATTTTCCGCGAGCCCGGAGGTGCGTTCTGAGTGTGCTATGGGTATCGCCGTCCACGCGTCGCGCGCTTGCTCAAAGTACGGTAGCGCTTGCGCCGGCCGCCCGCGCTTGACCTCCAGCATCCCCAGATTGCTGGCGGCATAAGCAACCTCCATCTGCCACTCTTGTTTGTCCGGTTCGCGTGCCACCAGCGCACTCGCCAGCTCGGCGTAGCGCCGCAGCGCGGGTTCCGCGGCGTCGAAGCGGCCGGCGTCGTAATCCAGGTAGCCGACCCAGAAGACGCTCTGCGCGTGCTCGTAGAGGCGCTGCGGGTCGTCGGGGGCCAGCGCCAGCAGCCGTTCGGTGGTTGCGGCCGCGCGAGAAAAGGCGGCGGCGGCTTCGTCGCGCCGGCCACGCAGCCGGGCAATCTCGCCCACCAGGTGCAGCGACCGCGCACGCCGGCCGAGTGCGGCGGCGTCCAGGTTGGCCTCGGCCGCCTCGCCATAGTGTGCGAGCGCCTTTTGCCCGACCGCGTCCAGCGCATCCAGCCGCCCGACCGGCTCCAGCTTCTTGCGCAGATCGTCGAGCATGAATTCGATCAGCCCTTCGGCCTGCTGGCGCTGGAACTGCGCTTCGTTGCGCTCCTGCACCACGCGCACGGTGAAGCCTGCGGCCATGACCAGGGCCGCCGCACCCGCCGTGACCCAGGGCCAGCGGCGGCGCAGGAGCTTGGCGGCCACATAGCTCGCGGTCTGCGGCAGCGCCTGCACCGGCTGGTGGGCGCGGAGACGCTGCAAGTCGCGCTGCAAAGCGCCCACCGAGTCGTAGCGGGCCGCGGCTTCCGCCGCGGTGGACTTGGCGACGATGGCGGCGAGTTCGTGGTTGGGGTGTTTCGGGGTTGGGGACTTGGCGTCGCTCTGGCGGGGCAGAGGTAGACCGTTGTGGCGTTCACGCCCCCACCCCAACCCTCCCCCGCGCGCGGGGGAGGGAGAAACCTGCGGTGGCCCATGCTCGACTGCGACTTGCCCCGGTCTGCCGTCGCTGGCATGGGCGGGGACTACTCCCTCCCCCGCCTGCGGGGGAGGGCTGGGGTGGGGGCGGTGCGCTTCGGTCTGTGCCGGAGCCACCAGCTCTTGCAGCAACCGCCCCAGGCTGTAGATGTCGCTCGCCACACCCGGCGCCTGCCCGGCCTTTTGCTCGGGGCTGGCGTAGGCGAGCGTCATCGCCGGCAGTGCGGCATCTATCTCGCCTTCCAGCCGCGAGATGCCAAAGTCGATCAGCCGCACGCGGCCGTCTTTGTCCACCAGCACGTTGGAGGGCTTGATGTCGCAGTGGATCACCAACTGCCGGTGCGCGTAGGCGAGCGCTTCGCACACCTGATCGAAGAGGGCGAGCCGCGCTTCGAGGTCGAGCGCGTGGTTCTGGGCGTGCCGGTCGATCGGCTCACCGTCGGCAAACTCCATCACGAGATACGGCCGCCCCGCCGGGGTGGTGCCACCGTCGAGCAGCCGCGCAATGTTGGGGTGCTCGAGGTTGGCGAGGATCTGCCGCTCGCGCTTTAAGCGCTCCAGCGCCTCGGGGCCGCTGTAGCCCAACAGCACTTTGATGGCGGCGCGCTGCTGGTAGTGGCCGTCGCTGCGCTGGGCCTCGAACACGCGGCCCATGCCGCCGCGGCCCATTTCGCGCGCCAGAGTCCAGGCGCCGAGCCGGTCGCCGGCGACGAGCTCGTTGTCCAGCCACTGCGCGGCGGCCTGCGCCACCGGGCGGGCAAAGCGGGTGGCCTCGCCACTGTGGCCGAGCAGGGCGAGCACCTGGTCGGTTTCGGCGACGCTGGCACCGACAGCGTGCAGGGCGGCGCGCTGGGCGGCTTCGTCCGGCAGGTCGCACACCGCATTGAAGAGCGCCTTGATCCGCGCGTAGCCGCTGCCCGCGGCGCCGGGGGGGGGCGGCGCGAGGTCGGCGGTTTCCACTGCGGGAGACGGCGAGTCGGACATTCGGGCGCGCAGCGCGGTTGTTTTTATGTGGGTGCAGAAGTTACCGGACTGCGCTGCGACAAAGACGCAAGCCCCTGCCCGGAGCACAGCAATTTAGCCTCCTCAGTAGGCTGGCGATACAACGGAAGGTCCATTGATTTGGGTCTGGGTTCAGCGCGGCAGCGCAGCCAGCGTCGGTTCTCGCGCACCGACCGGCGTTGCGGCTGGGCGGCGCCGCCAGCCCGCCAGCGCGATACAGCCGACCGCAGCGGCAAGCGCTGCGAGCCAACCGCCGGCAAGACCCAGCGGTACGAGCGTCACCGTCAGCGCGAGCAGAAAGACCGCCTTGGCCGCATTGCCGCTCACATACGCGCGCAGAAAGGCGCCGAGCGCGGCCGGCTCGGCCCGCTTGTGCAGCAGCACCGTGGTGGTGATGCCGATCACCGGGATGGCAGCGATCAGCCCGCACCACTGCGCCGGCAAGTGCGGGGCGAGCGCGCTGATGGCTGCCGTGGCAAGCGCACTCACGGCCAAGGTGAAGGCAAAGTCGTACCGCCCCGCACGGCGCGGGCTGGCTGCGCCGTGCGGGCGTGGCATCCAGCGCAGGGCAAGCGCAATGGCCAGCACGGCAAAGGCCGTGGCGCCGATCACGCTGGCCGACAGAGACCCGGTGAGCAGCCCGAGCACGGCGACGGCGAGGAGCGCTGCGGCAAGGCAAACCAACGGTGCGCCGAACCGCCGCGCCGCCTGTCCGTAGGCCACGGCGAGGAGCGCGGTCAAGCCGGTGGCGTACAAGGCCGCCAGCGCGGCCGCTGCGGCGCTAGCGGCACCCAGGTCGTAGCCGATCCAGAAGAGCGCAGGCGCCGACGTGACGGGCACGGCCGCGACCAGCCCGGCCAGGCGCGGCCCGCCGCGGCGCAGGATCAACAACACTGCGGCCAGCGCCGCGGCCGCAATGAGACCGCGGAGCAGGGCAGCGACGAGCAGGGAATCGGTTGCGGTCATCGATGGTCCTCCAGGAGCGCCGCCGCGTTTACGGTCGGCCCTATTGGCCTAAACGCAAGTCCGCCTGCGCGGCTATCGCGCGGCCGTCCTCGTCATGCGGGTCGGGATTGCGCCAGTCGCGCCGGCGTGCACGCACGGCGCAGTCGCACGAGGTACGCCCGTACCTTGCCGAACGCGGTGGGGAGAGCCGAACGATCGGCAGCGCTACTCGCGGCGCCGCCGGCCGAGCCAGCGCCGCCAGTGCGGCGGCAGGTCCGCATCGCTGCGGTCTCGATGCAGCAGCACCATCACCCGGGCGATGGTGGCTGCATCGGCGCCGAGCGTCTCCAGCGCAGCGCGCTGGGCGGCAGCGTCGGGCAGATCGCAGACCAGTTTGAACAGGGTCTTGATCCGCGCGTTATCGGCAGGCGGTGGCATGCGGCAGTCTCGTCCCAAGGCCGCGGACGCAGCCCCCGGAGAGCTAAACGCAAAACGCCCGGCCCGCCGATCACCGGCGGCGCAAGGTCACTCAGGCTTGCAGGTCGCTGCGGCCCAGTTGCTCGGCCAACCAAGCGCGGGCGAAGCGCAGTTCGCGGTCGACCGTGGGCACGGAGATGCCGAGCACGGTGGCGATGTCCTGGCGCTCCATGCCGGCAAAGTAGGTCATTTGCAGGATTTCGGCCGCGCGCGGGTCGTCGGCGGCCAGTTGCGTGAGCAGTTTGTCGAGCGTCAGCAGGTCGGCGACCATCGACTCTTCGCCCACGCCGGTCAGCGTGTAGGTCAGGCGCTGCCACTCGCCACCTCGTTTGTCGGCCTGGCGCGCGCGGGCGTGGTCGATTAGCACAGAGCGCATCGCCATCGACATCGTGGCAAAGAAGTGTGCGCGGTTCTGCCAGTCGGGCGGCGAGTCCATCACCTTGAGCAGCGCTTCGTTGACGAGGTCGCCGGCGGCAAGCGACGGGGTGTCGGCACCGCGCAGCCGCGAGGCGGCCATCCGCTGCAAGTCGCCGATCACCTGCTGCACGACACGGCCAAAGGCGGCGCGGTCGCCGCCCTCCCAGGCGCGCAGCAAGACGGTGAGCGAGGATTGGGTGCGTTCCGTCATGGCGGCGATGTTGCCACGCCAGCCGCGCGGCGCGGCTGGATCGGCGCAGCACTCAGCCGCGATCCGGCTCGCGGCGTAACAGCCGCGCGACAAACCAGCGCTCGGCAAAGCCGGCCGCGAAACACAGACCGAAGACCAGCGCCGGCGTGGTCTCGCCGAAATTGAGGACGCCGGTCTCCAGCAGCAACACGATCGGCAGCGCCGACAGCAGCCCCACCAGCGGGCGGGCAAAGGTGATGAGACGCAGGTGACGCAGGTCGGGCAGCACGCCGCCGTGCGCGCCGCGGAACAGGCCGAAGAGCATGCTCAACACAGCGCCGAACAAGCCGAACAGCGCGCCGGTGATGAACCACATGGCGGTGGTGATCTCGTAGTTGTCGTTGGTCAGCCAGTCGAAGCCGCCGATGAGCGACCAGCCCAGGTACAGCACGGTGGTCGCCGCCGCCACACCGACGACGACCGGCACCTGCCTCTCGGCGAGCAGGCGCTGGTAGAGGCGCTCCTGCGCGGCGGCGTGCAGATTGGCGAGCAGCGCCTGCAGGGTGGCAACCGTCGGTGCGCCGCCGTGCGCGGCGTCGGCCAGGCGATCGGCCACCGCCGCGCGCCAGGGTTCGAGCCGCGCGCGCGCCTCCAGTACCAGCGCGGGGACACGGGCGGCGCGCTCCTCGGCGGTGGTGGCCAGGACGAGTTCGCGCTCGATCTGCTGCACGCAGTCGAAGGCGAGATAGGCATCGCCGGCGCGCGCGGCGGCCTGGGCGCGCGCGAGCAGCGCGTCGGCGCGCAGGCGCATGGCGATGAGTTCGTCGCTCGCCTCGGATGCGCGGTCGCGCTCGGCGCGCAGTGCGCGGGCGGCGTCGAGCAAGGCGGCATCGAGGCGGCTGGCTTGCGGGGTGCCGTCGGGCGCGGCTGCTGGCGCGACCAACAGGTCGGCGTTGGGGTTGTGGTTCATTTTTTCTGCGTGCGGATGCGCAGCGTGGCACGGCGCGGCGGTGGCGAATGCTAACTTCCCACTCCGTTCGCGTCTCGCGGGTTTCCACCATGCAAGCGACCATCGCCGAGTTGCATCTGTATCCGATCAAGAGCTGCCGCGGCATTGCGCTGCGCGAAGCCACCGTCGCCGCCACCGGCCTGGAGGTCGACGGCATCGGCGACCGTGAGTGGGTGGTCGTCGATGCGGACGGCGAGTTCCTGAGCCAGCGCGAGGTGCCGCGCATGGCGTTGATCGAAACGCGCTTCACCGGCTCGAGCCTGCGGCTGAAGGCGCCGGGCATGCTGGCGCTGGACGTGCCGTTCGCCTCCGAGGGCGACGTGGTGGCCGCGCAGGTGTGGGACGACCGCGTGAGCGCGGTGACGCAGGGCGAAGTGGCCGATGCCTGGTTCAGCAACTTTCTCGGGCGGCCGGCACGGCTGCTGCGCTTCGACCCCGAGCACACGCGGCTGTCGGCGCACAAGTACACCGGCAAGATCGACGCGCCGGTCAAGTTCGGCGACGGCTTCGCGCTGCTCGCCACCGGCGCGGCGTCGTTGGCCGATGTGAACCGCCGCTTGCAGGCGCGCGGAGAAGCGCCGATTGCGAGCGAGCGCTTCCGCCCGAACATCGTGCTGGCCGGGCTGGAGGCGTACGAGGAGGATTACCTGAAGACGATTCGTGCGGGCAGTGTCGAACTGCGCAACGTCAAGCCCTGCGCGCGCTGCTCGATCCCCGGCGTGGATCCCGTCACCGGCGAAGCCTCGACCGTCGTGCCCGATCTGCTAGCCACGTATCGCGGCCGCGACGCGGGAGTGATGTTCGGCGTCAACGTGATCGTCGCCGCCGGCGCCGGCGCCAGCCTGCGCGTGGGCGATACGGTCGAAGTCGAGCTCGATCTGTAAGCCTGTAAGCCGCAGCCCGCAACAGCCGACCGATGACGCCGCCCGAGACCTCGGCCTCCGCGCTCGGCCCGCGCTGGGCCTGGCTGCCGCCGATCGGCTCGTGGCGCTACTACGCGCTGCTGGCCACGATCGGCATCCTGCTGCTCGGGCCGCTGGGCGGCGTGGCGGCGGCGTACATGAACTTCTCGCTCGGCTTCTTCGTCGGCGGGCAGACGCTGGCGGGCATTCTCGGCTCGCTCGTCACGCTGGGCTATGGCGCCGACGGCAAGCACGGCGCCAACTACATGCAGACCACGGCCGCTTCGGTGGCCGGCATGAGCGGGCTGGCGGTCGCCGTGCAGGCCTTTGTCTGGCTCGGGCTGCCGCTGCCGCCGGCGTGGCAGCTGGTCGTGTACCTGACCTGCATCGGCATGTTCGGCGTGGGCGTGGGGATGCTCTTCACCCCGCTGCTGGTGGACCGCATGCAACTGACCTTCCCCTCCGGCTTGGCGGTGGCCAACATCCTGCGTGCGTTGACCGACGTGCGGCTGCTGCGGCGGTCAGTCGCCACCCTGGGCTCCGGCATCTGCGCGGGGCTGCTGGCGGGCGTGTCCACCGCGCGCGTGGGCGCGCTGGCGGCGGTGGAGTTCTCGGCCTCCACCTTCGGCGCGGGGATGATCGTCGGCGCCCGCATCGGCCTGGCGGCGCTCACCGGCGGCATCGCCAGTTGGCTGGCGATGCCGTACTTCGTCTCCATCGGCTGGCTCGAGCCGACCGACCCGTTCCGCAAGATCACCTTCCTGATCGCGCTGGGGATGATCCTCGGCGCCGCCGTCCTCGACGTGAGCCTGCTGCTGGTGCAAGCCTGGCGGCGGCTGCGCGGGGGCGCTGCGCCGGCGGTCGCGCCGACGGAAAAATGGAAGCGCGTCGATCACCGCCGGCTCGCCCTCTGGATTGCCGTGTGGGGCGTGGCGATCGTCTGGGCGGGTACGAGCTTCTTCGACGCGCCGGCGGCGTACCTCGCCGGCGCGCTGGCGCTGTGCTTCGTCTTTGCGCTGGTCAACGGGATTTCGCTCGGCATCAGCGACTCGAACCCGATTTCCTCCGCCTTCGTGGTGACGGTCGTGCTGTTTGCCGCCGTCGGCCTGCGCGAGCCGGCGGTGGGGATGATCGTCGCCACCGTGGTGCTGGTCTCCACCAGTGTGGCCTGCGACATGCAGCAGGACCGCTCCACCGGCTGGCGGCTGGGCACCAACCGCACGATCCAGTTCCGCTTCCAGGCCGGCGGCATCGTCGCCGGCGCGCTGCTCGCCGTGCTGCTGGCGCATTTGTTCATGGCCGCGTACCCTGTGCTGCGGCTGGATCAGACGACGATGCCCGCCGACGCGCAGCCGGCGGAGTGGACGGCGGCGATGACCTACAAGTTCGTCGGCGCGCTGCGCAGCCTGACCGACGACAAGCCGTACCAGCGCAGCGCCATCTGGCTCGGCGTGGCCATCGGGCTGGCCGTGGCGGTGGCGCGCAAGCTGCTCAAGGACAACGCCCGCTACCGCCGCTGGGTGGCGGGCAGCCGCAGCGGGCAGGCGACCGACTTCATGGTCGATGCGGTGCTGTTGCCGTCGCCGTATGCGTCGTCCTTTGGCGGCTTCGTCAATCTGCCGACCTCGGCCTGGTTTGCCGCCGGCGGCGTGATCGGCTCGGCGGTGGACAGCCTCGCCGCCCGCCGGCGCCGGCGCGACGCCGACTTGCCGGCGGACATGAGCGCCACCTCGCTCGTCGGCGGCGGATTGATCGCCGGCGACGCGCTGGCGGCGCTGGGGCTGGGTATTGCCGGGTTGGTCGGGACGGTGGCGGCGCGGTGAAGGCGCCGCCGCCGGCACGACCGCCAGATTAGAGCCGCCCTTCTTCGACCGCGTGGCAGGCCACCAGCGTCTCGGCGTCGGCGTGGCGCACGCGGATCGCTTGCGGCGCTTCGCTGCGACAGCGCGCATTGGCGTGCGGGCAGCGGGGATGGAAGGTGCAGCCCGGCGGCGGGTTCAGCGGATTGGGCACCTCACCGGCCACCGGGGTGCGGGCGCGGCCGGTCATTTCCAGGTCGGGAATGGCGTCGAGCAGCATCCGCGTGTACGGGTGGCGCGGCATCGCGAACAGCGTCTTCTTCGGCGCCAGTTCGACGATCCGCCCGAGGTACATCACGCCGACGCGGTCGGCGATGTGGTGCACCACCGCCAGATTGTGCGAGATGAAGAGGTATGTGAGCCCCAGGTCGCGCTGCAGGTCCTTCATCAGGTTGAGCACCTGCGCCTGCACCGACACGTCGAGCGCGGAGGTCGGCTCGTCGCAGACGAGAAACTCGGGGTGGGTGGCGAGCGCGCGGGCGATGGAGATGCGCTGGCGCTGCCCGCCGGAGAACTGATGCGGGTACTTGCTCTTGTCGGCCGGCGACAGGCGCACCTGGTTGAGCAGCTCGTCCACGCGCGCGAGCACGGCGGTCTCGTCGGCGAGCAGCCGGTGCGTGCGCAGCGGTTCGGCAATGATGTCGGCCACCCGCCAGCGGGGGTTGAGGCTGGCGTAGGGGTCCTGGAAAATCATTTGCAGCTTTTGCCGCAGCGTGCGCCCGGCCGCGGTGTTCATCTCCGCCAGGTTGCGGCCGAAGACGCGCACTTTGCCCGCGGTGGGCGCGTACAGACCGACCAGCAGGCGGGCGACGGTGGACTTGCCGCAGCCGGACTCGCCCACCAACGCCAGCGTCTCGCCGCGGCGGATGTCGAAGCTCACGCCATCGACCGCGCGCAGGATGGCGCGGCCCTTGCGCTCGAGCACGCGGTTCAACCACGGCGGCGAGACGTCGAAGTGGCGCGCCAGATCGGTCGCTTCGACGATCGGCGCGGCGGCGTCCGCCGGCATGGGGGCTTGCGCCATTGCACTCATGGTTTGTCGCAGGTCACGGATCGTCCTGGCCGTCAGGACGCCAGCAGCCAGCACGCCGCCTGCGCGGCGCCGGCAGGGCGCAGGTCGGGCCGCTCGCTGCGGCAGCGGTCGAAGGCGTGCGCGCAGCGCGGGTTGAAGGCGCAACCGGGCGGAATGGCGGTCAGCCGCGGCATGCTGCCTTCGATCTGCGCCAGCCGCGGCACGTCGTGCTCGAAAGTGGGGATCGAGCCCATCAGCCCGACCGTGTACGGATGCTGCGGGCGGTGGATCACCTCGGCCACCGGGCCGATCTCGGCGATGCGCCCGGCATACATCACGGCCACGCGGTCGGCGGTCTCGGCGATCACGCCCATGTCGTGCGTCACCAGCATCACCGCCGTGCCCTGCTCGCGGCACAGGCGCTTGAGCAGGGCGATGATCTGCGCCTGGATCGACACGTCGAGCGCGGTGGTCGGCTCGTCGGCGATGACGAGCTTGGGTTCGGCGGCCAGCGCGAGCGCAATCACCACCCGCTGGCGCATGCCGCCGGAAAACTGGTGCGGGTAGTGATCGATGCGTCGCTCGGGCGCCGAGATGCCGGTGGCGGCGAGCAACTGCACGGCGCGGCTGCGCGCCGCGGCGGCCGAGATGTTCAGGTGGGTGACGATCGTCTCGGTGATCTGCCGCCCGACCGTGTACAGCGGGTTGAGCGAGGTCAGCGGGTCCTGGAAGATCGCGCCGATCTCGCGCCCGCGCACCTTGCGCATTTCTTCGTAGGGCAGGTTGTCGATGCGCAGGCCGTTTAACTTGACCTCGCCGCCGGCGATCCGCCCCGGCGGCTCGAGCAGGCCGATGATCGCCGCCCCGGTGAGCGACTTGCCGGCACCCGATTCGCCCACCACGCCGAGCACCTCGCCCGGCGCAATGTCGAACGACACGTCGTCCACCGCCACCAGCGTGCCGCGCCGGGTCGGGAACTCGATGCGCAGATTGCGGACTTGCAGCAGGGGCGGCTTCAACGGCGGCTCGCGGGGCGGGTTACTTGGCGGGCGGTGGCGTGCAGCCGGCCAGCGGTTCGGCGAAATCGACCTTCGGCGTGAAAGCGGCGCTGATGGGGTTCGCGCGCACGGCGACGATGTAGTAAGTGTGGCAGGGCTTGATATCGACCGTGAACGTGGCGGTCTCGTTCGGCGCGCCCGGCACGGGCGGCGCTTGCACGGCGATCTGTCGTACTCCGGGATCCACCAGAGTGCGCCGCTGCAAAGTATCGGTGCCGTCGATGCTGAGGACGATCACCGAAGAGGTGTCGATCGAGGTCTTGAAGTAACGCTCGCCCACCACGTAGGAACCGTGGAACGTGCTGGCGCAACCCGCGAGGGCCAATGCCGCGAGCGGCAGGACAAGTCGGTGGCGCCAGTGCATGAATGCCTCCTTGCCGTTCATCGCAGCTTGGGGTTGAGCGCATCGCGCAGCCAGTCGCCCAGCAGGTTGACCGACAGAACGAGCAAGACCAACGCCAGCCCGGGGAAAATGGTGATCCACCATTCACCAGAAAAGAGAAACTCGTTGCCGATGCGGATCAGCGTGCCCAGCGACGGCGTGGTCGGCGGCACGCCCACGCCGAGGAAGGACAGCGAAGCCTCGATGAGCACGAACGTGCCGACCTGGATCGTCGCGACCACGATCAGCGGGGTCAGCACGTTCGGGAGCACATGCCGCAGGATGATCTTGCGGTTGGGGAGGCCCGAAACGCGCGCGGCCTGCACATATTCCTTCTGGCGCTCCACCATGGTGCTGCCGCGCACCGTGCGCGCGTACTTGACCCAGCCCGTCAGCGCGATGGCCAGGATCAGCACGGCAAAGGCCAGGGTGATGGGAAAGTGCACCACGCGCCACTGCTTGACCGCGTCGAAGGTCATGCTGTCCC
>JBKCXU010000079.1:0-56955 GCA_046316025.1 Betaproteobacteria bacterium | reverse complement strand
CACTGCGCTACCATCAAACCCCTCGCTGGCGCGCACCCCTGCCCCGTCCACGATCAGCCTGAAATGCCGTCCACGATCACGCTGAAACACCGTCCACGATCAGACTGAAACAGCCGTCCACGATCGCTGAAATACGCAGTCGGCCAGTGACAGTTGATTGGTCTGCACGGAACACGGGCTGACACAAAGGGTGGACGTGGTGCTGGCCACCGTGGTCCAACTGCCGCCGACGAACTGTTGCAGCGCCACCGTGACCGGCCCCGACCCACCGTAGCCCACTCGCAGCGTGGCGTACGTGTCCTCTAAGACGGTCGATGCGACCGGCTGCTCCGAGATGGTGGGCGCGGTGGGTAGCGGTGTGACGTTGAGCCGCGCGGTCGACGTCGGCCGGGTGCCAGACGGCGTGGCGATGTTGTCGATGCCAATCGCGATCGTCGCGCCGTTGCAGGCGAGCGGCACGCTGGCCAGGCGCAGCACGCCCTCGGCCGGAAACGAGACCACCGCGCCGGCGCAGCGGCCGCTGGCAATCGTGCCGGCGTTGATCGTCGCGCCGTCGATAGCCCAGACCTTGTTGACCGGCTGGGTGCCGCTAATGACCGCAGTGAAGTCGATGCTGCCGTCCTGTTGCACGCTGCGCGGCGAGACCAACTGCTGCGTGAAGCCGGCGGCAATCGGCCGCGCGCGGACGGTCAACGTGACGACCTCGCTCCAGGTGGCATTGAGGAAACCGGACTGCTCGGCGGCCAGCGCCAGCGTCGTGCCGTTGGCACCGATGGGCACCGATCCCAGGCTCAGCGTGCCCGTCGTGGCGCCGGCTATCGACACCCCGGCGAGCGGTCCGCTGCCCGCGCCATTGGTCAGCGGTGTACCGGAGCAGTTGCGCACCCCGAGAAAGTTGTTGCAGCTGACGTTGCGGTACCACTGCAATGAGGGTGTCGGCGTGCCGGTAACGGTGGCGGTGACCGTGGTGCTCTCGCCCTCCAGGAGGTCGCGGGATGCCGGCTGGCCGGTGAAAGTCGTCGGCTGAGTGAACGGTGTCACCGTCAGTGGCGAAGCTTGCGAGTTAACGCAGGTGGTGACCGACGGCGATCCGTCGGTGGTGCAGACGCGCACGTAGTACAGGCGGCCGTTCCAGGCCAGCGGTGCCGCCGGGCTGCTGTAGCTGGCTTGGTTGCTGGTGCCCTCGGCGATGCGCTCGGCTGCGTCGTTGCCGTTGTTGAAATAGCGCCATTGGTAAGTCAGGCCGGCGCCGGTGGCCGCGACCGTGAGCGTGAACGAATTGTTCTCCACCACCGACACCGCGGCGGGCGTCGGCTGCTGCGCGATCACCGGCTGCGTGCCGGTGTAGCGCACGACGATCGGCAGGTAGGTTGCGAACTCAAAGCCCACTCCCACATTGCCGCGGCCGACCTGAAATGCCGTGGTGCCGAAGCTCGCGTACGCATTGATGCGCAGTTCGCGGCCCCCGGGGCCGCCAGCACCAGCCACTCGGGCGGGGTCGATGGTGACGGTGAAAAACCGATCGCGGTCGGTGTTGACGTCCTCAACGGCGGTCCAACTCGATGCGAAGCCAAGATTGGCGCTAAAGCCCCCGGGCGTCCCGGTGACCGCGATCTGGTCCGTGCGGGTGGTGCCTGGGGCGCGCGTCCAACGCAGACGCATGTTCAGCGTCGTCGGGCCGCTCAGGTTGACGATCGGCGGCAATACCGGGTTGCCGCTGGGCACGACGTTGACTGGGCCCCCATTGCTGCTGTCCAGCGACAACTGCAAAGTGTTTGCCGAGGGGCAGTCCACGGCGCCGATGATCCAGCCTTGAGTGGCACCGGTTCGGCTGCACAGCGCAAGCACGAAGAACGACAACTCGCCAACATCGGCCGACAGCGCGTCGGCCACGCGGCCGGTGTCGGCCAGCACGCGCCACTTGCCGCCCGATTCGGCCTTGAGCAGGATCGGCGTGTCGCCTGCGGCCAATGTGGCGGCCGCGCGCGGGATGCTGAATACGGCCGGGCTGGCGAACGTCGTGCCGTGCGGCGTGACGGCGTAGACCGGCGACACGAGGTTCAGGCCGTCGAGTGCCGGCGCGCCAGTGGCATCGCGCGCGATTCGCAGCGTGACCGGCGCCGCCAGACCGTCGGGACCTACCACGAGGCGCGTGCCGTCCGGCCCGTCGACCGTACCGCCCGCGGCGTCCAAGGTGGAACTGCCGGTGGTCGGAGCCGGTGCGGAGCTCTGCGCCGGTGCCGCTGCCGGCGCATCGTCGCCGCCGCCGCAGCCTGCCACCAGACCCACCATGGTCGCCGCCAGAACCGCCTGCCACCATGAACGCTTGCCGATATTCGTCATTTCGCGCCTCGCTGAATGGTTGTGCCGCGGGACCGGCACTTCGGGGCGCAAGCTAACGAGGCGGGCGTGACGCAAGCGTCGTTTATGCCGCCCGCGGGGCGGCTTGTCGGATATTCACGCGGAGTTCGCGCGAGTACGGTACGCCGGGCGGACCGCCGTAGCGCGACGCAGTCCGGTCTGCCGCGTCGGTCGCTGCCAACCCGAGACGAGGCAAGGCGCCTGGCGGCCAAGGTGCGGTAGATCGCCACGCGCGCCGCTCACTCGGTCGGCGGCGGCAGCGTGAGCGCGCGGTGCCACCGCAACTCCCGCCACACGGTTGCCTGGTGCGGCAGCGCGAGCACGGCAACGAGGCCGCCCCACGGCAGCCCGGCGCCAACCGCGACCGCCCCCGCCGTCGCCCACCGAACGGCGACCAGCACGCTCACGAAGCCGCGCGCGAAGTCGAGGCGGCTCGGCCGACGACTGGCGATGCTCGCGCTGCGACGGGCACTGATCGCGCTCGGGGCAACGCTTTGCGCCCTGTCAAGCTTCGGTCGTCGAGCGAACGCAAGAAGAGCGGTTGGACAAAAACGCCGACTCGCATCCGCCATGGCCAAGGATCACGAATCGGCGGAAGACAGCAACCGCTCCGCCAACCTCAGCATCCACGAATTGTCCGACCCCGCGCGCCGCACGCTGCTGCGCGACGGCGCCCCGCTGGCGGTGGCGGGCGTCTTGGCGCCGCTCGCCAGCGGCTGCGCCACCACCGAGGCGTCAGGCCCGCTGCTCGGATTCAAGAGCGTGCCGCTCGCCACCGCCGATACCCTGACCGTGTGCGCGGGCTATACCGCGCGCGCCGCTTTCATGTGGGGCGAGCCGGTCGGGCTGCAGAACAATCCGTCCGCCTTCCGGCCCGACGCCAGCAACACCGCGGCCGGGCAGCAGGCGCAACTCGGCATGCATGACGACGGCCTGGGGTACTTCGCTCTCGACGACAGCCGGCGCGGCTTGATGGCGATCGACCACGAGTACACCGACGGCGGTCTGCGGCATCCTGACGGCATGCCGACCTGGAGCGCCGCCCAGGTACGCAAGGCGATGACCGCGCAAGGTGTCAGCGTGATCGAGATCGAAGACCGCGGCGGCGGGGACTGGCAGATCGTGCGGCCCTCGCGCTACGCCCGCCGCATCACCGCGGCCACACCGATGACGGTCGGTAGTCCGGCCGCCGGCCATGCGCTGCTGCGTACCGCCGCCGACCCCACGGGCCAGCGCGTGCTGGGCACGCTCAACAATTGCGCCGGCGGCTAGACGCCCTGGGGCAGCTACCTCACCTGCGAAGAAAACTTCATCGACTCTTTCCGCGGCCCGGAAAAGCCCGATGCGCACCAGCGCCGCTGGGGCCTGCGCCCGGGCGACCCCGCCGGCTATCGCTGGGCCGAGTACGAGGAGCGTTTCGACGCCGGCAGCCGCGCCGTCTGCTCCCGCGGCAGGCCCCGCCAGTGTTTGATCGTCATCGTCGTCGTTCCCCCGTTGCTGTCCCTTCCACCGCACGCAGGAAGCGTGCAAGGAGCGGGGGGGTTACACAGGCTCTTGCGCGGCAACGACGGGGTGAGGCAGGCGCGTCGAAGCGCGCATCAGACCTCGCCCAGCGTGTAAACCACGCCGCGCACGTTGCGGATCGCGCGCTCGCCCAGCTTGCGGCGCAGGTGGTGGATGTGCACCTCGACCGCGTTGCTGCCGACCGCGTCGTCCCAGCCGTAGAGCTTCTCTTCGAGCTGCGCGCGCGATAGCACCGCGCCGGGCCGCTCGGCCAGTGCCAGCAGCAGCGCGCGTACGCGCGCCAGCAACTCGTCGAGATCGAAGGGCTTGATCAGGTAGTCGTCCGCGCCCGCGTCCAGCCCGGCCACGCGGTCGGCCACCGTGTCGCGCGCGGTCATCAGCAGCACGGGCGTGCGGTCGCGGCGGCACGCGCTTCGCGCGACAGCGTCAAGCCGTCGCGCCCCGGCAGGCCGATGTCGAGCAGCACCAGCGCATAGGGCGTGGCAGCGGCGAGTGCCGCCGAACCGGCGCGCCCGTCGCGCACCCAGTCCACGGTGTAGCCGTCGGCGCGCAGCCCGCAGGCCACGGCTTCGCCGATCATCGGGTCGTCTTCGATCAGCAGCAGGCGCATGGCAGGCGCGGACGAACAGTCGCCGCAGCTTATCCCGCTACGCGCGCGCGCGCGCCGCGGTGGACGCGGTGTGCCGGTGCAACTGGCGCCACTCCGTCGCCAGGTGCGGCAGCCCGACCGCGGCCAGCAGCAGGCCCCAGCCCGGCGCCGTGCCCAGGGCCAGTCCCGCGGCGGCCGACCACAGCGCCATCAGCAGTCCGTTGACCACAGTGCGCTCCAGGTCGAAGTCCTTGACGCGGCCGGTAGTGAGGTCGTCGCGGCGCACCGGCCGCGGATTGGCCGCGATGGTGAGCGCGCAGGAGGCCGCGGCGCCGAGCGCGAACGGCACGCCCCACAGCAGTCGCGGCCCCGCCTGCGGCAGCACGAAGGCGGTCAGCAGCAACGCGCAGCCGGCGCCGAGCGCGGCGGCCACCAGTCCCTTGTGTAGCAGCAGGCGGGACGGCGGGCGCGGGGCGGCATACAGCAGGTCGGGCGCGTCTTCGACATCCACCGTCAGCCGCGCCAGCTGGCCGGCCAGGCTGCCGGCGCCGAAGGCGGCAACGCTGGCCAGCACGACGAGTTGCAGCGTGTCCATCCGCTCGCCACGCAGCGCAATGAAGACGAGCGGCAGAAAGAACACCAGCGAGTAGCCGATCCGCGCCAGCAGCAGCGGCTCGCGCCGCACCACGCGCCATTCCTTGCGCCAGAGCTCGAGCGTCGGCCAGCGCAGCGGGCGCAGTCGGGCCGGTCCGCGCGGGCCGCGGCGCCCGCCCGCGGTCCGTTCGCCCAGCGCGCCGCGCAGAAAAGTGCGGCTCAGGCCCGCCCAGGCCAGCGCGCAGACAAGCGCCGCCAGCGCCGCGCCCAGCGGCAGGGCCGGCCAACGCCCGATGGCGAACGAAAACGTCCAGCCGAGAACGGGTTCCAGCCAGGGCGCCACGCGGGCATCGGGCCTCTCCAGATTTGCCAGCATGCCGGTCTGCGCCACCAGATACATCGCTGCTCCGGTGGCGATGCCCGCCACCTGCACCAGCGTGCGGGTGCGGCGCGCGCCGATGGCGCGCACCAGCGCGAGCGCCGCCACCGCGCCGCCGCCGGCGGCGAGCAAGCCGGCCACCGGCAGCGACAGGTACAGGCTGCCGAGCCAGTTGCGCCCGAGCAGCAGGCCGACGTTGGCCAACGGTAGAAGGTACAGCGCGTTGCCGGCGATCACCGTGCCCGCGACCACCAGCGTGCGCACGATCAGCACGGTGCGCGGCGCGATTGGCGAGGACAGCAGCAGGTCGAAGTCGCCGCGCTCGAAGTACGCCGCCACGGTGAGCAGCAGCGCGTTGCCAAACATGAACAGCAGCGAGGCAGTGGCGAAGTACGCCCCCAGCGCGGCGCCGGGGCCGGCGCTGGGCGCTTGCAGCGGCATGGCGGCCACCGCCGGCCATAGCAGCAAATGCAGCCCGACGACGATGGCCGCCAGCAGTAACGCCTGCGCCCGGCGCGACTTGCCGGCGCCGGCGCGCCAAATCAGGCGCGCCTCGTGCCGTGCCAGCCAGAGCCAGGAGCCGGGCGCCAGCGTCATCGCGGCGCGGCGGTCAGTTCGAGGAACACGTCTTCCAGCGTGCCCTGCGCCTCGCCGGCGCGGCTGCGCAGTTCGTCCAGCGTGCCCTCGGCGATCAGCCGCCCGTGCTGGATGATGCCGATGCGCTGCGCCAGGCGTTCGGCCACTTCGAGGATGTGCGTCGTGAGCACGATGGTGCCGCCGGCGGCGACGAAGGCGAGCAGCATGTCCTTGACCAGCCGCGCTGCGTGCGCGTCCAGGCCGGTCAGCGGCTCGTCGAGCAGCAGCAGGCGCGGCTCGTGCACCAGGGCGCCCGCCAGCGCCACCTTCTGCTTCATGCCGCGCGAGAACTCCTCGCAGCGCTGCTGCGCGTGCTCCCACAGGCCGAGCTGCCGCAGCAGCGCCTCACCGCGCGCGGCGCATTCGGCGGCCGGCAGCGACCACAGCCCGCCGACGAACTCCAGGTACTCCAGCGGCGTCAGCTTGCCGTACAGCGGCGGATCGTCCGGCACATAAGCCAGCGGACGCTTGGCGCGTTCCGGCTCCAGCGCCATGTCCACGCCGAACAGCTCGACCGCGCCGCCGTCCGGGGCGGTCAGGCCGGCGATCATCCGCAGCGTGGTGGTCTTGCCGGCGCCGTTGGGGCCGAGCAGTGCGTAGAACTCGCCGGGGGCGACCGCAAGCGACACCCGCTCGACGGCCGGTTTGCCGAAGGACTTGGACAGCTCGGTCAGACGCAGCGCGGGGAACGTCATCGTTGGCCTCGAGCACAGGCGGGGCGCAGGATACCTGCGCCGCCCGACAATGCGCCACATGTGTGGCCGCTACGACCTCTCAGACAATCCCGCCGCGATCCGCGCCAAGTTCGCGGTGCCGGCGGTGCCGGACTTTGCGCCCAACCCCGACCTGCGCCCCACCCAGCGCGCGCCGATCGTGCGTCTGGCGCGCGACGGCGCGCGTGAGTGCGTGCTCGCCCGCTGGGGGCTGGTTCCGAGCTGGGCCAAGGACCTGAGGTTCGGCACCCGCTGCATCAACGCGCGCGGCGAGACGGTCGCCACGCAGCCGGCTTTCCGCGCCGCCTACCGGGCGCGCCGCTGTCTGGTGCCGGTCAACGCGTTCTACGAGTGGACCGGGCCGGCGGGGCACAAGACCCGGTGGCGGATCGGCCTGGCCGACGAGCCGCTCTTTGCGCTGGCCGGCCTGTGGGAGTGGTGGCGCGACCCGGCGGGCGGCGAGCCGGTCGAGACCTACACCATCGTCACCTGCGCGGCCGACGCGCAGATCGCGCCGATCCACGACCGCATGCCGGTGATCGTCGCCGGTGCCGACTACGGCAACTGGCTGGCGGGCGCCGAGCCGGCGGCACTGCTCCGCCCCTCCGACGCCGCGACGATGAGGCCGATTGCCGGTTGACGTTAACGTCAACTTGGATAAGCTGGACCGCGGGCAACGTGTTGACTCCCTCCCCTTCAAGGGGAGGGCCGGGGTGGGGGATGGGTTATCGCGGCCCGCCGAGCGCAACCCATCCCCCTCCCCGCCTCCGCCTTGAAGGGGGAGGAGCAAGTCCCTCTGGAGCGACCACCATGACCGACCTGTCCGAAGTCAAGAAGCTGGCGAGTTACCGCCCGAAGCACAAGGTCCGCTTTGTCACCGCGGCGAGCCTGTTCGACGGGCACGATGCCAGCATCAACATCATGCGGCGCATCCTGCAAGGGATGGGGGCGGAGGTGATCCACCTGGGGCACAACCGCTCGGTGGAAGAGATCGTTACCGCCGCCTTGCACGAGGACGTGCAGGGCATCGCGATCAGCAGCTACCAGGGCGGGCACGTCGAGTTCTTCAAGTACATGCTCGACCTGCTGCGCGCGCGCGGCGGGGAGAACATCAAGGTTTTCGGCGGCGGCGGCGGCGTGATCGTGCCGGCCGAGATTCGCGAACTGCACGACTACGGCGTGGCGCGCATCTTCTCGCCCGAGGACGGCCAGAAGCTCGGGCTGGAAGGGATGATCGGCGCCATCGTCGCCGCCTGCGACGAGGACTTGTCCCCGCGCGCGCCGAAGTCCGTGGCCGCGTTGCAGGACGCCGACCTGACCCGCCGCTGGCGCGCGCTGGCGCAGCTGATCACCGGGCTGGAGTTGGGCACGGCGGACGCCAAGCTCAAGGAAGCGCTGCGCAAGACGGCGGATACCGCCAGGGTGCCGGTGCTCGGCATCACCGGTACCGGCGGCGCGGGCAAGAGCTCGCTGACCGACGAGTTGATACGCCGGCTGCGGCTCGACCAGGGCGATGCGCTGACGGTGGCGGTGATCTCCATCGACCCCTCGCGCCGCAAGAGCGGCGGCGCGCTGCTGGGCGACCGGATCAGGATGAACGCGATCCAGCCTTGGCAGAGCGGTGCGCGCGTGTACATGCGCTCGCTCGCGACCCGCGAAGCCGGCAGCGAAATCAGCCAGGCGCTGCCCGACGTGATCGCCGCCTGCAAAATCGCGGGCTTCGACCTCGTGCTGGTGGAAACCAGCGGCATCGGCCAGGGCGACGCGGCTATCGTCCCGCACGTGGACGCGAGCCTGTACGTGATGACACCGGAGTACGGTGCGGCCAGCCAGCTCGAAAAGATCGACATGCTGGACTTTGCCGACTTCGTCGCGATCAACAAATTCGACCGCAAGGGCGCGGCCGACGCGCTGCGCGACGTAAGCAAGCAGGTACAGCGCAATAAGCAGGCGTTCAAGCAAAGCCCAGAGGAGATGCCGGTGTTCGGCACCCAGGCCGCGCGCTTTAACGACGACGGGGTGACGGCGCTCTATCAGGCGATCCGGCCGCGCTTGCAGGAACTGGGACTCAAGACAAAGGCGGGCAGCCTGCCGCGCGTGGCCACGCGCCACTCGACCAACCAGACCCCCATCGTGCCGCCGCAGCGCACGCGCTACCTGGCCGAGATTGCCGACACCGTGCGCGGATACAAGAAGCATGCGATCGAGCAGGCGCGGATTGCGCGGGAGCGGCAGGCGTTGCTGACGACGCAGAGGCTGCTCTCCCTCACCCCCGGCCCCTCTCCCGCTGATGCGGGCGAGGGGGGCAAGGCCAAACCCTCGCCCGCCTCACCGGGAGAGGGTGGCGCGGCGGCAGCCGCGCCGGGTGAGGGCGCTTTGGTGCGGCTGGAGGCACTGCTCCACGAGCGCGAGTCCCAACTCGACCCCCGCAGCCAAAAGCTCCTCGCCATGTGGCCGCAGATGCAGCAGGCCTACGCCAGCGACGAGTACGTCGTAAAAATCCGCGACAAAGAAATCCGCACAGCGCTCACGCACACGAGTTTGTCCGGCACCAAGATCCGCAAGGTGGCGCTACCGAGATACGAAGACCACGGCGAAATCCTCAAGTGGCTGCTGCTGGAAAACGTGCCCGGCAGCTTTCCGTACACCGCGGGCGTGTTCGCCTTCAAACGCGAGAACGAAGACCCGACCCGCATGTTCGCCGGCGAAGGCGACCCCTTCCGCACCAACCGGCGCTTCAAGCTGCTGTCCGAAGGCATGCCGGCCAAGCGGCTCTCAACCGCCTTCGACAGCGTGACGCTCTACGGCAACGACCCCGACGAGCGCCCCGACATCTACGGCAAGGTCGGAAACAGCGGGGTGTCCATCGCCACGCTGGACGACGTGAAGGTGCTCTACGGCGGCTTTGACCTCACCGCGCCCAACACCAGTGTCAGCATGACCATCAACGGGCCGGCGCCGAGCATCCTCGCGATGTTCATGAACACCGCGATCGACCAGAACCTCGACAAGTTCCGCGCCGACAATGGCCGCGAACCGACCGACGACGAAGCGCAGAAGATCCGCGCCTGGGTGCTGGAGAACGTGCGTGGCACCGTGCAGGCCGACATCCTCAAGGAAGACCAGGGCCAGAACACCTGCATCTTCTCCACCGAGTTCAGCCTCAAGGTGATGGGCGACATTCAGGAGTACTTCGTCCACCACAACGTGCGCAACTTCTACTCGGTGTCGATCAGCGGCTATCACATCGCCGAGGCTGGGGCCAACCCGGTGAGCCAGCTCGCCTTCACGCTCGCCAACGGCTTCACCTTCGTGGAGGCCTATCTCGCGCGCGGCATGCACATCGACGACTTTGCGCCCAACCTGTCGTTTTTCTTCAGCAACGGCATGGACCCGGAGTACAGCGTGCTGGGCCGTGTGGCGCGGCGCATCTGGGCCACCGCGATGCGCGACAAGTACGGGGCCAATGAGCGCAGCCAGAAGTTGAAGTACCACTGCCAGACCAGCGGCCGCAGCCTGCATGCGCAGGAGATTCAGTTCAACGACATCCGCACCACGCTGCAAGCGCTGATCGCCACCTACGACAACGCCAACAGCCTGCACACCAACGCCTTTGATGAGGCGATCACCACGCCGACCGAAGAGAGCGTGCGCCGCGCGCTGGCGATCCAGCTCATCATCAACCGCGAGTGGGGCGTGGCGAAGAACGAGAACCCCAACCAGGGCAGCTTCATCATCGAGGAGCTGACCGAACTAGTCGAAGAAGCTGTTCTGCGCGAGTTCGAGGCGATCAGCGAGCGCGGCGGCGTGCTGGGCGCGATGGAACTGGGCTACCAGCGCGGCAAGATTCAGGAAGAGTCGCTGCACTACGAGCACCTGAAGCACACCGGCGAGTACCCGATCGTCGGTGTCAACACCTTCCGCGCGCCGCACACGGAAGAGGTGCCGCAGCAGATCGAACTCGCGCGCAGCACCGAGGAAGAAAAGCAAAGTCAGCTCACGCGCCTGCGCGCCTTTCACGCCCGCAACGCCCAGGCCGCGCCGGCGATGCTGGAAAAGCTCAAGCGCGCGGTGATCGACAACGGCAACGTCTTCGCTGTGCTGATCGATGCCGTGCGCGTGTGCTCGCTGGGGCAGATCACGAATGCGCTGTTTGAGGTCGGCGGGCAGTATCGCAGAAACATGTAATTCACGTGGCGCAAGAAGCACATCAAGCAATGCATAATGGCGTTTCAGTAGACTAAGTGTTTGAGGTCAATTTGGACAGTCGTGTTCCCGCCTACTTCGAAAGCTGGGCTCTAGAGTTCCAGTCGCGCGCCGATCGCGTCCGCTTGCTCATAGGCGCTGCTCACTGGCTATCGGATGGCATGCATAAAGAGTCACTTCTAAGAGAGTTTTTGCGCCGCCATCTACCGATAGATCTAAGTATCTCCCGCGGCTTCGTGCGTCGGCTCGACACAGACGTAGTGTCTCCAGAAGTGGATATTATCGTCTCCGACCCTCACCGGCATGTTCCGCTATTCAACGAAGGAGACTTACAGATAGTCGCTCCGTCGTCGGTACTTGCGACACTGGAAGTTAAGTCGACCTATAGAAAGGACGTCTTAGCGAAAGCTCTCCTGAACGTCGCAAAAGTCCGCGGAGTCATTTGTAATCCTGCAAAGCCAGCCGACCTGTGGTCAGCCATACTCTTTGGAACGGCAGAGAAGCCGCAACCACTAGAGGACATCTTACAAGACTTAACAAGTATTCTAGGCAATAGAGATTTCAGGCAAGAAATTGACAACAGTGCGATTTCTGCGCCACAGAAGATGCCGTGTGTAATTGCAGTTCTTGACTCGTTCTTGGTTCTCTTAAGTGAGGATCAAGAGCGACGGTCTGTCTTGTCAGTGAGAGCATTTTCGTCCGAGCGTTGGTCGGCAGCGTTAGCCATGGCCCAGCTATTTGGGTTCTTGAGGGCCAACCTTACTCGCCTTCCGTTTCCGGGAGAGCTCGACGCCTTGCTCGAGCGCATCGACGGCTTAAGCGTAGTTCAACGATCCATTGTGTTGGAGTGACGATGGCACCTCAATCCGAGTCGTTCCTAACAATAGAGCAAGCAGTCCGTCTTCTTGGAGGTCGCCCGGGCTTGGTCGCCGGCCATTCGGCAACGTGCCGAATGACGATCTCCGATTTCGAGCGTGATCTACGAAGTATTGCTAGGAATTTGTGTGGTGATTGTGACTTAGCCGCGCGTCTTGAGGACTCAACTGCAGACTTCGCAGTGTTGCTCGACCAGCTTGCTGACTTCGACACAAAAAGTTACGAGCGCTTCCGACAAGAAGCAGAGACGTATCTGAGGGAGATCAAGCCAAGCTTTCTGGTAGAAAAGCTTGCCCGAGTGTCTTGGAGTGTCGTGTTTTCGCTATCGCTTGACCTGCAGTTTGAAGCAGCCGTACGCGCGCACCTTAGCAGCAAGCCCACCTCCCGCAAACCAACGGTGATAACGGCTCCTTCTGTGCTCGGAAACCCCGCCCTGCAGCTGCCCCTCTTCAAGCTACTTGGAAGTAGCGTAGAAGTGTCTGAGGGTTCCCGGGTAGCTCTCTCAAAATCCGAACGACTGATTAAGAGGTCGGAGTGGAGCCGACTAGTCAACGGCTCGATCGACTACCTTAGAGACAGCGCACTCGTCTTCTTTGGAGTGGCGGAACAGAAATCCCTTGTCCAGGATCTTGTCTCAACGCTCTACTCCGGGCACGCCCCCTATCCTGGCCTCCTATTGTTCTTCGAAGGCGATGACACAGGACGCGATTCGGTCATTGACCGAATTGTGAAGGATCATGGAACCATTCGTCACGTTTGCGGGACGGAGCAACAGCTTCTCGAAGCAATGCTGTCGCCTGCGGGCAGCCAGCAGGGTTTGAAGCTCGAACTTAACCTAGAACAGAAGGACGGAGATTGGACGAAGTTTAAGGGCCTGGTTCACGTTGTATCCGGAGAGAAGCCAACTTATCAGCTCGGGAATCGGCGACAAGAAGTACTTGAGGGGCTCTTTCGTCCTAACGGCATGCGATGGGACTGCTTCCGTTTTGACCTAGACCTCGCGCGGAGTCAGTCTACAGATCTTCTACAGGCGCTGCAGGTTCTGTACAAAGTGCCTGAGAGAAGGCCGAAGTTCCTTGTCTTCAGAGGCGAAGCAGGAGTCGGAAAGACCGTCGTCGCAAAGCGACTTGCCACTGATCTCGCGCGCATGGGCAACCTTGTGCTGTGGGTAAAGAAGACTAACGGTGAGTTGTTTCATTTGTATCGAGAACTGGCAAAGGACTTGCGCAGCTTTGCGACACGAAACCCGAATAGTGGTGTGTTCATGGTCTGGGACGACCCGTGGGCGATAGGGGTAGCGCCCGTGGAGTTCGCCGCTGCTCTTGATAGTGAGGGTGTCGACATCACCATCGTTATCGTCATGCGCAACTCGGATAAAGCTTCCGCCCGGGGCGCTAGTCGCCTTCCGCCGGTCGACGAGGAGATTGAGCTCGCCTATGAGCTCACGCCTTCTGAGGAGGCAGAACTTCCTCACTTTTTGCTAAAGGTCGGCGCAGCAAGAGATTTGGCGGATGCTCGCGGGTTACTAGTGGGGGCGAGTGGGCGCAGCGCAAAGGATATCCTGTGTAGGCTCTGGTATCTCTTGCCCGACACCCGGGAACAGCTGGAGAAGTCACTGAGCGACGAGTACTTTCGTCTAGAGAACGTAGACCGACTGATCGGCACGCTCGCTGAGAGCGCCGAAGCATCAGGAGCGACAGCGCGCCGCGCATATGAAGCTGTAGCCGTCGCGAGCGGTTTGGGGATCGGTGTTCCAACAGAGGTCTTGGTCAACGCCATTCGAATCAACTATTCCGATTGGGTTGCTATTTGCTCGGGCGGCCGCCCGCTTTGGGGTTTGCTCTATCCAGTAGAGCATCAAGAAGACGATCAGTTCTGGTACTTCACTCGTAACGAAGTCGTTACGCAGATTCTCCTCAAGCAGATCAATGGCGGAGTTGGGCACGCGGCGGAAGTGCGTGTCCTCCGCCAGCTTGTTGAAGCTTGTTCCGGCACTAGCCCCGCTTACCGAGACTTTCTGATTGAGTTGTTGATTCGGAACAAGGACAAGCTTAGAAAAGTGGTCTCGCCACGAGAAGGAAGGGACTTGTATGAACTGGCGTTGAAAACATTCCCGGTGCCGGACCGTGCATTGTTGCATCACTTCGCGAAGTGGGTAGCGGACGAGGAGCAGGACAACAAGGAGGCGTACGAGATACTGCAGCGCGCCTTGGACACGCCCGACTATCCTTACGCGTCGCATGAGGAACGACGCGAGTTCATTCACACATCGATGGCAGCCGTCATCGTCCAGCGCGTCAAGCGTGATGAACAGGATCGGGAGTCGGGTTTAGTCGCCGTAAAGAGACACCTCCGCGAGGCTTCTACGCCAGCGTTCTTCAATCTGTATACGGTGCATGTACAAGTCAATGCCCTAATACGACTCCAGCAGGGAGATGATCCCGTCTCGATGGACTGCTTTGTGGAGGCGTGTAGGGCTCTTGAAAGGGCGCAGCAACTTGCGGGTACTCAAGGTCGACGCCAGCTTCGGTACAGGGAAGCATTGGACCTCCTGGAAAACCAGAAGAAGGATTTGGCATCTACGATGGCCCCATTCGCAAAGCTCCGAGAGGAGGCTTTGCGCAAGTTCGACGAGTCCGGCGATCAACTTCACACGGAAGCGGCGGCATTGAAGGGTCTTATTGAAGCCTCGTTGGTGGACAAGGGGAGTGCTTACAACGGGGTGTTTCAGTTCCTGCGGCAATGTCAGGAGCACGTGCTGAAAAAGAGACAATCGTTGTCCATAGGCCTTAGGCAGACTCGCATCGATTTGATCGTGAGATGGAGGCTGCAGCATGAGATTGGGGAGGTGGACTGGAATCTCTTCCTTGGCGATGTTCGGGTAGTCAGAGAGGCGCCAGCGCGTAGAGACGATGTTTTACTTTTGTTTTATGAAGGTGTGGCCTGCTTCCACCTTAGGTTAGCTGCCGAAGCGCAGGCGGCGTTTCACCGACTTCGGACGATGGATATACCGGGATCGCTTGTCGGGCAACCTCGCGTCTACTTGCGAAGCAAGAGCGGGCACCCCGAGCAGATCCAGGGAGTTTTGATTAAGGGAGGCGCGCGTGCTCGCGTTCGGCTGAGTGAGTATGGGTACGATGCACCTCTATATAAAGACCGCATGCCCGCAAATGGTCAGAACGGAGCTCTGGTCCATTGCTATCTGTCTTTCTCGTTGCAAGGACCTCTTGCAGAGTTTCAAGCGCATGACTCTAGTGACTTCCTACTCCCCAACTAGGCAGCTGACGCCTTGCCTTCGCATCAGTGTCTTTGGCTGGGTTGATGTCATTGAGTCTGCGTCGCGGGTCCAAGAGTGAAGTCGACTGGTAGTAGACTAACGTATCTTGCAATTTCTTTGGTGCATACCCCGAGGCAGGGGAGTGCAATTTCATTGTTGCGTTGGTCAAAAAAGGTAAGGGGCCGAGACAAGTCTAGACTGTGTCGCGCTCACTGCGAGCGGGAGGTGATTTCACCTCAGCGGGCGCGGCGTGGCCCCTTCTTTGGTTGCGAGGACGTTATTTATGCCTCTGTTGAGTTTCGAGTGGGTAGACGGGCTACAAGGCGGCGCAGACTGGGGCCGCGGGGCGCCCTTGCCGAGGCGCGGGGTCAAGGGCGCGCGAATGCGCGGCGAAGCGAACCCTTGACGCCGAGACTCGGCGAATACGCTCTGGAATGGCCGTGCCCGAGGCAGTTCGCGGGCATGGCCATGGAAGCCAAGAGCGCCCGACATAGGGGTACGTTCGGTTCGGCGCATTCCGCATCGAGAAATTTTTCACCCACTCAAATTTCAATAGAGCCTTATTTATGAACCGGCCGCACTTCGCTGAACCCTTCACCCCCGCCTCGCTCGCCGAATTCGTCCCGGCCGAGTTGCGCGGGCTGGCGGTCTCGCAGACGCTGATCCCGTCGATCGCCAAGGACGCCAAGCTGATGGCGGCGGTGGAAAACGCCGTACGCCACATCCCCACCCGCCACGACCTGTACCGCGCCGACGCGCGGGCGATGGATTTTCTGGCGCCGGAAAGCGTGGCGCTCGTGCTCACTTCGCCGCCCTACTGGGTGCTCAAGGAGTACCACGCCAGCGACGGGCAGATGGGGCACATCGCTGGCTACGACGCCTTTCTGCGCGAGCTCGACCGCGTCTGGGCCGTATGCCTGCGCGCGCTGGTGCCCGGCGGGCGGCTGGTTTGCGTCGTGGGCGATGTGTGCCTCTCGCGCCGCAAGAACGGCGGCGTGCACGAGGTGGTGCCGCTGCACGCCTCGATCCAGGAGCATTGCCGCGCGCTCGGTTACACCAATCTGGCGCCGATCATTTGGCACAAGATCGCCAACGCGGTCTACGAGGCCGCGGGTAACGGCGGCGGTTTTCTCGGCAAACCCTACGAGCCCAACTCGGTGGTCAAGAACGACATCGAATTCATCTTGATGGAGCGCAAGCCCGGCGGCTACCGCACGCCCTCGGCCGAGGAGCGGCTGCTGTCGGTGATCTCGACCGAGAACCACCGCACGTGGTTTCAGCAGATCTGGACCGGCGTGACCGGCGCCTCCACCAAGGCGCACCCCGCGCCCTATCCGCTGGAACTCGCCGAGCGGCTGGTGCGGATGTTCAGCTTTGTCGGCGACACGGTGCTCGACCCCTTCATGGGCACCGGCACGACCAATCTCGCCTGCGCGCAGTGGGGCCGCAACAGCATTGGCGTGGAGATCGGCGAGCCGTACTTCGAGTTGGCGACCAAGCGGCTGGAGCGCGAAACGCGTGGCCTGTTCTCGATCGCCGATCTGCGGCTGCATCGATGAGCAAGGGCGACTTCGAGGCCCGCCTGCATGCGGGCGTGACGGCGGCGGTGCGGCACTACTGGAAGACGCGCTCGCACCAAGCGACCCGCCAAGGCGCGCGCGCCGGGCGCAAGGACGCCGGCTTGCGCACCGCGGTCACGGGCGGCGCGCAACTGGACGGGTTTATCGCGTTGATCCGCGACCTGCTGGTCGAATCGGGCCTCGCTGGCGCGCAGGTCTTTCTCGGCCGCAAGGAGACGGTGCTGCCGGGCTTCTACCGGCCGACCAAGGCCTGGGACATCGTGGCCGTGGCCGACCGCAAGCTCGTGGCCTGCGTGGAGGTCAAGTCGCATGCGGGGCCGTCCTACGGCAACAACTTCAACAACCGCGTCGAGGAAGCGCTGGGCAACGCGGTGGACTTCTGGAAGGCCTATGAGGAAGGCGGCTTCGTCAGCCTCGACCGGCCGTTCCTCGGCTACATCATGCTGCTGGAAGACGACGCGCGTTCCAATGCGCCGGTCAAGGTGGACGAACCGCACTTTGCCGTGCGCACCGAGTTCCGCGACGCGTCGTATGCGCGGCGGTACCAGTTGTTGTGCGAGAAGCTGCTGCGCGAGCGGCTGTACGACGCGGCGGCCTTCCTGATGTCGGCGCGCGATGCGGTCAAGACCGGTGCCTACCGCGAGCCGTCCGCGGAGTTGGCGTTCAAGGGCTTCGCTGCAAACCTGATGGCGCGAGGGTATGCGCTGACGCGGCGCGGGTAGGCCACGATCAGTCGCGCGTGTTGCGCTTGGCTGGCGGACGTGGGCGCGACGCGCGCGCGGCCTCGGGTGCTGGGAGTTCCGTGACGCGCGCGCCGCGTACCGGGAATCCGGAGGCGTAGCGCTTCATCGCGCGCACGCCCTTGACCAGTCGATCGAAGTGCTGCTTGTCCATCGCGCCTCACGCCGCCCGCGGCAACACCTCGCGCTCGATGCTCGCGCTCGACTCAGCCGCCGCCGACCGCAGATCGAACGCCCCTTGCAGGTTGACCCAGAACTCGGCTGTGGTGCCGAAGTAGCGCGCCAGCCGCAGCGCGGTGTCAGCGGTCACCGCGCGCCGCTCGTTGACCACGTCGTTGGTCCGGGTCGCCGGCACCCGCAACGCCTGCGCCAGCGCGTGCGGACTAAGGCCGAGCGGCACGAGGTATTCCTCGCGCAGGACTTCTCCGGGGTGAATCGGTCGCATGCTGTTCTTGGGCATCTTCGGCTTTGCGGTGGAAGTCACCATCTCCGCGTTCTTCGCGCCGCCATCGTAGAACGAACGGAGCGCTTGCCCGGTAGCGCATGACACGGCGGGCAAACCGGCAGACGAAGGTCGCCGCGCAAATCGCTCACCCCGCGTCGCGGCGGATGGCGGCGGGTGGCGCCTGTGGGCAAGCCCGCGCCATCGGTTTAACCTACCGCCCATCGAGCGCCGCACTCCGGAGCAGCCATGGACTACCGCAGCATCATCACCATCGAACCGGGCAAGCGCGGCGGCAAGCCTTGCATCCGCGGGCTGCGCGTGACCGTGTACGACGTGCTCGGCTATCTCGCCGCGGGGATGAGCGAGGACGACATCCTCAAGGACTTTCCCTACCTGACCCGCGAAGACATTCGCGCCTGCCTCGCCTACGCCGCTCGGCGCGAGCAGGGCAAGCTGGTCGCGGCGCACTGAGGTCGTCGTGACGCACCGACGCAACCTGTGACCTCGCCTTAAACTGCCGCCAAGCCGTATCGCACTGGGAGGTCGAGCATGGATCAACCCGCACTCCAGGTGGAACTACCGGACTCGCTGCGCCGCTTTGTGGACGAGCGGGTGCAGCGCGGCGACTATACGGACGCCGGCGAGTATCTGCGTGACTTGGTGCGCCGCGATCGCGAAGCGCAGGCGGCGCAGTGCCTGCGCGAACTGATTCAAGAGGGTCTGGCGTCGGGACCGGCTCGCGCGCTCGGCGACGCCGATTGGTCCGATCTGCGCGCAAGCGCCGTCGTGCAGCCCGTGCGGTGAAACCCGCGCGCTTGCGGCCGGCGGCCGAGCGGGATCTCGTCGAGATCGCACGCTGGTATGCCGACCAAGGCGGCACGGCGCTGGCCGAACGGTTCTTCGACGAAGCGCGCGCAGCTCTGCATGCCGTGGAGCGCACGCCCGGAATAGGCTCGCTGCGCCTCGGCGAGCTTGCGGGGGTGCCGGGCTTGCGGTCTTGGGCGCTACAGAACTTTCCGGTGCGCTGGTTCTACCTGGAGCGACCCGAGTTCGTAGACGTGGTTCGGCTGCTCGGCGAGAGGCAGGACATCGCCGCCATCCTGCAGCCAAGGCCGCGCTGATTCCATCGCGCCCACTCGCCATGCCCCCCGCCTACATCCTCACCGCCCTCCGTACCCCCGGCGGCCGCCGCAACGGGCGGCTGGCGGGCTGGCATCCGGTCGATCTCGCCGCGTACGTGCTCGATGCGCTGATCGAGCGCAGCGGGGTCGATCCGGCGCGCATCGACGACGTGATCCTCGGTTGCGTGATGCAGGTGGGCGAACAGGCGGTCAACGTCGCGCGCAATGCGGTGCTCGCCTCGCGCCTGCCGCAGTCGGTGCCGGCCACCAGCATCGACCGGCAATGCGGCTCCTCGCAGCAGGCGCTGCACTTCGCGGCGCAGGCGGTGACGGCGGGCACGATGGATTTGGTTATCGCGGGCGGCGTGGAAGTCATGTCGCGCGTGCCGCTGGGCGCCTCGGTCGCACTCGCCGCCAAGGCGGACATGGGCCACTACATGAGCCCGGCGCTCAAGGCGCGCTATGGCGAGACCGAGTTCAGCCAGTTCACCGGCGCGGAGATGCTGGCGCGCAAGTACGGCCTCACCCGCGCCGCGCTCGACGCCTACGCGCTGCAAAGCCACCAGCGCGCGGCAGCGGCGACAACGGCGGGCGCCTTTGCCGACGAGCTGCTGCCGGTGCCGGCGCGCGCGGCCGACGGCAGCGCCACGGACGAGCATCGCAGCGACGAAGGCATTCGCTTCGACGCCACGCTGGAGGCCATTGCGGGCGTGAAGCCGCTGCGCGAGGACGGCGTGATCACCGCCGCCAACGCCAGCCAGATCTGCGACGGCGCTTCCGCGGTGCTGGTGGCGAGCGAAGCGATGGTCAAGTCGCTCGGCGTCACGCCGCTGGCGCGCGTGCACAGCATGACCGTGCTGGGCCACGACCCGGTGATCATGCTGGAGGCGCCGATCCCGGCCACCGAGCTGGCGCTGCGCCGCGCGGGCCTGCGGCTGGCGGACATCGATCTCTTTGAAGTCAACGAAGCCTTTGCCTCGGTGCCGCTCGCCTGGCTCGCCGCCACCGGCGCCGACCCCGCGCGGGTCAACGTGCACGGCGGCGCGATCGCACTCGGCCACCCGCTCGGCGCCTCCGGCACCAAGCTCACCGCGACACTGCTGCACGCGCTGCGCCGCCGTGGGGGTCGCTACGGGTTGCTGACGATGTGCGAGGGCGGCGGCATGGCCAATGTGACGATTTTCGAGTCGCTGCGGTAGTCCCGCTGTGTCGGGGATGGCTTCCGCCGCCAGCGGTCTTCCCGCACGCCAACGCCTGCCGTGAACATCACCAAGTCGGGGCATCCGCGCCCCCACCCCAGCCCTCCCCCGCTTCGCAGGGGAGGGGGTTTGCTCCCTCCCCCGCCTGCGGGGGAGGGTTGGGGTGGGGGCATGGGCGCCTCGATGCGGTTAGGTTCATGCGTAGGGTGACTGCGCCGCGGCTGGGTGAGGGAAGGCTGCCGCCATCCGCACGCGCTCTAACGCTTGTGACACCGCGGGGATAGATGGCCGCCTCGCCTCGCCGCGCACGGCAGCGGGCGATACACTTCTTCCGTCATGGAAAAAGTCGCCCGCCGCACCCAACTCAAAGCAGCGCCCAAGGACAGCGCTTATTGGTTGTCGCGACCGGCGGCCGAGCGCATTGCCGCGGTCGAGGCCCTGCGCGAGCAGGCGATGGCCAATCTCCCCGATGCTCAACGCCGACTTCAAAGAGTTTGTCGGGTTACTCAACTCAAGCGGGGTTGAGTATCTGGTGGTCGGTGGCTATGCGCTCGCCGCGCATGGGCATCCGCGCTACACGGGCGATCTCGACTTGTGGGTCGATCCCGCGCCGGCCAACGTCGAGCGTCTGTTGGCGGTGTTGGCGCGCTTCGGCTTTGGCAGCCTCGGGTTGGCCGCACAGGACTTCGCAACGCCGGGCGCAATGGTGCAACTGGGCTATCCGCCGGCGCGCATCGACTTGCTGACCACCATCGATGGCGTCGCATTTGCCGATTGCTACCCGCGCCGACAAATGCTGTCCGTTGGCGGAGTGGAGTTGCCGATCCTGAGTCTGGCCGACTTCAAGGCCAACAAGCGCGCCAGCGGCCGGGCCAGGGATCTGGCCGACCTCGAAGCGCTGGAAGGCTCCAACGACGCGGATTGACCGCGGGCTGCTCTCGCTCGCTAGGCTATCGACCCCATGGCCCTGCGCTCCACCGTCTACCGCGCCGACCTCACGGTCTCCGACCTCGACCGCCACGTTTACGGCACGTACGCGCTCACACTCGCGCGCCACCCGTCGGAAACCGAAGAGCGGCTGATGGTGCGGCTGCTTGCCTTTGCGCTACACGCGGACGAGGCGCTCGCCTTCGGTCCGGGGCTGTCCACCGAAGACGAGCCCGACCTCGTGCAGCGCGACGCCACGGGTGCCATCGATCTGTGGATCGACGTCGGCCTGCCGGACGAGCGCGCGGTGCGCAAGGCCTGCGGCCGTGCGCGGCGGGTGGTGGTGTTGGCCTACGGCGCGCGCCGCGTGGTCGCATGGTGCGGCGACAACGCGGCGGCCTTTGCGCGGCTCGCCAACCTCTCCGTGCTCACGCTCACCGGCGCGGAGACCGAGGCGCTGCAAAGCCTGGCCGCGCGCGCAATGACGCTCACCTGCACCATCCAGGACGGCCACGTGTGGCTGGCGTCGCCCACGGCGACGGTCGAGCTGGCACCGGCGGTCCGCCTACGCGGCGGCGCGCCCTGACGATACGGTTTTCGGGAGCAAGGTCAGCCTGTGAGTTGCCCGCGCAGCCAGTTCACCACCAGTTCGACGTTGAGTTCCGACGGTGCACCCGCCGCGGCGCCACGGGCTGAACCTCGCTCACGATCCGCAGCCGATTTACATGAGCGCTCCAGGCACGCGCGCAGGTGCTTCACATCGACTCCCTGTGACGCAAGGCGCTTCCAAAACTCATCGGCCTGCTTGGAGCTGTGCAACAGGCAGCACAACAACTCGCGCACAGGATCGGGCGCCGGCGGCTCGCGGCCGCCGCCCGGTATGGCAACCGCTGTCAGGGTCTCTTCGCGACGGAAGGCTGTCCCGCGGAAGGTGGCACCAGAGGCCCGTAGACGCACGGCATAGACGCCGGGCAAGTTCGTGACAAATGAGCCTTCGAACTGTTCGGCGGCGTTGAGCTTCAGACTGACGTTGACCGTCGCGTTGTCCGGGCCGCGCACTTCCGCCCATACGACGGCCCGGTTGCCCACTGGGACGTCGTACTCCTTCAGTGTCACGTACAGGTTGACCGCGCTGCCGGGCGCGTAGCCGGACTGGGCCAAGTGTGCGTCAAACACGAGATTCGAGTAACAGTGCACCAAGAAGTCGTAAGGCAGGGCGCCGCCACTTGCCGCGGCTGAGTATCCGCTCGCGTCCTTGAAGACGGAATTGCGCTTGCCGATCTTCAGGATCGCATGCCACGTACCGGCGTGTGATCCGGACGCATTCGCCGGCAGCGAGGGCAGTGCAAGTCGATACAACGCGACGCCCTGGCGCAGGATGAAGTCCCCGTTGGCGGCCGCGCCGACATCGCTCGGCACAATGCGGGTTCCATCCGGGGCTTCGAGCTCGTACTCGATCGCCCATGGGGCCGGCGTAAGCACATAGCCTTCAAAAGCGTAGTCCGTCTCGGCCAGCATGAAGGGAATGCGGTGCTCGCTCCCGCGCGCCAACCACCCCGCCGGGTCGACCACGATGTTTGCGTTGTTGATGCCGGCCAGGACCTGCAGAAAGTACTTCGTCAAACGCGTCCGCTGATCGGTCGTCAGGGCGCCGGTGACCAGGAGATAGCCGTTATTGCCCTGCGTCAGCGCGTTGAGCGCCGCCACACTGATGTTGTACGGCAGGCCCAGGCCGATGGCGAAGGTTCGGGCGCTGATGCTCGCCGAAACATCCGCGAGCATCGGCGGCGTGTTCTCCACTCCGTCGGAAAGCACCACCATGGCCAGCACATCGTAGGGTGGGGTCGCTGCCGCCTGCCCGGCATCCAGTGTTGCCTTGCCTTCGGCCACGCCACCGCCAATCGAGGTGGCGCCGGCCGGGTCGAGCTGATTGCCGTTGACGATCGTCGATGCGGTGTGGCGTCCAGTGCCCGGGCCGCCGGAGACGGCGCCGACATCAGTGATGTTCATCAGGCGCTGGACCGTGTCGTCGAACCGCACCACGCCGATGCCGTCGCCTGGCAGCATCGCGCTGAGAAACACGCCGACGGAGTCGCGCAGGTTCTGGACCTTGGTGGTGCCGCTGCCCGCGTCCTCGCTCATGCTGCCGGATCGATCCAGCACCAGTGCCACCGCTGAGCGCGGTCGCGGCACCGTGTTCGCCAGCAAATTGATGGTCCAGGTCTGCCCGGTTTGGTCGCAACGGACAGTGACCGTACCCACCGCGGAATCCCCAGCGGTGGTTGACGTGTAGGAGATCCAGAGCCGCCCCGACTCCACCGTCGTGTAGCGGCCAGGTTCGACGTCGATCGGCCCGGTGCCGAAAGGCGTGCCGAAACCGCCGGTGGGTCCGCTGGTGATACGAAACTGAAGCGATCGACAGCTTTCCACTTCGAAAACGATGGCCCGGTAGGTGGTGATACCGGTACCCCCAATTCCCTCCGGTACGTCGATGAATGCAATGCTCGGCGTCAGGAGGCTGATCGCTTCCGCCGGTAAGAAGGGCGCCAGCGTCTGCCGGATGACGCCGGCGCACACGCCGCAGAACGGCGAGTAGTCGCGCATGTAGCAAGCGAGCAGCGGGCGGTACATCCCACAGTGAACATAGCGACCGCCCTCGTACGTACCAATTGCGCCGGCGGCGGGGGCCACCGGCGGCGCCACGCAGCCTGCGGCGCAGTCGCCGTAACAGGACGACGGAATCGGGGTGCCGGCTGCTACTAGCGCGCGCCACTTCAACGTGGCGCGATTCGTGTTGATCGTCACGTTCGGCTCGGCGGGCTCGCCGCCGCTCGCAGTACCGCCGTCCTCGTACTCGTCGGCAAGGCCGTAGGCGGAGTGGCCGATCTCGTGAATTGCAATCTCCGAGGCTCGCGCCTCGGTCGAACACACGGCTATGGAACCGCCCGAGCCGCCGTACTTGCTGGAGTTGACGATGACAAGTACCTGATGAGTCTGCGGCAGCTTTGCCAGTGCGTCGGCGCGTGCGCGTCCCGCAGCCACCGTCAGCAGCCGGTCGAGATTGCTCCCACCCCAGGCACTACAGAATGTGGCGTCGTAGAAGGTTCTCGGAGTGGCCCCGGTACCGCCTGCGCAGGTCGCCGGGTCGTCGGCGCCGCTTTCGGCGGACGTGACATCGACCCGGTAGACGTTGATGCCGCACCAGAGCTCGTCATAGGGAGGCGTTCGGTACATGGTATCGAGAAAGTTCTCGACATCCGTGTGAAATTTTTGCAACTCGGACGCGCGGTAACCGTCGCCGAGGATGACAAGGTTCCAGCGCGCAGTGGGCGGCCCATGGTCGACCACCTTCACCAGCGCACCAACCGAACCGTCGGCCGCGCTCATGACGACCTCCGACCGCGCCGAGGTGTCGGCGTACCGGGGGGCTGCGTTGAATCGGAGCGCGGCGATTCGGCGTCCGCGTCCGACTTGCCGGGTTCACTTTCCCCCGCCTTCTCGCGCAATGCAAAGCGAGCAACCTCCTGGGCGGGTTCCGTTGAGCGACCGTCTTTCAGCGGGCTGGATACCAGTACCGCGCTGCTTGCGTCCTTAAGCGCCGGCACAACGACCTCGAATTCGCCTTCACCCGGCGGCCGGGTGAGGACCTCGATCGAGCCGTCCGGACTGTGGTGTTCAGCAAGCGTTTGAAGTGGGTTGTACAGGCGGCGGACGAAGAGAAGCCGATCCTCCTCGTCGCGCAGCTCGAGCCATGTACCGCAATGCTTGCCGGCCTTTGGCAGCTCCCCGGCCGATGCTGGCGACAGCATTTCGACCCTCTGCCGCCTAGCGAGACGGACTGCCTCACCGCTGAAGCTGAACGTGAGCCGCCAAGAGATTGGGTGGTCACGGGGATTGACTGGCGCGATCTGATGGGACTCTTTCATGTCTGCTCCTGGCGCGAAACCGGCTGGCGCTAGCGCGCAACCGGGAACGATTAGCACGCTGCGCAAACTATGCGCGCAGCCGACAGGGGGCGCTACCGAAGATTCGACGGCGAGCTAGCCTGTTTGCGCTAAGCGCGCCCTAGAGTGTCTTGCACTAGCAGACCTACCGGACGCGCGCTCGACGAGCGGCATTGCCCGAGGTCGAACGATTCGTCGTGCCGATGCAGCTCCGGGGCGACAGCCAAGCCGCAACTCATGCGAGGCCATCTTGATCGGCTTCTTTGCCTCAGCGACAGCTCGCAGTGGCGGCCTGCCCGGTGTCGACAGTCACTCTGCAATTCGGCCCCCAACTGCTCTGCATGGCGGCGATCGCAGCTTCAAGTGTCGCGCCCATCTGCCGTTCCTGGTGGCACTTAACGGTCGCGCCGGGGCAGATGGCAATGAGGTCGAACGTACGGCACCGCCCGCCCGTGGTGAAGGTGCAACCCGGATTCGCACGCTGCAGCAACATCTTGACGTCACCTTCTTTCTCGCAAGTGATCGGCAGCTGAATATCCGTGCACTGTCGGTTGCACTGCTGCGCGTAAACAAAAGACTGCGGCTGCGGGCAGGAGAGCCCTGGCCCCGGCAACTGCGAGCAGCGCACGATTTCGAGTTTGTCGCCCTGCCGCAGCGGCTCGCCCGGCGGGGGTCGTTGCTCCTCGACCTTCAAGGAATCGGTAAAGCCGATGCAGCTGGCACCGGACGTGTACCGGACACCCGCATTGCGCAATAGGTCGTCCGCATCCTTGAGGGTCTTGCCGACAACGCTTGGAGCCGGAGCGGTCGGAATCGGCCCACAGATCAGCCGGCCGTACTCGTTGGCGATGTCCTGGGTGCAGCCGGCTAGGTTCAGGCTGCTCCATTCGTAGCTCCGCCGTCCTCGGCACTCCGACCAGAGAACGCCATGCTCGACGAAGCTTTTCCGGCAGGAGGCCTCGTAGGAGCCGCGTGGCAGCGGCGCACGCGAGCACAGCAGCGTGGTCCAACCGTCTTTGATGGCGACGAAGATGTCGCCAACACAGGTTGAAACGTTCGTCAGCGGCTTCGGTTCGATCGGTCCGCGGCTCTGCGACCACCAAGAGAGTCGATCGCAGGATGCGCCTAGCGTGCCGCCGTCGAGGTCGCGGTCGTACCAGACAAATCTGCATGAGCTGCGATACGACCCCTGCGGCGCCGGTGCGCCCTTGTCGCAGCGCAGGGTGCCGCTCACGTTGGCTATGTCTCCCACGCACGCCGAGACGTTGGTAAGCGAGGTCTGCCGCGCCTGGTTGTCCCACGTCCTGCAGGTCGCGGTCAACGCGTCACCGGCGAAGGTAGTGACAATGCAGCTCTGCAAATACGATCCTGGCGGGAAGCCCAGTTGCGGCGGCACGCCGCAAGTCGGGTCCGGTACATCGAACTTGCCCCAGACCCGACCGCCCGCCCACGCGCAGTTGCGCGAACTACGCGCTGCGCCGTCGATCGTCACAGTGGTCTGACGACAGGCCCGGACCCAGTCTGGGGGAGAGGCGTCGCCGGTGATGATGGCCGCGTACTGCCGCATCCCGATGAGACCGGGACTGCAGCCCTCCTTGACCGGCTCGAGGAAGCGCAGGTTCCAGTTACAGCTCGCGTCCGGCACATCGAACTTGCCCCAAACGCGGGTCCCCGCCCAGCGACAGTCGCGCGAAGTACGCGGCTGCCCGTTGATCGTTGCCGTTGTCCGCCGGCAGGCCTGCACCCAGTCGCCGAAAAAGCCGCGGCCGGTGATGATGGCGGCGAACTGTCTCGTGCCGTCGCCGATGCACTGCTCCGCTACGGGCGTTTCAAAAAACAGCGTCTGCCCCTGGGCCGGCATTGCGCCCGCCCACACCACCATTCCAGTCAATGCGACCAGCCAGGAACGCCTGTTCATGTTTTACCCGCCTTTAGCGAAGCCCGACGAATAGTGCGCGCTTCCTCAGCGCATGGGAAGTGAATTCTCGGCTGCGATTCGTCTGAAAGTTCGGCAACGCCGGCGTTCGACGGGTAGTCGCACACCGCTGCTCTTCGCGAAACGACCACACCCGGTATGTGCCTGGTGACGTTTCCAACTTTATTAAGTTGTTATCGACTTCATTTGTACAGAACAGTCGCTGTTCTCAGCAAATAAAGTCGGAAACGCGCCCCACGCAGCCGCGCGGGCTTGCGGGCAGCAGTTCGCAGACCGGCTGTGCCTAAAGTTGAAAACTCACGACTCGGCCCTGTCCCAGAAGATCGCGCCCGTTCGGTAATAGAACGACCGACATGATGACGACCCGACGAGGGCGAGCAGCTTGTCTTGAGAAAAAGCAAGCACACGGCGCGTGCCCACGCGCTCGTCCGGCCTGAGCGCTTCTACCGATAAACCAGCCCCGACAGCCGCCACGCCCGCAAGCGCCGCCAGGCAAGCAGCGACAGCAGCACATTGCGCACGCCACGCAGCGCGCGCGGTACGGTGACGAGGCGCGTCAGGCGGTCGGCGAAGGCGACCACCTGTTGCGCGATCGGGCGGCGCGCCGCGCCATAGTGCGGGTGCTGCTAAACACTGACCGGCACGCCGGAAATCGACAGCCAGCGGCGCCGGAATCTTCGACCGCGCCAATAATGTGCCCCCTGAGGCGAGTCGGCATGGCGTGCCACGACCAACCCGACAAGCCGAAAGCGGACGCTCAGGATGACTCAGTTCGAATCGTTGCTGCCAATCGACACGGTCGCGCGAAAGTCAGCTTTGCAGCGGTTGCGGTCGTTCGCGGCCGGCATCCGAGCTCACACTCCGTGAACCGAACTGGTCGTCGGTGCGCGATAGCGGCGCGAACAGTGCTTGAGCTACGCCTGTTGACTCCTGATCCGAACCTCAGCGCGCCGCCGGGCGGGCGCTCGAAGAGCGGTCGGTAGACTTGGTCACTGGGAGCGGCTAGGGAGACGGCCCCGAACGACGCGCCGCGCAACGAGGTGAGGCTCGATGGCAAGAACACGGGAAATGGAAACGGTTGTTCGCGACGCGGCAGCGAAGAGCGAGTTGCTCCCGGTCGCGCGTCTCAACTTCGACCGCAACAACCCGCGCTTCCCGCCAAAGATCGCGCAGGGTCCGGTGGAAGACCTGCTGCAGCGGTTCGTTCGCGACGAGCGCCTGCTGGAGATTCTCGAGTCCATCGGCAACCATGGTTTCTTTCCTGGCGAGCCGCTCCTGGTCGTGCCTGAGGGCGAGGGCGACTTCCGCGTGGTCGAGGGCAACCGCCGTCTCGCCGCGCTGAAGCTCCTTGTGCGCGAGTTGGAGCCGCCGAGCGGCCGGACCTCGATCGAGGAAGCGGTCAACGCTGCCAAGTACCGCCCGAAGAAGGTGCCTTGCCTAGTCTTCGACCACGAGAACGAGATCCTGCGCTACCTTGGCTTTCGCCATATCACAGGCATCAAGGCGTGGAGCGCCCTCCAGAAGGCGCGCTACGCCGCGCGGATGTACGACAAGTACCGGAAGCTGCCGGAGGACGAAGGCCTGCGACTGCTTGCCCGGGAGACTGGGAGCCGTCGCGACACGGTGGGTCAAATGCTCACAGCTCTTGGGCTGTACGACCGCGCAGAGAAGGAGAACTTCTTCGGGCTGCCGATCGAGCCGGAGCAGATTGAGTTCTCGCTGCTGGGTACTTCACTCAGCTACTCCAACCTGACAGATTTTCTCGGCCTCGACTCGCGAACCGACCTCGGCGTGAAGGGTCTGGACGAGCGCTCGCTCAAGGACCTGTTCGACTGGCTGTTTGTGACCGAGGGCCGGGCAAAGCCGATCGTCACCGAGTCTCGGAACCTGCGAAAGCTCGCCGCGGTAGTCAAGTCGCCGACCGCCATTAAGGAGCTGCGGAAGTCCGGCAACCTTGATCAGGCCTACGAACTGAGCAGCGGCCCGGAGCAGGCGCTCGCGGAAGGGCTGAAGACTGCGCTTCGCAAACTCGAAACGGCCCAAAGCCTGGTCTCAAAGGTGCCGAAGATCGGCGAGGAGCACGTGGCGCTTGCCGAAGGCATCAGCGAGGCGGCGGCTGCAGTCCAAGATCTGATCGAGGGCGCATACCGCAGACAGCGCCGCACAGCCACGAAGTCACCGCGAGGCTGACCACATGGCCCGCGCACCAAAGAAGCCGAAAGCGGCTGAGCCAATCCTTGATAACAGAATGAGCCGCCCCACGGGGAGCGACCTCTACATCTGGTGCGACTACATCGAGCTGCGCTGCCTCGTTGACAAGGACCGGCGGCTGTCGCGCGGTCGTGTGCTGGAGCTGCTGGACGACACTGCGCAGATGAACGGTGAAGAGACCGACGCCGATGTCGTCAACCCGAGTGATGGTTTGGTCGAAGCAGACGTTGACGACGACGACGTGGACGCGCTTGACGGTGTGCCGCCCGGCGGCGGACACGTCGGAACGCGCAACGAGATGCGCGTCGCCGACTGGTTCGCGAACCTCGCGTTTCGGGCAAAACTGTTTGGTGACGCCTACCCGTTCAAGCTGTCGGATGACCGGAAGGAACTTGAGGCTCTGGCGGCTGATACACCGCTGCGCGTCATGTACGTGCAGATGCTTATGTCGTCCTCACTGCGGCTGGTGCCGAAGCGCCGACGCGACGAGCTTACCGAGTCCTTCGAGGAGACCTCACACGAGATCTTCAAGCAGCTCATGCCCGCTGGCTGGGAGGTGCATCGCTTCGGCGCGAAGGGAGCGAGCCGGTACGAGGGCCTGCTGTACGACAAGCTCGTGGCGCTGACCAAGGACCTGCGCGGCAAATTCGGTCTTGAGCGACGGCACTACAAGGCGAACGATCGCGGTGATGGCGGCCTGGACCTCGTGGCCTGGCATCCGCTGGGCGATGACGTTCGTGAGGGGCTACCGATCGCCTTGGCTCAGTGCGGCTGTACGTCTGACGGGGATGCGTGGAGCATGAAGTCGCTGGAGGCTTCACCGTCAAAGCTGTCGGGCCACTTGCGCGTTCATCACCCGTGGTCTACCTACTACTTCATGCCTCACGACCTGACAGAGGCCGTGGGCGCGCAGATCGATTGGCAGCAGAAGCCCAACCTCACTTCAACGATCGTGATCGACCGCTCGCGCCTGATCGGGCTCGCCAAGCTCTACGGTTCAGTTGATCGGTGTGTGACCGCGAAGGCGACGGTCACTGAGGCCGTCTCGCTGACCTACTGACCCGGCCCTACCAGATCGACTTCGGCAAAGCCTTGGCCACGGCAGCAAACAGGGGCGGCGGCACTGCGTTCCCAACGACCTTGTAGCGCATGTCGAGGCTGCCGTTCTCCGTGTTGGGGAATTTGAAGTCCGAGTCGAAGCCCTGCAACCGCGCTGCCTCGCGGTATGTGAACCGCCGCGCTGGACCGTCGCGCTCGAACTCCCACACGTTGTGACGAAGCTTTCGTAGCTGCGGGCTGATGGGATGCAACGGCATGTGACGCGGGTTGGCCACGATGGTCTTCGACAGCTCGTTCCAATCCCGACGACGATCACGAGAGAGGTAGTACCAGTGGAAGTCGCGCCGGTAGTACTCGTCCTCTGACGGCCAGTGCCGCATGTAGCGCAGGGCGTCCTTGATGGTCTGGTACGGCTTACGCCTATCTTCACCGTGAGTGGCCTCAGGGAACTGGAAGTCTGCGCCCAGGTCGTTGCGCGTGCCAACGATCAGGATGCGCTTGCGCTCCTGCGCTACGCCGTAGTCCGCCGCGTTCAGCAGCGCGCTCTTCACGTCGTAGCCGATCTCGGAGAAGACCTTGATCTGGTCGAGCAGCAGGTGCCGGTAGTTCTTCCGCACCATGCCTGACACGTTCTCGACGATGAAGGCCCTAGGCTTCATCTGCGCGAGGGCACGCGCGAACTCCAGGTAGAGGGTGTTGATGCGGCGACTTGGGTCCCGCACGCCGCCTTGGCTGAACCCCTGACACGGGTAACAGCCGATCAACAGGTCCGCAGAGGGGAAAATCCTGATCTTCTGAACGTCGCCGAGGCGATACTCCGTCTCTGGGTGGTTGGCCTCGTACACGTCCTTCGCGTATGCCAAATTATCGTTCGCCATCAAGACGGTGAAACCCGCCTGGAGGATGCCCGCATCTGAGCCCCCGCAGCCGGAGAAGAGGGAGACGGCTGTCTTCATGTTGTAAGCGTACTCATACCGCGCGAAAGTGTATCCGCAGCCCACAAGCCAGCCCAGCGTGGCGAGCGACCTCATTCGCTGGCATCTTTGTCGCCCGTAGCCCACGGTCGCCTATGGGAGCGCCGCCGAAAGGGTCCTCCAAGTCCGCAGACAGCCCGACGCTCGGCGACGTGGGCACCTTTCCCGACCGAGCCGGAAGGACGCTGGCCTAGTGCTTTGCCGGTTCGCTCTCGAGCAGAGCGGACGCTCGTCGGGACCTCGCTGAGTGACCGCCTCCAGTCTGAAGCAGCCACTCGATCTATGAAGTCAAGCGTCCGTTCGTGGCCGACAGCGTGAGCCCGACCCCCCGCCAGACAGCAGCCAGTCTAGTCCCGCCGCTTCGACGCTTGGGCCGGGGCGGCGGGACACCGCCCGCGTCAGATCTCCGTCTGCTCCGAGATCTCCAGCGCGTCATCGACCTCGATGCCCAGGTACCTCACTGTCGACTCGAGCTTGGAATGCCCGAGCAGCAGCTGCACGGCACGCAGGTTCTTGGTGCGCCGGTAAATCAGCGTCGCCTTTGTGCGCCGCATCGAGTGCGTTCCGTAGTCGGCGCGGTCCAGACCGAGCTCCTCGACCCAGTGCCCGAGGATCCGGGCGTACTGGCGGGTTCCCAGATGAGGCGAGCCGTGCAGCCGGCTGGGGAACAGGAAGTCGTCCGGCTTCAGACCGGCCAACCTGATCCACGCCTGCAGGGCGTCTCGCGCAGCCTGCGTGATCTCGAACTGCACCGGGCGCTGGGTCTTGTGCTGCATGACGATGGCGCGGGTCGCCACCTGCTCTCCGTGACACACGTCCCGGACCTTGAGGGCGACGAGGTCGCATCCTCGGAGCTTGCTGTCGATGCCCAGGTTGAAAAGCGCCAGTTCGCGCACCCGGCCCTCCATCTGGAGGCGGACGCGCAGGGCCCAGATGTCCTTGAGCTTGAAGGGCGCCTTCTGTCCGACGATCTTGCCCTTGTTCCACGGCTCCCCTTGAGCGGTTTGGCATACGGTTCCCATGATGGTCTCCCATCGAGTTGAGGGCCTCGCAGGATGCAGCGTGCGGTGCTTGGGAGCCCGCTTGCTGCCAGGGCAGGCGGGGCGCTTGGTCTTGGCTGAGAGGCAGCTTCTGGGTGCGTCGGCGGATCCACACTTCCGGTCACGACCTGCCATTCCGTTGCGCCGCATGATTCGCCCGACAGCGGACTTTTCTGCATCCCAACCGCGCGCTAGCTTGCGGTCATTGGCAAGGTGTGGCCGTCGTCTACAAGAGGTAGTTCTGCATGCTTGAGGTCGTTCTCTTGGCTCTCCTCTCGGATCGGCTCTGGACAAGGCTTTCCGGTAAAGCGCAAGATTTGCTCAACGCGACCAGTTGGTCTGGCCGCCGTTCAGAGGCCCAGAGAAGTCACTTTAATTGGTAAGGACCGCAGTGGAGCGCTACAAACACGCGCCTTGGTCATCGGCCCAGGGCGCTGGTCGCTTTATCTCCTGCTCGTGGCGCCTTGAGCCCGACAAGGCGGGCGTCGAGGACCCTTTGCACACCGGGTGAAGCCTGAACCCGACGCCGACAACCATCAGGTTGTAAACAAGTGACTGCAACTACCGGATACCGATCGATGACGAAACCGGAACACCTCGCCCGCAACAATGTCATCCTCCTCGTGTGCCTGCTGATCCTGATCCTGTTCTACCCGCTCTTCGAGGCGGGCAGGTCGCTGGTTCGCGATCTGCTGCTCTCCGCGGTCTTCCTTTCAGGGATCTTCTCGCTCGAGTTTTCCGCTCGGGTCCGGACGTTCCTGGTGCCACTCGCCATACTGACGGTTGGAACCACATGGATACATCACTTCATCGAAGGTCGCCTGCTGTACCTGATCGACTTCGGGACGACCTCGGTCATGCTGGCCGTCATCGTCGTACTGATGATTCGTCACATTGCCCGCAGCAGGCTCGTGACGCCGACCATCATTCTCAGTTCCGTCAACGGCTACTTGTTGCTCGGCGTGCTCGGCGCGGTATTGCTGAGCATCGCTGATGCCGTTCATCGCTTCGTGAACGGGGCGGAAAGTGCCGGCATCGTGATTCCCGGCCGCGGTTCACTTGAATTCAGCGACTATCTTTACTTCGCGTTCATCACACTGAGTACCGTGGGCTACGGTGACGTGACGGCCGTATCCCACCTGACCCGATCCGTGGCGATTCTCATCGGCCTTGCCGGCCCGCTGTACATGACCATACTCATCGCCATGCTGGTGGGTAAGTTCTCCGCCGACCAGGACGGAAAGTAGGTCTGTCGACAAGTCGCGTCCTGTTGAAAACGGCGCGTCCCGGCTTCACGCGCGGCCGAGCCGCGAGGGCGTCACCCCAAGCCGAAACCCTGGCGGATGCCGTCGATCACCAACTGGGCGGAAAGGGCGGCAAGGACTACACCTAGCACGCGGCCGATCACGTGCGTGCCGGTCTTGCCGACCACGAGAGGTACCAACGCTCTACCAGCGCAGCGGCTCAATTTGGACGTTGACACCAAAACTCTCGAATGATCGGCTTGGCAGATCAATGCCCGCCTGCGGCATGAAATCGACGGCCGCTTTCAGAAGTCGTCGAGGACCGCTTAGGGTCGGTAGCGGGCGATCAGTGCTCCAAGGTTGCTGTCCTGCAGAGGACTTTGGCGTCAGGGTTGGCGGTGCAGCAGTTGCGCCCGGCTGTGCTGCTGGTCCCGTCTTCACGATTCCCACCACTGGTCCCGCGCCGTGGCCCAGCAGGCAAAGGTCACGATCCTAGAACGAGGCAAATCGGCGATGCGGTAACGGTATCGCCCGCAGCGGGTCGAACTCTGCTGGGTGCGCGGCAGTGCAGGTTGCCCCACCACGCCGACAATTAAAGTCGAAAACGCCTTCGACGCAATAGCGACAGACCTGCGGCAGCACGTCCAGCGATGCGCCACGACCGAGAGCGCAAAATCTGCTTGAAAACAAGCAGTAACAGCGATCAGCTCGCGCGCAAGCCTGAACTGCTGCTTCACCTCACGAAACGTCCGCGCCCAGTAAGTGTGTCGCGGCGTTTTCGACTTTATTGAGAGTCCGGTAAGTGGTTGACGGCCAGTGCGCCCTCACCCGGCGCCTTCGGCGCTACCCTCTCCCACTGATGTGGGAGAGGGTTTGCTCCCCTCGCCCGCATCAGCGGGAGAGGGGCCGGGGGTGAGGGTTCGTCAACCATTTAGCGAAATCTCAATAATGAGCCGTTTTCGACTTTAATTGTTGAGAACAGTCGCTGGGCTCGGGCCAGAGGCTCTCACTCCACCGTCACGCTCTTCGCGAGGTTCCTCGGCTTGTCCACGTCGGTGCCGCGCGCAACCGCGGTGTGATACGCGAGCAATTGCAGCGGCACCACGTGCAGGATCGGCGACAGGTCGCCGTAGTGCTCGGGCAGGCGGACGACCTGCACGCCTTCGCCGGACTCAATGTGGGTGTCGGCATCGGCGAAGACGAAGAGTTCGCCGCCGCGGGCGCGCACTTCCTGCATGTTGCTCTTGAGCTTTTCCAGCAGCGCATCGTTGGGTGCCACGGTCACCACCGGCATCGCCGCCGTCACCAGCGCGAGCGGGCCGTGCTTCAGCTCCCCGGCAGGGTAGGCCTCGGCGTGGATGTAGCTGATCTCCTTTAACTTCAACGCGCCTTCGAGCGCAATCGGGTAGTGCAGGCCGCGGCCGAGGAAGAGTGCGTGCTCCTTGTGCGCAAACTGCCCGGCGACGGCGATGATCTGCGGCTCCAGCGCCAGCACCTTCTGCACCGCCGCCGGCAGGTGGCGCAGCGCGGTGAACGCGGCGGCGGCCTGCGCGTCGCCGATCTGCCCGCGGGCGAGCGCCAGCGTGTTGGCGAGCAGGTACAGCGCCACCAGTTGCGTGGTGAAGGCCTTGGTCGAGGCCACTCCGATCTCCGGCCCGGCGTGGGTGATGAACTGCGCCGCGGTCTCGCGCACCATGGCGGACGTGGCGACGTTGCACACCGCGAGCGTGCGCTCCATGCCGAGCGACTGCGCGTGCTTGAGCGCGGCGAGCGTGTCGGCGGTCTCGCCCGACTGCGAGACGACGACGACCAGCGTGTTGGCGTCGGCCACCGAGCGGCGGTAGCGGTATTCGCTGGCGATTTCCACGGTCGTCGGCACTTGCGCGATGGACTCGATCCAGTAACGCGCCACCAGCGACGCGTAGTAGCTGGTGCCACAGGCGAGGATCAGCACGCGGTCGATCTTCGGCAGCCATTGGGCCGCCGCGTCGCCAAAGAGCCGGGGGTCGATCGTGCCGACTGACTCCAGCGTGTCGGCAATGGCGCGCGGCTGCTCGAAGATCTCTTTCTGCATGAAGTGTCGGTATGGCCCCAGCTCCACTGCCTGCGCATGCGCGGCCACGGTGCGCGCGGGGCGCTCGACGCGGCGGCCGGTGCGGTCGACGATCCACACGCGGCCCAATTGCACGTCGGCCACATCGCCTTCTTCCAGGTAGACGATCTGGTCGGTGGCGCCGACCAGCGCCATCGCATCGGAGGCGAGGAAGTTTTCGTTCTTGCCCAGCCCCACCACCAGCGGGCTGCCGGCGCGGGCGCCGACCACGCGGTGCGGCTCGTCGCGCGCGAACACGGCAATCGCGTACGCACCCTGCAACTCGCGCACCGCCGCCTGCACCGCCTCGAACAAGTCGCCGTTGTAATGGCTGTCGATCAGGTGCGGCAGCACTTCGGTGTCGGTTTGGCTTTCGAACACGTAGCCGGCGGCTTGCAGGCGCGCGCGCAGGGCTTCGTGGTTTTCGATGATGCCGTTGTGCACGAGCGCGATGCGCGCGCCGCGCGCAACCTTGACCGGCCCGCCCGAGACGTGCGGATGCGCGTTTGCGGTGGACGGCGCGCCGTGCGTGGCCCAGCGCGTGTGCGCGATGCCGGTGAACCCGGCCAGTGCCGCGGCCTGCTCGTGCAACTCCGCCACGCGCGCCACACTGCGCGCGCGGACGACCTCGCCGCCGGCGTGGATCGCCACGCCGCAGGAGTCGTAGCCGCGGTACTCCAGGCGGCGCAGACCTTCGATCAACAGGGGGACGATGTTGCGCTGAGCAACGGCGCCGACGATTCCGCACATGATGTTTGCCTCCAAAAAAGCGATGGGCGGATCGTATTCGTACCGGTGAGAAATAGGCTTTCGATCTACGCACATTTTCGCAATGTTTATTGCGTAGCTAGACGGCACGCAATATTCTTGCATCATGATCGCCATTGACGACACCGACCGCCGCCTGCTCGACCTGCTGCAAACCGACGCCTCGCTGACCAACCAGGCGCTGGCCGAACGCGCCGGCATCTCGCCCGCGACCTGCCTGCGCCGGGTGCGGCGGCTGGTGGAAACCGGGGTGATCGAGCGACAGATCGCCATCGTCGCGCCGGAAGCGCTCGGCGCCGGGCTGACCGCGATCCTCGAAGTGACGCTCGATGCGCAAAGCGCCGAGGCGCTGGCTGCCTTCGAAGCGCACATCGCGCCCGAGGCCTGCGTGCAGCAGTGCTACCGCGTCTCGACCGGGCCGGACTTCGTGCTGGTGGTCTATGTGGCCGACATGGCGGGCTACCACGACTTTGCGCACCGCGTGCTGACGGCAGCGGCCAACGTGCGCAACGTGCGCGCGTTCTTCGTGGTCAAGCGCAGCAAGTTCGAGCCGCGGGTACCGCTTTAGCGAGGCACGCTACGCCAAGCCAAGCCCGTCGAGGAACGCTCGCAACCCGACGATCCGGCAGCGGCCGTGCTTGCGCAACGCCAACAGGCCGCGCTTGTCGCCCGAGACGAGTACATCGGCCTCGCCGGCCTGCGCCAGCGCCAGCAGAAAGTTGTCGAAGGCATCGGGCGAGCGTTGTACGGGAGGCAGCGCTTCGACCCAGACCGCAAGATCGCGCAAGCGATTGACGAGTTCGCCGGCCAGCGCCGGCTTGAGCAGCGCCCGAACCTGCGGACGCCGCGTCACTGCGCGCACTTCCTGCAACTGAAGCTCGCAGGTCAACAGATCGAAGGCGCCGCGGCGCCAAGCGGTGAGCAGGCGGGGGGCAGCGCCGTCCACCAGCAGCGCAGCGATCAGGACGTTGGTGTCGACAACGACACGCACGCGCGCTCACCCCGAACGGCGTTTCTGCTCCGTCCGCGCGGGGCGCGCCAGGGAGCGTGGCCGGCGCACCGCCTTCACAGGCTGCGGCTTGAACGCGTCGTAAAGCCCGGCGGCCAACCCTTCCGCTCGCACTTGCGCCAACGCCTGGCGCAGCAGCGCCTCGGCGTCCTCGGCTGGCAGTTGCGCCAGCGCCGCCCGCGCCGATGCGGCCGTCTGGTCGAAGACCCGCCAGCGCACCGCTTCTTCGACAAACGCGGACAGGTCGCCTTTCTTGAAGCCGCGCTGGCCGAGCAGATTGCGTACCGCGCTGTCGGTCTGGGCGGAAACGACAAGATTCCAACGGGTCGAAGCGATAGCCATGATGGCTTGGGGATTGGGTGTTTATGTGTTTAAGTGTAGTCGAAGGTAGGCACTGCCCACGTCGCTGCCTCCGTCAGGCTACCGCCCAAGCGTAGATCTGCAACTGGTTGCCCGCCGGGTCGCGCAGCGTTGCGACGCTGCCGCCCCAACCCTGAAGCTCGGGCGGTGCGTCGAACGCGACGCCGCGGCGGCGCAGGGTCTCGTATGCCGCGTCGATGTCCGCGACCTGGAACGACAAGCCCGTGAAGCGCCCCACCAACTGCCGATCTTCGGGCGGCGCGTCGGTCGCGACCGCTTCGACCACCAGCGTGCAGCCGCCGGCGTCGAACACGCAATAGCCGTGCGCGCGCGCATCGGCCTTGAGCGGCAGGCCCAGCGCCCGCGCATAGAAGTCGTGCGCCGCGTCGAGGTCGAATACGAAGAGCCGCGCGGTGTTCAGGTTCATGGCCTTGCTCCAGATCGCTCCGCTACCGCTTCTTCACCGGCCGCTGCCAGCGCTCCACCGTCACCGCCTTGCTGCGCGCCACGGTGAGCTTTCCGGCCGGCACTTCTTTCGTGACGACCGAGCCGGCACCGACGGTGGCGCCGTCGCCGACCGTGACGGGCGCGACCAGCACGGCGTTGCTGCCAATGGAAACATCGGCGCCGATGTCGGTCTTGTGCTTGTTCACGCCGTCGTAGTTGGCGGTGATGGTGCCGGCGCCGATGTTGCTGCGCGCGCCCACGCGCGCGTCGCCGATGTAGGTCAGATGATTGGCCTTGGCCCCGCGCTCGATGCGGCTCGCCTTGACTTCGACAAAGTTGCCGATGTGCACGTCGTCTTCCAGCACTGCGCCCGGCCGCAGTCGCGCGTAGGGACCGATGCGCGCGCCGGCCGCGACCTGCGCGCCGTCAATGTGCGAGTACGCCTGCACCTCGGTGCCGGCGCCGAGGGTGCAGTTGCGCAGCACGCAGTAGGGGCCGACTTTCACGCCGGCGGCCAGGCGCACCTCGCCCTCGAAGATGCAGCCGACGTCGATGGCCACTTCGCCGTCGAGCGCGAGCGTGCCGCGCACGTCGATGCGCGCCGGATCGGCGAGTGTGGCGCCCGCCTCCATCAGCGCCGCGGCGGCGCGCGCCTGCGCGGCCCGCTCCACCTGCGCCAGTTGCGCCTTGCTGTTCACGCCGAGCACTTCTTCGGCATCGGCGCACACCAGCGCACTGACGGCGACACCGTCGCACACCGCGGCGGCGATTACGTCGGTCAGGTAGTACTCGCGCTGTGCGTTGTCGTTGGACAGACCGGCCAGCCAGGCTTTGAGCCGCGCGGTAGGTGCGACGAGGATGCCGGTGTTGACCTCGTCGATGGCAAGCTCGTCGGGCGCGGCGTCCTTCTGCTCGACGATCCGCTGCACGCGGCCGTCGAGATCGCGCACGATGCGACCGTAGCCGGTCGGCTCGGCCAGCCGCACGGTGAGCAGTCCCACCGCGTCGCCCGCCGCGGCGGCGAGTGCGCGCAACGTGTCGGCCCGCACCAGCGGCACGTCACCGTAGAGCACCAGCGTGCGGGCGGAGTCGTCCAACAGCGGCACCGCCTGCATCACCGCATGGCCGGTGCCCAATTGCGGCTCCTGCCGCACGAAAGCTACGTCCGGCTGCGCGGCAAACGCAGCCTGCACCTGCTCGCCGCCGTGGCCAACGACCACGATCACCCGCGCGCCGCCCGCCGGCGCCGCGGCGCGTGCGGCGGCAATCACGTGCGTTAGCATCGGCTGCCCGGCGACAGGATGTAACACTTTTGGCAGCGCCGAACGCATCCGTTTGCCCTGGCCGGCGGCCAGAATCACGATGTTCATGGCGGCTTGAAGGAGATTGTCCTTATGCGACTCAAGCGTAACACCGGCCCCCTGTCGATCCGCTGGCGCGCCCTCGCGGCGGCGGCGTTCGGTGCGCTGCTGCTCGCCGCTTGCTCGACCGTCAAACTCGGCTACAACAATGCCGACACGCTGCTCGTCTTCGCGTTGGACAGCTACCTCGATCTGGACAGCGAGCAGAGCCAGCTGGTGCGGACGCGCGTGCAGCCGCTGCTCGCGTGGCACCGGACGGCCCAGTTGCCCGGGTATGCGCAATGGCTCACCGACGTGGAGCGGCGCATCGAGCAGGGGCGCCTCGGCGCCGAAGACCTGCTTGCGCTGTACTCCGACGCGACCGCCGCGCTGGAGCGGCTGAGCGAGCGCGCGGCGCCCGCCCTGGCGGCGCTGGCGTTGACTCTGACTCCGGCGCAGATCGAGCACCTGGAGCGCAAACTGGACAGCGACACATCGAAGGCGCGGCGCGAACTGGCGCGCGCTAACGGCCAGGAGTCGCTCGAAGACCGCTTCAAGCGCAACACCGAGCGCGCGGAAACCTGGCTCGGCCCCCTCACCGAGGCGCAGCGTGCGCAGATCCGCCGCACGCTGCTGGCGCGGCCGGGCAACGCCGCCTGGTGGATCGAAGAACGCGAGCGCCGCCAAAAGGCGCTGATCGCCTTGCTGCGCCGGGTGCAGGCTGAGCGGCCCGCGCCGTCGGTCGCTGCGGACTGGCTGCGCGCTTACTTCGCCGGCCTCGCGACACCCCAGAGCGCCGAAGTCCGCGCGCAGATCATGGAGTTTCGCCGCGGCAACGCCGAGTCGATCGCGGCGCTGCTCGACTCGGCCACCCCCGAGCAGCGCGCGCACCTGATCAAGCGCCTGCGGGGCTACGCCGATGACTTCACCACGCTGGCCGCGGTGGGGCAGCGGACTTAAGGCATCCGTCGCCCCGACGCGGGCCCGCGGGGCACCGTGTCGTTAGCGAAAAGTCGCTGGGCCCCGGCCTGCGCCGGGGCGACGGCAGGTTACTTCGCCTTGATCTCCGTCCACAGCCGGCCGCGCTCCTGCCGCAGTTCGCTCGGCAGCAGCTTCAACTGACGCAGCTTCTTGGCCGTCTCCGCGTCGGGGAACACGGCGGCCTGCGCCTTGACCTCGGGCTTGATGAACTCCATCGCCGCGGCATTGGCGCTGCCGGAGCCGATCAGGTTGGAGAGCTCCGCCGCGTTCTTGCCGTCGAGCATGAAGTTGACGAAGGCGTGCGCCAGCTCCGGGTTGGGCGCGCCCTTGTGGATCACCATGTTGTCCACCGACATCACCGCGCCCTGGCTGGGAATCGCGGCGACGACCGTGAAGTCCTGCTTGGCCGCGGCAGCCTCCAGGTTGGCCTGGAAGAAGTCGTTCGAATACCCCAGCGCCAGCCAGATGTTGCCGCTCGACAGCTCCTTGATGTAGGACGACGAATTGAACGCCGCCCAGCAGCGCTTGGCGCGCTTGATCGCCTCGGCCGCCTTCTTGTAGTCGTCCACCGACTGCGTGTTGGGGTCGATGCCCAGATAGAAGAAAGCCGCCGAGAACACCTCGTCCGGCGAGTCGAGTACGGTGATGCGGTTCTTCAGCTTGCAGGCGACGGCGGGGTCGAAGATCGCTTCCAGGCCCTTGACCTCGAAGCCCGCCTTTTTCAACTGCGTGTCGTTGTAGCCGAGCACGGTCGTCGAATAGGCGTACGGCACCGAGAACTTGTTGCCCGGATCGAAGCTCGTGTCCATGAACTCCGGCTTCAGGTTCTTCATATTGGGCAGCTTGGCGTGGTCGAGCGCCAGCAAATCGCCCTTGCGGATCAGCACCTCGACCGCGTTGCTGGTCGGCACCAGGATGTCGTAGCCGGTGGCGCCGGCGGCGAGCTTGGCGAGCAGCTCGTCGTTGTCGGAGTAAAAGGTCTGCACGACCTTGGCGTTGAACTCCTTCTCAAAGCGCTCGACCGTCTCCGGCGCGATGTAGTTGTTCCAGTTGTAGAGGTTCAGCGTCCCGGTCGGCTTGGCCGGCGCTGCTGCTGCGGCCGGCGGCGGCGGGGGCGGGGTCTCTTTCTTGCCGCAGCCGGCGAGCGCGGCCACCGTGGTCAGGGCGAGCAGGGCGAGTTTCAGCGTTTTCATGAGGGTCCTCGGGAGGGTTACTTGGAAACATTCAACACCCCCGGCGCGATGCGGCTGGCCACCGCGATCAGCGCCAAGGTCAGCAACAGCAACAAGGTCGAAACCGCATTGACCTCCGGCGTCACCGCGATCTTGACCATCGAGTAAATCTGCAAGGGCAGCGTGGAGGCGGTCGCGCCGGCGGTAAAGAAAGTGATGACGAAGTCGTCGATCGACAGCGTAAACGCCATCAGTGCGCCGGCGATCACGCCGGGCATGATCAGCGGCAGCGTTACATGGCGGAACGCCTGCCAGGGGCGCGCGCCGCAGTCGCGCGCGGCCTCGACCAGGCTCTCGTCCATCCCTGCCAAGCGCGAGCGCACGACGATCGCCACGTAGCCGATGCAAAACGCCACGTGCGCGAGCGTGACCGACACCAGCCCCAGCGTCAGGTTGATCAGCACGAAGAACATCAGCAGCGCCACACCCATCAGGATCTCGGGCATCGCGATGGGTGCGAACACCAGCACCGGCAGCACGCGCGCCTTGTACTTGTGCAGGGCAAAGCCCGCCATCGTGCCGAGCACCGTGGCGGCGAGCGCGCTGGACACCGCGATCACCAGCGAGTTGCGCGCGGCGGTCAGCATCTGCTCGTTGTTGAAGAGCTTCACGTACCAGGCGGTGGTGAAACCCACCCACTGCGCGTTCAACTTGGAGTCGTTGAACGAGAACACCACCACCACCGCCAGCGGGACGTACAGAAACAGGTACGCGGCCAGCGCCGCGACCCACAGCCAGAGCGGAATCGCGCGCTTCATACGGCAGCGGTGCGCCGCGGGCGCGCGGCCAGCGCCGCCAGCCCGGTCAGCGCGAGGGCGATCAGCGTCAGCATGATCGACAGCACCGAGCCGAACGGCCAGTTGCGCGTCTCCAGGAACTGCTGCTTGATCACGTTGCCGATCATGATGCCGTCGGTGCCGCCGACGAGATCGGGCACCGCAAAGATGCCGAAGGCGGGGATGAACACCAGCGCCGCGCCGGCAAACACCCCCGGCAGCGACAGCGGCCAGGTCACGTAGCGGAAGCGCTGCCAGGGGCTGGCGCCCAGGTCCTGCGCGGCGTCGATCAGCGCCGGGTCGTGCTTTTCCAGGTTGGCGTACAGCGGCAGCACCATGAACGGCAGGTGCACGTACACCAGCACCAGGATCACCGCGAACGAGGAGAACATCAAGGTCACCGGCTCGATGCCGAACACACCCAGCACCGCGTTGATCGTCTTGGCGATCGCCCATTCTGGCCCGAGCAGGATCATCCACGCGTAAACGCGGATCAGGAAGTTGCTCCAGAACGGCAGGATCACGGCCAGCAATAGCAGGTCGCGCCAGCGCTTTGGGCTGCGCGCGATCAGCAGCGCCAGCGGGTAGGCGATCAGCAGGCACAGCACCGTGGTGACGAGCGCGATGGCCAGCGACTTGGCAAAGAGCCACAGATAGATCGTGCTGCCGAAAAGATCCGCGTAGCTGCGCAGGCTGAGCGCGGGCGTGCCGTCGCTGCCGACGAGCGGCGCCAGCCCGCCGAACTCCCCCGGCACGCGGAAGCTCGCCAGCAGCATCAACAGGCAGGGGATGGCGAAGAAGAGCCACAGGTAGGCGAGCGGCAGGCCGGCGACGAGCCAGCGACCGGCACGGGGGCGGAAGGTTGCTTGCGTGGACATGCGCGTGTCAGGCGCTGCCGCGTTGGGCGGTGTGAGCCATGCGCTGCGGTCTTCCCTCACCCCAACCCCTCTCCCGGGGGGGCGGAAGCGGGGTTTCGGAAAGCGCGAGCTTTGCGCCGCTGGAGCGACGCGCGCCTACCAGCGCGCGGCTCCGGGGCGGGAAACCCACTCCCCCCGGGAGAGGGGGGCGCGAAGCGCGGGGCGCCCCAAGACCGCTGGCCAAAGGAACACATCGCAACCCGCCTCGCCTCTCAGTCGAACCCCAACAAATCGAAGATGTCCCGATCCTTCATCGGCGTGACCATCTGCGGCTCAGTGCCCGCCCACAGCCGCGCGGCCAGTTGCAGGTATTCCTGCTGCACCGCCTCGACCTCGGGGGTGGACTCCATTTCAAAAAGCGTGGACTTCTTCAACCGGCTCTTGCGGATCACGTCCAGCGCCGGAAAGCGCGCCATCGTCTTCAGACCCACCACCTCGTTGAACTTGTCGATCTGGTCGGTCGCGTCCGAACGATTGGCGATCACGCCGCCCAGGCGCACCCGGTAGTTCTTCGACTTGGCCTGGATCGCGGCGACGATCCGATTCATCGCGAAGATCGAATCGAAGTCGTTGGCGGTGACGATCAGCGCGCGCTCGGCGTGCTGCAAGGGCGCGGCAAAGCCGCCGCAGACCACGTCGCCCAGCACGTCGAAGATCACCACGTCGGTGTCTTCCAGCAGGTGGTGCTCCTTGAGCAGCTTGACCGTCTGGCCCACGACGTAGCCACCGCAGCCGGTGCCGGCCGGCGGGCCCCCGGCTTCCACGCACATCACGCCGTTGTAGCCGGCGAACACGTAGTCCTCGGGGCGAAGTTCCTCGCCGTGAAAATCGACGGTCTCAAGAATGTCGATCACGGTCGGCACCAGCCGCTTGGTCAGCGTGAAGGTGGAGTCGTGCTTGGGGTCGCAGCCGATCTGCAGCACGCGCTTGCCGAGCTTGCTGAAAGCCACCGACAGGTTGGACGAGGTGGTGCTCTTCCCGATGCCGCCCTTGCCGTAGACCGCGAACACCTTGGCGGTGCCGATCTTGACGTTGGGGTCCATCTGCACTTGCACGCTGCCCTCGCCGTCGGGCGGGCGGGCGCGCTTCAACTCGGAAATCGGTACGGAGACGATGTCGTTCATGCGGCCATCCTGGCGTCGATTCCCTCGATCCGATCCTCAAGTTCTTCGGTGGCCGCGCGCAGCGCGGCCAAGGTCGCCTCGTCGGGCGTCCAGTAGCGGCGTTCGTGCGCTTCCAGCAGCCGGTTGGCCACCTTCGCACTCGCCGTCGGGTTCAGTTGCGCCAGCCGCTCGCGCATGGCGTCGTCGAGCACGAAGGTGCTGGTCAGTTGCTGGTAGACCCAGGGCGCGACCTGCCCGGTGGTGGCCGACCAGCCCATCGTGTTGGTCACCTGCACCTCGATCTGCCGCACGCCTTCGTAGCCGTGCTTGAGCATCCCCTCGTACCACTTGGGGTTGAGTGTGCGGGTGCGGGTCTCCAGCGCCACCTGCTCGGCCAGCGTGCGCACCGCGCCGCCGCCGCTCGTCTGGTCGCCGATGTAGACCGGCACTGCCTCGGCGCGGACGCGCTTCACGGCGCGGCTGATGCCGCCCAGGGTGTCGAAGTAGTGATCGACCGTGGTGACGCCGAGCTCCACCGAGTCGAGATTCTGGTAGGCGAGCGACACATCGGCCAGCATGCTGTTGAGCAGCTTGGCCTGCTGTTGCGGCTGGCCGGCGCGACCGTAGGCGAAGCACTTGCGGCGCGTGTAGCACTCGGCGAGTTCGTCTTCGTCGTCCCAGCGGCTGCTGTCGATCAGGTGATTCACGTTGGAGCCGTAGGCGCCGTCGGCGTTGGAAAAGACCCGCAGCGCGGCGGTCTCCAGATCGCAGCCGTGCTCGCGCTGGTAGGCGAGCGCGTGCTTGCGGATGAAGTTGCTCTCCAGCGGCTCGTCGGCCTGCGCCGCCAGATACGCGGCCTCGGCCAGCAGCTTGATTTGCAGCGGCAGCAGGTCGCGGAAGATGCCGGAGAGCGTCATCACCACGTCGATCCGCGGCCGGCCGACCTCCGCCAACGGCAGCAACTCGGCGCCGCAGATACGGCCATAGCTGTCCAGCCGCGGGCGCGCGCCCATCAAGGCGAGCGCCTGCGCGATCGGCCCGCCTTCGGTCTTGAGGTTGTCGGTGCCCCAAAGCACCAGCGCGATCGACTCCGGCAGCGCATTGCCGTCGGCGACATGCCGCGCCAGCAGCCGCTGCGCCTGCTGCGCGCCGTCGGCCACCGCCCAGCGGCTGGGGATGCGGAAGGGATCGAAGCCATGCACGTTGCGCCCGGTGGGCAGAATCGCCGGCGTGCGCAGCAGGTCGCCGCCGGGCGCCGGCCGCATGAAGCGGCCGTCGAGCGCGCGCAGCAGCGCGGCGATCTCGTGATCGGCCGCCAGCAGCGCATGCGTGGCGGCGAGTTCGCGGAAGAGCGTGGCCGCGTCTTCGCACTGCGCGAGCACGGCGGCCTCTTCGGCCGGGGCACCGCGCGCGAGTGCCGCCACCGACTCGCGCGTGGGCGTCTTGCCAAAACTCGCCTGCGCGACCGCCAGCAGCATGTCCACGCGCTCTTCCTCGCTGGGCGCTTGGCCGACCACATGCAGGCCGTGCGGGATCAGCGTCTGCTCCAGTTCCTGCAATTGTTCGAGTACGCGGGCGATGCGCGCCTCGGCATCGGCGCCCCAGCGCGGCTCGGCGGGGGCGAGTTCGAGTGCCGCGGCCTGGGTCTGAATGCTGGCCGCGAGTTCGTCGCGCTCGCGCAGTTCGCCCGGCTCAAGGCGGCGCCAATGGTCGAGCGTGGCCTTGAGATCGGCCAGCCCGCGATACAGGCCCGCCTGCGCGATCGGCGGCGTCAGATAACTCACCAGGGTGGCGGCGGCGCGGCGCTTGGCGATGGTGCCTTCGGACGGATTGTTCGACGCGTACAGGTACAGGTTCGGCAGATCGCCGATCAGCCGGTCCGGCCAGCAAGCGCCGGACAACCCAGCCTGCTTGCCCGGCATGAACTCCAGCGCGCCATGCGTGCCGAAGTGCAGCACCGCATGCGCGCCGTAGTCTTCGCGCAGCCAGCGGTAGAACGCGCTGAAGGCATGCGTGGGCGCGAAGCCTTTTTCGAACAGCAACCGCATCGGGTCGCCTTCGTAGCCGAAAGAAGGCTGCACACCGACAAACAGATTGCCGAACTGCGCGCCCAGCACGTGGATGCTGGCACCGTCGGCCTGCTGCTTGCCGGGCGCCGGGCCCCAGGCGCGCTCGATCTCGGCGAGGTGTTTTTCGCGACGGACGTGGTCGTCCGTCGCAATGCGCGCATGCACATTGGCCACCGCGCCAAAGCGCGCCGCGTTGCCGTGCAGGATGCGCTCGCGCAACTCGTCCACGCTGGCCGGCACCTCGACCTGGTAGCCATCGGCGGCCAGCGCCTGCATCAGATGGTGCAGGGAGGCGAACACCGACAGATGCGCGGCGGTGCCGATGTTGCCGGCGTTGGGCGGGAAGTTGAAGAGCACCGCGGCCAGCTTGCGCTCGGCGCGCACGGCGCGGCGCAGCCGCACCAGCTTCTCGACACGGGCGGCCAGCATGTCCACGCGCTCCGTGCAAAACGCCATGTCGCGGCGGCGGTCGAAGGCTTCGACCGTGCAGCGCTTGGCGCAGCCTTGGCACTGCTCACCATGGCTGCCGCGGCCGCCGTAGACCATCGGCCCGGTGGCGCCGTCGAGCTCGGGGATCGCGACCATCATCGTCGCCTCCACCGGCATCAGGCCGCGGTCGGACCCGGCCCATTGCTCGACCGTCTGGAACTCCACTGAATGCGCGGCCAGATACGGCACGTCGAGCCGCGCCAGCACCTCTTCGGCGGCGCGCGCGTCGTTGTAGGCCGGGCCGCCCACCAGCGAGAAGCCGGTAAGCGACAGCAGCGCGTCGATGGCGGGGCGCCCGTCGCGGATGAAGAACTTCTCGATCGCCGGCCGCGCGTCCAGCCCGCTGGCAAAGGCGGGGATCACGCGCAGGCCCCGCGCTTCCAGAGCGGCGATCACGCCGTCGTAGTGGCCGGCATTGCCGGCCAGCACATAAGAGCGCATCACCAGCAGCCCGACCGTGCCCTTGCCGGTCGCGATGCCCGGCAGCGCCTCCGCGCGCTCGCCGATGCGGCCTTTCATGCGCGGGTGGTAGACGCCCACGTCCGGGTAGTCGGCCGGCGCCTGCGGCTTCAACTGGCCGCGCAGCACGCGGCGCGCACCGTCGGCATAGCGGTCGACCAGGAAGCGCACGAGATTGGCGACGTTGTCGTCCGACCCCGCCAGCCAGTACTGCATGGTGAGGAAGTACGCGCGCACGTCCTGCGCCGTGCCGGGCACGAAGCGCAGGATCTTCGGCAGCCGGCGCAGCATGCGCATCTGCGCTTCGCCGTTGCTGGCGGTCTTGGGTTCGCCTTCCTTGCGGCCACCGCGCAGGCGCTTGAGCAGGCTCAGCACCGGGCCGGCCGGCGCGCTCATGTCGAAGCGGCCCAGCTTTGTGAGTTTGGCGACCTCGGTAGCCGCCAGGCAGACGACCATTGCGTCGCAGTCGTTGCGCCGCGCTTGCAGCGCCGGCAGCACCGCCTGGATGTGATCGTCCATGAACATCATGGTGACGATCACGATGTCGCCCTGTGCGATGTCGGCGCGGCAGCGTTCCAGCGCGGCCGGATCGTCGCCCCATTCGGAAGCGGCGTGCAGCGACAGCCGCAGGCCGGGCAACTCGCGCAGCAGCGTGTGCTGAGCGCGCTCGGTGGCGCTCGCCAGATGGCTGTCGAGCGTGACGACCACCACCCGCACCGGCACGGGCGAGGCTACGGCCACCAGGGTGGCGGCAGAGTCAGCGGCTGTAGTGCGCTTTGGCTTCATACAGCGTTTCGACCGTAATGCTCTTCACTCCGCGCTCTTGCGCGAATCGCTCCGTGTTCCTTCGCGCCTTGGCGCGCACGAAGAACGGGATCTTCTTCAGCTCCAGTTCGCCGTCGGGCGTCCAGGCGAGCGGGGTCGGCTCCGCCGGGGCGGGCTGCGGCGCAGCGGGCGCAGCCGCGCCCGCGCCGTGCAGGTGCGAGGGCGCCGCTTCGCCGTGGAACTCGAAGTCCTCGCGGAACATCTGCAACAGATGCTCTTCCAGTCCCATCACCAGCGGGTGCACCCAGCTGTCGAAGAGCACGTTCGCACCTTCGAAGCCATACACGGGGCTGTACCGCGCCGGTACGTCCTGCACGTGGATCGGGGTGGAGATCACCGCGCAGGCGATGCCCAGGCGCTTGGCGATGTGCCGCTCCATCTGCGTGCCCAGCACCAGTTCCGGCGTGGCGGCGCGGATCGCGGCTTCCACTTCCAGATAGTCGTCGGTGACGAGCGCCTCCAGCCCAAAACCGCGCGCCGCCTCGCGCACTTCGCGCGCGAACTCGCGGCTGTAAGTGCCCAGGCCGACGACGGTGAAGCCGATTTCCTCGGCCGCGACCTTGGCCGCGGCGATCGCATGGGTGGCATCGCCGAAGATGAAGACGCGCTTGCCGGTCAGATAGGTCGCATCGACCGAGCGCGAGTACCAGGGCAACCTCGATTGCGACGCGGCTAGCGACGCGGCACCGACGTGTTCCTGTGCCAGCAGCGGCGCGGCGTCCACGCCCGCCAGTTGCGCGAGCTCGGCGATGAAAGCGCGGGTCGCCCCCACACCCATCGGCACGGTCTTGGTGTACGGCTGACCGAAGCTGCGTTGCAGCCAGGTCGCGGTGGTGCGCGCGATTTCCGGGTACAAATCGATGTTGAAGTCAGCTAGCGGCAGCCGGGCGATGTCTTCGGGCGAAGCGCCGAGCGGTGCCACGACATTGACTTCGATGCCGAGCGCGGCGAGCAGCTTGCGCACCTCGGCCACGTCGTCGCGACAACGGAAGCCCAGTTGCGTCGGCCCGAGAATGTTCGCGCGCGGCGGCCCCGGCGCGCGTTCGCGCGCGGCACCCGGCGTCGGCACCTGGTCCGCCAGCACCGCGCGCACCACCTGGTACAGCGTCTCGGCGGCACCCCAGTTTTCTTTCTTCGAGTACGCGGGCAGTTCCAGCGCCACCACCGGTACCGGCAGCCCAAGCGAGCGGCCGAGCGTGCCCGCCTGATCCTGAATCAACTCGGCGGTGCAGGATTCACCGACCAGCATCAACTTGGGCTGGAAGCGCTCGTAGGCTTCCTGCACGGCGACCTTGACCATCTCGGCCGTGTCACCGCCCAGATCGCGCGCCTGGAAGGTCGTGTAGGACACCGGCGGGCGCTTGTCCTGCCGCGCGATCATCGTGAACAGCAGATCGGCATAGGTGTCGCCCTGCGGCGCGTGCAACACCAGATGCACGTCGCGCATCGACGCGGCCACCCGCAGCGCGCCGACGTGCGGCGGGCCTTCGTAGGTCCAGAGGGTCAGTTGCATGTCAGACCGCCAGCCGCGCCCGCCGCGCCAGCGGACGCGCGAAAAGTTCGGCCAGATCGGCCGCCTGATCGAAACCCTGGATCGGTGTGAACACGGTTTCGATCGACCACTTGGTCGTGTAGCCCTCGGCCTCCAGCGGATTCGCGAGCCCCAGCCCGCACAACGTCAGATCGGGCCGCGCCGCGCGCAGGCGATCGAGTTGGCGTTCCAGATGCTGGCCTTCGGAAATCGTCACGCCAGCGGGCAGCAGCGCGAGTTCCGCCTGGACCATCTGCCGATCCAGATACGGCGTGCCGACCTCGGCCAGGCGCATGCCGAGTTCGCGGTGCAGGAAGCGCGCAAGCGGAATCTCCAGTTGCGAGTCCGGCAGCAGGAACAGCGACAAGCCGGCGAGCTTTTCGCGATAGCGCGCGAGCGCCACGTTCGCCCGCTCCGCCGGCGCCGCGATCGCCTGCGCAAAACGCTCGCGCGGCACGCCAAACGCAGCGGCCGCTGCCGCCAGCCAGGCGGTCGTACCTTCGACACCGAGCGGGTACGGCGCTTCGAGCAGCGTGGCACCGCGCGCCAGCAGCGCGCGCACAGCCTCGCCGTTGTAGGGCTGCGCGGGCAGCAGCAGCGTGTTGGCCCCGACCGCGGGCAGTTCAGTCGCGCGGCGCGGCGGCAGGAAGGCGAAGTTCTCGATCCCCAGTTGCCGCAGCAACCGCGAAAGTTGGTCTTCGACGACCTCGGCCAGCGAGCCGACGATCAGTAGTTGCTTGTCCGTGGTCGCCGGCAGCAGTGGCACCAGCGCAGTCAGCGCCTTGTCCTCGCCCTGCGTGAACGTGGTCTCGATGCCGGAGCCGGAAAACGCGATCACCCGCACTTGCGGCAGCAGCCGGGCATTGAGCCGCTCGGCGGCTTTGGGCAGATCGAGCTTGATGACTTCCGAGGGGCAGGAGCCGACCAGGAACAACGCACGAATGTCCGGCCGCCGCGCGAGCAGCTCGAGCGCTACGCGGTCGAGTTCGTCGTTGGCGTCGGCGATGCCCGCCAGATCGCGGTCGGTCAGGATCGCGGTGCCGAATCGAGGTTCGGCAAAGATCATCACGCCCGCCGCGCTTTGCAGCAGGTGCGCGCAGGTGCGCGAGCCGACAACGAGGAAAAAGGCGTCTTGCAGCTTGCGATGCAGCCAGACGATGCTGGTCAAGCCACAGAACACCTCGCGCTGGCCGCGCTCGCGCAGCACCGGGATCGGGGCCGGCGTCAGCCGCTGCGCTACCGACAGGTCGTTCATGGCGTGGCCACCCAGGCCGCGTCGTCGCCCTGCGCCGGGCGGCTGCGCTGCGCGGCGCGGAACTTGAGCAGAAACTGCCCGGCGTTGATGGCGTAGGCGGCGTAGGCGGCCAGCGCGATCAGCATCTGCCCGCGGGCATCGACGGCGGCGGTCAACAAGGCCGCAAGGTAGGCGGTGTGCAGCGCGAGCACCAGCATGCTGAACACGTCTTCCCAGAAGAACGACCGCGCAAAGAGATAGACGCCGAAGACCTCTTTTTCCCAGATCGAACCGGTGACCATGATCGTGTACAGCACCAGCGTCTTGACGACGACCGATACCGTCGCCGCTGCCAGCCCCTCCCCGGTGGCGAGAAAGCGCAGCACCAGCGCGAGGCTCACCAGAAAGACGAGGAACTGCACGGGCGCCAGCACCCCCTGCACGATCGTCCACGCGGTGGCGTCGCGCCGGCGCCGCTCCTCGGTCGTATAGAGCGGTGCCGGCGGGGCAGCCGGGGCACGATCCCTGGTCATCGTTCTCCTTGGCCGGCGCGCTTGCGGTCGCCCATCGGGCGATGGGCGGCTTTTCTCCGGTAGAGGCACTCTAGATCCGCACCCCAACGACTGTCAACTAAAATAGACGTAATTTTTGCTTGACAACTTGGATGCCATTGGAGGTAGCATTGCTGGCGAGGCAGCTATTGATTCGGGGCGCGTCTTGCGCTCCAATTTGTCGGCGGCCGGGAGAGAGTGCCATGGCCGTCAGAGCAACTGGCAATGCGCGCCCGGATGGGCAAGGAGCGCGCGGCGGCTGGCGCCAGGCAGTGGGACCTTGGCGCCAAGCAGTCCGGGAGATACTGATGGCTGGCCCGATACCACGAGAGCTGTTGTGGGACTGCCCCGACAAGGCGGTTCCGGAGACCAACGATGCCGGCAAGGCCGTGCCGTCGGGCGACTGGCTGGCACGGCTGGTGCGCACGATCGAAGGCGAGGTCGTGCCGCGGCTGATGCTCGCCCACCGCGGCGAAGGCACGCCCGTGCTGCCGGCGGCGTCGGACCGCGGCGGCCCGCCGCCGGACGTGGAAAGCTTCGTTCGCTACCTGCTGCAGCATGCGGATATCGCCGAGCTGAACCGCTATGTCGAGGCCTATCGCAGCCGCGGCGCCACACTCGATGCGATCTACCTCGATCTGTTCGCCCCCGCGGCGCGGCGCCTCGGCCAGATGTGGGAAGACGATCTGTGCGGCTTTTCCGAGGTGACCATCGGCCTGTGCCGCTTGCAGCAACTGGTGCACCAGTTGAGCATGGCGGTCATTGAAGAGCAGCACCCGGTCGAGCACGGCCCGCGCATCCTTTTGGCGGTGGCCTCGCGCGAGCAACACACCTTCGGCCTGTCGGTGGCGGGCGAGTTCTTCCGTCGCGCCGGCTGGGATATCGCCTTCGAGCTGTCCGGCTCGGCGCGGGAGCTCGGTTACCGGGTGCGGGAAGAGCGCTTCGACGTGGTCGGCCTGTCGATCGGCTCCGAGTCGCGCCTTCGCGCGGCGGTGGCGCTGCTGCGGATCGTGCGGCGCGCCTCCCGCAATCCCGAGGTCGGCCTCCTGCTGGGCGGGCCGCTGTGCGTGACGCAGCCCGATCTGGTCGCCACGCTCGGGGCCGACGGCATTGCCCAGGACGGACGCGGCGCCGTCCGGCTGGCGCAGGCCTTCGTCGCCAGCGTGGACGCCACCCGCGCCAGCCAGAGGGCGCAACCCTGAACCTCTCGACTCTTTGATCGCGCCTGTGGCCTGACGGCGCCGCTCCCGTGAAACCCTTCGACACCCCGCGCCAGACCCTCGGCACCCTGGACGCGGACGCAGCGGCACGCCTCGTGACCGCCGCAGCCGACGTGGCGCTGGTGCTGGACGAATCCGGCACGATCCGCGATCTGGCCGTTGCCGCGGCCGACCTGCCGCTCGACGCCGAGCGCTTGTGGATTGGCAAGCCGTGGATCGATACGGTCACGGTCGAAAGCCGACCCAAGGTCGAGGCCTTGCTGCGCGAGCCGGTCGAGCCCGCCGTGGCCCCGCGCTGGCGCCAGGTCAACCACCCGGTGGCCGGCGCCGCCGATCTGCCGGTGCTGTATTGCACGGTGCGGCTGCCGCGGCGCGGTGCGCTGCTCGCCTTCGGCCGCGACCTGCGCGCGGTGTCGCAGTTGCAGCAGCAGCTGATGGACTCGCAACGGACGATGGAGCGCGAGTACTCGCGCCTGCGCCACGCCGAGACGCGCTACCGCCTGTTGTTTCAGTTGGCGGCCGAGGCGGTGCTGATCGTCGATGCCGCAACGATGAAGATCGCCGAAGCCAACCCGGCCGCGCTGCGCCTGCTCGGCGACAGCAGCAAGCGGCTTGTCGGGCGCGTGTTTCCGCTCGGCATCGACGCCGACGGCCAGCGCGCCGTGCAGGACCTGCTGGCCGGCCTGCGCGTGGCCGGCAACGCGGAAGACATCGTCGCGCGCGCCGCCGATGGCCGGCAGCGGCTTCTGGTGTCGGCCTCGCTGTTCCGGCAGGAGGCGGCAAGCTATTTCCTCGTGCGCCTGTCGCCGCTGGCCGGCGATGCGCGCGCGACGATGGTCTCGCCGATCCGCTCGCGCCTGCTCGAGGTGGTCGATCAACTGCCCGACGGCTTCGTCGTGACGGACCCGAACGGCCAGGTCTTGACCGCCAACGCCGCCTTCCTCGACCTCACGCAGATGGGTTCCGAGGCGCAGACGCGCGGCGAGCCGCTGTCGCGCTGGCTCGGCCGGCCGGGGGTCGATCTGGAGGTGCTGCTGTCCAACCTGCGCCAGCACGGCGTGGTGCGCTCGTTTTCCACCGCCGTGCGCGGGCAGTTCGGCTCGACCACCGAGGTGGAGATCTCCGCGGTGTCGGTCCCCAACGGCGATCCGCCCTGCCTGGGTTTTGCCCTGCGCCATGCCGGCAACCGGACGGCGGCCGACGCCCGCGGGCGCGAGCTGCCGCACTCGGTGGCGCAACTGACCGAGCTGATCGGCCGCGTGCCGCTCAAAGACCTGGTGCGCGACACGACCGACGTGATCGAGCGGCTGTGCATCGAAGCCGCGCTCGAACTGACCAAGGACAACCGCGCCTCCGCCGCGGAAATGCTGGGCCTGAGCCGGCAGAGCCTGTACGTCAAGCTGCGGCGCTACGGGCTGATCGGCGCCGAGGACGAGGCCGAAACGGACGCCACTGCGTCCTAGCCCACCACCCTCGGCATTTGCCGAAGCGCAAAGTACCGTCAGCACGACGTAAATCTTTGTTGACACTCTCAGTGTCAAGTTTTACTGTCGCCTGATGGCGACCAATGCCTATCCGCTGCCGCAGGCGTCCGCAGTTTTGCAACTGCTCAAGCCGATCACGTGGTTTCCGCCGATGTGGGCCTTCGGCTGCGGCGTGGTGTCCTCTGGAGTCGAGCCGGCCGACCGCTGGCCGATCGTCGTTATCGGCGTGATCGTCGCCGGGCCGATGGTGTGCGCCACCAGCCAGGCGGTCAACGACTGGTTCGACCGCCACGTCGATGCAATCAACGAGCCGGAGCGGCCGATCCCCTCCGGCCGCATCCCCGGCCGCTGGGGGCTGTACATCGCCGTCATCTGGACGCTGCTGTCGCTGGCACTGGCCACGCAGCTCGGGCTGTGGGGCTTCACTGCCGCCGCGCTGGGCCTGCTGCTGGCGTGGATGTACAGCGCACCGCCGCTGCGCCTGAAGCGCAACGGCTGGTGGGGCAACGCGGCAGTGGGCTTCTCTTACGAGGGGCTGGCGTGGATCACCGGCGCGGCGGTGATGCTGGCCGGCGCCCTGCCCAACGCGCGCATCTTTACGCTGGCGGCGCTCTACAGCATCGGCGCGCACGGGATCATGACCTTGAACGACTTCAAGTCCATCGAAGGCGACCACCGCATGGGCGTGCGCTCGCTGCCGGTGCAACTGGGCGAGCGCAGAGCCGGCTGGGTGGCCTGCGCCTTCATGGCGGTGCCGCAGGCGGCGGTGGTCGCACTGCTGGTCGGGTGGGAACGGCCGTGGAATGCGGCCGCGGTGGCCGTGTTGCTGGCGATCCAACTGGCGCTGATGGTGCGTTTTCTCAAGGCCCCGCGCGAACGCGCGCTGTGGCTTTCCGCCATCGGCGTCAACTTCTACGTGCTCGGCATGCTGGCCGCGGCAATGGCGCTGCACACGCTGGCGCAGGAGGGCGCATGAACGCCGCGACACTCGGTTGGCCCGGCATCGTGCGCCTGGGGCTGGTGCAAACGGCGCTGGGCGCCATCGTCGTGCTCACCACCTCGACGATGAACCGCGTGATGGTCGTCGAACTCGCGCTGCCGGCGATGCTGCCCGGCGCGCTGGTCGCGTTTCACAACGTCTTGCAGATGCTGCGCCCGCGAATGGGACACGGCTCGGACGTGGGCGGGCGGCGCACCCCGTGGATCGTCGGCGGCATGGCCGTGCTGGCAGCGGGTGGCGTGCTGGCGGCGCTGGCCATTGCCTGGATGCAGTCTCAACCCGCCGCGGGCATCGCCCTGGCGATACTCGCGTTCGGATTGATCGGCCTGGGCAGCGGCGCTGCCGGTACCGGGCTGTTGGTGCTGCTCGCCAAGTGCGTCGCCCCCGAGCGCCGCGCCGCGGCAGCGACCACCACCTGGGTGATGATGATCTGCGGCTTCATCGTCACCACCGCGGTGGTCGGGCAGGTGTTGGACCCGTACACCCCCGCGCGGCTGGTGACGATCACCGCTGTGGTCGGCGTGCTGGCGGTGGCGGTCACGCTGGTGGCGGTCTGGGGGGTCGAGCGCGACCTGCACGTAACGCAGGCGCCCGTGCCGGCGGGCGCTCGCCCGCGCTTCATGCCGGCGTTGCGCGAAGTGCTGGCCGAGCGCGAGACGCGGCGCTTCACGCTCTTCATCTTCGCCTCGATGCTGGCCTACAGCATGCAGGACTTGATCCTGGAGCCGTATGCGGGGCTGGTGTTCGGCTTCACGCCGGGGCAATCGACGGCGCTGGCCAGTGTGCAGCACGGCGGCGTGCTGGCCGGGATGATCGCGCTGGCGGTGGGTGCGAGCGTGATCGGTGGGCGCTGGCTCGGGCCGCTGCGGCATTGGATCGTCGGCGGTTGCCTCGCCTCGGCGGCGGCGCTGCTGGCGATCGCCGCGGGCGCGGCCGCCGGCCCCGGCTGGCCGCTGCGCGAAGTCGTCTTTGCGCTGGGCTTCGGCAACGGCGCGTTTGCCATCGCCGCCATCGCCGCGATGATGAGCCTTGCCAGCCAGGGCACGCCGGGTCGCGAGGGCCTGCGCATGGGGCTGTGGGGCGGCACGCAGGCGGTGGCGTTCGCGCTCGGCGGCTTTGCCGGCGCGGCGGCGAGCGACGCGATGCGCTGGCTGTTGGGTTCGGTCGAACTCGGCTACGGCAGCGTGTTCCTGTTTGAGGCCGGCCTGTTCCTTTGGGCGGCGTGGCTGGCTGCGCACGTGGCGCTGCCGCGCCCGCGCGACCGGCGCAAGACTTTGGTGGCTGCCGGCGGTTACGCCGCGGCGGGAGGAGAGTGACGATGAGCGAGCATGAAGTCTTCGACACCGTGGTGGTGGGCGGCGGCGACTCGGCGCTGCAGTCGGCGCTGGTGCTGTCGCGCTTCTGCCGCAAGGTCCACCTGGTCCACCGCGGCAGCGGCTTCGACGCCAAGCCGCACCGCGCGCAGGCGGTCGCCGCGGCGGCCAACATCGAGG